>JBCLES010000024.1:0-40551 GCA_038913135.1 Anaerolineae bacterium
CCGAGACGAATTGTACCGCGCCCTGCCCGCTCGTGCAGACGCGACCATGGACCTGCTTGACGCGCTGGCGAGCAACACGGTGGCCCGCACGGTGGTCGAGCTGAGCATGTCGCCGGTCTTCCGGCGCAGGCACGCGAGTGTGTTCGACGCCATCGACGCGTTCTTCACGCCGACGAGCAAGTTTGCAGACGAGGTCGCCGAGCGTGCCGCGCTTGAACAGAACCTCCGGCGCGTCGTGGCGGGGCTGGTGCCCCCGCCGAGCGAGGATCAGCCGTTCTACCTCCGTTTGGAGTTTGGACAAAACCGGCGTCCCGCGGCGCTCAGCAGACGCTTGCCGGGGGTTCTCTCACGCCTGAGGAGAGCAGTCGGAGCCGTGAAGGGCGTCGCAGCCGCGCATTTCGACGGGGTCTGGTGCAAAGGCGGCGCGCGCCCATCTCGCCCGTAATTCCCGTCGAGAAGTACCGGAGCCCTCCGAAATGGCCCCAGCACGCGTAGAGTGGCTGCCGCGAGCGTCAGCCGGTGCCACTACTTGACAGGTTATTTGTCCAAACTTGAGTACAGGACGTCTCGTGTTTCATGGGTGATGAGACAACCGCCCGGCGTTTCGGCAGGGCGGCTGTCTTGGTCTGGAGTAGGATTATAGGAGACGGGCTACCAGGACAGTGGCAGTTCCTGTTGTAGCTCTTCCTCCAACTGAGTCAGCCATGCCTCAAGCGCCTCTCGTCGGATGCGAATCGACCGGCCGATCTTGAGATAGGGGAGCTCGCCATCGCGCATCAGCTCGTAGATCTTCGTGCGACCCAGTTGGGTCACCTCTTGGACATCACGGACGGTAAGAAGGACAGATTCGGCCATGTGAGAACCTCCCGGCCACTGAGTTTGGTATACAGGCCCTCCGACCTGCGTACAGGTGGCGCAGGTGCCGGGGCCCTGGCATGTCAAGGCCGAGCGCAGCTCGCCCGTAGGGCCTTGGCCTTGACATGGTGGGGTGGCAATTACCATCAGGCCCAGCAGGTTGGATGGATTGACTTCGACAGCTGGCCCAGCCATCGGCCGGGCCAGACCAGAGAGTGGTTTGTCGTTTTAGACGGCTGGTTCTACTGCAGCACCCATGCGCCGGCGTCTCGTCGTGCGCCGATCATGTCTCGCCAGCGATACACTGTCGCCCGGCCAATGTTCAGCCGCCGAGCAACCTCCGTCGCTGAGATGGCCGGTTCCTGCCGCAGGAGATCCCTCATGGCTGTGGGAGTTGCCGATCGGAGTTGGCGACCGTCGAATTTCTGTGAGATTGGCGCTGTGGGAAGGGGAGTTTGGCCGTTTCGAGCCTCTCTCCGTGGCTTTGGGGCCTGGCCGACGACCGAGCTGTGCTCCTTGGAGACGGTCTCTGTCGCCCCTTCGGAAGCCAATTCGCGCAGTGACTCGATCACCAAGAGCACCATCAGGGGGATTGCCCCGCCCAGAAGCGCTGCTTTGGCGAGTGTCCAGGCGTCCAGACCTTGGAGCGCCTTCCATGTGATCGCGCGACCCGTCAGCGCTTCGAGGCTGGCGTCGTAGTTGGCGAAGATCGAGGCGGCGACGAACAGGAGGACACCCAGATAGAGCCGCCGATTCGCCTGGCCTGATTTGGCGCGCACCGCGATAGTCAGGCCGATGGCGACTACGCCCAGCTCGATGGCGACCGCCCCTCCCCAGTGGAGAAGGGGAGACGCGCTCGACTGAACGTCGGCGAATCCGTTGGCGACGTTGTGCAGGCCGGCACTGAGTAGCGCGACGAGGGAGAGGAGGAGAGTTGCGCAGGCGACGTCCCTGCTGTAGACATGGTGGAAGAGGGAAGGCACGGCTCACTCCATCGTTCGTGTGCTCTGCCCGAGTGACCCTCGTTTGACCCTCATTCTGACCCTCGCCGGGGCGACCGGCGGCGATACGGGGCAGAACGGGACGGACATGGAGAGGCCGGAATTACGGGCAAAACGCGGGTTGGCGAACGAAGGCGAACCTGGGCGAGCAGGCCGAAATTGGGACTTAAACTCCGCTGGGGTAACACCTGTCCGGGTTCGAATCCCGGCCGCCCCATGTGCTAATCTCCGCCTCGCGGTGTATTGCCCGGATGGAAGCGAGACACTTGACCAGTTATTGATGGTAGGGGTCGGGGCCGTGCGAAAGGGTTGAACGGTCCTCCCAGAAGGCCTTGCGGGCCGCAAGGGCGGTGGCCAGACGAAGCTGTCGCTCACGGAGCTTGGCCACCCTGCGGCGTGTCGCCCTCTCGCTGCTCAAACGCGACACGACCACCAAGGCCGGCATCAAAGGCCGCCGCCTCCATCCGTTGCAGGAAGCCGCGCGGGACGTACCTGCGGACACCATCAGGCCGTCCGTCGCCCCGTCCGTGACAGGCGGCTCTTGCGTGTGCTCCATCGCGTACCTCCTTGTGCGGATCGGGCTTGGCCGCGCGTCCGATGTGAGGCCCACGGGCCCATGGTGTAATCGTTGGCGGCCTGGTGCAGCCTTGGGTGATTCATGTGAACACCCATGTTGAGAAAGGCGACTCAGCGCGCGTTGCGATTGGCTCGAAGCCCGCTCAGCGGGCACTATCCTCCCCGCGTGCCGAACCGAGAGCGCGGAGATGAGTGCGGCCGCCGCTGGGTCGGGGTCAGAGCATGGCCGTTGGGCCGAGCGCGCGCGGGAGCCTGCGATGAGCCGTAGAGCATCGCCAACAGCCGAATCGAGCAGCCAAATGACGTCCGCGGGCACGAAGGACATACGGCGGCCTGTCGTCGTGCGCGTTATGGGCACGCCCTTCGTGGAGTGCGAGGGCGTCGCGGTCGCGCTGCCGAGCAAGGCCCTGGCGATGCTCGCGATGCTCGTGATCGAGCCGGGTCCGGTGTCGAAGGATCTGATCGCGGATCGGCTGTGGCCCGATTCCGCGCAGGCGCGCGCGAACCTGCGCAAGGCGATCAAGGCGGTGCGCGATCGTCTCGGCGCCGACGCGCTCGCGGTCACCTCGCGGACGGTGGCGCCGGGCCCGGTCGTCGGCTCCGACGCGGGCGCTTTCGGCCGGGCCCTCGAGCGCTTCGACGCGCACCACCCGGACCTGGACGTCGCCTGCGATGCCTGCCGCGATCTTCTCTGCGCCACGGACGAGGAGTGGCGCGGTGACCTGCTCGACGGTCAGGCCCTCGAGGACAATCCGATCTTCGACGAGTGGCGCGGGCCGCACGCGGAGCGGCTGCGGGAGGCGCGCGGCCGTCTGCTGGCCGCCCTGGTGCGAGCGCACGCAGCGCGCCGGGCCTGGGCGGCGGCCGATCGAGTCGCCGCCACGGCGCTCGCGCATTCGCCGCTGGACGAAGCGGCGCTGCGCGCGCGGATGCGGGTTCTGGCGTGGTCGGGACGGCGCGCGGAGGCGCTGCGGCTGTTCGATCAGGTGGCGGCCACGTTCGAGGCTGAGCTCGGGGTGGGGCCGTCCGAGCGCAGCGTTTACGTGCGCGATGAGATCCGCGACGACACGCTGTCGCCAGTGCCGCCGGTGATCGGCGGCGGTGCCCGCCCGCCGCTCCCGCACGCCGGTGATGCCCAGGCGCCTGGGGCGGATCGCGGAGGAAGCGACGATACGGCAAGCGGTCCGGGCAATGTACGCGCCACCCGCACGGCAGGGCTCGGCGGCGCGGTGGACGGTGCGGTGGGCGCGTCCGGTGGAGGCCGCGATGATCCCGGTGCACCGGCGCCGTCGCCGGCCCCACCGCCAGGCCTGGCACGCCTGCTCGCCGCGATCCGCGCCGGCGACGATCCGTCGGATTTACCGGAGGACCTCCTGCGCGGGATCGCGCGCCACCGGCCGACCAGCCTCGCCGGCTACCGGCTGGCGAGCGCGGCGCGCTGGCTCTTGCCGCCCGAACGCCTCGGGCGGCGCTTCGTCCCGCTCGAGCTCGTCCTGACCCAGCGCGGACCGCCGTCCGGCGCGCTCGATCCGCGGCGCTGGGACGATCTGGGCACGGCGCTCGCCGAGCTCGACGAGGCTGTCATCATCCTGCTCGGCCGGCCTGGGGCGGGCAAGACGACGCTGCTCCGTCGGCTCGTGCTCGACCTCGCCTTGCGCGGCGCGGCGGGCGCTGATGGATCAGGGATAGGACCAGAAACAGCGCCGGATCGCGCGAGCGTGCCGGTCCCGCTCTTGGCGCCGCTCGCGCGTTTCAGGCCGGGGGCGAGCGAGGCGGCCGACTCGCCGGCGGCGTGGTTGGAGCGGCTCTGGCGCGGCGGCGCCGCCGGCCTACCGCCGTTGCGCGAGATCGCGCGTGATCACGGCGTGTTGATCCTGCTCGACGGCTTCGACGAGATGCCCGATCGGCCCGCGCGCGATGGCCGGAGCCCGGCGCGGATGTGGCGCGACTTCGTCCGCGCCGAGCTGCCCGACCTGCCCGGCGCGCGGTTGGTCATCACCTGCCGCGAGACGGATTTCGACATCCCGCTCTCGGCGGCCGACGCTCAGGTGGCCCGCCTGTCGCTTCGGCCGCTTTCGCCGGCCGGCATGCGAGCCTTCGTCGACGCGCACATGCGCGAAGAGGCGCGCGATCGTTTCTGGGGGTGGTTGAGCTCGTCGCGCGCGTCCTCGCTCTACGGGACGCCCTATATGCTCCGGCTGCTCACGGAACAGGCGATCGACGGCGAGCCGCCGGCCGACGTGGCGGCGCTGCTCACGGCCTTCGTCCGCTCCGCGCTCGTGCGCGAGGTCGAGCGCGATCATCCCGCGCTCGCGGCCGCGGGTGCCCTCCATGAGCGCGACGTGCGCCAGCTCGTCCAGGATCGCTGGGCCGGCGACTATGCCCTGCCGTCCCGCGGGCGGCTGATCCCCGGGATCGAGGCGCTCGCCTTGGCGTTGCTCGCCGGAGGGCGCGGCGGGTTCGAGCCCGGGCGCACGGGCGACGCCCCCGGCGGCCCGGATGGCGCGGCATTTGACCGCGCCACCATCCGGGCGATCATCGGCAAAGAGGCGGCGTCGGCGGTGATCTCGGCCGGGCTCGGACTCGGTCTGCTCAGCGAGGACGTTGCGACGGATCGGCTGCACTTCGACCATCGCCTATTGCTCGACTATTTTGCGGCGCGCCGGCTCGCGGTCGAAAGCGACCCTCCACCGCCCGTGGCCCCGTGGCGCGCGGCCGATCTCAACGTTTCGCTCGAAGCGATGGTCGAGAGGTTGGCGGCGCACGAGCCGGTTCCGCCGCTGCCGCGCACGGGCTTCGAGGACGCGCTGTCGATGGCGGCGATCATGTCGGAGGACCCCGCCGGGGCCGCCCTCGCCCTGGCCGAGAGCGACCTCCCGTTGGCCGGCCGTACGGTCGCGAGCGTGCCTGAGCGCTTCGGGCCGGCGATCGCGGCTCGACTCCGCGACCGGCTCCTTGAGCGCACGACGGCGCCGGAGGCCGACGTTCGAGCGCGCATGGCGGCCGGCGAGGCGCTCGGCGAGCTCGGGGATCCGCGCTTCGAGCGGGTCGAAGGCGAAGAGGGCGCGTATCTCCTTCCGCCGCTGTGCAGCATCGCGGGCGGGCGCTACCCGATCGGCGCCGACGCCGACACCGGCGCCGCGGACGAGGCGCCGGCGCATGTCGTCGAGCTCGCGGGCTTCGCCATCGGTCGCTTCCCCGTGACGAATGCGGAGTGGGCGTGCTTCATGACCGCCGGCGGCTATGACGACCCGCGCTTCTGGGACACGCCGGACGCGGCCGCGTGGCGCGAAGGGCGGGGCACGGACGAGGGCCCGATGGCGAGCGCGCTCGAGTGGACCGAGCGCTTCCGCGCCGATCCGGGTCGGCTGGACGAGCTGTTCGAAGCGGGGCACATGTCGTCCGAGTGGCATGCGATATTCCGGCGGCGGGTCGCGATGTCGGCGCCGGAGCTCGCCGTGCACCTGGCGGAAATGTATCCGGGCGGCCGTTTGATGCAGCCGCGCTACTGGGACGATCCGCGCTTCTCCTCCCCCGCCCAGCCGGTGGTCGGCATCTCGTGGTTCGAGGCGCGGGCCTATCCCGCGTGGCTCGCCTACCGAACGGGCCGCCCATTCCGTCTGCCGAGCGAAGCCGAATGGGAAGCGGCCTGCGGATCGTGGACGACCGCCTCGGGCGATGCCGGTTCGGGCGGCGTCTTCGCGTTCAATACGTCGGAGACGCATTTGTTGCGGCCGACCCCGATCGGGATCTTCGGCGCGGCGGCAAGCGGCGCGAGCGATCTACTCGGCAACGTCTGGGAGTGGACGTCCAGCCTGTACGGCCGAATCCCGGGTTCGCCGGCCTTCGCGTATCCATACGCGGCCGACGACGGGCGGGAGGACCCCAGGGCGCCGGCCGGCGTTCGCCGCGTGACGCGCGGCGGCGCCTGGGATAGCCCGCGCTCGGTGGCCTCGCCGAGCGTCCGCGATGCGGTGCGGCCCGGTGGCCGGGACCAGGCGTACGGGATGCGGCTGGCGTGCGGATGATCTGGCTGGTACCGCGCTGGTCTTGCAGGGCGATCGCATCAAACCAAGCTGGGAGGCTGAGGTGTGAGAACGAACGCTGCAGCGCGCCCCGGGGGGACGACACCCCCGGGGCGCGTGCGACATCGATGCGCCGATCGGGTCGGCCGGTCAGCCCGCTCGGCAGGGCCTCACGGCCCGCCGATCCCGGCGTGCTTCAACGTCAGCGGCAGGTAGATCCGACCGGTGATTGGTCCGAAGGTCGCATCCGCGGTCGGGGTCGGGGTAAGACCCGGCCCGCCCGTGCCGGTCGCAACCGGCGTCAGGCTCGGGTCCCCGGTGCCCGTCGCGAGCGGCGTCGAGCTCGCCGACGGGCTCGGCGAGGGCGAGGCGGTGCCCGGCCCGCCGCCCGCGGACGGCGTGACCGTGACCGCGAGGATCACCGGAGCGCCGGGCGGCGTGATGGTGGCCACCGGCGGCGGCATGGTGCCGCCGAACGGGGTCACGGTCGCCACCGGTGGGGCGATCGTCGGCCCACCGGGCGGCGTAACGGTCGCCACCACGTTGTCCGCTGAGACCAAGGCGCCCAACGCGCCCGCGACGCGCACTGCATCGCGTACCGCATCCGCGAGCCCCGCATCGTCGGCTACCGATGCCGAATGGGCGTCCGAGCCGGCGCTGACCTTCGCCGCGGAATCGGGCCCATCGATAGGTCCCATCCCGCCCGGCTCGTCCACCCCCGCTCCGGCGACCGCTGCGCCTCCGATGCCCGCGATCGCGAGGCCTGCGATCGCGCCGAGCAACGTGTACCATCGGACCTGACCGAAGCGGGCAGCCCAGCGGGCGCGCGTACCGGCGTCCTCGGCGCGCTCGGCACGTGGCTTGGTGGACCGAGCCTGCTCCTCGGCCGAGCGGATCGAGTTGACCGAACCGTTGGCGTCGACCAGGTGGATCCCGTCGCCCCCGTCGATTGCGTCGATTGCGTCGATCGCGACAGCCATGTCGATCCCTTCAACCGCTCCGTCCCCGTCGACCGCGCCCTTCGCCTCGATACTCTTGAGTACGCCCGCGACGTCCTCGACGATCCTCTCGCTCGGATCCCGCGATCTCGAATCGATGGGGAGGGTCATCGCGACCTCCCGTCGGTCGGAGCGTGTCCAAGGCTCGTCGGATCAGGCGTGCCGACCGGAAGATCGGCGACTGGGGTCGCCGGCAGCCCGCACGTCGGCAGGTCGAAGCAGACCCGCTTCTGGCAGCAGGTACCCGCTTCGCCGTCCGGCGTGATGTAGAACATGGTGCACCAGCGCCGCGTCGTCACGCCCGTCGACGTGTTGTGGATCGGCGCCGGGGCATCGTCAATGCGCAGCGGGCCGATGACCAGGTTCGTATCGCCGAGTGGGAGCTGGATGATGTCCGGCTCGATGCCGCCGGCGATGTGCAGGAAGCCGCCGCCGCCGGGCGGCGGATCGAATTCGAAGGTCAGGTCGATCGCGTTCGCGTCGCCCGGCACGCACTCGGCCCACACGTTCGGGATGTTGACGCACGGATCGGACGGGCACTCGGGCAGCTCGAAGCGCACCTCTTGCCGGCAGCAGTCAAACATGCCAGGGAAGATGAAGGTCAGGCTGGCCGAGCCGGCGGCGATCACGCTCTGGTCGGGACAGATCGTCACGTTGATCCAGATGGCATCGCCCGGAGCGAGCGGCCCAGCGAGGGTGATCACGCTCGGCGAGGCCCCGTGACCCTGGACGAGCACCGTGTCGACCGGCACGGTCGAGGTGTTCAGGAGGTACACGCTTACGCTGTAGCAACCCGAGGGACCGAGCACGCCGGGGATGCATTCGACGATGTGCTCGACGATCGTGGGGCACGGGGCCTGGAAGCCTTCCATCGGCAGCCGGAAGATCAGAAATTCCTTGTGATTGCCGCCGGCGGAGGTCGGGTCTGTGATGGTTGCGGGGCTGGAGTTGAACCACATCCACCGCGCGCTGGCGGGGATGCAAGTGATTTGGCCCCAAGCCGAGGGCGCGCTGCTGTCGTTGAAACTGCCGAAGTGGATCGTCCCGAGCCCGTAGTCGACCGTGCTGTCGACCCAACCACCGCTGGTCGTAGCCGGTCCGGTGCCGCCGGCGGCCGTCCAGGCGTTGCACTCGCGGATCTTGGTGTTGATCGTCGCCAGCGATGGCACGCCGTTAGCGACGTCTTCGGTGAGGACGCTGCCATCGAAGTCTTGGCCCGTGGCGCACACCTGCCATGGCCCGACGCCGGTGTCGATCTGGACTCCGGTAAGATCGTCGAGGAATGTACCCAGCACGCCTTGCCTGATGGAGTCGTCGCTGAACCCTGTGACGTAAAGGTAGTTCCCCGGAAGGACAGCGCCGGTAGGAATCGAATATGTCTCGACGCCATAGGCGTTTGGTCCTGGCGCGCCGGGACAAGCTTTGAACAGCAGTGAATTGCCGGGGCTGATCGACGCGCCGACGTATCCACCGCTGTACCCCGGCCCCACGCCAGTGGCGGTTCCCCAGCCGAAGCTATAGGCGTTGTCGGCGGTCACGGTCGCGTCGATGTCGGCCGCGGCCGGCATGGCCAGCGCGCGGGCCGCGGCGATGATCGCCACCAGCGTGAGCGCGATGATCCGCGGCGACCGCCTGGATCGAATCGAGGTTTGAACGCGCAAAGTGAACATCGTGCTCCTCCCTGTAAGTACCCGGCGGCCGGCATCGAGCGCGGCCGTCGCGGGCGTCGAATCGTGTCGGGAGGAGTGTGCGCGGCGGGGCGTTCCCAAAACGTTCCGGGCGGGACGAGGCCGGAGTCCGCCGCCCTCGTAGCCCTTGCTCGCATCCTGGAAGCGCCCTCCACGGTTGAGGACCGTCACGACGCGTCGCCAGTGCTCACCGGCAAGGCGCTCCTAGCGCACGCTATCGAACACGCTCGGCGGCAGATGGCGCCGTCCCGCCAGCAGCCGCGCCCGCCGGCCCTCGTCCCACATGAACGGCGGATGCGGGAACCCGCCCTCCGCCACCTACGCCCACGCACTGCGATTGCTTGACGCCGTCGACCAATTCACGCCACTGCCGGACGCCTCGCGCGGTTAGGAGTCCTTCGGTGCATTGCCGGGAAGCAGCGGCGCCAATTTCTCCCGCAGTTCCTTGACGTTCTGTCGTCGGCCGTAGACGAAGACGGTCGCGAGGCCGCCGATGCTGCCAATCACAGCCGTGAGCCCGGCGACATCAATGCCGAGTGAGACGAGCCAGATGCCGCCAACGAGACCGACCAACCCGAGGATGAACGCAAAGATCTGTCCCCAACGCTGGCTCGCGATGTTCGCGTTCGTCACGGCCGTCTCGAGGGCGCGGCGATGCTCGCTCTGCTACTCAGTCATGGCGATGATGCGATCGGCCGCACCTGGTACGACTTCGTCATAGTTATTGAGCTCGCCTGACCACGGCAAGGGGCCAGTGTAGCGGAACTGCATCTCGACACGGCGCTGAACGATCGTGACGATCTGCTCCACCAATTCCTCGTTGTGCGAAGAGAGATCAGGCTCCGGATCGTCGCCACCGGCGGGCGAGAGCGGAGCCTGATCTGGGTCTGCGTCGGATGGACGCCGGTTACGGCGTCCGCGTCGGGGCGGGGTCATGGGCGCAGCCGCAACCTCACATCTCGAAGAGCGGTTCTTGCCGCTCACGTTCACGTTGTTGCTTCATGGCCGCACGGATGTCGTCGCCCACCACTAGGAAGTCGGCATACAATGCGCGAGCATCTGCGACGTCCCCATCGAGGCTGACGTTGTAGTCGTCGAAGACGCCGAATAGATCGAGCGAGCGCGCCATGCCCGACACGAAGCTGGGTTGTGCGAATAGGAAGTCGGAGTTCATCTGACTGGCACCTCTTGCGGGGGCGGTCGCGTATGATCAGTAACGGGTTGCTGGGGCATTATACGACCACACCAGATGCCGCGCAACGCGATTACACCCCGCGACACCCACGAGCCGACGACCTGGCCAGCCACGCCCTCCGCGTGTACCATTCGCTCCATTGCGCCCGCCGCAGCGCCCGAAGCCGTCGATGCAGCGACTCCTTATGGCCGCATCCCGGAGAGCGGCCAGTCGCGCAGGATGCGCTCGGTCTCCTCGGAGTGGCCGCTTTCGTCGCGCACGATGTCCTCGAGCTGGACCGCTAGACCCTTGTCGCCGAAGGCACTCGCCTGCTCGGCGCGCTCCGAGTAGTCGGCGACGGCGCGCCGCTCCGCGGCGAGCACGGCCTCGAGCATCTCGCGATTCGTCGAGGCGGCGGGCACCGGGCGCGGGGTCGTCGTCGGCTCGCCGTCGAGCGCGACGATCTTGTTAGCGAGGTACTGCGCATGAAGCTGCTCGTCGGCCACCTCGGTCAAGAAGAATTGCGACAGCTGCGGCCGAAACGGTCCGGTCGACTTCGCCGCGTAGGTGATGTATTGGATGATCGCACCGAGCTCGCCGGCGAGGTCCTCGTTGAGACTGTCGATCAGAGTCTGCTTGTCCATCAGGGGCACTCCTTGTCGTCGTGTCGTGATGTCGCTGGATTCGGCAACGCCGGATCGTCCCGCGACGCTCCGCTTCGAAATAGTAGCCCCTTGGCCGCTGCCGTGCTCACGTGCCCCGTGTGCTCACGTGTGCTGTCGTGTCCCGCGCGACCGCCATCTTCAACGCGTCCAGACCGTCCGAATGGTTCCAGACGATGACCTGTGCGCCACGCTCCTGGTCGATCGAATCGTCGGCGATCGAGGCGATGGAATCATCCGCCACGAGCTGGATCGACGTGTCCTTGAGCGGGCAGGGTACTGTGCCGAGATGCCAGGCGGCTTGCGGCCGATCGCGGCTGGCCGCGCACATGGAATTGAAGAATTGATACCCGAAATGCCCGTCGCGCGCCGAACCCGATCCGGCCGTCACGGCCGCCATCGGATTCGTGTTCGTCCAATCGATTCTCGCCCCAACAGTCCCAGCCGCGTTCATCGTCCCATTTACTCCGGTCACCCCGCTGGGAGGGTTCGCGAACGGATTCGCGAGCCCGTCGTACATGGCGCCGAAGCAGGCCATGCCCGCCGAGGAGAAGTCGAATCGAAACCCGGTCCACGGACCCGCGGTGCACGTAGGAGGGACCCACACATCGTAGTTGGTGTACGTGTTGTCCACGCCAAGCGGGATGAGCACGCGATCCGTGCCTTCGCGTTCCGAAGGCTCTGCCGGACCCCCTCGGACGACCGCCCACGACCCCGCGGTCAGCACGAGGGCGGCGATCAGACTCGAAACGGCGGTGGTACGTTCGATGTTCGACATCCTTCCCCCCTTCGCCTACGCCTGCGGCGTCGGACATGTTCCGTCTATCGCTGTAGAATCATATAAACGCCGCATCGCGGAGAATTCGCGGATGCGTGTCACCCGTGGACGAATTCGACCTTCATAGGCATCGAATTGGCCAACGGCATGGTCGGGGAGGCGACGTCATGAGCTCCGCCCCGGAGGATCTTGGGATCTACGACGATCTCACTCGCGTCAATAACGAGCTCGCCAATCTGTAGCGCGAGCTGGCGAAGAATAACGCCGAGTTGGAAAAACTCAGCGCAGAGAAGAACCATTTCCTGGGCATCGCGGCGCACGACCTGCGCAATCCGCTCGCTGTGATCATGGCCTACTCGGAGTTCCTGGAGAGCGATGCGGAAGGGGGGTTCTACGAGGAGCAGCGCGAGTTCGTCGCCACCATAAGGCGGACGAGCGAATTTATGTTGCGCCTGGTGGACGACCTGCTCAACGTCAGCACGATCGAGTCGGGCCAGCTGAGGCTGGACCTACAGCCGGCGGACCTTGCCGGCCAGGTCGCGCACAACGTGCACCTGAACAGCACCCTCGCGGCCAAGAAGGCGATCACAATCAGCTTTGAACCCCCGGCATTGTCGGTGTTGCTTTCCTACGATGCCGGCAAGATCGAGCAGGTGTTGAACAACCTCATCGGCAACGCCATCAAGTTCTCCCATCGCGGTACGCGGGTGACCGTCCGGCTGACGTATGAGGACGGAAGTGCAATGGTGGCGATCGAGGACCAGGGCCAGGGCATCCCGGAAGCCGACTGGCCGAAGATCTACCAGCCGTTCAGCAACGTCAGCGTGCGCAGCACGGACGGCGAGCAGAGCACGGGGCTGGGCTTAGCCATCTGCCGCCGCTTGATCGAGGGCCACGGCGGACGCATAGGCGTGGTAAGCGAAGTCGGCCAAGGCTCCACATTTTTCTTCACCCTGCCGCTGGACGCCGGACATCCGGTTGAGTCGTCGCGAAACGAATGACACCATCAACGCCGGATGTCAACCAATCAGCCATGAGTCGGAACTCGGCGCACCAGCGCGAGATGAATTTCCGCCCACGGCGCCGGCGGAAATTCACAGGAGAATCCCGCACCATCTTGCCTCACGTACAAATGTAACCGGACGCGAGAACCTGCCTCCCGAGAAATGTCGTCCGCGGAGAGAATCTCGGAACCATGCGCCGCCTGCCCTTTGGACCGGGCGGGCCTGGGGCGATCTATCGGATCGATCCCGATGGCCGCGATAAGTCGCCTTCCAACTTACGCTCCGTGGTCGTCAACAGTAGGAAGAACGCTGTCATGCTGATCGGACCAGATCAAATCGTTGCTTGCCCGCACTGTGAGACATTATCGAAGTACACGACACGCGTGTCTGGCAACACATTGCGTCATGCGTCGATCTCTCTCGCCGTTCTGTTCGCCAGCGAGAAGAGCTTGATATCGCTCAGCGGAGCGTCTCCTCTCCGTCAACTCGAACCACCGTCGAAGCCCCCCACACCCACATCGCCGCCACCGGCATCGCATACAACTTCCGCCCGAACGGCACCACCTCGTGGCCCGTGTACAGCACGATCCCCCGATGTAAGCGCTCGCCCGCCAGCTCCGCGAACGCCCGCATCCCGCGCAGGTGCCGATCGGAAAGCGACGTCGTCGCCTTCACTTCGATCGCCACGCAACGGCCCCGCTCGTCTTCGAGCACGATGTCGACCTCCTGTCCCCCGTGCGTTCGTGCATGATGCATCCGGACGCGCGTTCGTGACCAGCCGAGCTGCTTGGCGATCTCCGTGACCACGAAGGTCTCCAGAATCGGGCCTACCGCCGTAGGCTCCTGCGCAAGGCGCGTCTCGTCCTGGCCGAGCACGTGCGCCATCATGCCGGTGTCAGTCATGTACAGCTTCGGAGACTTGACGAGCCGCTGGCCCTGATTTCCGCTCCACGCCGGCACCGTTTCCACCAGCAAGAGCGTGCGTAGCAGCGCAAGGTAGCGGCGGACCGTCGCCTGTGGCATCCCGCTGACTCGTGAGATGTCCGCGACGTTCACATGGCTGCCCGTTCGAGCCGCAACGAGACCGAGCAGTTGTGGGAGCTGCGAGAAGCCCTCGATCGCGCTCAGCTCCCTGATTTCGCGCAGAAGCATCGCTTGTAGGTACGATTCGAAGAATTGCGATCGGCGTGCCGCGGTGCGCGCCTGTGCCTCGGGATAGCCCCCACGGCAGAGCATTTCGAGAAGGTCTGGCCGTGACGTCGATGGCAGCGACGCCGGCGGTGGTGCTTCGCCGAAGGCCGCGTCGACGAAGACCTCCCGAACGCCGATCAGCTCGCCCCTCGACAGTGGCCACAAACGGATCGCCTCCATTCGGCCGACCAGATATTCGGCCACGCGCGGGAGCTGGAACACATCCGCAGATCCGGTCAGAAGGAATCGGCCCGGCCGCCTGTCGAGATCCACGCTCCGCTTGATCGCCACCGTGACCCCCGGCGCCCGCTGCACCTCGTCGAGGACCACGTTGCCGTCGAGACCGTCGATGAACCCTTGTGGATCGGATCGCGCCGCCGACAGCACGCTCGCATCGTCCAGCGTCAGGTAGCGCGCCGGATGATCCGTCTGGGCGATGTGCCGCGCCAGCGTGCTCTTGCCCACCTGGCGCGCGCCAGAAAGGAAGACGACCGGCGTGTCGCCGAGGG
This sequence comes from Anaerolineae bacterium, assembly GCA_038913135.1. Lineage (GTDB taxonomy): Bacteria > Chloroflexota > Anaerolineae > Epilineales > Epilineaceae > JBCLES01. Next base: position 14,462 of record JBCLES010000024.1, read on the forward strand.
CCTCGAGGATGCGCGAAGTCGCGTGACGTCGATACACGATGCACAGCGTAGCGTCGAAGTGGCGGAAAATCCACCAGCTGGTGGTGGATTTTCCGCCTACCTTCGCGGAACCGACGGCTCTGACAGCTCCCAGTACCGCGATTCCTCCACTGTCCACTCCTTTGAAGCGACCGAGCTCAGGACTGGCCCCGATTTCACGGACGCCCCGCCGGCTGTGGAGCGTTCCACGGATTCGACCTTGGCGATCCGGATCACCCGATCTCGCTACGGTGGCCGTACGTCGCGGCCGGTTTGGATTTCGCCCTGACCGGCGGGGGGAGGGTCGTCGTCGCCAACGACTACCACGGCGCATTCCTTTATGCGCAAGGCGCGGAATCCGGGACTGCGATCATCGCGGACTTCCGGCCTCTCGGAGGCGGGTGCGGGCTCGCGGTCACTGACGACACGGTGGTAGCGCTGGAGGTCGGTCACGATCTCGTGTCGGTCTCACGGACCGACTCCGGCCTGGTCCAACAGGCTCGTCGCGAGATCGGCGGGGCGGCGAACGACATCGCCTTCATCGGCGACGATCTCTTCGTCGCAGCGGAAGGGCGTGATGGCGCCCGCGTGGACGTCCTCGACCTTTCCGACCCGGCTCGTCCGGTCGAGCGAACCGCACTTCCCACCGACCTGCGCTATTCCAGCCTCGCGGTCGACGGTGATCGCATCGTCGTCTTAGGCCTCGCCCAACGGGACGGCTTCTTCGAGATCAGGCTTGCCGAGATCGATCGCACCGATCCGCTCGATCCGGTCATCGGCGCATCCAAAGCGTTTGGCCGTTGCGGCGAGCAAACCCTTTACTTTGGATCGTTTATCACCCCGCACTTCGTCGAGATCGCGGCCTTCGGGGGGCGACTCGCGGCGGCGATCGCCGAATGCGGGACGACCCTCCTGGACTGGGACGAAGGAGAGCCCGTCGTAGTCGGTGAGGCGGATCTCTGGGGTATCCAGACGCACGGTGCTCCGCTCTTCGATGACGATCTGATCATCCACGCAACCGGGTACGACGTCGGACTCGCGATCGTCGATGCCTCGGATCCTTCGGGGCCCGTGCTTCGATCGCGGCTGACGTGGCGGGAAGGGACACCTCCGGACGGCAGTCGCCTCCTCGCACGGCTCGGAGACCGGGTCTTCATGGCGGATGGTCGCGATGTCGTGGTCGTCGACGTCGCGGATCGGGATCGGCCGGAAGTCCTCGGCCGGATCGTTGTGCCCGGGGGCCGCGCGGAGTCCATCGCGACCGACGGCGCTACGCTCGTCGTGGCGGCCGACAGAGCGGGACTCATCGCCCTCGATCCGAGTGTGGAGCTCCAGCCGCTCGCCCCGACGCCGGCTCCGAGCGCAAGTCCCGACCCGAGCGCCGAGCCACGCCGGACCTCGACGCCGATTGGCCATGTGATCGAACGGCTCTACTTGCCGTGGACGGTGGTGCGGGATTGAGGGGCTGGGTGCATGGGGCGGACGGGACCGATGACTGGCGTGTTGTCTGCGACGGCGCAACCGCCTTCTTCCCGACGGCATCGTTCGAGTGGAGCGAGGCATTCATCGACGCGATCGGAAGGGTCGACGGCGTCGAGGAGCACCACGGGCGACGTACACATGGCCCCCGATTCGGTGCCCTGGAGATCGCCGCCGGTCACGGCATCTATGCGTATGACGCCTATCTCATCGCTTGCGCGAAGCAGTATCGACTGCCCTTGCTCACGCTGGATAGAGACCTCATGAATGTGGCGCGCGACTCGGGCATCGATCTCATCGAGGTGCGCTCGTGACCATGTACACCTGTTCGGAAGCTCGACAGCACCTGGCATCCCTCCTCGAGGAGGTTTCACGTGGCCGCCGCGTGATCATCCGCCGCAAGGCTGGCCGCCTCTTTGAATTGCGTGCCGCATCCCTGAGCGGTTCGCCGCTCGATGTCGAAACAGTCGATCTCGACGTCACGACCGACGAGATCGTCGGCTTTGTCCAGGAGAGCCGAAGGGGCGCCTGAGCGACCTTCGAAGTGCACTCCGCTGTATGCGTGGACACGCGTGCGACGAGTGCCGCGGCCGGCTTGGACTTGGCCCTGACCGGCGGCGGGTGGATCGTCGTCGCCAACGACTATGACGGCGCCTTCTTGTGTGCGCAGGGCGCGGAAACCGAGATAGCGGGTTGGAATTGATCGGTCTATCTTAACGTTTCATGGGACTAGGCAATGGTTCGATGAGGCCCATGGTGCCGGGCCGCCGGGCGGCCGTCGAGCGGAGCCGTCGAGCGGAGGTACGTGGCGCCCAGAGGCGGTTGGCAAGGAGGTGGGTGGCGGTTATACTCGCGGTTGTGCGATTGGGATTTCTATTCTCCCCACGGCGACTTCTGCATCATGATCGTCTCCGTCGCCAAGGGCGTTGACGGCTCGCTACGAGCCCTCGACCTCCTCGAGACACGTGTGCGCGCCTCCGTCCGCGTCTTCGACGGCGCCAAGGTTGACGCCCTCTACGACTCCGCAGCCGCAGTGCTCTATCTGTAGTCCATAGGACCAGTATCACTGGACGTGGGTTCGATGTTATCCGGGCCGGCGTTCGCAGCTGGCCCAGAGACAGTACGGTTGGCTGCCAGGAGGCTTCCGTGGCTGCGACGGCTGATCACATCAAGGCGCTTGTTAAGAGCCACTCATCGGGCGACGACGAGGGCTTCTACGCGGTCGCTCTGCAGGTCGCCGCCAAGGCTGCACGACAGGGTCACCACCGCCTTGCGGTCGAGCTGAAGGACCTCGTCGACGCGGCGCGGCGACAATCCAGCGGCACTATCGTCACGCCGATTGCTCAGCCGCGGGGTGAGATCGCTGGACTCGTCTCGGCGTCGTTCCCGGGGGTCGGACTCAAGGATCTGGTCATCGCCGATGACGTCCGGGCAAAGATCAACCGGGTGCTGGCTGAGCAGCGCCAGCGCCATCGCCTGATGGATCAGGGATTCCATCCGGTCCACCGTCTCCTCCTCGAAGGTCCTCCGGGAACCGGCAAGACGATGACAGCCGCCGTGGTCGCCCGTGAACTCGACCTGCCGCTCATGACTATCCGCTTGGACTCGGTGCTGAGCAAGTACCTCGGCGAAACCGGAAGCAAGCTCCGCCTGCTGTTCGACGCGGTGGCTAGTCAACGTGCAGTCTACCTCTTCGACGAGTTCGATGCGCTCGGAGGTGACAGAGCGGGAAACGACGTCGGTGAAGCGCGTCGCATCCTCAACTCTTTCCTCGTGTTCCTTGAAGAAGCCAGTCCAGAGAGCATCGTCATCGCCGCTACGAACAATCGGGCTATCCTCGACCGGGCCCTGTTCCGCCGATTTGACGCGGTGATCACCTATCGGCAGCCCACCCCGGAAGAAGCGGTCAAGGTCCTAAAGGCTCGCCTCGGCCCAATGGGCAACGGAATCCGGTGGGCAACGGTTCGGAAGTCGACCAGTGGGATGAGCCACGCCGAGTTGGTGAAGGCCGCCGAAACAGCTGCCAAGCGAACGCTGCTTTCAGGCCACGACCGTGTCGCGGTAGCGACGCTAATCGCGTCTCTCAGCGAGCGGAGCGACGCGAGCGGTGCCTGAGCCGGGGGAGCGTCTCACCCACCTGCTCGTCCTCGACCAAGTCCAGGACCGCGAGTTCACGCGCCAAGGCAGAGGTGATCTAAAGGTCCGAGACGTCGAACGCCGAGCGCATGGCGAGATGATACAAGGCGAGATGGCGGCGGCCGTGGTCGCACAGGACCGCGCCCGTGAGTCAATCGAGGAGCTCAAGGCCCTCGGTGTGATCGTGACCATCGAAGGGAGCCCGGGCTTCCCTCTCAGACTCGACTCGCTCGAGCAATTTAGCACACACCGTGCGGGCCCTCGGCCGAAGTGGTTGCTGCTCAGCGTGTCGTCAGAAACGGAGAACTCGCCGGAGCAAGCACTCGTTTGGATCAGCGATGAGTACCGGGAAGCCTTCCTTCGACTCATCGAAGACTACCTCACCAAGGACACGAAAGGCGGCAAGCCACCCAACAGGGCGCTGATCGCCAACATGGGCCAGATCCGGCCCACGGTCCTGCGCGATCCTCTGGCAATCCTTCGGAGAACCGCCGACGACCGGAGTCCATTGGTGGGAGGTCTGGCTGCGTCCAGACCCCAATGCCGTTGATCTCGCCGTGGAGTACACCGAGCGAGAGCAACTGCGAATCGCGCCGACCCATCTGAAGTTAGACAGACGCCACGTTGTGTGGATCGAGGCCAGTTGGGATCAACTCCTACCTCTGCCGTTCACTGCGGTACCGGTCGCGGAGCTACGACTCCCGCAGTTCATCGACACCATCGAAGACCTTGACTTCGGCGAGCAGTCGGAGTGGACCGATGACCTGGTCGGCCGAGTCGTTCCAGCGGACAGCGCGGCTCCCGCGGTGTGTCTGCTCGACACAGGTGTGCGGCGCACGCACGTGCTCTTGGATGCGTCGTTGGCTGAGTCCGACATGCACTCCATCGTCGGCCCACCTACCGGCGACCTCCACGGTCACGGAACCCGCATGGCTGGGTTGGCCCTGCTCGGGCCCCTGGATGTTGCATTGCTTGGCAATCACGGTATCAACCTTCGGCATCGACTCGAGTCGGTGAAGTTCCTGCCCGACAAGGACAAGCCGCCACACGACCCAGTGGCGTACGGCGTCGTGACGGCTGGAGCAGTAGCCCTCCCGGAGATCACGCACTCGCGGCGCCGCGTCTTCTGCATGCCGATCACGGCAACCGCTGAACGCACAGGCGAGCCGTCGCTCTGGTCGGCGGCGTTGGATGCACTCGCTGCGGGAACCGATGTCGCTAGGTCGGAATCGGGCATAGAGCTTCTCGGCCCGCCCGACCCCGCTGCGGCGCGGCTGTTTATCATCTCCGCAGGTAACATCCGCGATGGCTTCGACCTCGACTACAAGCGGAACGCCGACATGTCTCCGATCGAGGATCCAGCTCAGTCGTGGAACGCACTCACTGTCGGCGCCCACACTGAGCTTACCCAGGTTCCTTCAGACGCGACCTACGCGGGTTGGAGCGCGGTGGCGGCGAAGGCAGACATTTCGCCCCATAGTCGCACGGGCGTAATCGCGGGAGGGCCGCAGTGGCCAATTCAACCTGACATCTGTATGGAAGGCGGCAACATCCTCACCGATGGCGTCGGTGACTTCCACGCCAACCACCCGTTGCTTTCTGTCCGGACGACCGACCGCCGCGACGACGCGGCCTTGGGCTCCGCGAATGCCACCAGTGCCGCGACTGCGCAGGCCGCACGTCTCGCCGCCCTTGCCATGGCCACGTATCCCTCCTACTGGCCAGAAGCGATTCGAGGGCTTCTCACGCACCACGCCGAGTGGACGCCGATCATGCGGGCCGAGATCGATGCCGAGACCGGCAAGAAGCAGCGGCGATTGCTGCTCAAGCGCTACGGCTGGGGTGTCCCCGACGAGCAGGGAGTGCTGATCTCTGCGACGAACGCCGTGACCATGGTCGTGCAGGACGAGTTCGTCCCGTTCACAGGCAACGACTATCAGATGCGGAACTTCCGGCTCCACCAGCTGCCGTGGCCAAAGGAGGTCCTCGCGGATCTTGGTGCCGCCGACGTGGAGGTGCGGGTGACGCTCTCCTACTTCGTTGAGCCGTCGGCTGCACGCCGCGGTTGGCGGCGACGCTACGCCTATGCCTCGCATGGGCTCCGCTTTGAGCTGCGCGGTACGAGCGAGACGACCCCGGAGTTCGTGCGGCGCGTGAACCGAAAGGCCAAAGTCGAGGAGGAGGGAGGCACACCCCCCGCCAGCGGCTCGGACAACTGGACCGTCGGACCCAACCAGCGAAACCAAGGTTCTCTTCACCAGGACATCTGGTCGGGATACGGTGCCCAGCTCGCCACGACCGGCGGCGTGCTCGCTGTCCATGTGGTCGGAGGCTGGTGGAAGAACAACAAGCGCAAGGATCGCATCGACCTGCCGGTGCGCTATGCACTCATCGTCTCGCTACGAACGAAGGCCGAAGACGTCGACATTCATACGCCGATCGCGACCGCGTTGTCGATCCCAATCGAGGCTGTCGTCATCGAGATCTAAACGGGCTCGTGTTTCTCGGTGTCGGCCCGAGCGCCGAGCCACGCCGGACCTCGACGCCGATGGGCCATGTTATCGACCGGCTTCACTTGCCGTGGACGGTGGTGGGGGACTGAGGGTCCGGTGCGTGGGTCGGAGGGGTGGCGCCTGGGCGGTCTGGGGGTGACTCGGCATGGTCAGCTTCCTCCTCATGGGGCGGCGCACCCGGCAGGGCACGGCTCCGGCGTTCGGCCGCACCCGACAACGGTCGAACGGTAGCCGCATTTTTCCGCGTGGACCAGACGACGCTGCGGGTGGGGGCGGATGCAGCGGCGGCTTCAACCGCAAGACGTTGCTGGATGGAGTACTAGCCTGATACTCAGTCTGACGATACTATTGTCGATCTGAGTATCGCCGAGGTGAGTATCCGATGAATCCCGACCAGGCCCAAGCCGCCGTCAAACCCTTCGTCGACTCCGGGGTCGATCATCCGACGCTGGGCCTGCTTTACGGTCGCCGCCGCATCGGGAAGTCCACGCTCCTTATCTCGGTCAGCGCGGAGCGGAGCGGCTTTTACTGGGAGGCGACGCGGGGCGAGACGGCCCTGCACCTGGCGCGGCTCGGCGAAGCGCTCGGAGAGCATCTCGGCGTCGGCCGCCTGACCTTCGGAGGTTGGGAGGAAGCGCTGGCGCAGCTATTGCGCCTGGGGGCGGACGGCCCGCTGCCGATCGTGCTCGACGAATTCGGATACCTCTTGGACGCCGATCCGACGCTCGACTCGGTCATCGCGAGCTTGCTCGGGCCCGGGGCTCGGCGCCGAGCGCACAGTCAGGCCCGGCTCGTGCTTTGCGGCTCGGCCATCGCCCTGATGCGCGCCCTCACGGCCGGCGAGGCGGCCCTGCGCGGCCGTGCGGGCATGGAGATCGTCATGCAGCCCTTGGACGACCGGGCGGCGGCGGCCGTGCTCGGCGCCGATCGGGACCGGGCGCTGGCCGCCCGCGTATACGCCGTCATCGGCGGCGTGATCGGCTATTACACGGACATGGTCGACTACGACCTGCCCGCCGACCTGGCCGACTTCGACCGCTGGGTGGCGGCCCGAGTGCTCTCGCCGGCCGCTACCCTGCACCACGAAGCGACGACGATGCTGGCCGAGGACCCGACCCTCTCTTCGACCAGCCCATCGCTGTATCACAGCATCCTGTCGGCGATCGCGACCGGAAGCGTTACCGCCGGCGCTATCGCGAACCGGCTGCGCCGCTCGGTGTCGAATCTCGATCCGGCCATTAAGCGGCTTGTCGCCGCGGGCTTCGTCCTGCGGCAGGAGGATCCGATCCGCGCCCAGCGACCCAGCTATCGCCTGGCCGATCCCTTCCTCAACTTCCATTACGCCATCCTCGAGCCGCACGGCACGCTCCTGCGGGAACGCGACACCATCACGGTGTGGCGGGACCGATTGGTGACGGTGTTCGACACGCAGGTCATAGGCCCGGTGTTCGAGGAGCAGGCGCGCTCGTGGGCCCGGCGGTATGCCGACCTGGCGACGATCGGCCAGCCTGCGGTGCCCGTCATCGGCTCATCTGCCGTGTCAGTCGACGGGGTCGAACACCAGCTCGATCTCGTGGTGGCCGATGCCGCGGATCCCGCCCAGGCGCCGGCGGATCGCCCGGTCCACGCCATCGGCGAGGCGAAGGCGGGCCGGACCATCAGCACGCACGAGCTCCGCGCGCTCGAGCGGGCGCGAACAGCCCTCGGGACGCGCGCCGCCCATGCCCGCCTCGTGTTCATCGCAACCGGTTTCTCCGACGAGCTCCGAGAGGTGTCCTCAGGGCGAACCGACGTGGAGCTGGTCGATCTGGAGCGGCTGTACGGGGGGGGCTAGCGGTGCGCGGCGTGGAGGTCTGCAGCGCTCCGGGCGCTTGGCGAAGAGAACCCGCTGCACGCGCATCGTTATGTCCATAAAGTCACCGAGCAGCCGGCTGTTCTTGACGGCCGCTGCGAATGCCGATCGATTTCCACACATGGATGAGGATTCCACCCACGCTGCTGCCTGACGTTGTCTGATATCAGGTTGAGAATGAGTGCTGCCTCAAGCCGCAGCGATTGGGGCAACCGGGGTCCGGACCACTTTTCGCTGGTGATCCAGCAGTCACCTCTCCGGGAATGGCGGAGGCGAGAATCTACGCCCGGTGATGTCCTCATGCGCCAGCGTCGCGGCGTTTTTAATCTTCTCGAGGTAGCGATGTAGGTCCACCGGTTGTCACTGTACAGCTCTCGGATTAGCTCCGACTCCGACTTCATGTCTACGGATCCTTGTGTGCTGGTTGGTGCTGAAGGGCGCTGTGGGGTGTCGCCCTTCATGAACCCGCAGCAGTGGGAGCGACGCCGCGCACCCCTGCACCTTTCTCAGAGCGGATCCGAGCTGGTAATCTCAGTCCGAATCCGCGGGCCGCTCGACCGGGAGCACCAGAGTACACTTGTCCTGCGAGGACGGACGCCGAACGGCTGGCGGGTCAGACGTTGCCAGCGCCATTTATTGCGACTACGGAGTCGGATCAGACGAACGGAGGACCCGCAGTTTCGATCGTGAGCGGAAAGGCTGTGCGCGCTGCTCTGACAGTCACCTCCCGGAGACATTTCTCATGAGGCAGAATAGCGCGTCGGGTTACTTTTCTCCGTTAGGCAAGGTGGTGCGGGGTCCTTATTGTCGTTGGGCGCAAGCAGGGACTACGGGCTGCGATACACGCGCACCAGTTGCCCGCGTACATCCGCCGCCGCCGCGAGCGCGTCGTGGACATTCCGAGCGAGTGTCGCGAAGTCCGCATCCACCGTGCAAACGATGATGCCGGCGTGATCGGGACGGGCGGCGTGGAGTCGGATGAAGTCGCGTCGGTTGAACGTCAATACAGCGCGATCCTGGTCGTTAGCGAAGGCCAAGACGTCCGGATCGGGCACGGCTTGTCCGGCGCGGCCTGCGTCCTGTGTGGTCAGCACATCGTGGCCGAGGCGTCGGAGCGCGATAACGGACTCCAACGGGAAGTTCTCGTTGGCGTAGAGCAGTGCCATCGTCAGGCCGCCTCGTGCTCCGCGATCTGCGCTTCAATGTCGGTGGGGTGCGCCCGCGCGAAGGCCCAGGCGCTGGTCAAGTCTTCCGAGCGCAGCACCGGGTAGTTCCGCAGCAAGTCCGCCTCGGTCGTCCCCTGCCGTCGCAGCTGGACCAACAGCCACACGGGGATCCGGGTCCGCACCACGCATGGGTCGCCGCCCGAGACGAGGGAGTCACTGTCGATGCCCGGAAAGGCGTCACCCAGCTCGCGTACGATCCACTGCAGCACCCGGGCCTTCTCGCCTTCGCTGAGCTGACTCAGGAGAACCTCGATCTGCGCCAGATGGTCCATCATCGCTTCATCCCCGCTCGGAGTTCAGTCCTGGAGCCGGCCCCGTCGCCGACGCCGTGCCAGCATAGCACCTATCGACGGCACCGGGAATTGCCTGCTCCGGCCGTCGCATTGCCTCACGCTAAATGCAACCGTAGGAGAGTTGTTGCCTCACGAGTAATGTCACCCGGCACATCCGAGAGGACAATGCCAGAGAGGGCATACCATGAGGTCAGGAATGAGTTTTCGAGCGAACCGGCTGCGCCGCTCGGTGTCGAATCTCGATCCGGCCATTAAGCGGCTTGTCGCCGCGGGCTTCGTCCTACGGCAGGAGGATCCGATCCGCGCCCAGCGACCCAGCTATCGCCTGGCCGATCCCTTCCTCAACTTCCATTACGCCATCCTCGAGCCGCACGGCACGCTCCTGCGGGAACGCGACACCATCACGGTGTGGCGGGACCGATTGGTGACGGTGTTCGACGCGCAGGTCAGAGGCCCGGTGTTCGAGGAGCAGGCGCGCTCGTGGGCCCGGCGGTATGCCGACCTGGCGACGATCGGCCAGCCTGCGGTGCCCGTCATCGGCTCATCTGCCGTGTCAGTCGACGGGGTCGAACACCAGCTCGATCTCGTGGTGGCCGATGCCGCGGATCCCGCCCAGGCGCCGGCGGATCGCCCGGTCCACGCCATCGGCGAGGCGAAGGCGGGCCGGACCGTCGGCACGCAAGAGCTCCGCGCGCTCGAGCGGGCGCGAACAGCCCTCGGGACGCGCGCCGCCCATGCCCGCCTCGTGTTCATCGCAACCGGTTTCTCCGACGAGCTCCGAGAGGTGTCCTCAGGGCGGACCGACGTGGAGCTGGTCGATCTGGAGCGGCTGTACGGGGGGAGTTAGGGGTGCGCGGGCTGGAGGGCAGCGCTCGAGGATCTCGGCGAAGAGAATCTTCTGCTCGCGCATCGTCATGTCCATGAAGTCGCCGAGGAGCCGGCAGTTCTTGACGGCCGCTGCGAACACCGCCTGCGTCGCTTGCTCATGTCCGCCGTCACGGACTGGCACGGTCTTCTCTCCGATCCTTACCTAGCCGACACCAGCCTCGACCGTCTCTGCCACAACGCCTACCGCATCCGCATGAAAGGAGAGTGCCGGCGAAAGACCCGTTCCCCGCATTCTAATTCGAGCCCTTCTGGTTCCTGATCAGTGCTCTTCGTCTCTTCGCTCAGGCCGCCACTCGGATTGCTCGGAATAGGTGCTCGGATTCGTCGTAATACGCACGCCCACCGCATCGTCCACGCGAACAAGGCCATCCACGTCGCGGACATGGACCTGAGCGGCGCCATCGCGGGCGTACACGTGCCGTAACAGGCACCCCGCACGGTCACGATTGTCTTGGGAAGGCTATACGATTCTGACCCCTTGACAATGGGTTTATAATGGTAAGCGTCCGCACGCCCGCCATGGCGACACGCGCGGGGCGGGTTGCGTGATCGAGGAAGTGAGGGAGGCATCTGAGCCGTGGACACAGCAGTGGTCGTCTCGCGGGCTGAGCTTCGACGCCTTGAGCATGAGGCGGGCGACGCGCGAACGGCGCGCGAGACTGCGGCGCGGCTGCTACGGGACTTCGTGGCCATGGGCGAACGCCACAGCAGCCCGTGGCACGGCGAGCGCGTTGGCGCGCTGGCCCGCGAGATACTGCGGCATTGGCGGGCATGGCATGCCGGTGAGATCGATCGCGAGACGCTCACGAAGTGGACCGCGCCGTTGCGGGAACGCTTCGAGAAGACGCTGCGATGGACCGCCGCGAACGCACCCGGCACCAGGGCCCTCTCGATGGTGGCGAACATCCTGAACTGCCAGGACGCGCTGTGGCGCTTCCTAGATGACCCGCTCGTCCACCCGACCAACAACCGCGCCGAGCGCCTGTTGCGCTACGCGGTCATCTACCGCAAGCTCAGCTTCGGCACCGACTCGGCCAACGGCAGCCGCTACCTCGAACGGCTGCTCACCACGGCCGCGATGCTGAGCCTTCAGAACCGCAACCTCTTCGCGTACCTCACCGACGGCATGACCGCCTCCTTCGCCGGCAAGCCCGCGCCGTCGCTACTGCCAGCGAGCGGCGAGGCGTGAACGCTTACCATTTGATAATAGCTCCCGAATTCCGGTAGACTCCCAGTGACGCGATTGGGTTTCTCTTCCCCACGCCTTCCGGCCACCGGAGGTGACGGAATGGCGGTCATGGAATGTAGAAAGGGCAGTGACATGGACCAGGGACCAAACCTCTCTCGCCGGTCTTTCCTACAGAAGGCTGCCGCCACCGGCGCGGCCGTGGCGCTCGCGGACCTATTCGCCTTCGAGCCGTGGAACCTGGAGGCGAGTGAGCCGGTGGTCATCGGCGACCCCTTCACGGTCTTCCCGGACCGCGACTGGGAGCAGGTCTACCGCGACCTCTTCAAGCTGGACTCGGAGTACGTCTTCACCTGCGCACCCAACGACACGCACAATTGCCTGCTCAAGGCGCATGTGAAGAACGGCGTGGTCGTCCGCATCAGCCCGACCTACGGCTACGGCGAGGCGAAGGACCTTCACGGCAACCAGGCATCCCACCGCTGGGATCCCCGCTGCTGCCAGAAGGGCCTGGCGCTCACCCGCAAGTTCTACGGCGACCGCCGCGTCCGCGGCGCCATGGTGCGCGAGGGCTTCAAGGAGTGGGCGGACGCCGGCTTCCCACGCGACCCGAACTCCGGCCGACCGCTCATGGACATGGAGCGCCGCGGACGGGACGCCTGGGTAAAGCTGCCCTGGGACGAGGCGTTCGAGATGGCCGCCCGCGCCTACATCGACATTGCGCAGGTCTACTCCGGGTCCGAAGGGATGGCTCGGCTGACCTCCCAAGGCTACGACCCGGACATGGTCGCGATGATGGATGAGGCGGGGACACGAGTCCTCAAGCTCCGAGGTGGAATGCCCCTCCTCGGCATCTACCGGATTTTCGGCTTCTATCGCTTCGCCAACATGCTCGCGCTGCTCGATGACGACATCCGCGGTGTGGGGCCGGATGCGGCGAAGGGATCACGGGCGTGGGACAACTACGCCTGGCATACGGATCTGCCGCCCGGCCACCCGATGGTCACCGGACATCAGACGGTCGACTTCGACCTGTCGGCGCCGGAGCACGCGGACCTGGTGGTGATGTTCGGGATGAACTGGATCTCCACCAAGATGCCGGACGGGCACTGGTTGGCGGAGGCGCGCCAGAAGGGCACCCGCCTGATCTGCGTCTCCACCGACTACCAGTCCACCGCGAACCGGTCTGACGAGGTGATCCTGATCCGGCCAGGGACGGACGCAGCGCTCGCGCTCGGCTGCGCCCAGCACATCATTGCCAACGGTCTGTACGACGCGGACCACGTGAAGGCATGGACGGACCTGCCCTTGCTGGTGCGGAAGGACAGCCATGAACTGCTGAACGCGCGGGACCTGGTGGCGGGGTACAGGCCTGCGCCGCTGGAGAACTACATCGAGGTCATGCCGGCCGGCCAGGCCCTGCCGGTCCCTGCACTCCAGGGTGTCCAGTACGTCCCTGAGTCGCTGCGGGACGAATGGGGCGACTTCGTCGTCTGGGACCTGAACACGGGCGCACCGGTGAGGGTGACGCGCGACCAGGTGGGTGACCGCTTCCGCGAGACGGGGATTGACCCGGCCCTGGAGGGCGAGTTCACCGTCACGCTGGCGGATGGGAGCACGGTGGCCGTACAGCCGGTCTTCGGCCATATCAAGCGGTACCTGGACGACAACTTCGACCTGCAGACGACTGCCGAGGTGACCTGGGCGAAGCCGGAGGCGGTTGAGAGCCTTGCGCGGCAGATCGCCGCCGCGAAGGGCAAGGTGCTCCTCGCCGCTGGCATGGGGCCCAACCACTACTTCAACGCCGACCTGAAGGATCGCGCCATCTTCCTCGTGGCGGCTCTGACCGACAACATCGGCCATATCGGCGGCAACGTGGGGTCGTATGCCGGCAACTACCGCGGATCCATCTTCAACGGGATACCGCAATGGGTGCTGGAGAATCCCTTCGACCAGGAGCTGAACGCCGACCAGCCGGCCCGACAGCGGCTCTACTCCAAGTCGGAATCCGCCCACTACTACAACTACGGCGACCGCCCGCTCCGCGTGGGCAACAAGAACTTCACCGGCCAGACGCACATGCCGACGCCGACGAAGCTGATGCACTTCGGCAACTCGAACTCCCTGCTCGGCAACACCAAGTGGCATCACGACACGGTGCACAACGTCCTCCCCAACATCGAGGCCATCTTCGTCAACGAGTGGTGGTGGACGGCCTCCTGCGAGTACGCGGACATCGTCTTTGGCGTCGACTCCTGGGGTGAACGCAAGAACCTGGACGTGACGGGCTCGTGCACCAACTCCTTCCTGCACATGGAGCCGCGCAGCCCCCTCGATCGCATCCTCGACACGCGGGGCGACGTGGAGGTGCTGGCGGGGGTGGCCGAGAAGCTCGGCGAGCTGACCGGCGACCGCCGCTTCCGGGACCACTGGCGGTTCGTCTTCGAGGGGCGCGACGAGGTCTACGTGCAGCGGATCTTCAACGCCTCGAGCGCGACGCGCGGCTATGACGCGCTGGAGCTGGAGCGTCTTGCGCAGCAGGGAATCCCCGCGCTGATGAACTTTCGCACCTACCCGCGCCAGGGTGGCTGGGAGCAGCGGCAGGAGAGCAAACCCTGGTACAACCGCTCCGGTCGGCTGGAGTTCTACCGCGACGAGCCGGAGTTCCGCGAGTACGGCGAGAACCTGCCGGTCTTCCGCGAGCCGGTGGACGCGACCTTCCACGAGCCGAACGTAATCCATGCCAAGCCTCACGAGCTGATAGTGCCCCTGGGCCCCGAGGCCTACGGACTCTCCGTGGATGACCTCTCCGCGGAGACCCGGCAGGTGCGCAACGTCGTGAAGGCATGGTCAGACCTGAAGGGCACCAGCCACCCGCTCACCGCAGTCGACGACAGGTACCGCTTCATCTTCATCACACCCAAGTACCGCCACGGTGCTCACAGCACCCCGGTGGACCTGGACTGGATGAGCGTGATGTTCGGCCCCTTTGGAGACGTCTACCGGCACGACAAGCGGATGCCGTGGATTGGCGAGGGCTATCTGGAGATCCACCCGGACGACGCGAAGGCGCTCGGCATCGACGACGGTGACTACGTATGGTTCGACGCCGACCCGGCGGACCGCCCATACCGCGGGTGGAAGGAAGGCGACGAGGACTACGAGGTCTCGCGGGGCATGGCGCGGGCCCGCTACCAGAACGCGATGCAGCCCGGGGTGATCCGCATGTGGTTCAACATGTACGTCGCCACACGCGGCTCCGTCCGCGGTCAGAAGGAACGGGCAGACGGGCTCGCGAAGACGCCGGAGACCGGCTACCAGGCGATGTTCCGGCACGGGAGCCACCAGAGCGGCGTGCGCGCCTGGCTGCGCCCCACGCTGATGACCGACACGCTGGTCCGCAAGCCGTATTTCGGCCAGAACATCGGCAAAGGCTTCGAGAGCGATGTCCACGGCGCCAACGGCGCACCGAAGGAGTCGTTCATCAAGATCGAGAAGGCCGAAGACGGGGCGCCCGAGGGCGGGCTCTGGGCACCCGCTCGCAACGGCCTGCGCGCCGGATACGAGTCCGAGCTCATGCAGAAGTACCTCAGCGGCGCGTTCTACCAATCGTGATCCCTCGTTTGGGTGGGCGCCACCCCAGAACTGGAGAAGAATGATGGCCGAAGTTTTCAACTGGCAACTGGGACGGGAGATGCAGTACCCGTACCAGGCCGAACGGCCGGCCCGCCAGATCGCGTGGATCTTCGATACGAACAAGTGCATCGCGTGTCAGACCTGCACCGTGGCCTGTAAGTCTACCTGGACCACCGGCACTGGGCAGGAGTACATGCTCTGGAACAACGTGGAGACCAAGCCGTATGGCTTCTTCCCTCAGGGCTGGGACGTCCACCTGCTCGACCTGATCGGCCCGTCCACTTGGAACAACGGCACCTACGAGGGCCAGACAGTCTTCGAGAGCGCTCCCGCCGGCGAGAGGGTCAACGGCTGGCTCCCGATGGCAACGGACTGGTCCTACCCGAACGTCGGCGAGGATGAGCCCGCCGGGGCCGTCGAACGCGGGACCTACATCAACAAGCTGCCGCACGACACCTGGTTCTCCTACCTCGCCCGCATCTGCAACCACTGCACGTACCCGGCCTGCCTCGCAGCCTGCCCCCGGCAGGCGATCTACAAGCGGCCGGAGGACGGCATCGTCTTGGTGGATCAGGAGCGCTGCCGCGGCTACCAGGAGTGCGTCACCGCCTGTCCGTATAAGAAGGTGATGTTCAACAACGAGACCCGTGTCTCGGAGAAGTGCATCGCCTGCTACCCGAAGATTGAGCAGGGCTTTCAGCCCCAATGCGTAACCTCCTGTATCGGGCGCATCCGGATCGCCAGTTTCATCAGCGCCCCGGACGAGGTGGATCCGAAGAAGCCCATCGACTTCCTCGTGAAGGTGCGGAAGGTGGCGCTGCCGCTGTACCCGCAGTCCGGGACTGAGCCGAACGTCTACTACATCCCGCCCATGCACGCCCCGCGCGAATACCTGCATCAGATGTTCGGGCCCGGCGTGGATGAGGCGGTGGAGACCTACCAGAACATCGCGAATGACCCGGAGTTGCTGGGCCTGATGATGCTGTTCGGGAGCACCGAGCGGATCATGCACGCCTTCAACATCGAGGACGGCATGGCCTACGGCTACGACGAGGACAGCACGGAGCTGGTCCGAGTCCCGCTCCGCGAGCCGACCTTCATCCGCAAGTACTTCGACGAGGTGCACAACACCTACCTGCACAACATCACCTAGTGAGGCGATGACATCCGCGCGGCCTGCGGGCCGGGCGGTGAAGAGACGAGGCGACACCATGAGCACCCAGGAAGGATTGAACGGCGACCAGGCTGACCAGGAAGGATTGAACGGCGACCAGGCTGTCCAGGCAAGCGCGAACGGCGACCAGGTCCCCCAGACAGTGAACCGTCGTGAGCTACTCAAAGTGGCCGCTGCGGCGGGCGGCGCGGTAGCTGCCGGCCTCGCAGTCCGCGAGTTGACCCACACGAGGCGGGCCCGTCAATTTCTGGCCCGCCGATACGACGGCGAGATTCCGGCGGACCCGACGGACCGGGCCTGGACGCGACTCGCGGCGTGGACCGTACCGCTGCAGATCCAGAACCTGATTCCGCAGCATGCGCCGGACCTTGCGGTTGCGGAGTTGCGTGTGCGTGCGCTGCACAATGGCGCGCGGATAGGGTTCCGTGTGGAATGGGACGACGACGAGGAAGACCTCGTCGACGCGATGGCGAGGTTCCGTGACGCGGTCGCCGTGCAACTCCCGGTGGATCCGGCGATGACCCCAGCGGTCACCATGGGCACCGCGGGCCAGCCGGTGCACATCATGCAGTGGCGGGCGTCATGGCAGGTGGATGTGGACCAGGGGCGCCGCGGGGTCAAGGATATCTTCCCGAACATGTTCCATGACGCCCCACCGGAGGCCCTCGCGGGCGAGGAAGCAGCCCGCGTCTTCTACCCCGCGCTGTATGTGGGTAACCCCATGGCCCGGCGCGACCGCAGCTCCCCCGTGGAGGACCTCGTCGCCGTCGGATTCGGCAGCCTGACCTCGCACGACGAGCAAACGGCGAACGGCCGAGGCGTCTTCAACAGCAGCCGGTGGAGCGTCACGCTGATCTCGCCGCTCGCCGGCGGCGAGGGCAAGGCGGCGCTGGCTCCTGGCATCCTGACATCGGTCGCCTTCGCCGTCTGGAACGGCTCGCATGGAAACCGCGGGTCGCGCAAGCAGTGGTCGAATTGGACCGAACTCACGATTGAGGCCTGACCATGATCAGCACGATGATTCCGTCGGAGATGGTCGGTCGCCAGCAGGTGCAGCGCCTCCTGGGGCGGTCGGCCCTGTACGAGGCGCTGGCGCTGATGTTTGCGTACCCAGAGGCCGAAACCCTGGAGCGGGCCGACGCCCTGCTCCTGGATCTAGCAGAGCACAACGTGATCACCAGCCGCGGGCTTGGGAAATACGTGGAGCGCGTAGGGAAGGCACGGGAGGGAGTGGACGCGGCGCGTCTGGCGCCGGTCTACTTCGTCCTGTTCGAGGGTTCCGTGCTCTGCTCGCCGCACGAGACGGAGTACATCCGTGACCCGCTCGCAAAGGGCGCTCAGCTCGCCGACGTAGCCGGCTTCTATGCGGCCTTCGGCCTGAAGGTTTCCAGCGCCCACCCCTCCACCCCGGATGAGATCGGCACGGAACTGGAGTTCATGGCCCACATCACCCGTAAGGAGGCGTACGCCGTCGTCCGCGGGTGGGATGAACGCGCCGCGATCGCGCGGGATGCCGGGCGGCGCTTCCTGGAGCTGCACCTGGGTCGGTGGGCGGGGTCCTTTGCCGCAGACCTGTGCGGCCGCGCGGACGAGGCGGCGGTCACGCGGGATGATCCACCCACTGCCGTCTGGTTCCACGCCGTGGGCGAGCTCCTCCAGGCGAGCGTGTCTGCGGACCTGGCGGGCCTCCGGGTCTATCCAGCGCTGCTGAGCACCCGCTACAGGGATCCGGATGAGGGATCGCTGGTCTGCCCGATGGCTGCGGCGGGACCGCAGGTGATCGGTGAGGACGAGATTCTGGTCGAGTAGGCGATGGCCTCCCGGGAGTTCCAGAACCAGGACCTGTGCTCCATCTTCGCAGTTTTCGATCTTGGCCTCAGTCCTATGGTCACAAGTTAAGGGTCGATCGCGGGGAGTCAAGTTCGATCGGGGGGCAAGCCAAGAGAGAGGGGAGGCGGGCTCTATACTTGGCGGATGAAGAAGCCAAGCACTCCCAGGAAGAAGAGTAGCGTCAGGCACACGCGGGCGATCCAGGTCGCGCGGCGGGTGCAGCAGCCGGGTTCGCTGCGGCCATTGTCGTAACTTCGGTCAGTTGACATGGTCAAGCGGCGCGGCGCTGGGGACGTGAGCGAGGACGAGCGGGTACGTCGAGGTGATCGAGGAGCCACTCGAACAGCGCGTCGTGGCGTGAGCCGAAGAAGCGCTCGGCGGCGGTGGAGCGGTCGGGGCGGCGGATGTGGAAGTTGTGGATGACCGTCAGGGCGGCCAGGCGACGTTTGGACAGTCGGTGTAGGCTGTGGTGGCGCAGGGCGAGCTGGCCGTTGCGGCCCTCCACGCAGCTGGTGCCGCGCACGAAGACGTTGGCGCACTCGGTGGCGAGCTGCTCGGCCTCAGCCAAGCGATCGGGCGGCCACTCGTTGAGGGCTTCGCGAGCGAGATAGAGCAGCCGCGTCCCGGTGGCTTGCAGGGTGTGACGCTCGTCGGCGGTTGCAGCCCGGCGGGCGGCTTTCTGGATGTAGATCGCCGGGATCAGGCGGGTACGGATGGCCTCCGCGGTGGAGTCGTCGGCGGTGAAGGCGGCCAGCCGGTGGCCAACGTGGGCATGGAAGAAGGCGATGTGCTGAACTGGCTTGGCGACGACACGCCGGGCCTTGTCGATCTTGCGACGTCGCTCGGCCGGCAGCTTGAGCGCCTCGGCGGTGGCGTCCACCCTGGCCATCGCGCAAGCGAGGTCGGCCTCGACTTGAGCGGCATTCCGCACGGCACCGGTGAGCAGGTCGACTGGATGGTAGGCGCGACTGGAGCCCATAGTGCGGCTGGATCACAAGGCCGGAGAACGGATCTTCGTGGACTACACGGGGCTCTCGATGTCGTACCTCGATGCGGAGACGGGCCAGCGAAAGACCCGCTCCCCCCTGTCCAATTCGAGCACTTCTGGTTCCTGATCAGTGCCCTTCGTCTCCTCACTCAGGCCCCTGCCCGGATTGCTCGGAATCGCTGATCGATTTCATCGTGATACGCACCCCCCAACCCTCACTGCACCCCCAACGCCTTGAATACCGCATCCCGGGGATCGGCATAGAAGCTCGTCTGGAACTTGGCGAAGAGTTCTCCGGGGACGGTGGGAATGTTGGAGACGCTGGCCATCGGCAGGAGGAGGCGCTTGGCGCCTGCATCGGCGGCGACCTGCAGCGATTCGGCAAGATTCTCAACGGGAACGATGCTGCCGCCAAGGCTCATCGAGCCGAGCACCACCATTTGTGGCTCGACGGATTTCGCCAAGAGTCCAGAGCACAGCGCGACGTAGCCCGCCATCGTCAGGGCTGCGGATGGCCCGGTGTTGTGGGCCTCGACCACGTGTAAGTGGTAGTTGTGGTCGCCCGGCTTGAGGGACGCCTGAAGCTGCTTGGCGTTTGCAAGGAAGTAGTCGAATCCGACTTTCACGGATTCCTTGGCGGCCATATTGGAGCCGAGTCCCGAGAGTTTCAGCTGACCGGTGCCGCTGGTTACCTGAGTCTCAATGCGGTAGAGGCCAAGGTGTCCGCCGCTGCCTCTCGCGACCGTGTAGAGGGCGCCGGGATTGAGCGGGCCATCCGGGATCAGAGACCCGCCGCTCTCCTCCTTGACCAGGACGAACTTCTCCTCGTTCGACTCCAAGTCGATGTAGCTGAAGTGGACATCGAAGAACTCCATCCCGCCGATGCGCTTGAGCTGTTCCTTGACGCGTCGCCGGGCCTCCAGAGCGTATTCCAGGCACTCCCGGACCGCCTCCTTGTCGTACTCCTCGTGCGGATAAAGGAGCTTCAGGAGCCCTGACACAGTGCGTTTCACCGCGATCGTATCGCGTTGATTCAGGTCGCGACCGAGCTGGAAGTACTTGCTGATTGCGTCGCCGAAGTTGAACTTACGCATCTCGCGGAAGAACTCCGCCAGGTAGTCGACGATGAAGCCATAGCGGTCGGTTAAGAGCTCCGGCCTCATCTTTGGGATCTCCCAGCCCGGAATGTAGGCGTGGAAACGGTCGAAGAAAGCGGCGTCGATCATCGCCTCGGGGAACGGCGCCAGTAGGTGGCTCGTCTTGAGCAAGGCGGCGACGTTGTCGATGTTGCCCACGAACACCATCGCGGCGGACGCGTTCAATGAGTCGCGCCCGCGCACGAAAGAGCCTGACGCCATGTAGTCCTTCATGATCTGTACGCCGTCATGGTCCTTGAAATGAATTCCCGCGACCTCGTCGAAGGCGACGACGTCCCACACGCCGACCAGACCTATCTGCCGGCGGGCGAGGTTATAAAACAGGTTGGCGACTGTCGTTTGACCGCCGGAGACCAGGATGCTGTTGGGACTGATCTCCTTGTAGATGTGGCTCTTGCCGGTGCCTCGTGGCCCAAGCTCGCACATGTTGAAGTTGTTTTCCACAAAGGGAATCATGCGTGCCAGCATGTGCCACTTCACCCGCTTCTCTATCGTCGTCGGCTCCAGGCCGGACGATCGCAGCAATGCGTCCAGCCACTGATCGACCGTGAAGTGCCTTCTTCCCGCGCGCAACTCATCCATGTCCATGTTGGGCATCTGGATGGGCTTGATCTGTCGGACGGAGAATGGCGAGCCCTTTTGGCCCTCTTCGTAGAAGTACTCGAGCGTGACCAGCGCCCACATGCCGCCGACAAGGAGCTTCTCGTACTCCTTGACCGTGGCCGTGGGGACGACGACGCCTTGGATGCCAAGGCTCAGGAGCTGCGCCTCATACTGATCGCGCTTCTCGTTCAGCTGAACGCTCACCTTGTCGATGACCCTGTAGCTGCCCCGCTCCCGGATCAGGGACTTGATCTTCTCCGCCTCATCCGGGCGCACGAAGTTGTCCGCCAACACGCGCTTTACGGTCTGGAGCCCTTCGGCGACGACCTCCTCATCCTGCGACGCGCAATAGTTGCCCAACAAGTATTCCAGCACGAACACCGGCACGTTGGCGCCCTCTTTCACCAACTTGGTCAGATCCTTGCGGACGATCTTGCCGGCGAAGTGCTCGTTTAGGAGCTCGTCAAGGTTGCCGAGCGCGGTAACTGGCTCAGAAGTCATCGTCAAAGCTCCTGTCAATCACCACTTGCATGGACTGCACCTCGGCGTCCGTCTCGGCGTCGTGCAAGAGAAGATGGTACGTGGAAGCCTTGTCGAAGGTGCCCAAGCTCAGCACCAGACGCAGCGATTTCTTCCGGTCGTCGATGCTTTCCGAGGTGCTGTCGAAGGTGATGATCTCGATCGATGTGACCGCCTGGTCGCCTTCGTAGACTGCGGCGCGCAACGTGATGGGCTTGCGGCGATCGCTGACGGCCTCGGTTTGGATCACTTCGAATCGATACGTTGGCGTCGTGATCTTGTGCTTGTTCCCCAGCACCTGCACGCCGACCTTCTCGATGCGGGAGCGGTCCTTTTCCTTGCCGCGCAGTTGGGTGACCGTCACGAGCGGCACGACGACTTCCTGTGGCATCGCGCCGCCGTGGACAAAGCGCGCCCCGCCGATGAAGTGAAAACGGTTAGCGCCGCGCGGTACCCAGAACTCCATGTCGTCCGCAGTCCCGGCGGTGACGGCCGTGGTGCCGTGATGAGCTTCGGGCGACGACCCTAGCGCGCGTCCGATCACGTAGCGTTTCTTCACGATAGCGGCGTTAGGGGGCGTGTGGCTGAGGGCGCTCTTGTCGGTGACTCCCGGCGAGAGGGGCTGGTAAAGGAATCCGTGGTCGGCCGTGATCCAGACCTTGGCGGCGTTCAGCTTGTTAATGCAGAATTGCACTAACTCGACAATTTCTTGAATGCAGTCCGCCACGGCTTCAAAGGTCTCGACCTCGGTGGTCGCGCTGTCGCCGCGCGCGTCGATGATGTTATGGTAGATGTATACGACGCGCTTGTCGGAAGTGAAGTCGCGCGCCTCCTCCGCCTTCATCGCCCGCAGGTCTTTGGCCTGGCAAGCCATGCCCTTCACGGTCTCGAGTTGCTTGTTTCGTGCTTCCGTGCCGGCGATGGGCTTGCCGTCCACCAGCACGTCGCCTTTGTCGTTGTAGCCGATCTTCGCGTGCGGCAGCAGGCTGGCCATACCCAGCGCGGTGTAGGATGGCAGGACGCCCAGCATGGCTGACAGTTCGGCGTTCATGCGATAGCGGCCGTTAAGTACTTCGGTGAGCTCGGTTGCGGCTTCATAGCGGAAGGCGTCGCTGATTATCACGAAAGCGCGCCTACGCTCGGCGCCGCGAAGATGTGGCTCGAGTTGATCGATATAGAAGTTCTGTTGGGCTCGGAACCCATCAAGGGACCATGACTTCAAGAAGCCGGCGTCCAAGAGTCGGCTCCATTCGAGCCCGAATGGTTGGAGGTAGCCCTGGTCGTAGGCGCGCTCGACTTCGTCGGCGAGGGTCTTGAGCAGATCCCAGCCGAGTCTCATCGCGGGCTTGGCCTTGGTCCAAAAGCGGCGATATTGCCGGTCGAACATATACAGGTTGTCGCGGTAGGCCTCGAGTAGCGCCGAGGGCGTCTCGAAGGTGCGAGCCGCGCGATGCTCGATCTGTAGCGCGAAGAGTTCGGCGGCAGCGACGATGGCATCGTAGGCGTCGCGGACGGCCCGCCGTTCGGTCGAGTCGCTGCCCGGTCCGGTGAGCCAGTGGCCGGCCTGGCGGTCATGGGCAAGCGCAGTGATGGCGGCGACGTCGACGGCCTGCACCTCCTGCCGAACGCGCTCCTTCAGCGATGACACGACTCGTCGTTCGGCTTGCCAGAATGTGTAGACGTCCTTGATGGCGGACAGCGGGAGTGTGTCGAGGTGTTCGCCTATCTTCAACTCATCGCCGACGGCACGGGCCGCGGCATCATAGCTGCCCGCCATGCCGCTGGAGTCACGCCACTGGGTGAGGTACACGACGGCGTTGCGGCGCACTGCGAGACCCAGCTCGAAGTTCTTCAGCGGACCGATGGGCGTGGGTTCTACTTGGTGGAGGAGCTCGGAGACAAAGAGCCGCCTTAGAAGGCCGGCCAGGCTTCGCGAATCAGCGCCGTAGCCGAACTCATGCTGCATCTGCTGCCAGAACGAGTCGGCAAGCGCCATCTTGCCAAAGTTTTCGAGCACCTCCGGTTCGGTCTCCAACTCAAAATCGCCGTCGTGCAAGTGGCTGTGACAAAGTGCGCGCAGCACCTCGAAAGGCGTGGCCACCGAGCTTCCTGCCAAAACGGCCATCATCTTCAGATCGATGGCGGACTCTTCGTCGCTGGGAGCGATGAGGCGCGCGAGCTTCCGGCGCCGCTCCTGATTGCCGAGGAACGCGGCGCGGGCCTTGAGGTGGTCGCGCAGGTACAAACCGCTCAGGCCAAGTTCCTGCAGCCGAATGCTGGCGACGTCGGCGTGGAACTGGGCGCTGTAGAGGCGGATGTCCAGCAGCCAATCTTCTTCGTCCGGTGGCTTGGCCCCGCGGGTGTAGATGAGGTACTTGCCGGCGGTGTCCTCGGTCTCGAGCCGGAGCTTGGCGGAGAGTCCGCCGACCTGCGCCACGTCGAGCAGCTGGACGGCGTCGAGATCGTCCGGCAGGCCGGCGGCGATGTAGTCGGCGAACTCCCCGGCGCTGTCGTGCCAGAACACGAGGCGCTGGTCGTCGCCGACGAACTTCTGGTGGAGGGCCTTGTCGACTTGCTCCGCTTTCATGGGGTGTCTCCATGTTGGCTCAACCATCGCCGCCCCGCGTCCGTCAGGCGGTACTTCTGCTTACTGCTGTTCGGCGTATCGGGCATGGTCATCTCTATCATGCCCAGGTCTATGGCTGGGCGCAGGTATTCCTTTCGAAAGTGCTCGCGATCTCTTATCCCCGTCAGTGCCTGAAGCTCGTTTCGATTCAGGTCGCCTTCACATGCCCTGAGCAGCTTCTGAACTTGCGGGGTGACTTGCGGGGTGACTTGCGGGGTGACTTGGGACCCATTATGGGCTCCGTTGTCGCCCGAGCGGAGCGCCCGCGGATGCACCGGCAGCCGAATCAAGAAGTAGCTGCGGTCTTCGTCCGTATCGAACTCGGGAGCGGGCGATCCGTTGCGCTCCATGGCATCGAGTATCTTCCTGATCCCGGTCGAGCGCCCTTCGGTCAGATCAAGTTCCTTGAGGAACTCGCCGATGCGGCGGTTCCGGTAGCGCCGGCCGATGCCCTTTCCGGCGCGAAGATCGCTCATGCGAATCGAACGGTCCGGCCCTGGAAAGCTCAGCACCACAAGATCATCGTGGCTGATTCGCACTTCCACGGGCTCCCGGATCTCGTAGGAGCGATGGTAGACGGCGTTGACGACCGCCTCCTCGATAGCGGCCAGCGGGAAGTTCCAAAGCCGCTCCGCTTCGGGTCGATCGGGGTGTTTGATCACGGTCTCTTTGAGGTAGTTTCGCTCGACGAAGGCGATGGCATCGCGGGTGATTTGACCGAGCGGTCCCGAGAAGATCTTCTCCTCGAATTGGTCACCGCCGGCACCTTCGGGGAAGTAGACGACGTCGATTTGGGTAGCCGGGAAGAACTGGCGCGGCTCTTCGTTGAAGAAGAGCAGACCGACGTTGACCGGCAGCGGCGCCTCATGCGGCCCGCGGACCACCTGCATCTGGCGGGCGAGCGCTTCCGCATTGTTGCCCGGTCCTTCGACGGCGAGGGCGCTGCCGACTTCGCTCAAGTACTCGAACATCAAGCGCGGTGAGAGGTCACTAACGGCAGCCTGTGGGTTCGTCCGATCGTCAAAGGGCACGGTGGCGGTCAGGCCGATGAGTTCACGCTCGTCCTCGCCTTTGGCCTCGATGGTACTGGAGTAGCGGCGGATGAAGTAGCGGTGCTCGCTCTTCTTGCTGGTGACCGCCATGGGAACCTTGTATGGGCGGGTCTGGCCACCGGGCACCCAGAGCACCAGGAGGTTCCGGTCTTCGAAACGTTCGATGCTCAGCAGGGGAAAGTAAGGGGGCTGAATCCGGTTGCAGTATCCGAGCAGCTCGCGTTGAATCCGGTCGAACTGGTCGGTCTCCAGCCCTTTGGGAGGAAAGATCGGATTCCCAGTCTCATCGCAGTCTTGGCCGATGACGATGTAACCGCCGCCGAGATTCTCGAAGTCATTAGCGAAGGCGCAGATGGTGCGCAGGATCGGATCCGGGTTCCACCCAGCCTTGTACTCGACACGCTCCCCTTCGCCGGTCCGCTGTCGGAGCAGATCCTCGAGCTTGATGGGCAATTGACTGCTCACGGGCCCTCCGGCATAGCGCCGTGTACGGCCTTGACGTCGGCCAGCAGGTCGCCGAACTTACCGTAGTTGACCTTTACTCCATCGTCGAGGTCCAGCGTAATCTGCTTGCAGCCCACCGCCAGCCGTTGAAGAGCAAATGCGGTAGGTAAGCGTTCAGGCACCATTGGCCAGCTGGGCGTAGCCGGTGGCCGGAGCCGACTTGCCCTGGCGCCGGAGGGGGAGTAGTCTCGCCAGCCATGTTCAAGACGCGTGGAGCCCGGCCGGATGTATGGTCGCTCGAGGCGGAGATCCGCCGATTGAGCTCCGAGCTGTCGGCGGCGCTTACCGTAAACGAGTCGCAGCGGATCGCGCTGGCCGCGATGGAAGCGCAGAATGCAGCGCTCTCGGAGAAGGTGCGGGATCTCGAGTCGCTGCTGAAGATCAACTCGCAGAACTCCTCGAAGCCTCCA
>JBCLES010000025.1:0-38612 GCA_038913135.1 Anaerolineae bacterium
ATCCGACGTCCGGCCACGCCGACGTGCTCGGCTTCGTGCCGTGGGAGGAGCGCCGGAAGCTCGCCTTCCACATCGGCACCGTCTTCGGGCAGCGGCCGCAGCTCTGGTATCACTTGCCGGCCATCGACACGCTGCGCCTCTTCGGGCGGATCTACGAGATGGAGGACGACGTCGTCAAACGCCGGATCGCCTACCTGGCCGAGGCCTTCGACATCGAGCACCTGCTGGAAACGCCCGTCCGCAAGCTCTCCTTGGGTCAGCGGATGCGCTGTGAGGTCGCGGCATCGCTCCTGCACCAGCCGCGCCTCGTCCTGCTGGACGAGCCGACGATCGGGCTCGACGTTGTCGCCAAGCAGCGCATACGCGACACGGTCCGTCGGATGAACGAAGAAGAGGGTGTCGGCGTCCTCCTGACGTCTCACGACGCCGGCGACCTCGAGGCCCTCTGCAAGCGGGTGATCATCATCAACCATGGGCGGATCATCTACCAGGACAAGGTGTCGGCCCTCAAGCGGCGCTTCCTGACCAACAAGGTCGTAGGCGTGCGCTTCGCGACTGGGGTCGGCGAGGACTTCACGGTGCCCGGCGCGGAGGTTCTTAAGGTGGGCAAGGGCGGTTACGGTGTAAAGCTCACTTTCGACAGTAGCCAAACGCCGGTCGGCGAGGTGATCGCCAACCTCGCCGCCTCCGGCACCGTCGTCGACATCACGATAAGCGATCCATCGCTGGAGGAAGTCATTCGGACCATTCTATGAGGCGGACGCCGGTGCATTCGTCGACGACGGAGCCGTGCCCGGAGAGGTTGGGGGCGCGGCGGACGAGGGTGGTTGAGTGGAGGGCGAGGGAGGCTAGCATCGAACTCGACTACCACTTTCTTCTCGACGCCAACCCGCTCTTGTGCGTCGGAAGCGGTTCCCGCCGCTCCATCCAATGACTCGCGCTTGCGGGTCGTTTGCGGCGCTCGACAGGCTGAATCAAGCCATTCGAGAACGTCGGCACTGGCCCGGCGAAGGCTCGCGGCTACTCCTCAGCAAGCGAACGGACTTCGCGTACGGCCGCCGGCAGCGCGTCGAGGTTGTTGGCGATTCGCAGGCCCAACAGCGGCGTTGTGTCGACGAGATTCGCCAGCCGCTGGAGACAATCGCGTTGTTCAGCCTGGTCGAGCATTCCCAGACCAAAGATTTGGCCCGACAGGCGAGCGACGGCCTCAGCCGGAGTGAGCGAGAACGGGCCGGGCTGCAAGTGTTCGATCCGTTCCAGCAGAACGATCGCGGCCATCTCTACACGGGCCGGCGGCACCTGCGGCACTTCGTACAAGTGTTTCCACCCCGGAGGGGTAGGCCGCACCAGACGCGCACCTTCTACAGCTACGGCTTCTACCGAGCGCTGCGCCAATCGCATCATCATGGGAGCCGAGTCGGCCAAGTATGGGCCGGTCGGCGCAGCGGGGTCGACCTCGTCGGGAGGGCGAAGTGGGAGCAAGTCGTCTGAGATCAGCATGGCACCGTCGCGCAGACAAGCCGCGGCCAGCGTCGACTTGCCGGTGAGGCTAGGCGCCATGACCGCCACCGCGCGTCCGCCCCACGCAATCGCGCACGCGTGTAGCGGGAGCGCACCCCGAAGGAACAGGAGATACGCCATGGGAAGGCTGAGGAGCAGGTCGAGCGCGTCAGGCGGCGAGTAACCGGTCTCGGGCGCGAAGTCGATAGCGCGTCCGGAGCCGGCTATCCGTATGTCGCCGACGCCATCGTATCGCAATGTAACCCCCGCGCCGTCTCGGTAAACGGAGCATGGTGGCCCCGGCTCGTCCGCCAAGCTCACGAGCGTAAGCGGGCGACCGTCGGTCAAGTCCGCGCCGTGGGGGTGGAGCCTGAGAGTAGCGTCCGCGAGGGCGTCGATTTGGGCCGCGCCGGGGATCTCGACGTCAGAATCGAGTACGAGGCCGTACACCGCGAAGGGCGCCAGCGAGTTCACTTCGGCTTGCCGGATGGTGTACAATCACGCTCGGCGGTAGTCTCACCGCCCAGCGGGACTCGACGAGCTGCTTGCAAAACTTCGCGCATTTCGTAATATGATATATGCGGTCGCGTTTCCTTCAGGCTATTTATGGGCGCTTTTATGGCGTCAGTTATCTTCCGTAGGCCAGTTTTTGTAGTAGTGGCCGCGTTCTGCGAACGACCACTGAGGGGCTGACCCTTGCTCGGCATGGCACTCCTCCACAATTAAAGCGAGCGATGGGATGAATACTGGGGTGGGAAGGATGGAATGCGAAGATACTGCGCGTGCCCTGCCGATTGCGGTGTCTGGAAAATTCGGTGGCACTTACGGGCGGCCGACACTGACGTCGTACGGCGATTTGCGGACAATTACCAGATCAAGCTCCCCAGGCCCCACGGACAATGACGGTGGGGAGACAGGCGGTGGCAGCCTGTTTCACATGCCTATGGACGCTAAGTGATTGCCAGGCCGCTAAGTTGTCGATCCATCAAGGATACTATTCGGGCCTCATGGCTGCCTCATACCACCTTTCAAACCCGAGAACTCGGCTGACTGCCGCTCTTGCGGAGTACGTGCGCTCGCCCTGCCGGTAGCTGTTGCTGAGCGCTATGAACCTACCGCGCATAATGAATCCTTCCCGAACTAGCCAGCTCGACGCTAGAAGATCCTCTTCGTGGGCGCCGAGCGGCGGTGCGAGGATTCGGGGATCCGGTAGCGTCTTCGGTCGCAGGCGGAGTCTATCCGGAAGATCACCCTTCATGGCTTCGCGTAAGATCTGTTTATTGGCGCACCATGGAAGTGGCGCTATATCCCGGGCGTAGGCAAGCAGCCGGACGTCCAGCAGGGGATGGCTTGCGAGCGCGGGAAAGCCAACGTTTGCAGGATCCTCGAACTCAGCGACGGTTTGCCAGTACTCTGGATCAGAGAAGCGCTGAAAGTGCGGGCGCGGTTGCGTGGGATCAGGTCGGGGAAGGCTGTTTGCCTGGGTCCATTGAGACTCAAGGTCGAGCGTTCGGACGATCTCTGGGTTGATCCAATCGGGGCAATGGCGCCTGCCGTCTTGGCTTGGAACGCGAAATACCCTCGCCCTGGCCCACGAACGCAAGTAGATTGGCGGCCAGGCCCCGAGCATCCGCCGCGTGACAAGAACATCATGCGCGGCCGTGAGCCATCGCCCGGAAGTAATTAGTCTGGGAACGTGCCATGGCTCCTGCGTCGTCAGTAGGTCCCCTCCCTGTCCGGTGAGCACTACGCGGCACCCTGAACTCGTTGCCGCTTCGAGCAACGCCGTCTGAACGCCAGGCCGCAGCCCGGCGGTCGGCTGCGGCCTGGCTGCCCGGGGGGGGGGCGATAAAGTGCTGCACATGCTCAGAAGTAACCCCCTCGCGTTCCATGAGAAGCGCGGCCCACCCCGCCTCGTCTTCAAAACCGGGACGGTCCGCCCATACGGCGCCGTGCACGCGAACCGGGGGCACCTCGCGCTTTTCGAGCGTCATGTCTGCTGTACACGCGACGGTGGACGAATCCAAACCGCCGCTGGCACGCATTCCGATTGGCCGGTCCAGTAAGCGATCACCGACAGCTGCAAATATAAGGTCCCGCATTGCCGTCGGGGGATGGTCTGGAAGGCCGTCGGACACCTGGGCGCTGTCAATGTCCCAGAACCGGTGGGATGACTCGCCGTTGGCTCGAATTGTCAGGGAGTGAGCCGGCGGCACGCGCCTAACGTCGGCGTAGATTGAACGGCTAGCATCGTGCACGGCGCCGAACATCAGCACCTGGCACACGGCCACAGGGTCAAGGCGTGGGTTCCGAACAGTGGATCTGACCAATGCCGCCGGTTCGGAAGCGAACCCGACTTCATTCCCAGACCTGGCCACGAAGAGCGGCCGGATCCCCATCGGGTCCCTGGCTAACAGGAGGGTCCGGGTGCGCTGATCCCACGCTGCCAGGGCGAATTCTCCCCGAATCCGCACTAAGAGACCCTGACCTCCCCAACGGATGTATCCAAGGCGAAGGATCTCTGCCTGCGAGACCCCTCGCGTAGCACCAAGCGATTGCCGAAGTTCCTCCGCATTATGCAGGCTGGCATCTGCGACAACCGATACGCCGTCGCCGACAGCCGGTTGCTTTGCGTCATGGGAGGGGGAATCCAGAAAGAGACACGAGTGGCAAAGTGCGATCTCACCATCGCGCCACGAGTCTTGACGATCGGGTCCCCTCCAGTGCAGCGCCGCCAACAACTGCTCTAAGTCGAGAACTGGCTCGTCATCCTCAAATCGTACAATACCGCCGATTCCGCTCACGCGATCATCTTAGCAGCAGCGCTTCGATAGGCCGAACCATCGAATCGATGTTACTACTGGCACGCCGCCCACTCCATAACTGTAACTGAGAGTAAACCAGAACGGGCTAACAAGAAGGCGTTCCGCTCTAGAATGGATGACGCTTCCCGGCCACTGAGTTGATATGCACCAGGATTGCTCGGTGCTTTGTTGATCGACTTAGCCAACGCGACTGGACAGTCGTCATTTCGGGCTAATCCAAACCAGTACGACTTCTCGGCGACTGTCACTATCCCAAACGGAGTTCACTGTGTCGTTTACTTCCTTCGCGCCTCGCGTGCTTGCCGCCTTCGTGGCAGTTGCGCTCCTGTTCGCCACGATGCCTGCTGGGCGCGAGCCCGTTTCAGCGCAGGTTTCTTTTATCCCCTTCAGTTACATGCCAAGCGCAGACGTGACTGACGGTCGATTCGTCGCGCAAGCGGGCAGCGGCTTGTTCTCGCTTGTGGATGTTGGTACAGAGTTTGAGCTAGTGGTCCGGCCGGCCGATCTAGGAGAAGATGGACTTTGGTCCTTGGGTATATTCGACGGCGATACTGGTAAGAACGCCCTCGGCGTAGTGACCAACTCGTTCGAGCAAGGGCACTGGGACTTCTTAAGAGGTCCTCTGCCACTGGTGCCGGCTCAGATGGAGTTCAATCTGTTCGCCGACCCGACAGGAGACGTCGATACAAGTAGCGCGACGCCTCTGTGTACCTGGACCGGGAACTCCCCGGTATCGGCGTGCTCTGATGTGACTTACACCGTGAACGGCCTTGCAGCGTCAGCAATGCCCGACAACGAATGGTTTGACATTGATCTGCCTTCGCACGCGGTCGCGCTCAATGACGGTGGTAACGCCAGCCCAGAGGACGACGAGTTTAGGTACCGCATTGTGTCGAGGCTTGACTTCCCAATTCAACAGGTTGAGTCGAGCTTTAGGCTGCGAATTTCGGGTATGGTCAAGACAATACCGGGCGGGGTCTTTCAGCTGCACGCGCCGCTTCGGACGCGCCTGGATCGGACTATTATTTTCCCCGACTGGAATCCTCCAACAGGCAACGCCATTATCACCTCGACCAATTACGATGGCACTTGGTCTGTTTTCCTCGAGCTGCCGGCCGGTGAAAATCGGCTCGACATCTGGGAAGGCGACTTCGATTTCGGAAGCCGCGACGGCACGACGAAGGACACTGATGATCCCGACAGCCCAGCGATGCCGCCCTTCTCAGCGACGGGCAGTCAGGTGGCGGATGAAGGTGTGGCCGTAGGCTTTGGAAACGCTGTCGGAATGGGCAATCCGCCGGATGACAACGTTGTTGCGGGATCTCCGGTGGTACAGTTCGTGCGTGCGCCTTCGATCGTTTATGACGTTATAGATCCTAACGGAGAGGTGTATTCGAACCTCAACCCGTCTGGCAACCAAGAGTGGGAGAAATTCACACTTGCGACAGCGGACAGTGGATGCCCCGTTACTAGTTGCGCAGATCACATTGTGCCGGCGCTGCCGGCCGGTTTCTACGAAATCCGCATTAGCGGCATGGACCTGGACAACATCACTGCTTTGGTCCTTGTACAACCCGCCTGGATCACAACCCTCGAAGGCAACGCCAACCTCGGTGACACCGTCTGGCACGATACCAACCTCAACGGCATCTGGGATGAGGGCGAAGAGCCGGGTATTCCGGGTGTTTCGCTGACCGTCACCAGGGACATCAACCAGAATGGCATCGCAGATAACGGCGAGCCTATGTGGTCGACGACGACCGGGCCGAACGGCCAGTACCTGGTCACGGATCTCGCCGACGGCGTTTACATCGTTGAGGTGGAAGCTGAAAACTTCCTGCCTGGCGGAGCGCTGGACGGGCTGACTCAGACCACAACGGATGTCAGCCAGGATGTTGACGCGACCAACAAGGTTAATCCATTCTTTACCGGTATCATGGACGGCCACCTCTGCGCTTCAAGGGACGTTGAGCCGGTGTGTGATGCGGACAACCTCACCGCGGACTTCGGTTACGCGGGAACTGCGTCGCTCGGGACGACAGTGTTCTGGGATGTCAACTCGAGCAGCTTCCAGGACGCTAGTGAGCCCGGCCTTGGCGGCGTCACAGTTACGGTGACGCTGGACTCGAATTCTAACGGTACGGCGGACTTCGGCGAGCCGACATGGACTCGCGTTACAGACGCCGACGGCAACTACGACGTGAGTAACCTGGGCAACGGACAGTACATCGTTCAAGTGGATGGCGCGTCGCCGAGTCTCGGCGCTTTCAACGCGTTCTCTGACGGCACTCACCAGTCCGATGCGGCTGCCGACTTGATCGCGAATGACGGTTGGAGCAAGTCGTCCGAAGTCCTACCTTACGTCGCTCACATCAACGATCTGACCGACAACCCGATCGCCGACTTCGGATACGTGATCGGCGGCGGAGCGTCAGATTTCGAACTCGGCGATACCGTGTTCCTAGATTCCAACGGCAATGGTACGCAGGACGTCGGCGAGCCTGGGATCGGAGATGTCGACATAGAGGTCCACTTGGACTGGGATCCGGACAGTGACGATCCGTTGGCTGGCGACGGTAGCTTCGATGAAAATGAAGACATCTTCCTTGGTACGGCCACAATCGACGCCAACGGCAAGTACGTGTTCCCTGTGCCGGTCGATCAGGTGACCTACTTCGTTCGTGTGGCGGCGAGCAACTCCGACGTCGGCTCGCCTCTCGAGGGGTTGCTTCCGACGATTGACGGACCCTCGGTTGATGATCACCCCGATGTGTCCAGCACCGCCGGGCCGCATGACTGCCGCACATCCCCATACGACGTTCTCATCTTCGGCGGAAACAACTACACAGCCGACTTTGGATATCTCGGCACCTTGGGCTCCATCGGTGACTACATCTGGTACGACGCAGATGCCGACGGCACCCAGGACGGCGACGAGCCGGGTATCGGCGGCGTGACTGTCGAACTCTGGACCGATGACAACGGCAATGGAATCGTGGACG
Source organism: Anaerolineae bacterium (assembly GCA_038913135.1). GTDB lineage: Bacteria > Chloroflexota > Anaerolineae > Epilineales > Epilineaceae > JBCLES01. The sequence continues at coordinate 7,328 of JBCLES010000025.1, forward strand.
GCACGGATGCCCTCGTCAATACGGATACGACGGACGGTTCCGGCGGCTACCTCTTCGAGGGTCTCGGAGCAGGGGCGTACGTAGTCGTCATCCCGTCTTCGCAGACGACAGGCGCCGGTCCGCTTGCGACCCAAACGTCAAGCGCGCCATTGTCTGCCGCCGCTACGACCGAGACCGACAGTAACGGCATCACCGTGGCCGGTGGCAGCGTGATCGGCGCCGTAACTATCGGCGCCGGTGAGCACAACCACTCGATCGACTTCGGCTTCTACCTTGGCGGCACTATCTGTCTCGAAGGTGTGGACAACCCCGAGCAAGTCAGTGCGACCATCCACTACATCGTAAACACAGTGGCCGGTACCGCCACCGTGCGCACGACCCTGGCTCGTTCGTTCGCGGACAGCGCTTACGGCCGACCGAATTCGAAGAGCACTGGCTGGCCGGGCGATGGCAGGAAGTTCGACCAGATTCTCACCTCGGACAACCTGAACCTGGTGCTCAAGAACGGAAACGGCACCACCGTCTACGACTTAACCATGGACCTTCTGGCTTATAAGTCCTCCAACCCAGTCGGTAGCAGGTACCTGACTAACGGGGTGCTGAAGACCTACTCAAAGAGCGACGGCTCCATCGCGGTTGGGTCCGCGGCCAATGTCCTGGACGTCAAGACGTCGATCAGCGAGAACTTGAATAACACCTGGTGGACCAACTACGTGAATTCGCCCGCAGTCGACGTGAACTATGTGGGCTCCGGAACACCTGCCGGCTGGATCTGGGACACCTGGTACGAGGCGACCGTCCGACTCGCGCCGTTCGGAGCCTCCGGTTTCGGCACAGCCTTAGTGCCGGCGTTGCACTCCAGCCCCAGTAAGACCGGCGGCGAGACGCCGGTGTTGCGGCTCTGTCCGGACGGAACCGTTCTGGAATGCGAGGCCTGCGACAAAGGCGTTGCGCAGGCGACGTTCAAGGTCTCCTCTTGGTCAAGCAGCCGGGACCAGAACGAGCAGATTCGTGTGCGAGAGAACGGTCTTAGCAGAGCAGTGCTCTTCGACAGCATGAACGACGGTGTAGCGGGTAACGGAATCCCGAACAACGGATCGTTTACAGTCAACCTGCCGCACCCAGGCACGAACTCGTTATCACGGTAAAGGGCGCTAGCCACTCCAGTGAAACGGTCAAGGCGACCTTCTACCCGAACTGTGACCTGGAAGTGGACGACATCGCGGGCAACAGCTACATCAAGTTCAAGGTCACAGGACTGACGTTTGACGGCGATCCTGAGTGCGCGACTGTTCTAGCCTCCGCCTCCGCCTCCGCCTCCGCCTCCGGCTTGCGACGGCAAGGTCACTGATCTCACGTTTCAGTACAACGGTTCGAGCACGAAGTTGATCAAGGTGGTACAGAAGGACGGTAAGATAGTCTTCCAGGACCGCGGCCCCTCGAGGCTGCGGTCCTTCGTCCTCCCCAGGGGTGATCTCAGCCCATGGTCATCGGCACGCGCGCATCGCGCAAATACGGCGCCATCATGCGCACCCAGGTCGCCAACAGCCTGGTGTACCCGCTCGACCTTGTTGGGCGGGCGCTTTCGATCCTGATCTTCCTCTGGGTCTTCGTCCATCTGTGGCGGACAGCGTTCGCATCGGCGGGCGTCGAGATAATCGCCGGCCTCAGCTATTCCGACACTCTGTGGTACCTGGTGATCACCGAGACGATCATGCTCTCCAAGCTGCGGATGTCTGAGGAGATCGCTGAGCGCGTGCGGGACGGATCGGTGGCCTACATCCTGAACAAACCGTACAGCTTCGTGCTCTACCACTTCGCCGTCGGGCTCGGCGACAGCCTGGTCCGTGGGCTGATCACGGCGCTCGTCGGCGGAGCGCTCGTCTTCGCGATCGTCGGTCCGCCGCCTAGCCTCCTCGGCGTGGCTATCGTCCCGTTCGCGATCATCGCCGCCTGGCTGCTCGACTATTGCATGTCCGGGCTGATCGGCCTCGCCGCCTTCGTCACCGAGGATGTCACAGCTTTCGACTGGATCTATTCGAAGATGATCTTGATCCTGGGCGGTACATTGATCCCGCTCGAATTCTTCCCGGATTGGTTGCGCGGAGCGGCTAAAGCCATGCCCTTCGCGTGGACCATGTGGGCTCCGGCCCGTCTGTTCCTCGACCCGAGTCCGGAGCGGATCGCTTCGGTCGCCTTCGGTCAGCTCGCGTGGCTCGCCGTGATGGGCGGCGTGCTCGCCGCCGTGTATCGCGTCGGCGCGCGTCGCCTGGCGATCAACGGAGGTTGAGCATGATGGCCGTGATCTTCGTTGCCCTTCGCACGGTGAAGGGCAGCATCCGATCGGAAGCGCGTTTCCTCGGCGCCCTTTGGAAGGCCAATCTCCTGGCCGCGATGGAGTACAGGACCAGCTTCGTCCTGCAGATCGTCGGGATGGCGCTCAACAACGCCGTCTTCATGCTCTTCTGGGTCATCTTCTTCGAGCGCTTCGAGAACATCGGCGGCTGGGGGTTGGCGGATCTCGTCCTCCTCTACGTCGTCGTCGCGATGGCCTTCGGCGTCGGGGTGACGCTCTTCGGCGACGATCTTCCTGGCTTTCCTCGTCGCCGTTCAGAGCCTGGCGTTCTGGATGGGCGGGGCGTCGTTGCTGATATCGGACGGCTGTCAACGCCGTGGTGATGTTCGCCACCTACCCGCTCACGCTCTTCGATGGAACCGCCAAGCTCATCCTGCTTACAATCCTGCCCGCCGGCGTGATGGGCACGGTCTCCGCGCAATTCGTGCGCGCCTTCTCTTGGACGGATCTCGGGCAGTTGCTATCCGCGGCGGCGATCGCCCTCGCCGTCGCCTTGTGGATCTTCCACCGTGGCCTCCGGCGTTACGAAAGCGGGAGCGCGATCGTCTCGCAGGCAGGGTGAGCCGGCCCGACCTCGATCTGGCCCAGATTCGAATCTATGGACGGCGGCCACCGTCTCCATCGGTGCGCTAGAATCTTGCGCTCGATTCGTGCATGCCTCCCGGATCGAATCGCGGCCGAAGCGCCTAGAAGCGCCTCCGCCCACGCCCCCCGATTGGATCGCATGCGACGCGACCTTGGCGCGCTCCTGCGCCTGCTTGCCGAATTCAAGGGCCGCTACGCTCTCGGCGCGCTCATGCTCTGCGTCTCCGACGGTGGTCAGCTGGCGATCGGCTGGCTGATCGGCCGTGCGATCGACGCGGTCACGCCGCTGGCCGGTGCCGCGGCTGTCGAGGACATCGCGGCTGCCCGCGCCGAACTGACGCGGATCGCGCTCCTGGCTGTGACCGCCGCTGTCGTGGTCGCCATAGCCCGCTTCGGCTGGCGCCACATGATCTTCGGCAGCTCGCGTCGGATCGAGCGCCGTCTGCGGCAAAGGCTCTACGACCATCTGCAGACGCTCGATCCGCACTTCTTCCTCAACCGCAAGACCGGCGACCTGATGGCTTACGCAACCAACGACATTCCGGCCGTCCAGATGGCTGCCGCCGGCGGGATGATGGCCGGCTTGGACGCCTTCATCCAATTCTTCGGTGCGGCGGGGATGATGGTGATGACGGTCGATGCCAAGCTCTCGGCCCTGGTTCTCATACCCCTGCTGCTACTGCCGCCCACGACCTATTGGCTCGGCAAGCAGCTCCACGGCCGCTATCGCGAAGTTCAGACCGCCTTCGCGACGCTTTCGGATCGAGCGCAAGAGAGCATCGCCGGCATACGCGTGGTCAAGGGCTTTGCGACGGAGGACGTGCGCAGCGCACACTTCGGGGAGGCCAACGACGATTATCGCGAACGTTACGGGCGGATGTTACGCTACGACGTAGGCTTCGACCCCGCTATTCGCTTGCTCGCCGGCATCGCCTTCGCGATAACACTCTTCTACGGCGGGGCGCTCGTCGCTTCGGGGCGGATCACGCTCGGCGAATTCGTTTCCTTCAATACATATCTGGGCATGCTCGCCTGGCCGATGCTCGCCATGGGCTGGGTGACCAACCTGTTCCAGAGGGCGATGGCCTCGCTGTCCCGGCTGGGCGAGCTTTTCGACGCGCGGCCCGAGGTCATGGACGCTCCCGGCGCGGTGCCGCTCCCGAGCCCGCGCGGTGAACTGAGCGTCCGCGGCCTCACGTTTCGCTACCGGCCCGATCTTCCGCCGGCCCTAGAAGACGTCGAATTCGACGTGCCGGCAGGCGCGACGCTCGGCATCCTTGGCCGAACCGGCAGCGGCAAGAGCACTCTTGCCAACCTCCTGGTGCGCCTCTTCGAGCCGCCTCCCGGCACCGTGTACTACGACGGTGTCGACGTGCGCACCGTTCGCCTGGCCGATCTCAGGCGCGCGATCGCATACGTCCCTCAGGACGCGCTCCTCTTTTCACGCACCATCGCCGAGAACATTGCTTTCGACCCGGCGCCGCATTCGGAAGAGGAAGTGGTCGAAGCGGCGCGGCTGGCAGACGTCGATCGCGACATCCTCGGCCTATCGGACGGCTATGCCACGCTCTTGGGCGAGCGAGGCATCACGCTCTCCGGAGGGCAGCGCCAAAGGGTCGGCCTGGCGCGGGCGATGCTGCGCGACGCGCCGGTTCTGGTGCTCGACGACTGCCTTTCCGCGGTCGATACAGCCACCGAGGAGCGCATCCTTTCCGCGCTCGAGCCCGTGCTCGCGGGGCGGACGACGCTGATCGTCGCCCATCGTGTCTCTGCCCTGCGGCATGCAGACTCGATCCTGGTGTTGGACGCGGGCCGGATAGTGGAGCGCGGTTCGCACGACGAGCTGATCGAGATGGACGGCGAGTACGCGCGGCTTTATCGCATGCAGCAGCTTGAAGCGGACCTGGAAGCGGCCGCCGCGGCCGATTCAGAAACCGGCGCCAAAGCCGGCGCCAAAGCCGGAGCCGAAGCCGGAACCGGACTCCGGTCCCATAGCGCGGCGGAAGCGTCATGACCGTCGACGCATGGCTGGAGGACGATCAGGTCGAAGGGGCGGTCGATCGCGATCTGCTCGGCTGGCTCCTTGCGTACGCCAGTCCGGAATGGCGTGCGCTCACCGGCTGCGTTTTCCTCCTGCTGACGCTCGCATCGCTCGAACTGATCCAGCCCTTCCTGATCAAGGAGGCGATCGACACCGTCATCGTGCCGATCGCCGTCGGCGGGTCATCGGTGTCGTCGGCGCCGTGGTTGGACTCGATCGTCGTAGCACTCAGCGCCCTCCTGCCCTGGGACAACCGCCTTGCTCCGCTGGTCATACTCTACCTGCTTGCAGTCGTCGGCGCGGCCGGGGTCCAATACGCGCAGATGCTCTGGCTGCGCGTGACCGGCCAGCGGATCATCACCCGGGTCCGCGCCGATGTCTTCGACCATGTCCAGACGCTCAGCCTTGCCTATTTCGACACAAATCCGATCGGCCGAATTGTGACCCGCGTCACCAACGACGTCGAAACGCTCAACGAAATGTACACGAGCGTTTTGGTCAACCTCTTCCGAGACGTCTTCTTCATCGCCGGCGCCGGGATCGTGCTATGGTCGCTCGATGCCCGGCTGGCGCTCATCACCTTCGGGGCGCTGCCGTTCGTGGTCCTCACCGCCGCCGTGTTTCGCCGTTATTCGCGGGCGGTCTGGCGGAGGATGCGAGCGCGCCTGGCTTACATAAACGCCACTTTATCCGAGACTTTCTCCGGCATGCGTCTCATCCAGGTCTTCACCCGCGAGGCTGAAAGTTCCGCGGAGTTCAAGGCGATCAACGACGGTTACTACATGGCGGCGCTCCGGCTGATCCGAGTCTTCGCCATCTTCGGCCCGCTGCTGGACTTCTGGACCGCGGGCACTATCGCCTTCGTGGTGTGGGTCGGCGGCGGCTCCGTACTGGACGGCGCGCTCACCTTGGGAACGCTTTACGCGGTGACGGCCTACGTTCGGCAGCTGTTCGAACCGATCAACGCTCTTGCCGAAAAGTACAACATCATGCAATCCGCCCTGGCCTCGGCGGAACGGATCGGAGAACTCATCGCCACAGCACCTGACGTCAAGGATCCAGAGCTGCCGGCGTGGCTGCCGGATCCGGTCAGGGACGGGACGATGTCGATCAAGCGCAAGGCCGTCGAGTCTGACGGCCGTCCGGAGCCGGTCGAGATCGAGCCCGGCACGCCCGCCGTCGCCTTCGAAAACGTATGGTTTGCTTACGCGCCCAACGAATGGGTCCTGCGCGGGATATCGTTCGAGGTCGTGCCCGGAGAAACCGTCGCCTTCGTGGGCCACACCGGCGCCGGCAAGTCCACGATCATGAACCTGCTGCCGCGCTTCTACGATGTCAACCGCGGACACATCCGCATCCACGGCGTGGACGTGCGCGATCTGACGCAGGCCGAACTAAGGCGAAGGGTCGGCATCGTGATGCAGGACGTCTTCCTGTTCTCAGGCGACATCTCGTTCAACATCCACCTAGGCGCGCCGAGCCTTGGGCGGCGCGAAGTCGAGCACGCAGCCGGGCTGGTCGGCGCTGACGCCTTCGTCAGGCGTCTTCCAGCCGGCTATGACGAGCCGGTCGTAGAGCGCGGCCTCTCCTTGAGCGCGGGCCAGCGCCAGCTGATCTCGTTCGCGCGCGCACTTGCTTACGATCCGGAGATCCTGGTCCTGGACGAAGCGACCGCCAACGTGGACTCCGAGACGGAAGCCGCACTGCAGCGGGCGGTGAAGGCGGTGGCGCGCGATCGGACCACCTTGATCGTGGCGCACAGGCTTTCGACTATCCAAGACGCCGATAGGATCCACGTCCTGGACGCAGGTCGAATCGTCGAGTCGGGGACGCACGCTGAGCTGCTTGAGTTGGACGGGCTGTATCGGGCGCTGTGGCGGCTGCAGTTCCAGGGGCGGTGAGGGCGGCGGGGCGGGAATGGGGTCGCGTGTGGGATGAGACGAACTCGCAAAGGTTGACCGTGCATGCGGCGAGGTACGGACGATACGTGTACGAAGCCGCTGAGCATCCGGTAGACCATGCGTTCTATTGCGCTTCCGTAGCAATTCGGTTAACATGTCGGCGCAGTAGCGATGTCGGATGACCGGCGGAGCGACCGATGTACGGTTTGAGTCATACTCTCCCCCCCCCCCGACGGCGCCTAGCGGCCCCAATCCTCATGGCGCTAACGGTGTCGATGCTGGCGATCGCCGGAACTGAACTCCATCCAAGCGACGTCTGTGCCGCCCCGGACGCCCCGCTCACCTGCGCGACTCCGACGATGTCCGAAATCGATCCGACGTCCATCCCGGCAGGGGAGTGCGTTCTGCCGACGTTTTTGCGTATCGTGGTGGTCGGCGATTACGGGGCGTGTACGGAGAGTCAGGACGAGTGTGAGGCGGAGGCGGCGGTCGCGCGAGCGATTCGTGAAGTCAACCCGGACGCCGTGATAGCGGTCGGAGACCTGAACTACGATCACGGCGAGGCCGGGGTGGCGGCGCATCCGCCTCCGGCGGGCGCCAAGCCCGTGCACATCAGTCAGAACAATTTACGCGTCTTCCCGCCGGCGCTCTTCACGGAAACGGCAGCGCAGGCGGATGGAAACGCCCATCCGCCTAGTCCCCCGGATCCGACAGCGGGTGTCGAGTTGTACGAGTCTTTTATCGACAACGGCCGCTTCCTTCCGACATGGGGGAACCACGACTATCGCACGAACAACGCGAATCCGGCGAAGGAGTTCTTCCAGAAATCGCTCCCGTATGCGGTTCAGATCGGCCCGGTGATCGTGGTCGGGGTCGACAGCAACGAGGTGGCGGTCGGAGATGCGGATGAGGATGACGTTGTGAGGGCCCAGGCGACGGCCGGTATCGCGATGCCGCCGTCTCTCGGTGGCCAGCAGGACGCGGTCATCTCGGCGTTGAAGCTCGCGCGGGCGTGTTGGCGGATCGTGTTCATGCACCATCCGGCGTTTCATACGGGACCCAAGCACCACCTAAAGTCGGACGCCGCCGTCTTCGACTTCATTGACGAGGTCAACAAGACGCTCGGTGCTGAGGGCAAGAAACTCGACGCAGTGCTCGCTGGCCACTTGCACGCGTTGAATGTGTATTTTCGGGAGGAGGATCAGATCTTCCATGTGTTGAGCGGGGCGGGGGGGAGGACGACGTATGAGATCAACAAGGTTAGGGGACCGGAGTCGACAGGTACGGTGACTCCCACGTCCACTCCAACAGCGATCCCAACGGGAACTTATACTCCACAACCCACATTCACCCCGAAGGTTCCCGTCGTCGACTTCAATAACGATCTTTGGGGATTCGCGATGATCGATGTATGGACCCGTCCGTACGAAGATCAGATCCGCTTCTGGCTCGTCACGTTGGAGAAATCCAACCCGGACCCGGAAGCTACCGATTGGTACGATCAGTGGGAGACAACGTTGCACCGTGGTCCAGAGTATCCGCCCTTCGGCGAAACTACGCCGTGCGCGGAGTAGCCGAATTGCTCTGCCAATGCGCCGTGTACGCCAGCGACGACGCCGATCGCGGTTGCGACAAAGGCATGCGATGACTGCTTCGGGATCGGGTGGATCGATACTCCACGCCCATCGTGTCCTGAAGGGCCGAGACGGCTTATGGGGGCGAGGATCACCTTGCCTACGTGTAGCGCAATCCCGGTCTGTAACTATTCGTGTCCTTGCCCCATACGTGCTGTAGCGCGGAATGAGATGGGACACGAGATCTCTTCGGTGTGTCTGGAGCCGGTGCAACATCCTTTCAGTCCGTCCACAATAACGCACTTCGAGGGGACGACCGCGTGCCTCTTTGACGAGTTCACGGCGCCGACGAGTTGGTCTATCACAGACGACTACATGATCCAGGGATTTAACTGCGATTTCGCTTGCAGTAATGCCTTTGGTAAGCAGTTCAAGGTGGAATACTTCTGCTGCAACTGTTTGGCCACTCATCCGACGAACACGCCGACGGCAATGCACTGAATTGTGTTAATGAGTTCGATGCGAGTCGAGGTAGGAGATGGCTCATGACGAAGAATCGATTGAGTGACGGAGTCCGGAGCATCGCTTCGATCATTGTCGCATCCTTTCTACTTGGCGGTCTTATGGTCAGCGTTGCGGGTATCGCGAAGATGGAGAAAGAGGTTGTTGCGAACACAACGCGAAGTGCGACGTTGTCGGAGCCGACATGGGTTACAGTCCCTCTTCCAGCAGAGTGGCACTCACTGACGCACGGGTTCCACCACTACGCCGTGGAAACTCTGGCAGATGAGGTCTGGATTGGCGGCAGGAGAGTCATCATTCACTACGATGGCGAAGAGACTGAGATACTCGCGAGCGATCCGATGAGCGCATCGATCAGTGCTATCGACATGATCGGGCCTGGGGAAGGCTGGATCGTCGGTGGATCAGGAATGATGTACGAGTTTGACGGTGAGCGTTGGACCAATGTCCCGAGCCCGGTGGCAGCATCCGGTGTCGGTCTGGATGATCTCGAGATGTATTCATCGGACTCTGGAGTCGCGTGTGGTGCGATCCAAGGCGGAGGTGGACGAGCCATCCATTGGAACAGTCTATTCTGGCAAACTCGTCACATGCCGACCTGGAGCTGCGACGGCCTGAGTGTCTTGACGCCGGACGACATATGGGCGGTGGGGCAAGAAGGGTTGATAGCCCACTACGACGGCACGGCCTGGTCGGCCTATACGAGCCCGACGACAATCGATCTGCGGGCGATCGACATGGTCTCGGCGGAGGAGGGGTGGGCGGTCGGCGTGGACGGAGTGATCCTCCACTACACGGATACAGCGTGGAGCATCGTGACGAGCCCGACGACGGCGCATCTCCATGCTCTTGATATGGTTGACTCGGAAAATGGCTGGGCGGGAGGTGATGAGCTCCTGCGCTACGATGGAGGCTCGTGGATCACGGTGACAACTCCGGTCGCGCTCGGTGGTAGTCACGATCACAGCAAGATCATCGCCGATATCTCGATGCTCTCCGAGACCGAAGGCTGGGCCGTCGGCACGATGAACCTGATCATGCGCTACACGACGGAGAGCGGCGGGGGGCTCGCCGAGATCGGTGAGTTCGACGCGATCTGGGAGCGGCTGTACTTGCCGCACGTCTTCTCGAATATGGTACGGCGGTAGGAGTACGAGGGGAGGCGGGCGGCGGGCAGGCCGGCCGTAGCGACGCCCGACGCCCGACGTCGCGCTTTGTCGACCGCGCGCCCGCCACACGTCTGGTTCGCGCCGCAAGCCATATCCAGAGGCGCCTCGCCCAAAACCGTCATCCACCGCCACCCTTCCGCGCCGTCACGTCAGTCTAGGATCTCTGCATTTTTCAAGTTCAACTTGAAATTAGCAGAACGCCGACGTATCCTAGAAAGCATGATCACGCGAGATATCGAGACCGAGCTGCGCGCGGCGGCCCTTGAATACCCTGTGGTCACCATCCTCGGACCCCGGCAGTCGGGCAAGACGACCTTGGTGAGGATGGTCTTCCCGGAAAAACCCTACCGCAACCTGGAAGAGCCCGATGTCCGGGCTATCGCCGAAGGGGACCCAAGAGGCTTCTTGGGCGAGATGCCGGAGGGCGGCATCCTCGATGAAGTGCAGCGAGTGCCCGAGATCCTGTCCTACGTCCAGGGCACGGTCGATAGTCGCGCAGGAATGGGCCAGTTCATCCTTACCGGCAGTCATCAGCCGCTCGTCCACCAGGCGATCAGCCGATCATTGGCTGGGCGGACCGCCGTCTTGACGCTCCTGCCCCTGACGTTCGACGAGCTGCGGCACCACGGTGCGACTCCTCCACCCTTCGAGCTCATTTGGCAGGGCACGTTCCCTGGGCTGCACCAACATGGTCTCGAGCCGGATCGTTTCTTCAACAGCTACATCCAGACCTATGTGGAGCGCGATGTCCCAGCGCTGATCCAGCTGAAGGACTTGAGAAGCTTCCAGCGCTTCCTCGCATTGATCGCGGGGCATAGGTCAGCTGCTCAACTACAGTTCGCTGGCCAACGACGTCGGCGTCTCGTCCACGACGATCAAGGACTGGGTCTCCGTGCTGGCGGCGTCCAACGTCGTGTTCGAGCTGCCGCCCTACTTTGAGAACATCGGCAAGCGAATGATAAAGTCGCCGAAGATCTACTTTATCGACGCGGGCCTTGCCGCATTTCTCATCGGTATCCGATCGGCGGAGCAAGCGGCCCGCGATCCCCTTCGAGGCGCACTGTTCGAGAACCTGATCGTCATCGAAGCTCTCAAGCAACGCCTCAATCGTGGTCGACGACCGGAGCTGTACTTCTACCGCGAAGCTGGGGGCAACGAAGTGGACCTTGTGATTCGCGAGGGCCGTTCGCTGACGCCCATCGAGATCAAGTCAGCCGAGACCTTCCACCCTGATCTCCACAAGGGCATTGCGCGCTTCTGGACGGCCCTGGGACGACAACCGGAAAGGAGCGCCGTCGTCTACGCGGGTGAGCAAAGGCTTCAGTTCAAGGGCACCGAAGTGTTCAACCCGTTGATCCACGACGGCTTCACCGAACTCGTCTGTCCTGACCCAGCCTAAACCGCGCCACTGGAATCGCTGCGACCTCGCTCGTCTGCCAGACGTCGGACGAGGCGCCCGCGACTCGGCATTCATGCCATCGTTCCGCCGAACTGATACGGCTACTCGTCTATCGCAAGGTGATCCCGATCCATCGACGATCGGTCCATCCGTCGATCACTCCTTCAGCCGCCGATACTCGATCCGCAGCTCGTTCTCCACGGTAAACGTCAGCTCATCGTCGCCCAGCGCCCAATCGTATTCGAGCATCGCGTCGTTCGACGATTGGAGTCGGACGCGCCCCGGCTCGCCATCGACCACCTCGATTAGGCCGCCCTGCCACAGGGGCGCGTGCTCGTAGATCTCAGCCTGCGGTATCAGGTAGACACCGCCGGGCCGAATCTCTAAGCGCTCCGGATACTCGAACTCCGAAGACAGTGGGACCTTCGATGTTCGGACCCAGTCGCCGACGACGTTCGTGAGAATTAGGTCGGTCGAATAATCGGCGCCGGTGCGGTCGCTCGAACTGGATGGCCTGCGCGCCTCCGATGATCCCGTCGGTCCGCGAGAAGATGATGAGCCCAAAGACCCAGGATTTGGCATGGTAGCCTCCACATCAGACTCTACGTCAACCTTGTCCTCTGTATTCTCGACATCTGTGTTCTCGACAGTGGAATCGTCGGTGCTCTCAGAAGGGCTCTCAGACAGCGTACAACCTGCCATCGACACGGCGAGCGCGGGTAGAGCCGCCGCCAGCACGGAACAAAGCGCGATCCTTGCCGGCCCAGTCCGCGGACCAAGCGTTGTCCGATGCTCCCGCCGACGCTCTCGCCGGTCCACTCGCTACAACTCCTTCACGATAGCCTTGACGGTAGGGCTGACGGACACTGTGTCAACGCGGTCCTTGATGCGCTGTGCGACCGCACGGCCCTTGCCGATCGTGCCACGCGTCGCGATCGCTTTGGCCACCAGTTCCGCAGCCCGCTTCAGTTCGGAACCGCTCAGCACGACCGCACGTTCGTCCAGGAGTTCCATCGCGGCTTTCAGGTCGTCGAGGTCGGCTTCAGGATCTTTGGCCAGCCGCTTGGCCTCGATGATAGCGTAGTGCGGCCCAAGCACTTTGTCGCTGGCGCCGATCTGGATCGCCGCGATACCGGCATGCAGGTAGTCGCCGCCAAGCACCAGGGACAGAAGCGCATCGGGCGTGTTCAGTATCCGCTTGGCGGCCTGGGCGTGGTCTTCGTTTTCAGGTGGAGTGACCATCACGTTCGAAGCGCCGCTCGTTTTCACCTCGAAGCCATCGACCTCCCACGCTACGTCAACTTCGACCCGATGCTGCCCCGGAATCGGGAAGAGCGCGCCTTGGCCACCGCGCAAGAGCGTCATCGAATGGGTCATCTTCTCGCCCGGCTGGAATTCGCGCGAGCCCGGCACCTCTTCGAGGCACAGCACAAGCGGGCGAAATGATCGGACCGTGCCGGACGGATCGATCACTCGTCCCGAAACGTGCCCGGCCTTCATGCTCAGCGTGCTCGGGCCGGGCCGCGGAACGTCGCATGTGTTGACCATCTCGAGATCGATGCGCGCCGGAGCGCCGAGAGGTACCGTTGCGAGCATCGAAGCTACGCCAAGAACCATGCCTGGCGCTTCGCCGAGTCGATCCTCCGCCACGATCGGCGCCGAGCTGTACGTCTGCCCAAACGGCGTGCCGCCCGGCCTCACCCGGATGTCCGGCATGTGCCTCAGCCGGTGCGCGTCGTCCGGCGCGAAGCTCCACATCACGTTGTCAGGGAAGGGCGCGGCGCTGCTGGCCGATGCAGCGATCACGTCGGTCGTGTTCATGAACCCGTTGTCGGTCGAATTGTGAAAAAGCCCCATCGCGTGGCCGATTTCGTGCACTGCCGTCCTGAAATAGATCGGCGCATAGCCGCCGACCCGTCGGCCGCGTGCATGGCCCCACTTGGCTATGTCCGGCACGATCCAATGCGAAGCGATAGCGGCCCCTTCGCGCGGAATGTTGTTGGAGTCCCCCGCGAAAGCGTCATACATGATCCCGCGATCGGTCGCCGTCAGACGCCGGACGCAGAAGAGGTGGAAGCGCCAGCTGGAGTTGTGGTCGGCGTTGTCTCGCCAGCGGAGCATCTCGCGATGCAGATCGGTGTTCGACCAAGCGCCGGTCTGGTTGGGCTCGGGCACGGTACGATGGCTGTCCACGACTTCCAGATCCCAATCGACCTCGGCGAATGCCGCCCGCCAATCGATGCCGGCGCCATTGTGCTCAGGCGCTTCGGCTTCAGCGACGCCGTCGACCTCGAGTACGGCCTTGCGAAGGTGCTTGGACACCCATCCGAGCGAGATCGCGCCGACCGGCGCTCCCCCGCGGTCGCGCAGAACGCCTTCCAGACAGTCGGCGGTACCGGGAAAGCCGATGGGAGCGATCTTCCAGCGCAGATCGGCGGTGAACAAGCCTTCCGAATGCCAGGTCGAATCTTCGATACGCCAGCGATGGAAGTCGAGGATCAGTACCAAACGGGTTTGCGGTTCAGTCGTCGGCACGATCCTGACGCCACGCAAGTAATGTCGATAGTTCTCGATCGGAAAGATCGGGATGCCGGCAGAAGGATTCGGCTCAAGGCGCGTGTCGATAGGTGGCGGCGAGCCTTCGCCGTTAGTTGGTTGGCCGTCGTCGGGCGACAGATCGCCATGTGACACTTCGCCATGCGGCACGGGATCCGGCGCGGGAAGCGTGGGGTCCGGAATCTCGACCTGCCACGGTGACCAGGGATGCACGTAAAGGTCGCCGCTGATAATCGGATCGCCGCGCCGTGCCTCGACGCGCAGCGTTCCGTCGTAGTGAAACGTGCTGCCATCCGGAAACGTTGTTTCAGGCGATGGAGTCCAGCGCAACAAGTAGCAGCCGGGCCGCAGCGGGCGAGCAGGTGGGCGGGCGGGCGTAGGCGTTGGGCCGCCGGCAGGGACGACGGTCGGGCCGCTAGATGGTCTGTTTGCGCCTCCAGAGTCCAACGCGCTCCGCACTGGCCTGGCGCCGAGACCAGCGCCCGACGCGGGCGACGGGGCGCCGGCGGGCGGTACTGTAGAATCAGCGACGGCCTCGTCCAGGCTGCCGGTGGTGACGGGCGATGGCAGCGGCGGCAAGCCCTGGAACATGCTTTCGTGATCGGATCTGTGCACGCGAGGCTCCTCGGCGGCCGGATGGTCGCGGCCGGTGCCGCAGGGGGCACAAAGTAGCTTGGTGCGGTCGGAGGCGCAACCCGCCACGAATTGTTTTTTTGCCGGCGACTGACAGTGACTGTTCGAGGCTCCGAAAGCGAACTCTGGCGGCCCGTCAATCACCGATCGATTACGACTCGCGCAGCGTCAGGGGCCGAGCACATCGTCAACCGAGATTCCGAAGCCCTCGATCGGGCCTAGTGTGAGCACTTCACCGCGGCCCAGCGAAGCGATATCGGAGTAGACCGTGCCCTCCGGCGACCGATGAACCTCTACGCGCTCTTTCGCGAGGTTGACGATCCAGAGTTCGCGAACACCGGCGCGAGCGTACCGCGGCCGCTTCGCCAGTCGATCGTGCCGGAGCGAGGTCTCGGCGACCTCGATGACGGCAATGCAGTCACCCGGCGTGGGTGTAGACGTGCGATAGAAGCGATCGTCTTCCGGGCCGGGCCGCAATATCACGACATCCGGTTGAAGCTCGGTCAGATTATCCAACAGGAGAGAATCTTGAACCGAAAGCACACCGCGACCATCGAGCGCTTCTGTCAGAACCGCTGTCAGTGCACGAACGCACCCGGCATGTCGATTCCCGATCGGGCTCATCACGAAGACCTGTCCGTCGATGAGTTCGGTGCGGGCATCTCGTCCGAACACGTCCTGGTCATGCAGAAGGTGATAGCTCTCGATATCGAACCGCCACCTAGTCGTCGTGACGTTCACGCCACACCTCGCTCGCGAATGCGATACAACCGATCGGTGAGCAACAGTATACGAGCCGGACGACGCCGAGCTGAGCAAATGCGACCGCGGTGGGTCCGCATTGGGACGCTTAGTGGACTGGAGTGACCCCGCTTTCGCGGACAGCCGGGAAATGGTGGCTCAAGCAACCACCGGCTGCAGCGTAGCGTACTTAAAGTTGACAGGCGACACAAGCCCAAGCGCGGAGTGGCGTCCGTGGGGATTGTAGAAACCCTCGATGTAGTCGAGTACGGCCGCTCGGGCTTCGACCGGCGTCCTCAAGGTGGTCTGGTCGATCAGTTCGCATTCCAGGGAGGCGAAGAAGGATGCTGCCATGGAGTTGACAAAGCGATGTAATATGTGAGCCAAGAAGCGCAGGAGTCATCCCCGAGGCGACTAACGTGACGATCCGCGATTCTAGAAGGGATTGCAAGGCAAGGTTCGTATTCGCGCGCCTACTTTCCATGCTGATCTGCGGCCTGCTGCCGCTCGCGCTCCCGAGTACCGCCCACGCCCAAGCCGGAGCCAGCATCGTCGCGGATGCCGACGCCACGCTCTACGAATCAGTCTCCGGCATTCTCGCAAACGGCGCCGGCGACCACTTCTTCGTCGGCAGGACGATGGACGGCGCCATCCGTCGCGGACTGATCCGGTTCGATCTTGCCGATGCCGCGGCGGCATGCCCGCCAGCTTCGACAATTAGCAGCGCTTCGCTACGGGTGCGGATGAACTTGACCATAGCGGGCGACACCGAGGTCTCGCTTCACCGCGTCCTCTCGGACTGGAGCGAAGGTCCGACCCACCCGGCCGGCGAGGAGGGCACTGGAGCGCCTTCGGTGGTCGGCGACGTGACGTGGGTTCACAGAGTATTCAGCTCGGTGACGTGGACCACTCCAGGCGGCGATTTCGTGTCTGCGCCTAGCGATGTTCAGATTGTCGGCGGACCAGGCAATTATGTTTTCGGAGCAACCGACGAGGTCCAGGCCGACGTCCAGGGCTGGCTCGATGCGCCGGCTACCAACTTCGGGTGGATCCTGATCGGCGACGAATCCGATGACACCACAGCAAAGCGCTTCACCAGCCGGCAAAACGCCAACTTCCTCGACCGCCCGATCCTAACGATCAATTGCTTGCCCGGTCCGACGCTGACGCCGACGCCGACATCGACTTTCACGCCGAGCCCGACCGCGACATCGACGCCCACGTCCACCTTCACGCCGAGCCCTACCGCGACATCGACCAACACGGCGACTTCGACGCCGAGCCCGACCGCGACTTCGACGCCGACCGCGACTTCGACGCCGACCGCGACTTCGACGCCCATGGCGACTTCGACGCCGACAAGTACGTCCACGTCCACAGCCACGGCCACTCTCACGCCAAGCCCAACCGCGACCCACACGCCGACGGCGACCACGACCACGGCCAACGCGACGACCACGACCGCGACCGCGACGGCCACGCCCACGGCCACCGCGACGCCCACATCGATGCAGACCGCCACGGCGACCGGCACGCCGATCTCGACGTCGACGCCCACAGCGACCGGTACTCTGTCCGCGACGCCCGAGCCGACCGCCACCACCACTCCGACCGCTACTTCGACCGCTCCGTCCACGGGCAGTCCCACCGCGACCGCGACTCAAGCCCCGACGGCGACCGGCACCCCCACTTCGCTGCCGAGCCTCACTCCGACGTTTACGGCGAGCCAGACCCCGATCGGCACCCCGTTCGGCACCCCAACCGACACAGTTGTGCCGCCGACGTCCGAAAGCACTCCGACCTCGCCGCCCACGAACACGCCGGACCCCGGCATTACGCCGCCGACGCCCGCGACCATTCCGACTCCGGATTCCGGTCGGACGCGGCTTGTCTATCTCCCGCTCGCGCTGCGGAGCGCCGCGCTAAGGCCGGATGCGACCCCGACCCCGACTATCGAACCGGGCGCGTCGCCGACCGATGACGGTTCGCCCACGCCCGCCTTCACACCACCACCCATCCTGACCCCGATCGCCTCGCCTGGTTGCGAACACAAGTTGAAGAACGGATCTTTCGAGACGCTGGATGCATGGGTGCGCGGCGGCGCGCGGCCACCCCGCTACGTCGGCATTCCCGTTCACTCAGGGCGGTGGAGTCTGCTGACCGGCCTCCTGCCGACCGAGCCTAACGAACTCGCGTGGTCGTCGGTATGGCAGCCGATCGCGATCCCCAGCGACGCGCACACGCTCCGTGTCTCCGCCAGTGTCTATCGGGCGTCGGAGGGCGGGCCGGCGGGCGACGATCGGCAGCTCGTGCTTGTCTTCGACGTCGATCCTGAGCGCAACGTCAACTTGGAGCGCGCGCCCATAGCCGTGGTGCTCGCCGACCGATCGGATGAGCGGCTGTGGCGCCTTGTCGCCGCCGATGTAGCGGTCTCGCGCTATCGCGGGCGCACCCTCTGGGTCTACGCGAGCACACGCAACGACGGAGTGGACGGCCGCACGTGGATGTTCGTGGACGACATGACGGCCGAAGTGTGCCGCTGACGGACTCGGTCGAGGCAGCTGTCGGTTTCGATCGAAGCCGCTGACGGCCTGAATCGAAGTCCGGCCCGACCCGCGCATTCGAGCTTCGAGTTGCCGCTTTAGGGCTTCGACCTACCGCTCCACGGCTTCGAGTTGCCGCTTCAAGGCTTCGACCTGCCGATTTAGGGCTTGATCTGCCGCCCTATGGCTCCGGCGACGACTCCAGAATCTCGTCGACGCTCGCTCCATCACGGACTTCGCAAAGTCTGACGCCGCCCTCGAAATCGAGCAGGCAGAGGAGCGCGCGGGGCGGGGCGCCTCCCATGAGCGACTTCACCGCATCGGCATACCCGGTGACCTGGCGGATGTAGCCGTCGATCGGGTCCTGTAGCGTCACCTTGAAGTCGTCCAAATTGTGCCCACGGACCTCGTCGGCCTTGAAGTCGACGACGGTCCAGCGCCCGTCGAGGAGATAGAGCAGGTCGATACGGCCTTCGTGAAGTCGACCGCCCGCGCCCTCTCCCACAAACGGCACTTCGTGCAGTCGGCGCTCCGCCCTCTCCAGCGCGCTGCAGAGCGGGTGATCGGCGAAACGATCGAGCAGGCTGATCGTGCGCACAACGGCTGCGTCCGCTTCGTCCGGGTCGATGATGCCGAGTTCGTTGGTGATCGCGACGAGCCATTCCCGCAGCGTCGGATCCTCCCCGGGCAGGCGCCGGCGTTCGATCGCTTTGTGAACAAGCGTCCCGACAACCCAAGCCGGAGCCCGAGTTCGCCGCCCTTCGTCCGGAACCACCCGCCATACGCGGCGCGGCGGGTCGCGACGAGCTTCGAGGGCGTCGACGTCGGCCAAGAGCCGAGCCGGCTGCCGCTCTATTGCCTCGAATAGACTCCCGCGATTGGATGCTTCGGCCGTAATCGCCAGAGACGGTAAGGCGGTCGCAGTCCGTTGCGCGACAAATCCCTCCGGATAAATCGTCGCGGACGCTTCGACCACTGAACGAAGGCTCCTGGACACCGGCGTCGAAGACTCCGGATCGATCGACTGTGCGTCCAGACCGTCCAGACCGAGCACTTCGGCCAGTGTACCAAGCCAGCCACCAAGCTTGCCAAGTTCACCGTCACGCTTGCGCTCGGCCGTTCCGCTCAGCAGAACCATATCCTTAGCGCGCGTGACGGCCACGTAGAGCAGGCGCCTGGATTCCGCTTCGGCGCGTTCACTGTCGCGCAAGCCGGCCAGCTGATAGACGGCCGCGACTTCCTCGGATTCGTCCTCGAGTCGAGGGAGTACACCGAGCTCACGATCGATCAACAGGCCGCCCCTGCTGCCGCCCGGCGCCTTGGCGACGTCGCCCAGCGCGACGATTGGGAATTCGAGGCCCTTGGCGGAATGGATGGTTTGGATGCGGACCATGCCTTCCGCCAAGGCGCGCGCTTCGCCCTCGCGCGTTTCCGCAGCTGATATCGATGCGACCCACTCGACGAAATCTCCGACGCCTACCAGCCGGCTCTCCCGAGCCTCGTCCAGCAACTTCTCGACGTTCCGCGCGGCGCGATGATCGCCCGCTAGCCTGAGCATCGCCACGTAAGCCGTACCGTCCAGAATCGCGTCCAACAGCTCGCCGACAGTCACCCGGCCGGCGAGCGCGCGCAATCGGTTGACGGCGTGCCATGCCCGATCTAAGCGCTCGAGATCCAGCGCGGAGTAAGGCCCAAGATCGTTTCCACCCGCGCGCGCGCCCGGCGATAGTCCGGCCGCAGCTTCCGGCAACCCTCCCGCCGAATCTTCATTCCTTCCCGGCGACCTCCCGACTGTTCCGCCGCTCATCGCGATCACCGCACCGCTCAGATGGTCCCAGAGCGACCTCGAGGTGCCAGCGTTGACCAGACCGGCGCGTTCGTAACAAAGCCGGTAAATCCCCGGGTCCGAAACGGCGAACGCCGGAGACCGCAGCAGGCCTACAAGCGAGAGATCGTCGTGGGGGTCGGCGATAGCGCGCATGGCGTTCAGAAGGTCCCTGATCTCGGGACGATCGTAATAACCGCGACCTGAAACGGTCACGTAGGGCACCCCGGCGCGCCCGAGGGCCTCTTCGTACTCACCGAACGAACTCGAAGCCCGGCATAGAATCGCGATGTCACCGTAACCGAGGCCCCTTGAGCTGCCGTCGGCGTGGTCGATCATGATCCGACTGTCTTCGACAAGCCCGATCAAACGGTCGGTCAGGGCTTCCGCCGCGCGTTTGAGCGATCCGCCGCCCTTGGAGCCCGGTGCCAGGTGCAGCTCGATGAACGGCCCGAGCATGCCCTCCGGTGGTGACTTTCGCTCCGCTTCGAGCTTGCTGAAAGGCTCGACGAAGGGCTTGGTGGGGTCCTCCTCCACGCCCAGCACAGGCGCAAGAAGAGCGTTCTGCGCCCTGACGAGCGCGTCATGGCTCCGATAAGACCTCGAAAGTGCGCAGCAGACGCCATCATCCGCTTCGACTTCGCGCCTAATCGTGCGCATCCCGGTAACAACGGCCCCACGGAAACGATATATCGATTGCTTAGCGTCCCCGACGTAGAATCGTCGACCCTTCGGCACAAGGTTTCCGACGATAGCCTGCTGGCGCGCGTTCGTATCCTGGAACTCGTCCACCATCACCGCATGCAACTCGTCGTTCCAACGCAGCCGCACATCCTCGCGCTTGCTGAGAAGGTCGCGCGCCATGGTTTCGAGATCGTCGAAGTCGAGCACGTTCCGCTCGCGCTTGAGCCCCTCGAGCGCGCCGACCATATGATCGAAGATCGCGAGAAGCGAAGGGAGGTCGGCCGCGAGCGTCTCGTCGGCGGAGCAGAGGCTAAGGGCGAGGACTTTGGCATCCGTCCAGGCGGTCCTCACATACTTGAGCGAACTCTTCACTTCGTCGAGATCATCCTTGCCACCCGGCCAATTCTTGATACTCGAGCCGCCGACACCGAGGTTAATACGGCCGATGTCGCGGCGGGCGATATCGAGATCCGTTTCGATCCCTTGAATCGCAGCCAGCGCCGCACGCCTGCGGATGTCGAAAGTGTCGGCCGGATTGTCGGCCGCGAAGTGTTCGAGGACAGCGACCGCGTTCAGCCACTCCGGGTCGTCGAGCAGGGCCCGCAGGCTCGCCTGTTGCTCCGAATCGAGCACGTCACGCCAGTGCGCGAGCGGGTCATCGCCGATCGAGCGGAACGCCTCGTCGACGTCCGCACGATTGCGCAGGAGCGAATCGAGCAGTGACCGGAGCGCCCGATCGCCGAGATGGTCGAACCAGCGCGATGCACTCTCGTCCTCGGCAGCCCAGGCCATGGCTGATTCCACAGCTTCGACACTCACGAGCGCTGATTGGACCTCGTCAAGCACCTCGAAACGAGGGTCGAGTTCGGCTTCAGCCGGGTGAGCGCGGAGAATCTCGGTGCACAGACCGTGGATCGTGCCGATCCGTGCGGCGTCGAGCTCCGTGTAGAGATCGCGCCAGTAGTCTTGGACCGAAGGGTCAAGCCCTTCCGTGCGCAGATGATCGCGGATGGCCTCGCGAACGCGGTTGCGCATCTCGCGAGCGGCCTTCTTGGTAAACGTGATCGCGGCTATCCGACGCGGCGGAACACCGCCTTCGAGCAGCCGCAAGTAGCGAGCGACTAGCGTGCGCGTCTTGCCGGTCCCCGCGCCAGCCGTGACCACGACATCGCGCCCATCTGCCTCGACGGCCGGTTTTTGCTCCGCGCTGGGTGGAACGTGCGCGAGGATGCCGCCAGAATCGCCCGGGACAGTAGACATCACCACGACTTAGGTGAATAGCGCCAGCAGAAGGCGGCGGCGGCGCAATAGGTGGGGCAGCCGTCCTTGGGCGGCTTCGGCGCGAAACTCCCGGCGCGCGCATGCCGCGCGGCCGACCAGGCGTGGCCCGCTGCCATCCGCATGGCGCCTTCGACGCCGCCCTCGGCCTTGGAGAGCTTCAGACCGCTCGCCTCAGCATTCTGGATGTGCCAGTAGAAGCCCTCAGACGGTTCGCCCTGACCGAGCGCATCGCGGGCGGCCAGAGCGTAGAGGGCGATCTGGATCTTGTCGCCGGAGACCAGCTTCGGGCCCGTGAAGGCGGTCGGCCCCGCCGTCTTGTAATCCACGATCCGGATGCGGCCGTCGGCCGAGCGCTCCACCCGATCGATCACACCGCGGACGCGCAACCGATCTTCGCCGTCTTCCAAGATGAGCGGCGGAGCATCGCCGATCCCGAAGCGCAGCTCACTCGCGACCGGCGTGAAGCCGTTCACAATTTCCGGCTCGCACAGAGCGCGAAGCGTCAAGCGCGTTTTCACCTTGATGCCGTCGCGCGTTCGCCGCCACCACGCCGTAGGTCGGAAAGCGTGCCGACGGGGCGCGGAGTCGAGGATCGGATCGGCGATCAGGTCGATAGCCGCCACAAGCGTATCGGCATTGGTGCGTTCTTCCAAAGGCACGTGCTCGT
The DNA here is from genome assembly GCA_038913135.1 of Anaerolineae bacterium. GTDB lineage: Bacteria > Chloroflexota > Anaerolineae > Epilineales > Epilineaceae > JBCLES01. Next base: position 29,805 of record JBCLES010000025.1, read on the forward strand.
AAGCGGCTTCGAGCAATTCGTGGTAGATCGTACCGAGCTGAGCGGCGCTGAGCCCCTCGGCCGGCTCTTCGCGCTGTCGAATGCCAAGCCCGCGCTCGACTAAGAAGCGAAAGCCGCACCCGATCATCGTCTCGAGAGAGCTTGGGCTCCAGCTCGCTGTCGGGCCGTAACGCCGGCCCAGGTGCGCTGAGATCGAGCTGAGATCACCGTCGTATGGCGTTGGCGACTGCCGGCCGGGCCCAGCGCCTCCGGGCTCAATGCCGCCGAGCTCAATGCCGCCGCGCTCATCGCGGTAACTCGAACGGCCCAGAAGGACCTCGGCGCCGGCCTCAACGTCGGTCCAGCGGGCGCGCCCTGACGGTACGGTGTCGGAAATTGCGTGCGGCGGCGCTTCCGGATCGGACCCTACTTTCGAAGGGTCCTCCCGCACTCTGTCGGTCCCCAGCATCGCCGCTAGATCGGACCCTACTTCCGAAAGGACCTCGAGGACGATGTCGGTCCCCAGCATCGCCGCGGCGACGAAGCGCTCCGCTATCCCGGCTGCATCCTCCGGCGCCGGAAGATGGCTGCTGCCCAGGCTTCTTGGCTCCACGCCCGTGATATCGATCACTTCTTCCCAGAAAGGCGAAGGCTTCCACATGGCGCCGTTGTCGGCCAGCCGCGGTCGTGTGAGAAGCAGGTGCTCCGACGGGCGCGTGATCGACTCGTAGAAGTACTCGAGTTCGGCGCTCTCGGTCGAATCCTGTATCGACAGACCGTGCACCTTGCGCAGCAATGCGCGCTCGGCATCCCGCAGAAGCGGATTTTCGGAGATATTCGTCGGAAATTCACCTTCGGCCATGCCCATCAGGGCCAGCGAACGGAAAGGAAGACCGCGTGCAGACACGACGTCGGCCAGAAGCACGGCGCCGTCTTCAGCGCTGGAATCATGCCCATGGACGGCCGCCTCGATCGCCGCGCTGAGATCGTTCGCGAACTCTTCGAAGGTGATCGGAGTTGGCCCTGTTTCTCCTGCCAGCGCCTCGTCGGCGGCGACCAGCGCGCGCATGACGTCCTTCAGGGCTTCGAGGGCCGAGATATCACGTCGGCTGACGTCGATCGCGGCGGCGCTGTCGCCTTTGGAGTCGACATTCAGGGCGGTGTCGCCCCAAGTCCGACGGCAGCGTGCGACGAGTTGGAGCGATCCGTCAGGGGCATTGCCATCTGAGCCGCTGACCCTGCCCGACTGGAGCGGGTCGCTGCCTATCAACCCTTCGAGCCATCGGACATGCTCCCGCATCGTCGCGTTCTGTGGCGGCTTGAGTCGCTGGATGAAGGCGGAGAAGACAGCGTGGAGCTTCGCGGCGGCAGCGCCCGTGGGCACGCCCGGCGGCGGAGCAACATCACTCTCTTCGTCGAGTTCTTGGCCCAATTCTCCCTCTTGAGTTTGGCCGATCGCTTCAAGCCGCTGAAGTGCCTCCCGCCACTGCCTTTCACCGCCGATCACGCTCCCCCAGCGCGCCACAGCGTCAATGGCGTCGGCGATGACGGCGGCGCCATCGGTGTGTGGCTCCGCGCCGAGGTCGGCTTGACCTTCGAATTCGACAAGCGCGGACAGCCAGTCGAAGTAAGGCGAACGCCAGGCGTCCACGACCTGCCGTCGGGGCATGAGCGCTTCGCCTTCGGCGTCACGTCGCGCAAGCCGTAGGAGTTCGATCAGCGCGGCCACGGCCGGGTTCGAAGCCAGCGGTAGCCCGGTCGCGAGCCTGATCGGTATGCGCATCTCCGCCGCGATTCCCATGACCGCCGCTCGATAGGGCTCCAGATCACGCGCGAGCAGCGCGACGTCCTCCGGCCTAACGCCGTCGCGAAGGATCCGCGCCTTGATCCATCGCAACGCTTCACGCACTTCACCGGACCGGTTCGGTGTCTCGATTAGCTCGATAATCCCCGCGGGGTCGACTTCCGGGCGGGCGTGCGCCCCTTCCGGGTAGAGCTCCCGCTCGAGGTGACTCAGTTGAGCGCTCGTCCGACGGCCGCTCTCCTCATTGGCCGTCGTTTGTGAAGACTCGGGCAGCGGCTCCGCCTTGATCCCTAGAGCGGCCTCGACCCTCAGGCGCGTCCGCGCGAAGCGACGGTGCACGCTCCGCTGTTTACGGGAGTCTGACGCGATGTCAGGCTCTCCCGTCAGCGTGATTTCAAGCCGATCGACGCGTTCGGCCAGGAGCGCTAGCAACTCGATTTGGCCCACGGAAAGGTCGTCGAAGCCATCGATGTACAGGTGGCTCCAGCGGCAGGCGTTGGCGCGGTAATCGTGGGCCGTCGACACTTGATCATGGCGATCATGGCGCATCTCTGACTGGCTGGGCGCGCCGACTTCGTCCACCGGTCCGAATGCCCGGATCGCCCTCGTCATTATCCCTGGCCTGTCGGTCCATCCGAGCCGGTCGAGCGTCGCCTTGTAGTCGGCGTAGATCGCCGCGACGTCCTTGAGCCGTGCCGGCCGACCGACGGCATCTAGCGCGGCAGCGAATTCCGGCGGGTCGATCCGTGCGCTCTCAAGCTCCACGATCAAACGCCGCACCTCCTCCGCCAGCCCTGGCCGATCGGCGAGCACCCCGAAGTGCTCGAGCGTAGGGCCAAGCGCGCGAATCGTCGACTGGAGGATGCGGAAGGTGACCTCGCGGCCCGGATCGGGCAGCACGACGCGGCTCGCCGTCAGGCATTCGGCGGCCAGGGAGTCGAATGTCATGACCCGCACGCCGAGCGCTCCGCCGATCGCGCCGAGCCGTTCGACCATCGCGAAGACCTGGAGTGGACGAGCCACGCAGATCACAGGCGAGGCCGCGACGTCCTGAGACGCGTCCACGGCCTCGCGCGCGACCCACATGCTCTTGCCGGCACCGGCGGGTGAGATGAGTAGGCGGGCGGTCATGGGGCGATAATGCCTGGAGAAGGCTTTCGAGGGTAGCCGGGGTGGGTATAATCCGTCGATCGTGGCGGAGGAGCGGAAACGTCGCGAAATCGACCCCACGATCGAGCTGGTTCAATCGTGCGTTGAGATGCTCCCTGAGATAACGGACCAGGACGACGAATTCCTGCGAGCCCGATTGGAGGCGATGAACGAATTCCTCTCGGCGGGCGCGACTTTCTATTCGCAGACGAGCAAACTGCCGCTTGGCGTGATCAGACGTCTCGTCACGACAGGCGGTGCGGCGCTCGCGCGCTTTGCTTCGGATGAGCCGCTGGCGACCGATGTGCGGAAAGGAGCCGAGGAATGAAGCGTGCACCGCTCACATTTTTCGCCGTGCTACTCGGTTTGGTCGCCGCGCGCGTCGGGATGGACCTGCTGGAGCGTGGACGATTGGATCAGACGGCCGCCCTGTACGTCGGCCTGCCGGCCGTGATCGCCGCGGTGATCATCCTCACGCTGGGCCGGTAGAAGAGCCACACAGCGACGTCCATGCTCGGCTTGACACTCGTCCTCCTTCTCGCGGTCATCGTCGTGGGCGAGTTTGCCATCTGCGTGTTGATGGCGGCTCCGATCTTCTACCTTGCGGCGATCGTCGAGAGCTTGATGCACCGAATGCATGAACGACGGGATACAAGAGCTGACCGCGACGATGACGGCTCCCCGGCACGGTCCGCGGGACTCGCACTCATTCCACTCCTGCTCCTGAGCCTCGAGGGTACGCCGATCGGGCCATCGTTCGATCGCGAAGAGAAGGTCAGCGCCGTCCGGGTCGTCGATGCCACGCCGGCGGAGGTGCGCGAGGCGAACGGGCGGCCTTTGCGGTATCAACGCCCGCTCCCGCGCTTCCTCCGTCTCGGCTTTCCGCGGCCGGTGGCCGCTCGCGGCGAAGGGCTTTCGCCCGGCGACCGTTGGGAGACCACATTCGAGATCGAAGGCCAGCGGATGGACATGACGCTCGAAGTGGTCGACACGGGGCGCGACCGCGTTCGTTACCGCGTCGTCCGCGACGACACGCCGATCTCGCATTGGATGCGATTGAACGAGAGTTCCGTCGAATGGCGGGCCCTCGATGACGGCCGCACCGAGGTCGAGTGGTCGATCAGTTATACGCGCTCGCTCGACCCCGCGTGGTACTTCGGCCCTTTGCAGCGCTTCGGCGTGGAACGCGCGGCCGCCTATCTCGTCGACGCGGCGGCGACGCCCTGATTCTTCCCGAAGCGCTCGATCCAGGCTGGCACGGTCCGCTCCTCGTCCGATCGATCGCACTCTACGCCCCACGCGCGGCAGCCGCGGCGCTCTGGCGCGCGCGCCGACCGGACGCCAGGGAGCGCGGCGCGATCTATCTGGCGAGCCTCTGGAACCTCGCGGCGATCCTTGTTACCCATCTCATCGCATCCCGTGATGGCTGGTGGTCGTACGAGGCGGTCGGGGGGGTGTGGTTCGGCATGCCGTTCGATCTCCTAATCGGCTGGGTCGTCCTCTGGTCGGCGGTGCCGGTGCTTGCCCTCGACCGGCTCCCGCTCCCGGTGACGATCGCGATCGTGGTCGGCTTCGATCTACTTTACATGCCGATGCTCGAGTCTGTCCTCCATCTCGGGCCAAATTGGCTCGTCGGCGAATCCTTCGCCGTGACCATCGGCCTCGTACCCGCCTTGCTTCTGGCCCGGTGGACGGCTGACGACCGCCGCCTCGGCTTGCGCGTCGCGCAGCAAGGCGTGCTCTTCGGGATACTCCTATTCTTCGTCATACCGGCCGCCGTCGTGGGTGCGCGCGGCCTCGACTCCGCGCTGCTGCTCAGGGAGTGGGCGGACTCAGGCACGCTACTGCCCGGCCTCCGAATCCACTCCGTGATCGCGCTCGGGCTGCTCCCCATCCCGATGGCGCTCGGCCTGAGCGCGGTCCTGGAGTTCGCGCGGCGCGGCGGCGGCACACCGTTTCCGTGGGACCCTCCGAAGCGGCTCGTGACGAGCGGCCCATAATGCATGGTGCGCCAATCCGATGCAGATTTCGGGCAGTCTATCGCTTCTCCTGTGGAGCGTCGTCCTGGGGAGCCCCTTTGTCGCGCTCGCCGCCGTCAGCGTGACGGCCTTCGCCGCCGGGTTGGCCGCGTACAGCGAGCGGAACGACCTCGATGCGCGTTTCGGAGAGGCCTGGCGGGCGTATCGGAGCGATGTTCGCGATTGGTGGCCGCGGCGTACGCCGTGGCAAGACCCTCACTGCGACGAGTCGGTCGGCCGCCCGAAGGCAATCAGTTGCATCCCGCCGACCATATCGGCGCGTTGAACAGCGGTTGATAGGGCGTCGCCGGATTGCGCATCGTCAGGCATTCGCGAAAGGGGTTGAACGGGCTCACGGGCTTGCCCGGGTCCCGCGGCAGTCCCCAGCCCGAGATGCACTCGGGGTTTGCGACCGCCGCGTCTAGAATCGCTGCCGAGTGCGCAAGCGATGGCTAAGCAGGGCCCGATCCGGAGCGCTGTCCGAGAAGCGTTCGAGTTCAATAATGGCGTCATATGGACCCCTCCCGTCGCGAATGCCCGATGTCATTGAGATGTTGCCCGATATTGTCGATCGAGCTTACAGCGTCCGTCGCCGCACCGCATCGGTCTCATAAGTATGACAACCACCACGAATGAGCGGTGACATCGATTCAGTCCGCCGGCGCCTGACGGAGTTCCCGGCCGTCGCGCTCGTCGGAGCGCGCCAGAGGAACGGAGCGCGCTGGCGAAGAAGGCGGCGGCGAAGCGGTGGGGGAAGAGCCCTACGCCAGCATGAGATCCAAGGCTTCAAGTTCAGCCACGTCATGAGTGAAGTCGAGGACTAACTGGATGGGCTGCACGGGATTCCGATTATCGTTGTAGCTGTCAACGTCGCGCTTGAGCTCGCGGTAGTCTCCAACGATCTGCCGACGGCGCGATTTCGCGTGCTGATGCACGCCTCTCGTGCGTGTCGAGGTACTCGTCAGCTATTCTCTGAAGCTGCTCGGTGTAGGTCGGTCCCCGTATGGTATTACCCCTTTCGCTCCTATAGATTAGCCGGTAACTCGGAACCCCAGCCATCGGTAACTGTCGTCGCCGTGATGATTTCCCGCACCGGAACCAAGAGCTTCCGATAACTGGACCATGTCACCTCCCCTCGGTGCTGCAACTGCCCGACGACGATGGCGGGATGAACTTGCGCGATTGCTGCGAAGGCCTCGATTCGGCGGGCCGAGTATTGGGGCCGAATTCGGGCTATAAAATTGTCCAGTTGTGCCCGTTGAATGAAGTATTCGCCGGAGTACTCGTCAGCGGCGCGCTCGCTCTCCGGCTTGGTCTCGTCCTCGCGTCCTCCCTCCATGTCAGTATCTATCGCCTCTTCACCGCTTAGGACGTGCTTTAGTTCGTGGATCAGCGTAAACCAGAAATTGTCGAGCCGATCGTACCTCATGGACAGGGCGATAACCGGCGACCGCTCGTCCAGCCAGAATGTCGCGCCATCGATCTGGCCCCGAGGAAGTGGCTGGACGACCACCAGCCGAACGCCCGCATCTGCTAAGACTCGGGGCACGTGCCGGACTTCCTGTAGATCGTGGGCGAGTAGGCGTAGCTTCTGAACAGCCGTCTCAAGCGCGTCCTCCGAGAATTCCCTGACTTGCACCGTCCTAGAAATCTGCCGTGCCCGAATGAGCCAGACGAGTTGTTCAGAAGTGCAGCCTGAATAAGGTTTGGACTTGCGCGCGGCGTGCAGTAGAAACTCTGGCTCCTCATCGAGACTTTGGATGTCGAGGAAGTCGAGCACCCGGCGCTCTAGAACGTCGATGTTCTCAGTTGCTTCAATCCAACCACGCCTGACCATCTCTCGCCATGGCGCCTTCTCATACAGTCGGGCGCGACGCGCAACGGCGTCGTCGCCGTCTGATCTTAGGCGCCAGAGCTGATACGAAGCTTCAAGGCTCAGCCAGAACTCTGGACTTGTCCCCAGTGCGGCCCCTAGGCCCTTCGCCGTCTCCGGGGAAACGCCTCTCTTTCCATTGATGATGTCGCTGATCAAGCCCGGCGGGCGCCCAATGATTTCGGCGAGGTCAGCAGGTGACCAGCTCCGCTCGTCAAGTTCCTCGCGAAGAAAAGCGCCTGGCGGGAAAACCTCTGCCGGCTTTCGGATTGCCATCGGATTTACCTCTTGCGCCTAGTGATAGTCTTCGACTCCGACAATACGGATTCGTTTCTGGTCATCGGTCTTGACTATCTCCACGATCAATCTGTACTGGCCATTGAGTCGAAGTGAGTGCTGGTGCCGACGCGCCCCGGCCAATTTCTCGAACCGCCACGACTTCATGGCATAGAGGTCTCGTTCATCCACCGCGGCGCGGATACCTTGGAGCCGCATGCGGTACGCCTTCACCAGAGGCGACCCCAGCCGCATGGTGTAGGCCGGGTCTGTCTCTAGGCGGTCAAGGTCATCGTTGACGAATTCCACGTGCATCGCCCAAGGAGGCTACTTGATCCCTGCGCCAGTGTCAAGTACCGTATTCCGGATTCCAGAATTTGACCACGGACTGCCCGAGACAATGCCTGAGCAGTTAGGTATAATGGTCAACATGAACCGCCTCTCGACCATCAAGCGCGCCAAAATCATCCCTATCTCGTCGAGCGCGCGTTCGGCCGCGACGTCGCCCTCGTCATCGACGTCTCGACAAGCATGGACGTCCCGACCCAAGCCGGTGGCCCGTCGAAGCGCGAAGCCGCCGAACTGACCGGACCTGCCCGGACCTGCCCGGAAGGACGGCCAAACTCCAGACCTTATAAGCTTTCTTCACCTTTTTTCTTGCCCACCCACAGCCTGCAGTCCCCGATTAGTGCCCCACCCCGGCCTTCGACTTCCCTCCGCCCCCGGACACCCAGGCCTCCTCAGCCTGCAACGCCTTGCCCCTGCTCGGCCGGATCACGCGAAACACGTCGGCTGGTTCGCGGGCGATCCCGTCGACCTCGAGCAGGCGCTCTACGGCGAGGCCGAAGTGCTCTTCGTTCTCGCGGAGCACAGGTTCTATCACTTCCCAATCCGCTTCGGTCAAGCGGCCGAATTCGCCGCCGTTCAACTGGTCCGTGCCCAGCTGACCATATGGGTCGCGCACGTAGATTGCGCCGCCCGATGCCAGCGAGAACAGGTTGCCGCCAGGGTACGGCGAGTCGAGCGCCGTCCACTCGCCGCTTACCTCGTCCCAGCGCATGCCGTTCAGCACGACGAAGCCGCCGTCCTTGAGCGGATCATCCGTCATGAAGCTCTCCGCCAAGTAGTCGAGGCACGTCCCGTTGATCACCACCTTCGGCCGGCCGACCGCGTTGATCATCGGGCGCCCCGCCGCGTTGCCCAGCACGAACATCTTCCCGCCCTTCGCCCCGTAGCCGAACGTCTGCCCGACGTCGCCGTGGACGACCAGAGTCCCGGCCTTCATGATCTGCGCGAGCTGATCCTGGCCGTTGCCGTGAACGACAATCGTCGCGCCGTCGATGCCGCTCGCCAGATAGTCGCCCGGCGTGCCGTAGACGTCGATCCGCGCTGCGCGGCCGATCGCATCCCCGACACCAAGGCCGCTGCCGATGAAGCGATGACCTCGCGCGCCAAGTATCACAAAGCGCCGCCAGCCATCTCCGGCTCGGCGCACGATCTCGCGGGCAAGCGAGCGCTCGCCCTCCACGTCGAAGTCCGTGGCGGAAATCACCAGCGCGGTCGCCCGTACCTCGGGCGCTTCGCCGGTCGGCGTGTCGGGCTCGAGGTAGCGGAACGCATCGTCCGGCGCGACGCGCACAGTGCGCGACCAACCCTCGAGCGCTGTGTCGCACAGCGTCCGGAGGCTGCTCAAGCGCATCCCGCCGGTA
>JBCLES010000026.1:0-36167 GCA_038913135.1 Anaerolineae bacterium
CCTCATCGATGCGCCACACCTGCAGCGGAACGCCGTCAACGTCGTCGAACGTCCCGCCGTCGCATTCGATCCGGCATAGCAGATGTCCGACGTACAGACGATGAGACGTGCCCAGTTCCAGCGGCACTTCGATCCGGAAACCGCCGTCGACGGGCAGAGCCTCGACGCGGCGTTCCCCGCCGTCCACTATCACATCGCAATCCGGAATGCTTGTCCTTCCGCTGACCTCGACCGAGCCGCTTTCGACCATGCAGGGCAGAGGATCGACTGAAACCTTGGTCTCGCAGCTCGGCGTCGGTTCGGCCCAAGCCGGGATTAGGTGGTGAGCGACAGCCTGGTGAGCAAGCCGCGCCGTGAGACCATCCGGCTCGCGGGCGAATCCGCAAGCGGCGCGTTCGTAACGCGTCTCGACGCGGAAGATCAACTGTCCGTGTCGGAATTCGATGAACGTTGTGTCGCGGAAGATCTTGCCCGAATGAGCGGACTCTCGGCCCCGCCGCGCCTGCATTCCGAAGTAGATCGGCCGCCTATCGCCAAATGACGCACGGGCCAAGTCAACGGACGGGTAACGCGAGATCCTAGCAAGCTCCAGCGTCCCATCACCTGTCCGAGTCACTGTCGTTCGGATCGTCCCAAATTCGTCGGTCACCACGTCGAATTCCGGGCTCTCCCACTCGACACCCGACTCGGCGACGAGCGCGGCCAGCGTGTCGCGATCGGCGTCCGGGGGCGCGGACGGTAGCGCGGACGGGGACGGGGACATCGTTTCTTGGGCGACGGCGATCGAAGACTTCGGCGTCGGCGTAGATGGTGACGGCGCGTAAAGAGCGAGCGCGATCAAAGCGCCAGCGAAGAGAGCTGCTGCGCGGAGGTTCGAACGCGGGACCGAACGTCCGGTGCTCAACGCGATATCACCCATTCGCCCGCCTCCAACTCATGCGCCTTACGCCTACCGCCAAGCACCATCGCCAGAACGACGCCGGCCACAAAGCCACCGATGTGCGCCCAGAATGCCACGCCGCCGCTTGCGCTTCCCGCGTTCGCCATCGCGAGTTGGTTCGCGCCCGAAAGAAATTGAAGCCCGAACCAGACTCCGATCACGATGAGAGCCGGCATGTGTACGATACTCCGGCCCACGAGGACGTTCACCAAGCTCTTCGGAAAGAGGACCATGTATGCGCCTAGGACGCCCGCAATCGCACCCGATGCGCCGAGATTCCATATCAAGGAGTCAGCAAAGAGCCAGACCTGGACCAAAGTCGCCACAAGGCCGGCCACCAGGTAGAAGAGTAGGTAGCGAACATGCCCGAAAGCGTGCTCGACATTGTCTCCGAAGATCCAGAGATAGAGCATGTTGCCGGCCAAATGCATCCATCCGCCGTGCAAGAACATCGCCGTCACCAAGCTAAGCCAGTTGTCGCCTTCGGCGATGCGCGCTGGGACCACCGCGAACGTGTCGTAGAAGTCGCGGATCGCCGCCGGTATCTGAGAAAGATCCGTCACCGCAGGGATCGAGGGCTGAAGCACGAAGACGATAACGTTTATCGCGATGAGCGCCCAGGTGACAAAGGGCGTGATCATCGGATGCTCCTCCACGTCGCCGATGGGCATCATTGGCAGGTGTCCTCCTCGGTGAGCGGGCTGGGCGGTCGAATATCGATTCGGGTTTCGAGTGCGTATCGTGGGCGTGTCGTGGGCTTGCGCCGGAGCGCTAGCGTAGACCGGACTGTCCAAAGGATCAAGCGGCGCTTCGGAGCGGTCCTGCTCGTCGGCTGAGCGACAGTACGAAGCTGTCGGCCGGGCAGGTAAACCGGCGAACCTGGCAGGTCGTTCGCCCCCCGAATACAATCACCCCGTTCGCGCCGGATTTCCGCACACCCCGAGGCCCACCATGTTCTGCGCCAGACATGTCGCCGCCAGCCTGCTGGCTGTCTTGCTCCCAACGCTCGCCGGCGCCTCAGCCGAATGGGCCGCGGCTGCTCCAAGCGCCCTCGCGCCTTTGTCCCCCGACGGCGAAGTCTGTGGCACGATCGCGGCGGATACCACATGGGGTTCAGACGGTAGCCCGTGGACCCTAACCTGCAAGATCCGGGTTGAGCCCGGCGTTACGCTCACGATTTCAGAAGGCGCGCGGCTTCGGATCGCGTACGACGTCGACCTCGAGGTCGCCGGGCGGCTCTTGATCCTGGGGACTCCGGAGCGGCTCGTCACTCTCGATCCTGAAAGCAGCGAGCAATGGGGCGGGGTCTTACTCTTGGCCGGCAGCGGTCCGCACACCATTCGGGATGCGGTTTTCACCGGCGGCGGCGGTGCGCGGCTGCGAGCGATGCTCGAAATCCGGAGCGACGAGACTTTGGTCGAGCGCACGCTCTTTCAGAACAGTGCCGGCACCAGCGTCGATGTTCGCGATGCGTCGCCGACCATCCGCCGCTCCCGCCTCTTGAAGGGAGTGTCGGCGCGAGCGAATCCCGGGGGCGCGCTCCGCCTATTCGGATCGAGCAAGCCCTACCTCGACAGCAATCGCTTCGAGCAAAACGACCCTTTCCCAATGTATATCGAAACATCGGCCAGCCCGCGCATGTTCGGGAATCGGTTCGAGTACAACTCATTCAACGGTGTACTTCTGTCCGGTACCGTCGACGGCGAAACCGTGCTGCCCAATCTCGGCACTCGAGAGGCCGCATATCACGTCCGTTCCCCGGGACTTGTCGTTGCACGCGAGGGGTCGCTCACCTTCGAGGCCGGAGCGACAATAGCTTTCGGAAGCGGCCTCGGCATGCGGGTCGACGGGACGCTCAGAGTCCTCGGCGAGCCGGGGCGCGAAGTGGTCTTCACCACCGAGAATCCCGCCAAAACTCCTGGGCAGTGGTCGGACATCCGTCTCAGCGGACGGAGCACTTCGTGGGATCCCGCAACCGATACCGGCTCGCGAATTTCGCACGCAGTTCTCGAATACGCCGGCTTCAACATCGACGGCGCACTCCTGATCGCCGACGCTTCGCCTCGGATCGAAAACACGACGATCCGGCAAAGCCTCAACCGCGGCATGACCGTGCGCGGAGAATTGGCGCGCCCGACCATTCAAGGCCTCCACGTCGAGGACAACACCGACCCCGTCAACGGCATCGGGCTCTACGTCACCGCGGGCGCCGCGCCCGAGATCGCCTTCTCAAGCTTCCTGCGCAATCAGATCGGCCTCAAGGCTGACGCAGGTGCCGCCCCGCGGATCGAACCGCACAATACGTTCAAGGACAACGAGACGTTCGCAGTCTTGAGCGAGGTACGCAGCATATGCATCGAGGCAAAAGACAACGTCTGGGGCGCTCCCAACGGTCCAAGTGACGCCTCCGACTGGACCGATGCCTGCGGGCTCGGCACGAACTTCGGCGACGGACAGCTTGTGAGCGACGGCGTGCGCTACATGCCTTTCGAGGGCCAGCTCGCTACGCCGTACTTCGCTTCGCCGCTCTGCGGCACGCTGGTCGACGATTCGCCGCTCCTCGGCGGCTACGCGCCGCCGGACAGCGAGCTGATCCTCTACGACCAATATATCGAAATCGCTCGAACTTCCGTCGGAGCAGCCGAGGGCGGTGGCACACTCGCCGAATTCACCATGGAAGCGCCGGCGCTGGAGCCGGGTTCCCATCTGCTCATGCTTCGAGCGGAGTCGGCGATCGGAGCGAGCGCACCGAGCGCGCCGCTTGCTCTTCGCTACGATCCCGACGCATTCATCCGCGCCGAAGGCACGTTCTTGCGCCACGAACAGGATGGGATAACCTACACGCAGCCTTATCGAAACGCCTCAGGCTGCGCGGAAATGGCGGACGACGGAAGCTGGCAGGCCTTCGCCCACCCGGGCACGCCGTCGACCGACGTACAGATCCATATCCCGGTAGTCTGCCCCGGAGGTGAGACACCTCGCGCGACTTTGCGATACGGTGGGGCCGACATCGCGATGATCGAAACGAGCGAGGGTCGTCTGGCCGCGACATTCGACCTTGCCCTTGGCGGTCCGGTCGAAGTGGACGTCGCATGCGGCGACACAGTGCGGAGTTATCGGCTCGGGACTCTGAACATCGCAGCAAACGGCTTTGCGCATGACGCGGTGATCGGCTTCGACAAGCGACTTCCCGGAGCAACGGTCGAGCTTTATCGCTACGATCCGGCATGGGACAACTTCTTCCCGTGGACGGCCGCGGACTACTACGACCAAGAGAATCCGCAGGTCACAGGGTTCAACGGCTGGTATGGCTTCCACCCGCCGCCGGGACGCTATCGGGCGAGGGTGGAGGGCCCGGCCGGCTATGGCGATCTGATCACCAAAGAGGTCTTTATCCAAGATCAGCCCTTCATGATCAACCTGGCGCTGCCCCCGGACGGCGAAGGCCTTACGATCTACCTGCCGAGCACCTCCCGTTCATGATCGGCCTTCAGAAGTGAGTGAGTCCGCCAGGCGCTTTTTCGGCTGCTTCCTGCCGCTCGTTCTCGCGATCGCCGGCTGCGGAGTCGTTGCGATGGCGACATATGCGGCACGCATCGTCGTCGAAGATCGCCGCGTTCCGGACGGCGCGATGGAGCCATGGCTCAAGCCCGGAGTTCGGACTCTCGTCTTTCATGTACTTTTGTGGGCCAACGATCCGGAGCGCGGCATCGTAGTGGACGCCGACACGCCGGACGGACGGGCCTTTAGGAGGCTGGTAGCGTTGCCCGGCGACGTGGTCGAAGTGAAGGGTGGCGAGTTATGGATCGATGGACGGGAGAGCGATCCGGCCCAAAGGCCCACAGGCACGGGTCCGGAATATGGACCTGTGACGATGGGGCCCGACGACTACTTCCTCCTGTCCGACGTGCGCACTGTGAACGACTCCCGAATATGGGGTCCGTTGCCGCGTTCACGGGTATTCGGCGAGCCGCGCTTCATGAATGACGGGGACGGCTGGCTGCCCGTGGATCCGGGCATCGATCTGGATTGGCTTGACCTGATGAGGTTCGAGCTCGCCCGCACGACGACGCCTGAAGCCGAGGTCGCGGGCACTCTGATGCCGGACAACGCAGGGTCGGTGGTAGGCACCGCGGCCGCTTCACCGTCGCCGGTCTCCCTCCCTTGAACGAGGCATCTCGCACCGCACAGGATCAGATTATCGAATCGATCCTCGAGCGGATACGCGATGCGGGCAACGCAGATACCCTCGACGATATCGTCGAAGAGATCGGAACCATAGTTGCGGAAGCGATTTCGAGAGGCGACATCGAGACGGTTTCGGCAGTCCTGGACGCGCTTCGGGCGCCCGACCGAGTCGACGTCTTTGAGACCCTTGATATCGAAGACCAGCGGCGGATCATCGACGAGATCACTAACGCTGCTGCTGCCGACATCTTGGAGGAGCTTTCAGATGCCGACGCCGCGGAGGTGGCCGAAGGCATGACGGTGGCGCAGCTTGCGCCGATCCTGGACGAGATGGAGTCGGACGAGGCGGCCGACGTGTTGCGCGATCTCGCGCCGCAGCGCGCGCGCGAGCTCCTCTTTGCGATGGACGACGCGGCCGAGGCCGAGGTCAGGACGCTTCTCGATTATCAGGACGAGACGGCCGGCGGGCGCATGACCCGCGACTTCGTTTCGCTCCGGGCCACCGAGACGGTTGACGAGTCGATAGAGCGCCTGCGCGCCCTCGCCCCAAGCGTCGAGACGACTTACTACCTATATGTCCAAGACGCCGACGATCGGCTGGTGGGCATCGCCAGTCTGCGCCAGCTCATCGTCTCGAACGGCCATTCGCGCTTGGGTGATTTGATGAGCACGGATGTCATCCAGGTGGAAGCGAGCGCCGACCAGGAAGCCGCCGCGCGCTTGATGGCCCGTTACGACCTCCTTGCCCTGCCCGTGGTAGACGGCGATCGGCGCCTCATCGGCATCATCACGCACGACGACTTGGTCGACGTCCTCGAAGAAGAGGCCACGGAAGATATGTATCGCCTTGTCGGCCTCGATCAGGCGGAACGGCCCATCGATCCGGTCAGCCTGGGTGTGCGCAAACGTCTGCCGTGGCTAGCTCTCAACCTTCTCATGCAACTAGCGCTAGTCATGGCGCTTGTGGGCTTTAGGACGACGATCGAAAAAGTGGCGACGCTGGCGATCCTATTCCCGCTCGTAACCGGTCAAGGCGGAAACGTTGGTGCGCAGACGATGACGATCGTCGTGCGCCTGCTCGCACTTGGCGAGATCGACCGCCAGATGATGCGTCGGCTCCTGGGCAAGGAGATCGGGGTGGGGCTGGTCAACGGCGTGGCGATAGGCTTGATGGCCGGCGTGATAGCCCTGATCGTCGCGCGCTTCCCGGTGGAGACGGCCGGTGTCATAGCTGCCGCGATGGTCACTTCCATGGCGCTCAATCTTACGGCGGGCGCGGTTGTCGGAGTCGTCGTCCCGCTCACTCTGGACCGACTAGGCTTCGACCCTGCCGTCGCCTCGTCGGTGTTCGTCACGGCCATCACGGATACGCTCGGCGTCTTGCTTTTCATCGGCCTTTACTCGGTTTTCGCCGGCATGATGGGGGTCTGAACCGAAGTCCGTCACGACTGCCGACCGCGCTTGACCTTGGAGGCCGGTGCATTTAGGTTCATCATGTACCTGGAGACTTGATCCAGTTCGCATTCCAGAGTAACGCGCTGAACGCTCGCGCAATCACTGAAAGAAAGGTGGAGGCGGCATGAAAGAGTATCCACTCCGACCGTACACGGAGTACCTGCCCGAGCAAGAGTATCTAAACGGGCGGATGAAAGAGGTGGAGAAGGGCATGGGGATTGTCGCGGCCCGGCTCGGCGAGCCTACCCCTATAACGGAGCCGCTCGATGTCCTTGACCGCGCCCGCGAGTTGGTCGCCGACCTCTTCAAGCAGGTAACTGTCCGCCCGCTCAACGAAGCGGTCGAAACGCAGTTGCAGTGGCTCGACCGCGCCGAGGCACGAGCCGGGCAGACGGATGGCGAGCCGAAGAACAGTCTCACACGCATCCCGATCGATCGAGTTCTCTTGGAGACAATCCGCGAGGGTTGGCGCACCTCCCGATGATCCCGGCTGGGTCCGGGATTGAAAGCGTATTGACGGCCGACGACCCGGCCTCAGATGGAAACCAAGACTCTCCGCAACGCATCCAAGCTCCAATCGTCGACAAGAGCACGCGCCCGGGCGTCGCGGACCTCCTCGATATCCTAGAAGCCGCACTTGAATCCGCCGATCCGGCACCGGCGGTCAGGCGTGCGTTGCAACTCAAGGACGGTAGACTCTTCGTCCAGAAAGGCGAAGAACCGCCCGTCGACATCGGTCTCAGTCGATCAGGCCGCCTGCTGGTAGTTGCTGCGGGCAAGGCGGCGATCCCCATGGTCACGGCGGCGGAGGCGGTCCTAGGCGATCGCATCGACGCTTCGATTGCCGTCACAGTTGCGGGCGGGAACGCAGCGGCAGAGCAAGCCGGCCTCTCGAGGACCATGGTGTTCGAGGCGGGCCATCCGCTGCCTGATCCATCCGGCCTTGTCGCTGCGCGCCAGGTCGCGACTCGCCTCGAAGCGCTTGGCGAAGGGGATGCGGTTTTGGTGCTCCTATCGGGCGGTGCTTCGGCGCTGCTTCCCCTCCCCGCCGGCCGAATCCCTTTGATCGACCTCACTGCGGCAACGAGCCGTCTCCTCGGCAGCGCCGCGACGATCGACGAAATCAACTCGCTCCGCGCGCACCTCGGCCGACTAGCCGGCGGCGGGCTCGTGCGTCTGGCGTACCCGGCGCAGGTCGCGACACTCATCCTTTCTGATGTGGTCTCCGGCTTCCACGAGCGCGTGGGCAGCGGACCGACGCTCCCTGACCCGACGACCTTCGCCGATGCAGGCCGAATTCTCTCCAAGCACGAGCTGTGGGGCGCCATGCCGGCCTCGATCGGCGCGCACATTCGGGCCGGACTTGCCGGTCAGATCGGCGACACGGCCAAGCCGGGCGATCCGATCTTCGCGCATTCTATGGTCCATGTCATCGGCAGCGTCGCGGACGCGATCCGTGGCGCCGAAGCGCGTGCCGGTGAACTTGGCTACACGACCCACGTCCCCGACGAACACTTCGAGGGCGAGGCGCGCGAAGTTGGGCGAGCGATCGCCGAAGGTGCGCGCCGCGCAGCTAACGGCGAAGGCCCGATCTCTGCGCCGACATGCTTCATCTTCGGAGGCGAAACCACGGTTACGTTCAAGCGACTGCCGGGCCGGGGTGGGCGGAGTCGCGAACTCGCGCTGGCGGCGGCGGTTGCGCTCGACGGACTGCCCCACGTGACGCTCGCCGCCATGGGCACGGATGGTCAGGACTTCGGCTCGGAGGCGGCAGGCGGCTTAGTCGATATGACGACGCTTGAACGCGCTTCGGCAGCGGGTCTCGACGCCAAAGATGCGCTCAATCGGCACGATAGCGGACCATTTTTCGAGACCCTTGGCGACGCGATCGTTACGGGTCCGACGGGCACTAACGTCAACGACCTCGTGGTCGCCCTTGTAGGTCGACCAGTCGGCCGCTGATGCTCGACCACCGGCTCCGCCCTCTAAAGGACTCGCTCCTCGGACCCTTGGCGGTGCGCCTTGCCGGTCGGGTCTCACCCAATGTGGTGACGGCTCTCGCACTTGCCGCAGGTCTGGCTGCTGCTTGGGCGGCTTGGCGCGGCGCGGCTGTCCTTGCTCTCTGCCTTTGGGTCGCCAACCGTCTGCTCGACGGCTTGGACGGTGCGATCGCGCGGGTAGGCGATAGGGCCTCGGATTTGGGCGGATATCTCGATCTGGTATCCGACTTCCTCGTATATGCCGCGGTGCCCTTCGGCATCGCGTTCGGACTGGCACCTGGCGCCGTCCCTATCGAGCTATCGGGCGGAACGCCCCTGGGCGAAGGGACGGTCGACTCGGTCGTCGCCGTCGGCTCCAGTGCTCAAACGGCGTTGGCGGCTTTGATGGCGGTCTTTTATGTAAACACCGCGGCATGGCTCACGCTTTCGGCGATACTAGAGAAGCGCGCCGCAGGCGATTTGGTCCACGGAAGCACCAAGGCGGGCGCGCAAGAGCGCGGGGCTGCGACAGCCATCGCTATGCCGGCCGGCGTTATCGGCGGGGCTGAAACGGCCGTCCTCTATGCGATGATGCTCGCTTGGCCCAAGGAATCGATCGCCCTCATGTGGTTGATGGCGGTGCTAGTGGCTATCTCCGCCCTCCAACGCCTGGTCTGGGCTACGCGAATACTGCCGGGATTGGGCAAAGGGCGCTCTGGCGCCGCAAGAGGTCTGTCGCCACCGGACATCGAGTAGTATCGGTGAAGGTCGTTCTGAGCGGCTGGTTCTCGGGCCAGCGCGTCGGTTCCGGCGAGTATGTCGAGCGGCTCGTGGCCGGACTACCCGCCGTGTCAGAGCCCGACGAAAGCTACGCTCTACTCCCATCGCCAAAGCGACGCCATCCGTTCTCCAAGCTCTGGTACGAGCAGATCACGGTGCCTGAAGGCGCGCGCGCGGCTGATGCCGACCTCCTGCACATCCCGTATTGGGCGCCACCTTGGCACTCGCCGGCGCCGACGGTGGTTACGATCCACGATCTCATTCCGCTGATCGTTCCAGAATATCGACGCGACCCACGGCTGCGAGCGTACGCGGAACTCGCCTCGCGCTTGACGGTCCGAATGACGGCCGTCATCACGGATTCGCGCCACGCGGCGCGCGATATCGAGCGGCAGCTCGGCATCCCTCCGGAGCGGCTGCACGTCGTCCCGCTAGGTGTCGACGAACGCTACCGGCCGGACGCGGATGTCGGCGCGGCACGGACTGCGTACGATCTTCCGCCGCGCTACGGGCTGTATCTGGGCGGCTTCGACCATCGCAAAGATCTCCCGACGCTGATGTCTGCCTGGCGAGAAGTGTGGGCGACGACGAAGTTGCCGCTGGTAGTCGCTGGCCGGCCGCCTAGACCGGGCCATCCGCTGGCTGAAGATCCGCGCGAGACGGCACGGCGAACGAGCTTGGCGAGCGAGGCTACGCGCTTCATCGGCGGCGTAGACGGATCCCATATGGCGGGGCTTTACGCCGGCGCCGCGGTCTACGCCTTCCCTTCGCGCTACGAGGGTTTCGGCTTGACGCCGCTGGAAGCGATGGCTTGCGGCACGCCGGTGGTGGCGGCGGACGCGACGAGCGTCCCGGAAGTGGTGGGCGAAGCCGGGTTGCTGGTGCCGGTCGGGGACGCGGCGGGCTTCGCGGAGGCGATCATTCGAGTCGTGGAGGACCCGGCGTTGGCCGAGCATCTCGGAGTCGCGGGTCCGGCGCGGGCGGCCGGCTTCACATGGGCGGAGACGGCGCGTGGAACTCTGAAGGTATATCGAAAGGTGCTGTCTTAGGGGCCGTCAAGCAATAATCCTCGCAATTCGGGCATCGCTGCATCGCCGATGGAATCCACTCTTCGCTCCGGGTACACTTGAGAGCAGCGACGCAGGCTGTTGGCGCCGCGATTGAATTCAGCCATTTCGAACATCTTTCTTCGACTATCTTACTTCCAACATCCTACTGGTCATGAGGTACCGAAATGCTTTTCGAACGCTTCGAGGACAAGAACCTTTCCCATTACTCCTACGCGGTGGGCTGCCAGCAGTCGAACGAGCTTCTGATCGTCGATCCGCGGCGCGACATCGACGTCTACTTGGAGTTCGCGGTTCAGAACGGCTTCAGGATCGTCGGCATATTGGAGACGCACATCCATGCGGACTTCGCCTCGGGCGCGCGCGAACTATCAGAACGCAGTGGAGCACAGCTCTACGTTTCGGCCTACGACGTGGGCGAGACTTTCGAAGTGGCGTTCCCTCACTCTGACCTAGTAGACGGCGACGAGGTCGGTGTCGGCAACATCCGCCTTGTCGCGATGCACACGCCGGGCCACACGCCGGAGCACCTCAGCTACCTGGTCTACGACGCGGCGCGCTCGAAGGAAGTTCCGATGCTCATGCTCAGCGGCGACTTCGTCTTCGTCGGCTCGCTGGGCCGGCCGGACCTGCTCGGCGAAGAAGCGAAACTCGCGCTTGCGCACCGACAGTACGCCAGCGTCCAACTCCTCGTCGGTTTGCCGGACGGCCTCGAAATCCATCCGGCGCACGGGGCGGGTTCGATGTGCGGCGCGGGCATGAGTGGCCGCCCCACCTCGACGTTGGGCTTCGAGCGAATCGCGAATCCATACCTGAACCCGGCTTTGTCCGAAGAAGACTTTGTCGCGATGCTGCTTGGCAGCGTTCCACCCTTCCCGGCCTATTATCGACGGATGAAGCGCGTCAATTCGGAGGGTCCGAGAATTCTTGGCGGCCTGCCGGGCGTGTCACCCTTGCCGGTGGACGAGACCGCACGCCTGCGCGACGAGGGCGCTACGGTCATCGACTTGCGGCACAAGAACGAGTTCGCGATGGGCCACATCGAAGGCGCGTTCGGAATCAGCATCAACACTTCGGTTTCGACGTGGGCTGCCTGGGTGGTGCCGTACGACACGCCGATCGTCTTGGTAGCCCCAGATGTCTCGGCGGTGGAGCCCGCCGTTCGCCAATTGATACGGGTTGGCCTCGACGATGTCGTCGGCTATCTGGACGGGGGCTACGACGCTTGGCTGGACTACGAGGGCGATACCGATTCGCTGCCGCAGATCGGAGTGGCTGAGCTCAAAGCGAGGCTGGATGCCGGCGAACCGCTCACAGTCCTCGATGTTCGGAATGTGACCGAATTCGCCGACGGACACGTCGAAGGCGCATTGAACATCATCGCGGGCGAGATCCGCGAGAACGCAGCAAGCCTTCCGAACGGCAACCGCCCCATTTACTTGATCTGCGAAAGCGGCAACCGCTCGACGATAGCCTCCAGCGTGCTCCTGCAGGAGGGCATCGACAACGTGATGAACGTGCGCGGCGGGATGATAGAGTGGCGGAAGGCGGGGCTGCCTCTGGCGCGCGAGCGAGGTACCCAAGGAAGCGAGTGATCCCCGCTGCATCTGTGAGGTTGCACTTAGACAGTACACGCATCAACCGCTATGCTTCCAAAACGCAGTCAAAACGAATGCGTGCTGGAGGTTATCATGGCAACGCTGACCGTCAAGAACCTTCCCGATGATCTTTACGAGCGCCTTAAGTCGAGTGCCAAAGAGAAACGGCGAAGCATCAATGCCGAAGCTATCGTGCGGATCGAAGAATCCCTGTCGCTTCATTCCTCCGCCGCCGATGAAAACTCGGCTGAAGTCGTCCCTCTGCACGAGGCCGGTGGAGATTACACAGCTGAGGGGTCGGCCGCCGTACACGTCGACGCATCGCTAATCGAGGAAGCTCGGCGCTGGAGCCGATCCGACGCCCGCGGCACTCTTTCTGAAGCCCTTCTTGCATATGTCGCTCGAATGAAAAGGCTGAGTCTCTTGGATCTCGCGGGCAAGATCGAATTCGAACAAGGCTATGACTACAAAGCTGCGCGGCGCCAACGATGATCATGCTCGATACCTCGATCCTGTCGCAGGTCCTTCGCCGAAACCGGCAGCCCGGCAGGGAGATCGAGGTCCAGGCGATCCGCGAACTCATCGCGTCGGATCGGCCCGTAGCCTTGCCGGGTATTGTCGTCCAAGAAATGCTGTCCGGCATCCGTTCGAGCGTCGAGGAGCGAGCGGTATCGACGGCGCTCGATGGCTTCCCAATACATCTTGCGGATTTGCGAGCACATCGTGAGGCGGCGCTCGTCTTCACGCGGTGCGCGTCGGAGGGGATCGCGGTCACTCACATCGACTGTCTCATCGCCGCGCAGGCTATGCTAGCTGGCGCTGAACTCTTCACGCTCGATTCGGATTTCGTCGCGATCGCTCGGCTCACCGGACTCGTGCTGTTCGAAGCAAGTGCAGCGAATGAAGGATTCGAAGCTCCGCGTTAGATGGTCGACTTCGGGTCGGCCATCGTCCCTCCACCCGTCTCGTAGTACGCGATCTGCTCCTACGGATCGCGCGCGAGTATGCCGAACAACTTCACGACTTTTGTGTTGTGTTCGTTGAAGCGGTTGCCAGTCGCATCGAGGCAGATGACGAGGTGCCTGCAGGCGTTCAGCAGGTGGCTTCTCATCTCTACTTCAGCACTACAGATATGCCAAGTGGCGTTCTCGACCCGCTCCCATCCGGGGCCGGCAATGGTTCCAGGCCGCCATCAAGGGTCAGGTCTTCCACGCCGTTCGCACTGTCGGACATCGTCGTAACATAGACGCGCCCGTCGGCGGCGATCAACCCGGTGTAAGCACCGATTGCGACGCCGAGTTCTGTCAGCCGGATCGCGATCGACTCGCTCGGCCCGATAACGAAATCGCAAGCGGATCCGCAGGCTGCATCCGGCTTGCCGTCTAACGCGGCGAAGAGCTTTAGCGACACGTTGATCGGATCGTCGTTCGGATTGTGCACGACAATACTCGAGCGGAACCCCGGCAAGATTCCGAGTTCGGGGATCGACACAGTGACGCCGGCCCCGAGGATCGGAAGACCTAGGCGATAAGGCTCATCCGCCGTAGCCGCGTCAAGGTTAAGTCGCCCGGGTGGGTGGACCGACATGACATCGCTATCCGGCAAGTCGCGCCCTGCTTGCGCGAACGGCAAGTAAATCGACGACCGGCTTTCGGGCAGCGCGGCCGCGAGAGAGAGCGAATGCGCGCCCCACAGGCTGTTGTCAGTCGCTCCCATTATCACGACGCCCGCCAGCGGCGCGGAAGAGTCGATCATCACCGCTGCGCCGCAACCGCCCGAGATCGGCACGATTTCTTCACCGGACAGTCGAACGGAAGCGCCGGCGGGGAGCGTGAGCTCGATCGGTTCGGAGCCGGGCCACTCGGTCACACACGGCAAGCCCGTCGCCGTGAGCCGGATCGTGGCATCGAAACCACCCGGATTGGCGAGCGCGAGCCACGTGTCGAATCGGACGGCCGGTGCACCCGCACCTGGATCGTCGGCAGTTAGCGATGCGTCCCGGAGCACGAGCGGGACGGCTAGAGTGCGCGTCAGCGCATACTCCGGCGTCGCCGCGAAGGCATAGACGCCTTTCTCGCTCCTCTCCACATCGACGATCGAGTGTGCGGTTATCGGCCGATCCGCAGTCAATCTCGCCCAGCCCACAAAGCTTCCCAGCCCGATAAAGTCAGGATCGCGAGATGGATCGAACGTAATCGAGCCGCCGGGCGGTAAAGTCTTCGTCAACCTCAGTACCGGCGCCCCTCCAACCGCGGCGAAGACTTCGATTGTCGCCTCGACTGACGCGGAAGTCTCGAGTGACTGAACCGAGAATAAGCTTACGTGCCCTTCAGGTCCTATCACGAAGTACGGGATGATAAGCGAGTTCGAACCGGCCACCGCCGGATACGAAGCCACGCCGCCTGAGGACAACCACTGTGTCCGCGTCGTAGCGACGAACGGAGTGTCGGCCTGGAGATACGCCCCACAAGAGCCGTTAGTCAATTCGACTCGAGTGGGCAAGTACAACGGCATCCCGGCGCCCGGAAGAATCCCCGAAAAGGCTAGCGTCACCGGTGGCGACGACGATCCATTCCGATAGAAGTCGACCGACGCCGAACCGATTACGGCGCTGTCGAGGTTTTGGACCGTGATCAGGCTCGCTCCAGCGCCAGTAATTCCTTGCGGCGAAGCCGAAGAGGGCCGCCAACTTTCGGTCGCCATGATGCTTGCGGCGGCGAGGACCAAAACGATCCTGGTAATGCCATGAAAACCGGGTCCGATCATCGATCGCATGCTGTTCCCTCCTCCAAGGCTACGGCCTCCACCGAGACTGCCCATGATCCTCCCACCAGAATCCATACGCCATCGCTACCGCATCACCCACGGCATCCCCAAAACATGCGCGATCGCCCCGGAAAGCTCGTCGACCGCCGAGTCCGCTATCGGAACGCCGGCGTCGTCCAGGATCGCCGCCCAGACCGAAACCGCTTCACCCGCCATCGCTCCTTCCGCCGCCCTGACATCGAAGTCGATCGCGCCGCTTCCCTTCACGGTGTACGGCGACTCGAGAACGGCCGAGCCGTCGCCGAAGACGAGTGGACCCTCAAACGTCACCGACACCAGCGCCGACACGCCAAGGTTGCCGTATTCTGCCCTGAGTGAGCGAGTCTCGTCGGAGCTTACCAAAAGTACCGCCGCTGGTCGGTCATGCGCGGGGTCGAAAAGGCGCAGCCATGGGCCTTCAGGCGTCGGCGTTGAGGTGGGCGTCGGGGTGTTGGTCGGCGTATTCGTCGCAGTCGGGGTGTTCGTCGGGGTAGGCTTCAAGTCCGGATCTTGGCGGTGGATTATGAACCCGCCGGTCCCGACTACCCAGAGGTTGGCCGGTCCACCGAGCGCAAGGTCCAGATATGTCCTTTCGCCGTACTCATTCGCCTCCTTCACCCATGTCTCTCCGCCATCGGTAGTCGACATCACGACGCCCTTGTCGCCTGCCATGAAACCGCGGTTGTCGTCGATGAAACGCACCTCCCGGCCGGTGTTGTCCGGCTTGTGCTTGAAGACCCAATTCTTGCCGCCATCGACCGTCTTGCGCGTGTCCGATCCTACCGCCCAGCCCAACATCGGATTCAAGAAAAAGATGCCATACATGCGCCTATCGGTTCCGCTAACTTGATTGACCCACGTCCGACCGCCGTCCCGCGTGTGAAGGAGAACTTCGTCGGTACCGTGGGCCCATCCAAGGTTCGCGTCGAGCATGAAAATGGTGCTGAGGCCGTCGTCAACGTCGACCTCTTCATCCGGGTCATCAAGCACGACGATCGGCTGCTTCTCCCACGTGTCGCCGCCATTCGACGTGATCAGAAGCACCGGCTCGCGCTGCAGCGTCACCCACCCGTGTTGGCGGTCTAAGAATTGAACGTGGAGCAATCTTCGCCCAGGCAACCCCGAGTCTTGATGGAACCAATTCAGACCACCGTCCACCGACTTAAGGATCTGACCGTTGGCGCCAACCGCCCAGCCGTGCTCAGTGTCGACGAATGAGACGCTCTCCAATCGCTTGGCATCCGGTGCAGCGTGAACTCCCCAGTGCCGGCCACCGTTTTCCGTGCGCAAGATCACGTAATGCTCATCCACTGCGCCTTCGCCGCCAACCGCCCAGCAGTGGTCCTCGTCCACACAGTCGATGCCGCGCAGTGTGAGCCGTGTGTTCGAGTTCTGTTCCTCCCAGATCGGAGCTGCCGGTGCGGCGGAAAGTGTTGCACTACAAATCACGGCAAGTGCGACCCAGATTGCGGCCCGGGGATTGGCGAAACCGCGGACCAAGAAAGTCATGCGATCATTGCGAGTCATCATGGCCTCCGGCCGAAACATTGGCTTGCAGCATCATATCTGCGCCCCACTTCTAGCACGAGGTATGTCGATCGGCCACCATGACCGCTTGCCTTGCCTTGAATCGTCAAGCTCGAATGTGGTACGGTGTCGCTGACTATGCCAAACCCAACGCCAAAGATCTCTCGCCCAATGCGTGTCCTCCTAATCTCCCGGCCGTTACGCATCGGCGCGTACCAACGCAAAGCCGAGCTGATCGCCAGAGACGAACGATTCGCGCTTACGGTCGCGGTGCCGGCACGCTGGCGCGAGGGCGGTGTCGAGTTGCCGCTCGATCGAGCGCACACGTCGGGTTACGAATTCGTCCCGCTGCCCGTAGTTCTTCCCGGACGCTTCCACCTGCATGCATATCGTGGCCTCGCCGACTTGATCGATCGAGTGCGTCCGGACCTCGTACACATCGACGAAGAAGCATATAACTTCGCGGCTTATCAAGCGCTGCGGGCGGCGCGACTTGCTCGAGCTTCGGGCGCTCGGACCGGGCGCAGCGGTTCGGCTATCGGCAACAAAGCGGTCTCTGACGCCGGCACTCCTCGAACTCTCTTCTTCACCTGGCAGAACCTGCGACGGCGCTATCCTCCCCCGTTCTCGATCTTCGAACGCGCGATGTTCGCCCAGGCCGACGGCGCGATAGCGGGCAGCCGCAGCGCGGCCGATGTCCTTCGCGCCAAGCGATTCGCCGGACACATTTGGATTGTGCCCCAATTTGGAGTCGATTCCAGGCGATTCCACCCCCCGACGGTCCCGCGGCAGCGGGATGTCGGGCGTCTTCGGGTTGGCTATGCAGGCCGGCTCGTGCCGGAGAAGGGTCTTGACGTGCTGATCGAGGCCGTCGCGCGGATCGCGGCTCTAGATCGTCTCCCGGCGACCGCGCAAGCCGACCCGGAAACGCCGGGCTCCGCCACAATCACACTCGGCGTCTCGCGACCCAGCATAACGCTCGAACTCATTGGGGATGGGCCGGAACGGGAAGGGCTCGAAAGGCGGGCTTCAGCACTCGGACTGAGCGATCGAGTCCGCGTCACCCCGCGCCTCAATTCGACGGAGATGCCCGCCTTCTACCAACGCATCGATACCTTGGTCTTGCCCAGTCGTACAACTCGATCATGGGCGGAACAATTCGGACGAGTCCTGATCGAGGCGATGGCGTGCGGCGCGGTTTGCGTCGGCAGTGACTCGGGCGAGATACCACACGTAATCGGTCCGGCCGGGCTCGTCGTCCCTGAAGGTGACCCGGCCGCGCTCGCCGTAGCCCTGCAGAAGCTCGCGGACAATCCCGCGGAGCGCGAGAGGCTGGCAGCAGCGGGGCGCAACCGGGTTATCGAGCTCTACACGATGGAGCGGATCGCCGAAGCGACAACCGGCGTCTGGGCCGAGATACTCAGGTTGTAGGTCGGCAATTCAATGCGCCCGAATCGGTTGCCGCCTTCGCGCGCGCCCGAGTTATGATGCCGCAAAGCAGACCCGGCTGTATTTGACGGCAACTGGTCCTCGATCAACTCACGTAGGAACCCATCCATGAGCGAATCATTCGACTTCGGCGGCGAGATCGTTTGGCGGCCGTCCGTTCTGCGCATCGGGAGCGCTAACCTCACACGCTTCATGCTCGACCACGGCATCGATGACTTCAAAGCGCTCATGCATCGCTCGACCCAAGACGTGCCATGGTTCACGGAGGCAATTCTCGAATTCCTCGACATCCGATTCTCGACGCCTTATGAGCAGGTCGTCGATCTGTCGAAGGGGATCATGTGGCCACAGTGGTGCGTGGGCGGTCGCATGAACATCGTCCACAACTGCCTGGACAAGCACGCCGGCACGCCGGTCGATGACTCGCTGGCCATGATTTGGGAGGCAGAAGAAGGGACAGCTCTGAGGTTCACCTACGGCGAACTTCGCTCGGAGGTGAACAAAGCGGCCAACGCACTGCGCGCCCTTGGTTTGCAAAAGGGAAACGCGATCGGTCTGTATATGCCGATGACACCGGAGATCGTCATCGCTCTCCTGGCCGTGGCCAAGATCGGCGGCGTGATCTTACCGCTCTTCTCCGGCTACGGCGTCGACGCCGTCGTCACCCGCCTCGCAGATGCCGACGCAAAAGCCATCTTTGTCTCCGACGGGGCGTTCAGGCGCGGCAAGGCCGTCCCGATCAAGGATGTAGCCGACCAGGCCGCGGAACGCTTGCCGAGCCTAGAACACATGATCGTCCACCGCAGGACCGGCGTCGATGTGGAGATGAAGTCCGGTCGCGACCATTGGTGGCATGTCCTTGTTGATGGTCAATCCGATATCGCCGAGACCGAGGATACGTCGGCTGAAGATGTCCTGATGATCATCTACACCTCGGGGACGACGGGGCGGCCCAAGGGTGCCGTCCACACCCACTGCGGCTTCCCGGTGAAGAGCGCGCAGGACATGGCCTTCGGCACGGACGTTCATGCGGGCGAAGTAGTCCATTGGATGACCGACATGGGTTGGATGATGGGCCCGTGGCTCGTCTTCGGGGCGCTGTTGAACAAGGCTACGCTCTTCGCTTACGACGGTGCGCCCGACTTTCCCGGCCCTGAGCGGATCTGGGAGATGGTCGAACGGCACCGGATCAACGTTCTGGGCCTGTCGCCGACTTTCGTCCGCGCCATTATTCCACACGGCGACGAACCGTTTGCCGGGCGCGACTTGTCCTGCTTGGACAGCTTCGCTTCAACCGGCGAGCCATGGAATCCGGTGCCGTGGATGTGGCTCTTCGAGAACGTCGGCGGCGGGAAGCTGCCGATAATCAACTATTCGGGCGGCACTGAGATTTCCGGCGGGATAGTGATGGGCAATCCCATTCTCCCGCTCAAGGCCTGCGCTTTCTCGGGCCCGTGCCCCGGCATGGCGGCCGACATCCTGGACGAAAGCGGGCACTCCGTGAAGGGTGAGGTCGGGGAGCTTGTAGTCCGGGCGCCGTGGATCGGAATGACTCGCGGCTTTTGGCGTGATCCGGAGCGCTATGAGGAAACCTATTGGGCACGCTGGCCGGGCGTCTGGGTGCACGGCGACTTTGCCGCCGTTGACGCGGACGGTCTGTGGTACATTCTCGGCCGCTCGGATGATACGATCAAGATCGCCGGTAAGCGCCTTGGTCCGGCCGAGGTAGAGAGCGTACTCGTCGCGCACCCGGCCGTGGTCGAGGCTGCGGCGATCGGCGTGCCGCACGAAGTGAAGGGCAGTGCGCTAGTGGTGTTCTGTGTTCTCGACGCCGGCCATTATGGAGGCGAGAGCGTCCGCGAAGCGCTAAGGTCCGAGCTGCGCGCCGCGATCGTCGCGGCCATGGGTAAGGCGCTCGCGCCTCAGGCCGTTCTCTTCGTCGATGACCTTCCGAAAACACGCAACGCCAAGGTGATGCGACGCATGGTTCGCAGCGCATATCTGGG
The DNA here is from genome assembly GCA_038913135.1 of Anaerolineae bacterium. GTDB lineage: Bacteria > Chloroflexota > Anaerolineae > Epilineales > Epilineaceae > JBCLES01. The sequence continues at coordinate 19,795 of JBCLES010000026.1, forward strand.
CCTTGACCTCGGCGATACGACGTCGCTCGTCAATCCGGAGGCGGTCGAAGCGATCGTGCGAGCGGGCTAAATGGTAGAAGGTTGCAATTTGGTTAACTTTGTGCAAAGGCCTACCGTCGCTATAAGCCGACACCGGAGCTTTGCCCAGCCAATGAACACCTCTGCATTAAACGCACATGCCGCAACGCGCAGTGCCGATCCGAAATTCGGCTCGTCGATTCCGTCGACGCTTCGAGCGCACCGAATCGGTTGGAACGCGCTGCTTCTGTCGACTGAGCTTGGCTATCGGTCTGCCGGCATCCATGGCTATATCGCATCGCTGTTGCCGGAGATCGCCGCGCGGGGCGACGTCGATCTCGTCGCGGTCACGGCTGATCCGGCGGCGCACGATGTTCTTCCATCGTCGATCGAGATCGTCCAAGCGCCTGCGTTCGCTCAGCGGCGGGTCGGACGGATAATCTACGAACAACTGAGTCTCGCCCGGGCGCTGGTGCGACGCCGCGTGCGGCTTTACCACGGCGCGGCTTATGCAATGCCAACGTTCGGGCTAGGGCGCCTGCCCGCGATCGTAACGGTACACGACCTGTCGTTCTTTCGACTGCCCGATGCCTTTCCCACGCGGCAAGCCCGCTATCTCCGCATGGCAACGCTGCAAGCGGCGCGGCGCGCCGCCGCGCTCGTAGCGGTTTCCGAATTCACCAAGAACGAACTCGTATCCCTGCTCGGAGTAGAACCGGAGCGGATCACCGTTGTGCCGAACGGGCGCGATCCAACGTTTCGGCCGCAACCGCCCGAAGTGATCGCGGCATGGCGGTGCGATTTGGGATTACCGGAACGGTTCATTCTTACCGTCGGCACCTTACAGCCCCGAAAGAACCTTGAAACCCTGGTCCGGGCTTATGCCGAGCTACGACGCGCCTGGCCGGATAAATCGTCCGCCTGTCCGTACCTTGTCATCGCGGGCGGCGCCGGCTGGGGTGACACCGATGTAGGGGGACTCGCGGCGCGGCTCGGGATCGCGGAGCATGTCCGCTTGCCCGGCTTCTTGCCGGCAGCAGTCCTGCCCCGGTACTACGCCGCCGCCGATGTCTTCGCCTTCCCTTCTCGCTACGAGGGCTTTGGATTGCCCGCGGTCGAAGCGATGGCAAGCGGTACGCCGGTCGTCGCGGCGAACTCGTCCAGCCTACCCGAGGTGCTCGGTGGGGCCGGAGTACTGGTCGCGCCGGATGATGTGGCTGGTTGGGCGTCTGCACTCTTGGCACTCCTCACCGACTCCAGCCGTCGCTCGGCGCTCGCCGACGCCGGCATCGCGCGCGCCGACCACTTTACGTGGGCCCGCGCCGCCGCTCAGACCGCAATGCTATACAAAAAGTTTCTTGGCACTTCGAACGCTCGGGTCGAGGTGTTCGAACCTCAGCCCGAACTCAAACAGCGCTCGGAACGGATGATGGCGAACGATGTCCGCGCCTGAGAGTCGCCGATGGCGGCCCGTTGTCGCAGGGCTTGACTTCCTCGTAGCCAATGCCGCCTTCGGGCTGGCGTATTGGCTGCGCTACGAAGCGGAGATCGGCGGTCCCATCACATCCTTCACCGACGTGCCTTTCGTGGATTACGCCCCGTGGGGATTGATGCTGAGCGGAATAATTGTGGCGCTGCTCGCTATCGAGGGCCACTACGCCAACCGGCGCCGATCCAGTTGGATCGAGAGCCTCTATTCAATTGCCGGCGGTACGCTTGTCGCGGTCGCCATATTGATCGTCATTCTTTACGGCATCCGCCCCACGGCCCAATCACGCCTCATGCTGCCGTATGCGGCGCTGACGACGATATCGTCGCTTGGAATATTGCGTGCGCTCGAAGGCTGGCAGCATAGACGCGCGCTCAAAGAAGGGCGAGGCGCATTGCGCACCCTGATCGTCGGCGCGGGCGAGTCTGGCCGCGCGATCATGCGCAACATCGTGGCTATGCCGGAGCTCGGGTACCGTGTTGTCGGCTTTCTGGACGACGACGACGACAAGCGCACGCGCACCATCGGACGCTTTCAGCCTCTGGGCGAAACCGGGGAATTGTCAGAGATCCTGGACGCGGAAGACGTCGACCTTGTCATCGTGACGTTGCCGTGGTCGGCGCGCGATGTGATCGAGCGCCTGATCGAGACGTGCGAGGAGTTAGGCGTTGGCGTTAGGATCGTGCCGGATCTGCTCCAGCTGAGCTTGAATCGCGTCGTGACCGAATCATTCAACGGCATCCCGCTTATCGTCGTGCGGGCGCCGGCGCTTCAGGCAGCCGGATGGAGTTCGAGGGTCAAGCGAGCGATGGACGTTTTCATTGCGCTGGGCCTGATCGTAGTCGGCGCTCCGCTGTGGGCGGTGATCGCGACCGCGATCCGGCTCGAAGGTCCGGGTCCGATCCTCTTCCACCAGCCACGGGTCGGACGGGACGGCAAACAGTTCACCCTGCTGAAGTTCCGCAGCATGGTCCAAGGCGCCGACGCGCGCCGCGCATCCCTCCGCGACCACTCGGAAGTGGACGGCCCGATCTTCAAGATGCGGCGCGATCCGCGCACAACCCGCGTTGGCCGCGTTATCCGGCGCTTGAGTCTGGACGAGTTGCCGCAGCTCTGGAATGTCCTCATCGGCGACATGAGTCTGGTCGGGCCGAGGCCGCCCATGCCATCCGAGGTCGTCGAATACCAGGATTGGCACCGCCGACGCCTCGACGTTGCCCCGGGCATGACCGGGCTTTGGCAGGTCAGCGGCCGCTCGAAGCTCACCTTCGACGAGATGGTGATGCTCGACCTCTTCTACGCGGAGAATTGGTCGCTCTTCCTGGATCTGAAGATCCTTCTGCGCACCGTCCCAACAGTCCTGCGCGGCACCGGAGCCTACTAAGTGCAACCTCACAGATGCAGCGGACTGCGCCAGCATGGCGGATGCTATACTCTCGAGGTTGGGAGCGCGTGTTCGCGTCATGGAACAGATTTCGCGAAGCTCGCGCGACACCGACGGAGTGACTGATTCGAGTTATCGACGTTAGTCTAAGGGGCCGTCGAGTAATAAAACTCACCAACAGAGGCGTCGATGCACCCGCGACTGCGGGACCCCCGTGTGTCAGGATCGATGTCGCCGAGCGGAACCGATTATTAGAGATATCCGATTACTAAAGATATGCAGCTAAGCGGTCGAACGGAGTACTGAATAGATGCCGGCTTACGACTATGCATGCGACGCATGCGATCATCGTTTCGAGAAGTTCCAACGCTACAGTGAAGATCCGATAAGCCAATGCCCCGAGTGCGGCGAAAACCGCTGCCGACGCTTGATCTCGGCGCCGGGCGTGGTCTTCAGGGGCTCCGGCTGGTACATCAACGACACTCGCTCCCTCAAGCAGCCCAAGAATGGCCGTTCGACTTCGGGCGATGACTCGGGGGGCAACGGAGCTGGCGAGCAAGCTGGTGGCTCGAAGACTGATTCAAGTGCGAGCGATTCTTCGGGCGGCGCCAGTGAAAGCGGCTCCGGAAGCGGTGAACCGAAGGTATCGAACGGCGATGCCTCCTCGAAATCGACGGACAAAGCCAAGCCGTCCGGCAAGACTTCGGGCAAGGCATCTAAGAAGGCTTCCGACGGATAGTGGGTCGATGGTCCTGTGCTCCGCCACTATGAATCTATCAGGTTCGGCCACCGTTGCATCCGCGCATGAAACACATCGAGGGCAGTGCAGTGGTCTCGAGGGAAGGGATTCGCTGACGCCGGCGACTACAATTGGAAGCGGCCGGTCACCGGGACGATCTTGTACGTGAAATCGGAAACAAAGTTATCCAACTCGATTTGGAGCGCACGCCAGTCTTCACTATCGATGGCCCTTCGGATCACTGCAGTGTCATCCGCCACCCAGCCGACGGTTACCTGCGGCGCGTCACCGAATTGGGTGAACCAGGAGTCCATCGGATGAAGTCCGAATTCCATCATCTTAGGCACGAATACTTTGGCGTTGAATTCGATGTACGCCTGTTCTCGGCCGGGGATAATGTTCCAAGTCATCAGCAGCTTTTTCAGCTGCATTCGGGGCTCCGGGGACTCGCCGCGCTCATGTCGCGGGGCTCGGAACTCTAGCATGACGCCGAAGGTGGGGCCAAGGCACGGGAGCGCTGTTAATCACAGTGGTCGCAGCGACGCGCGATTGACCAACAAGTCAGCCGTCCGCGCCGCAGCCTGCGCCGTCGTCTTCTGCATCGGCGGAAATCCGCCACCGTTTGTAGCGACCGCGACGGATCGCGTTGCGCCTGAACGTACGGTTTCGGCCGCGACGCTCGACAGCGCGTTCGAAGATCCCATCTTGCTCGTCGGCGGCTACCAAGTGTTCGCAACCCTCACCGATACAGGAGGCAGCCCGGGCCCTGGGCGCGTAGTCAGGGCCAGCCTGCGCGATGCACACGGCGACCGCCTGGCCACCGCTTCAGCCGTTACCGACGCCTTCGGTGCAATCGAGTTCGACTTCACAACCCAGGGCCACTCCCTTCGGCAACCCGTGACGCTACGTGCCGGACACGTCATCGAGTTGAGATCGCTTGGGGCTGACGGCGCAGCCGCGCCGGAGGCGAGTGCGAGAATCGAAGTCTTGCCGCTCAGCGCACGCCCTGACGTCGATTCGGACGAAGTCACCGGCACCGCACCGCCCGGCGTCAGGGTTCAGGTAACGGCGAGCGTCCCGGGCGGCAGCTTCGCCAGCGTGACGGCTGACTCCACTCCCGATGGAAAGTGGACGGCCGAACTCGGCGACTCCATCGACCTGGTCGCCGGGGCAGGCGGAGCCGCCTTCTTCGAAGCGGATGGCGTCTTCTACCAAACCGAATGGGCAGCACGGCGCGTGGAAGGCGCCATCGGGAGCGGAAGCGTTTCCGTGAAGACTTGGGCCGGCGACGTCGTTCACGCCGATCTGTACAACTCGGGCGGCGTCAGAGTTGCCGCCGGTGACGCCGTCGCATGGAGCGGCGGCAGCGAGTCGACGCCCGTCGCGCTGCGCGACGGGGCGGGCAACCTCGTTCCGCTCACGCCCGGAGCGCGGCTTGAGATCAGGTACGGCGACGGTGATCGCTTCGAGGAAACGCTGCCGCCGCTCTCGATCGAGGTCGATACGGTCGCGGATCGAGTCGAAATCATCACCGCGCCGGGAGCGGAGCTTCGCGCGACCTTGGCCGGGATGACGGCGACGGCGACAGCAGGCGCCGATGGGAAAGCCAGCCTGGAATTCGGTGCGATCGGCGTCGACCTCGATCTGACGACCGCGGTCGACATCCAGGTGGTCGGTTCGACGCTTGCCACGACACGTGCCTTCGTGCCCGCGATCGAAGACATCGACCCGCTAGTAGTAGGGGTCAAGGGCCGAGGGGTCGCGGGCGACGCGGTCGCGTTGACGGTCGAGCTGGCTGACCGCGAGGTCAGGGCCACCGCGGACGGCCGAATCGCCTCGGACGGCCGTTTCGTCCTCATCCCGCGCGACGACGATGGGCGGCAGATAGCGCTAGGCGACTCTGAAATCGGCGCCGTTCAGCTGATGCTCGACGGCCGGGCTATCGATCTGCCGATCGACCCACTCCTGGCTTCGGCGCAAGCGTCGCGCGACACCGTCGAGGGCTCCGGCGAGCCAGGCCAAAGTGTATCGGTAGAGGCCGGAGGCGTCCGACTGGAAGCGATAGCCGATGCCGACGGCCGCTGGAAGGCGGACTTCACAGATCAGGTCGATCTCCGTCCTGGCCTGCCGGTCACGGTCGCCCGCGGCGAGTCAGAGGGAATTCCGACGCACCTGACGTTTCCGGTGTTCAGGGCAACGGCTCAGCTCAATTCCGGCCGCGTGCGCATCGAGGGCCACCCCGGGCTCGATGCCACGATCGAGCTCGCCCGCGACGGCGAGACGATCGCGGCGGGCCGGTGCACGGTCGAGCGCTCGCGCTGCGAAGCGCACCTTGAGGCCGAAGACGGCGATGAGGTGCGGATTGCGGCCGAAGACGTCGTCAGCGTCTACCCGGACGAAGGATCGTCCGCCTCGCTCGACATCGTCGCACTCACAGCCCACATAGACTTGAGCGGCTTCGATGTGACCGGCGCTTCTCCGCCGGAAGAATCGGTCGCGATCGCCTTCAAGAACGACCAGGGAATAGCGACGCCGCTCGACACGTCGATCAACTCCGACGCTACCGGTGTCTACGACTACGAGCTGTCATCGGGTCAGTACGATCTCCTCGTTCCCGGCCTTTCGGCCGAGGTGACGTACGACATGGCCGATGGGAATCGGGTGATGGCGGTTGGGGTGGTCGAAGTTCTGCGGGTCGATGTCGGGGCGGGCGGCGCCGTCACCGGCCTGGCCGAACCGGGCAGCATCGTTTCCTTGCGAATGGAGCCCGGCGGTTCAGGTGAAGACGTGTCAGCAATCCGCTCGTTGGCCCGCGCGAGCGGAGATCCACTCGTCGCCACGAGTATCGCCGGCCCCGACGGCGGATTCAGATTCGACCTCCCTTCGAGAGGCGACGGATTGCCTGCGATCCTGCCCGGAGATCAGCTCGAACTCAACCACGCTCGCGGCACCATTACGCTGGATGTCCCGTCAATCGGTGCTTGGCGTGCAACCGTAGGTGGGGCGGTGGCCGGACTTGTCTCGCCAAGTGACACAGTGGTGCGCGTCCTCCATCGTCTGCTCGCGATACCCGACCAGATGATCCCGCCCGGCCGCGACAGCACCGACGTCTACCCGACGGCTGGCTTGGTCGGACCAAGCGGCGCGTTTCGTATCGAACCGCCATCGATGATCTCGGCTATTGATGTGCGAACTCTCGAAGTGGTGATCTATCCGGCGCGCTCGACGGAAGTACGCATAGTTATTTTGGGTAGAGGCCTTGGGCATACCATTTTCCTGCCGAGCGCGAGCTCCCGCTAAGGGGCTATCGAGCAAAGTCCAGCGGTCGAGATCAACCCGCCTCGCGCTCTACCATCCAAGATGCATAGCCGGACGCGATCAAGAAGGCCGACAATGTCGAGATCAACTCGCCTCCCGCTCCACCATCAAAGTCACGGGACCGTCGTTGACCAGGGCGACATCCATCATCGCACCGAATTCCCCGCGCTCCACACGGACACCACTTGCGGCCACCGACTCGCAGAAGCGCTGGTAGTGCGCCTCGGCTTCGTCCGACGCCGCAGCGGCACCGAAATTGGGGCGACGCCCTTTTCGGGTATCGCCGTAAAGCGTGAATTGGCTGACAACCAGCACCTCGCCGCCGATGTCCTGGACAGAACGATCAAAGCGCCCTTCTTCGTCCGGGAAGATCCGCAAGCCCACCACCTTTTCCGCGATCCAATCAGCTTCCACAGCGGTGTCCCCCTGCCTAACACCTAAAAACACGAGCAACCCCTGGTCGATCCGGGCGACTGTCCGGCCGGCGATCTCTACCGAAGCGCGGCTCACGCGCTGGACAAGGGCTCGCATTAGGCGCACGGCCGGCGCTTACGGCGGCTCGACGACGGGCACACTTCAGTGGTTCCCCCGCCCTTTACCTAGGAGGGTGCGCAAAACGTCGCGCCTTGCGGCGTCGGTCTCGTCTTGCAGCACGTCCTCGATGGCCATTCGCACTTCGGGGGATTGCTGGACTCGGGCGAGGGCGGCCAGCTCTCGGCGAGCCGCTTCAGATCCTAGGCCCGAAGTTCGGGTGAACATCGTCCAGAGTAGATCGAACGCTACCGGATCTGCTTTAGCCGCGGCACCTGCCAGGCGGGCTGCGTGGCGCGGCTCTGTGGGCGGTTCGAGGAAACGGCGCGCTACGCCCAGCGCTCCTCCCATGCGGCTCGAAGGGTCGGTCGCGGCTTCGAGCAGCACCGTGTCCAGCTCGCCGATCGCGAAGCGCAGGAAATCGTCATTCGTTTCAGGCGGGATTGAGCGTAGAACCGAGATGAAGAGCGCGATCCGCCGCGGGTCTCGACGCTCGGCCAGATGTTCAAGAGCGGCCGACCACGCGATCCGCGCGTCGCCGTCACCTCTCGATGCCAGATCTATCAAGCGTTTGACGTTGAGCGCCGTCGCTTCCGCCTGACCTAGCGCACCTGTGTCGCCGCCCGACTCCAGAATCGTCAATGCGCCGTTGCGGACGCCGGCATCCGGGTCGGCGGCGAGCTGGGTGATCAGCGCATGCGCGTTCGGGTAGCCCATGCTCAGAATCGTGCGCGCGGTCGTCACCCTCAGTTCCGGCACCGGATCATGCAGGTGCTCAACTAGGTCATGCGTCAGCAAATCGCGCAGGGTTGCCCGATCCCTAGCATCGGCGGCGAGCCGGCGAAGGACTTGGGCGCGCACGGTGCGATCCGAATGGCGCAGGAGAAGACCATAAGTCTCGGCAGCCTCCTCCACTTCAGCATCGATGCATTCGTCCGCCAATCTGTTGACGACGTCGATCCGCGTCGCCTCCGGACCGTCGAGCGCGCCTTCAAGCGCTCGACGTACCGCGTCGCCAAGCGTTGTCGGCGGCCGTCCCAATAAGTGGAGCCCCGCCGCGACCATAGTCGGATCCGAAGACTCGAGAAGCGTGGTAACGACCCGAAGACGGATCGGTTGGTCAGACCCATCAGCAATGGCTCGTGCGCAAAGTAGTGCGGCTTCCCGAACTAAAGGGGACCGGTCCGAAAGCGCCTCGATAACTTGCGGAAAGCGCGGCGTGAGGGCCTCGAGGTCGTCAGCGAGCGCTCGAAACCCGTTCGCCCGCGCGACGCTTCCAGCAGACTCCGCGAGCGATCGGTCGACCGCGACCGTCGCGGCATCCATCGAGCCGCCGATAAGGCGCAGCCCAAGCGCGCCGGCGATCCGTCTTACGTCGGGGTCCGCGCTCGCAAGTTCTGCGCGAGCATGTTCGTCGGCCGCGGCACGAACTTCCTCGAAAGCTAGGTCAGGCAAACCGAGCAGCTCGTCCAGGGCCGCCCTGACGACGACGGGGTCGCGGGATCTGAACGGCACTTCGAGCATTCTCTCCGGCGTCACTATTTCGCTCGGCGGTCGCGGGCCGATCGCGGCCATGTCGACGATCGACCGAGCCGCCAGCTCGCGGACCCGCTCGGTCCGATCGCCAAGCGCATGTTCGAAAGCTGAGCGCAGACGAACGGCGACCGTGCCCCAGTCTTCGTCGACGCGCATCGAGTCTCGAAGCGCGCCCAGGAGCAGGGCGCGCGACGGGCCATCGTTTCGGCTTGCGATACTGATCACTTCAGCGACTGCGACCTGTAGTTCCTGTCCAGCAAGCGACTCAATCCTCAGAGAATCCAAGTAAGCGCCGATTACCGCGGCACGCAGCCGCTCGACCAACACCGCGCGAGGAAGCAAGTCATCGCTGATCTCCGTAACCGTCGGCGGCTCGACGTCGTTTTCGCCAACACGCTCGAGCAGACGGCCGCCGGTGAGTAGCCAGAGCTCGCCGGTACCAGCCGCGCCTTCCCCGAGCGGATAGCCGGAAGACTCATATGTGCCGCCGTAGAGCGGTATCGACCGGTCCGGAGCAAGCCAGCGCTCAACCTGTAGAGTCAGCGCGATCAATGGCCTGACACCCGGCGTCCGTTCAACCGTATTCAGAAGCTCGAGGGCCTCGGCAAGCGACTTACCGGCGAACGACGCCATCAGCGAACACCTCCCAGGAGTGCTCCGGATTGTATCTCTGCCGAAGGAACTCGCTAATCCGATCGGCGGGACACTTTTGGACACGATGTAGTCGTCCAAGACGCGGTTAGACCTGAGCGTTTGGACGCCTTCCTTCACCGCTTCTCCACGTCGCTATATAATCGCGCCGCCGCACCCACATCGATGCGCCACGAGTGGAGGAACGCTAAATGATGGACCGGCTGGAATACGAACTGCCCGACACCGACAGCCCGGAAGTAATGACTCAAGCCGTCGCCGTCTACATCATGAGTATCGCGTGGCCGGAAATCTCACGCGCGCTCAATCCTGATGAGACCGACAAGAATGCGCTCGAGCTTTACGATCGCATCTATCGCAGCGTCGCGAAGTCGCACGGCCTAGCGTAGCGCGCCTGAAAGCGCGGTTGGGCGAAGCGGTACGAAAGAGCGTCGAAGTCGCAACCGATCAGATCGGATACTGATCGAATGTACCTCGACGCTATCGCCGCAGCCGCGCTTGCGGACGACCTTCGCCGGACGATCGGCGGGGCGCGTGTACAGGCCGTCCTGCCTGTCGATAAGCTGAGCATTGGCTTCGAGCTCTTCGCCGGGCGGCGTTTGTATCTCACGCTCAGTGCCGACGGTGGCCGGGAGGGCCTGCGCCTCTCCGAGGAACGTGTGCGGCGTGGGGAGACTGTCGCTACACCGCTCGCCCTCGCGGCGCGGGCCCGACTGGTCGACTCGCGGTTGCGGGATGTCGAGGCGCCGCGACACGAGCGGATAATCCACCTGCACTTTCAGGGTGCGGAGCCGCTCACTCTGATCGCCGAGTTGATGGGCCGGATGTCGAACCTGATTCTGGTCGATCACGCCGGGACGATTCTGGGCTGTGCGCGGCTCGTCACGGCGGAGATGACGAGCGCGCGAGTGGTCCTGCCAGGCCGTCCGTACCAGCCGCCGCCCGCCCCGCCTAAAGTCGATCCCGACTCTATCGGCGCGGCGGAAGTCGCGATTTGGCTGGATGATGCAAAAGCGGGTGCCACCGAGCCCGTCTGGAGCGTGCTTGTGAGCCGCCTTAGAGGGATCAGCCCGTTGGCTGCGCGCGAGATCACTTTCCGAGCCTCCGGCGCGGCGCTCGCGGCGGCCGGCGGAGTTGAGGCGGCTGCGCTAGCGACGAGCCTTGCCGAGCTGAGACAATCGGCGCTTGGCGAGGGTCGCGCGCCCTCGATTGCGCGCCGCGGTGACGCAGTCATCGCATGGGCGCCCTATGCACTCACGCACCTCGGCTCGCTCGATGCACGCGGCGGTGCAGCCGAGATCGTTCCGGTCGAGACTACGCTCGAAGCCGTCGAGCAATTTGAATCTGCGCGCTCGGTCGCGGACTCATACGGCGCCGCCCGCGCCTCGATCGCTGCTATGGCCGACGTGGCCTCTGAACGCCTGTCGCGCAGACGCGACGCGCTCAAGCGCGAGGCCGATGCAGCCGATCCGGAGATCCGCGAGCGGCTCAAGCTGTCGGGCGAGCTTCTCCTGAGCTGGCACTGGCAGGTGCCGGACGGCGCGGAAGCCGTCGACCTGCCGCCGGACGGAGTTGAAGAGCCGCCAAGGATGCGGATCGCGCTTGATCCGACTCTGAGTGCGGTCGAGAACGCGCAAGATTACTTCAAAGAGTACAAACGGGCGGGCCGCGCGAATGTGGCCGTTCATGGTCGGCTCGAGCGGGTCGAAGCCGAACTCGCGACGCTCGAACAATGGCGCGCCGATCTGGAACTGGCCGAGGATCGGTCCGAAATCGACGCGGTGCACGACGCGCTTGTCGAGAGCGGCTGGGTGGGCGGCGCAAAGGCGCGGCGAACTCCGCGTTCGGCCGGGCCACGCGGGCCGCTCCAGCTCACCTCATTCGATGGGCTGACGATTCTTGTCGGTCGTAACAGCCGTCAGAACGAGGTTGTCACGTTCTCCAAGGCGGTCCGCACGGACTTGTGGCTGCATGTGCGGAATGCTCCGGGCGCGCATGTGGTCATAAAGCTCGCCGGGCGTGAAGCGCCGGAAGGGACGATACTTGAGGCAGCGTCGTTTGCCGCCTGGTATTCGCGGGAGCGAGATCGGCCTTCGGTCGCCGTGGCGGTGACGGAAGTGAAGCATGTGAGCCGCATGCGCGGCGGTGGGCCAGGAATGGTGCACTATCGTAACGAGCGGACGATCAACGTCGCGCCTAAATCGCCGGAAGCAATTGACGAAACTGGGTCGTAGAAACGGCCGCGGACGTAGCCGGTGCGGCCGCACCCACTCGCATCGCGTCAAAATGCACACGCGCTATCATGCCGGCTCTCGCCGCAGCCATGATCCGTCATTCGCGGGCTCCTGCCACAGAGCCCATACCTCCACTTCGGAGGCGCTGTCATGAAACTTTCCGGGCGCACTTCAAGACTCTCCACCGCCGCCTCCTTTGCCGTCTTGGGGCGCGCCAAGGCGCTCGAGGCAGAAGGCCGCCGGATAGTGCACCTAGAGATAGGCGAGCCGGATTTCGACACGCCGGAGCATATCGTAGAAGCCGGCGTGCGCGCTTTGCGCGACGGCCACACGCATTACACGCCGGCCGCGGGCGTACCAGCATTACGCGAGCTGATCGCTGCACACATTTCGGCAACACGCGGCGTGGCCGTTTCGCCGGAACAGGTGATCGTTACACCGGGCGGCAAGCCGGTGATCTTCTACACCATGCTGGCGTTGGTCGAAGACGGCGACGAAGTGATCGTTCCAAGCCCGGCCTTCCCCGTTTTCGCCTCGGTCGCCCGCTATGCGGGTGGCTCGGTCGTACCGATTAGGCTCAAGGCAGAGGATCGATTCATCCTCGATCCGCAGGCGGTAGCGGATGCGATTACGCCCAAAACGCGTGTGATCGTCATCAATTCGCCCTCGAATCCGACTGGCTCGGTTACGCCAAAGTCCGTCCTCGAGGCTATAGCGGACCTCCTGCGCGACCGGCCGGACATCCATGTGCTCTCGGACGAAATCTACAGCCGCATCCGCTACGACGTCCCCTTCCATTCGATCCTCTCTGAGCCGGGCATGGCCGACCGCACGATCCTGCTGGACGGATTCTCAAAGACTTATGCCATGACCGGCTGGCGCCTGGGTTACGGCATTGTTCCGCAGGCGCTGGCCGAACCTTTCACGAGGCTGCAGATCAATTCGACTAGCCATGCGAACGCTGCGACTCAGCAAGCCGGAATCGCAGCTCTCGAAGGGCCGCAGACTGCGGTCGATGACATGGTGGCTGAGTTCAGAGTACGCCGAGATCGCATCATCGCCGGATTGAACGGGCTGCCGGGCGTGGACTGCCCCCTGCCTGACGGCGCTTTCTACGCGTTCCCGAACATCGAAGCGACGGGCTTGGATGCCGACGCGCTCGCCGAGCGGCTGCTGGTCGAAGCGGGCGTTGCGCTCCTGCCCGGTACCGGCTTTGGGGAATTCGGGGACGGCCACCTGCGGATCTCGTACGCCAACGACCTCGAGAATATCGAGCTCGCGCTCGCATCGATGAGCGAAGTCCTGGCAGTAAAGGCATGACCTGCGGTTCGAAACCAAGCTAGGATTGATCCGTAGGAGCCACGTGCCGGTTCGGGCCGCCATACATCCATCGGCGACTCCAGACCGGAACTAGACGCAACAAGGACTGATAGACCATGGGCATAAGCAATCTCCCCATCATCCGACGCACGCGACGTAACCACGCAATCGAGCACGCGACGATCCACATCCTGTCCGAGACCCGGCCGCGGATGCCGTTCGCAGGCCGCGCCGACGGCGGCGGCTTCTTCGTCATCGGCGACGTATCGACCGAAGACGTGGAAACAGCCGTCGGGGAAGCGATCGAGCGTTTGAAGGACGAGCCGGATCTGGCCGTCCACCCCTTCTGTGGTACCAACCTTGTTGTCGGCGGCATGGTGGCCGGCATCGCTTCGCTCGCGGCCATCGCGACGATCGCGGACAAGCGACGGCGCTCGAACATGTTCGAGATCCTGCCCCGGCTCATGTTGGCCGGTACGTTCTCGTCGCTGGTCGCACAGCCATTGGGCCAGCACGCGCAGAGGCATATCACGACCCTGCCCGAGACGCACAACGTGCGGCTTGGCGGCATCAAGAAGACGGAAAAAGGCGGCCGAACCATCCACCGAATTTCGATCGAAGACGTTCGCGAGACGGTGATCGACGCTTGATCCGACATCAGGTCGAAAGCGCGGCATGATCTACATCCTCCACGGCCAGGACGAGTTCGGGATCGCCGAGACCATCGGCGGCTTGCGCTCGCGCCTGGCCGTGGAGGATCCCATGGCCGACTTGAATACGACCGAGCTCGACGGCCGCCGCCTTACCGTCGGTGAGCTGCAATCGGTGGCCGACGCGATGCCGTTCATGGGCGATCGGCGACTCGTCGTCGTCACGGGCCTTCTGGAACGGTGCAATCCCCGCGGCGGCGACAAGAGCGCCACGGCTCGCCACGACCTGCGCGACGCTCTGCTGGCCTACCTTCCCGGCGTCCCGCCAACCACCCGTTTGGTCTTAGCGGACAGCCCGCTGTCCAAAGATAACCCGATCCTGCGTTGGGCCGAGAAGGCTTCAACGGCCTCGTCGGGCGACAGTGCGATCATAGTCCGCGGCTTCGAGGCACCCGACCCGCGTTCGCTAGCCGGTTGGATCGGTAAGCGCGCGAAGGAGCGGGGCGGGCGGTTTGACAGCCGGGCGGCGTCAACGCTCGCCGAGGCCCTTACGCGCGAAGGATCGGTCGACTTGCGGCTGGTCGACAGCGAGATCGAGAAGCTGATCACTTGGGCCGACGGCGACCCGATCGACGAGGAAGCGGTGGCCCATTTGGTCACGCCGATCCGGCTGGAAACCGTCTTCCGCTTTGGAGACGCCCTGGCCGAAGGCGACGGCCCGACCGCGATCTCCCTCTTGCACGATCACTTAGACGAGGGCGAGCACCCTCTTCGCTTGCTTGCAATCATCGCTCGCCAGTTCCGCATCCTGCATCACGCGCGCGCGCTGCTTGACGCAGGCACCTCCCGCGCCGAAATCGCCGCCGCGCTGCCTATCCCGCGCTGGGCGGTCGACAAAGCCCTACGCCAGGCCCGCCGTTTCAGCGCAGAAACACTGGAGGCTGCGCTCGGGCGGCTGCTCGAGATCGACGTGGGAATCAAGACGGGACGCGTTGAGCCCGTGCTCGCGCTGGATCTATTCGTGGCGGGGATGTGTGGAGTGGGTGTGAAGCGATCATGAGCGCGCTGCTTCCGCAGCAATACGGCCTGCCAGCTCGGTGACATACGTGAGTAGCCCGGTCATGCTATCGATCTCGGAGTAAGCACCGTCCTCGGCGGAGTTGCGAGGCGATGCAATGACGGCGGCGGCCGAGTACAGCCGTTCCTTCATCAGTCGCTGGCAGAGCAAGTTGTAGCGCTGCAAATACGATGCGCCCTGAAACTCGCTGAATACGGGGAAATGCCGTGAAGAATTCGTCACCGGCATCCGCGATCTAGGCGCGTCTTCAACCAAGATCATCCATCCAACAAAGGGGGGAGCTTGCTTCCCAAATGCGCCTTCGCGGTAGGCGACCCAAAAATCATGTGCGGTGCCGATCGCTTCTTCGGCTCTGTTGTTGAAGTTGTTGCCGAAGGACGGACCGACTTGGCTCTTGAACTCGAGCGCTGCAATCAGATGGCCCTCATTAATAACAAATCAAATCCCACAGCTTCGTTGGCCTGAAATATCCAGGCAACATAACCACTTGGCGGTTTGAGAAAATATCGGCGTGCATAAGCCCGTTAGCCCTTACTATATCGGCGACCAAAGTGACAAATCCGTCCATGTTCTTGCCGGCCGTTACGCCAGCGCGTTCGCCCTGATCGCCTTTGCCGACCTCGACTTGCTTTCGACGGGCTTCTTCTCGATTGCCCCAAAATGCCCGAACAGCTTCGCGCGCACAATTCTCATAGTCTTCAAGATCGATAGCCACGAGCCACCAACTCTCTTTCTGACTTACTCCCCGATACCCCGAAGCGCAGATCGTTCCTGTGCAGATAGGCCGTAAAGCTTGAAGACTGCCTGATTACATGCCGCTATGTCACTCGCCTCAACCGCAACCATTAGCTCGTCCACCGTTTCGACAGACACGTCAGAGCGGCGCGGTAACCGTATCCGGCGGAGATACTGCGCCTGAAACCGCCGATACCCACCTCGCATGCGGGTCGAATAGGTCGTAACGAACAGGCGTGCAATGCCGGACAGCAAGACCGCCTGGAGCGCGCGAAGTAAGCGTTCAGGTGCCCTCGGTCGACCGGGCGTAGCCTGAGGCGACTTGCACCCTCGCCAGAGGCAGAGTAGTCTCGCGAGCCATGTTCAAGATACTTGGTGCCGGGCCCGACGTGAAGGCGCTCGCGGCGGAGATCCGCCGACTGAGCCACGAGCTGTCCGCGGCGCTTGCCGTGAACGAGTCGCTGCGGAGCGCTCTGGCGGTGTTCGAGGCGGAGAACGCGACGCTGTCGGAGCGGGTTCGGGATCTCGAGTCGCGGCTGAAGATCAACTCGCGGAATTCCTCGAAGCCTCCGAGCTCGGACGGGCCGAGTGTCGATCGACCGAAGCATCCCGGCGGCGGCCAGCGCCCGAAGCGGCAGCGGGGCGGACAGCCCGGACACGCCAGTACGGCCCGCACGCCCATCCGACCGG
>JBCLES010000027.1:0-34717 GCA_038913135.1 Anaerolineae bacterium
AAGTCCAGGCCACCTTGCGCGCCCTGGTCGCGATTGGCCATCCTGCCACCGTAACCGAAGTCGCCGACCAACTCGCCGGCCGCTCAAAGTTGCGCAAGGATGCAGTCGGCGAAATCTTGGCGACGCTGGCGATGCTCGGGCGCGCACACGCTGTCGCCAAGAATCGGTACGTGGCACGGTGAACGATAACGCTGATTTCAAGTTCGGGGCATGCGCGGTCAGCACAAGCGGGTGGTCGAACTGGTGAATCTCCAAGCCGTCAATGGCGAGGCCAAGCCATACCAGGTCCGGCAGTTCTTGAAGCTCGTCGAGCGCTACAAACTTCGACTGGAGGATGAACCATGAGCGACTATCCCATCAACATCTTCCACAGCGAGGAGGACGGCGGCTATATCGCCGATGTCCCCGACCTAGAGTTCTGCTCGGCATTTGGCATGACGCCGGAAGAAGCGCTGGTCGCGCTTGGTGACGCGAAGGCAGCATGGTTGGCTGCGGCGCGCGAAGCAGGTAAGCCAATTCCCGCGCCGCGATACCGTCCGGCGATTTACCAGGCAGTCGGCTGAACTGGGACGGGAGTTAACCGCCTCCCCTCGCCTCCGCCCCCGCCGATAACCTGCGCGCAACCGGTGAACGGCCAACCCTCGCGCTTCGACCTCTTGACAGCGGGCATCACCCACGGGCTGGTATGATGTACTTGAGTGACGATGCACGATGAACAGAGACATCCGCACCGGAGTCGCCGCGATCGCCGGATGTCCTCTGCGAAGTCCGGCGGCGACCTTCAGCACGCTCGCAAAGGCGCTTTCGGCGACGTATCAACAGCAACATTCGAACGGCGGTGAGTTGATAGCGTACCGGCCCGCGATTCGGGATCGGGTTTCGAATGATCGACGACGGAGGACGGACATGACACACCAGGAGCTGCTCGATCGCATCTCGATCGATCCGGAGATCTGCGGCGGCAAGCCGTGTATCCGAGGCCACCGTATCTGGGTCTCGCTGATCCTCGACTTCCTTGCGTCTGGTATGACCACCGAGGAGATCCTGGACTCGTACCCGCAGCTCTCGACCGAGGACATTCGGGCTTGCGTCGCTTACGGCTCGGAGATGACCCGTGTGCGGACAGTTCACGTCGCATGAGGCCAATATGAGGACACGCTCTTCGCTCCCCGCTGTCTCCGCCAACGGTTTCCACGCCGCAGCCGGATAGGCCGAATCGCTCATGACCGAATCCACCCCGACCACCTTCACCGCCCTCCTAGTAACCCGCGACGAGACAGGCGAGCAACACCCCGCCTGGCGCCGTCTAACTCGGGACGACCTGCCGCCCGGCGACGTGCTTGTTCGGGTCGCCTACTCCAGCCTCAACTACAAGGACGGGTTGGCTGTGACCGGGCGCGGCGCCATCCTGCGCAGCTTTCCGATAGTGCCCGGCGTCGATCTGGCCGGCACCGTCGTCGAGTCCGATTCAGGAGATTTCGCGCCCGGCGATGTGGTGCTCGTCACCGGCTGGGGGATAGGCGAGAACCATTGGGGCGGCTATTCGCAGATGGCGCGGGTTCGGTCCGAATGGCTCGTACCCCTGCCGGAGGGGCTATCACTCGATAGCGCGATGGCGATCGGCACAGCTGGCTTCACCGCTATGCTCGCGCTGATGGCACTGGAAGAACACGGCGTCACGCCGGACAAGGGCGATATCGCCGTCACGGGGGCTTCGGGCGGCGTCGGTAGCTTCGCCGTGGCGCTCCTTTCGCGGGCCGGTTATCGAGTTGTCGCGTCGACTGGGCGGACCGAGCGCGCCGACGAGCTAAACGCGCTCGGCGCGGCAGAGGTCATCTCCCGGGACGAACTCGGCGGTCCGCCCGAACGGCCGATGCTTCGCGAGCGTTGGGCCGGCGCCGTCGACACCGTCGGCGGGGATACGCTGGCCAGCCTGGTCGCCGGCACCGGCAGGCACGGAGCTATCGCCGCCTGCGGCCTTGCAGGCGGCTACTCGCTCGTGACCACCGTCTACCCCTTCATCCTCCGTGGCGTCAGCTTGCTCGGCATCGACTCTAACATGTGCCCGAATGAGCGCCGCCGGTTGGCGTGGCAGCGCTTGGTCGACTCCGCGCCGCCGGAGCTGCTCGATCGTATCGCGCGCGTTGAGCCACTCCGCGACGTCTTCCTGCTCGCGGAGGCCATCCTGGCCGGGCGAGTGCCGGGGCGTATCGTGCTCGATGTGGAACACGGCGCACCGGAGATTGACGCGCCGGCGGGCGATTACGCGGTATCGGGACCGCTCGACGTTTGATCGGCCCAGACCATGGCATAATGCCGGGACTGTGTTCACCGATTCCCGCCCAAGAACACGGTGCGCCCGCGATATTGGCTTCGCCGACGCAAAGCCGATATTCTCGGAAATGGGCTTGATCGTAGTATCGCTATGTCGTGAGGGAGGCGTTTCATGGGCATCTTCGACGGTCTGTTCGGCAAGAAGAAGGATAAGAAGGCGCCGCCGCCGCCGCAGCTAAGACAGCGACGGCCGCCGCCGGAGAAGCCTGTCGATCCGGCCGAGGCCGAGGCGGAGTTCTTGCCGACTATCGGCGAGATGAGCGCCAAAGTGCTGAACCGCAAGCTTGGCGAAAAGAATGACACGGTCCGGAAGGCGATCGAGATAAGACTCGGAGAGCTCAAGGATCGAGCGTCGATGCGCCCGCTCATCAACGCCTATCTAACACACGGCGATCCTGAGGCGCTGGATGCGCTCAGCGGTTATGGATCGGAGATGTCCAGCCCCATGCGCGAATTCGCGCAGGACATGAGCAATGTCGGGGAACGTCGGGCGAGGGTGATGGACATCTTAGCCAAGACCGGGGACGACCAGGTGCTGCCGCTTGTGCGCGCGGGCGTAGAAGACCGGGATCCCGTCATACGCACCCGCGCTTGCGCCGCTTTGGTCGCGCTCGGCGACATGCACGGCATTGGCCGATTGGATCAAGACCTTGAGACGACGGACGTTCAAGCGCGCAGGCTGGCGCTCGAGACGTTGATCACTCTCGACAGGCCTGAAGCCAGGCGCTGCATTAGCGAACACGTAGAGCGCTTCGTCGCAGACTCCGGCGCCGTTTCCCATAATGTCGCCGTGTCTGCTCCACGTCTCGATGACCCTTCTCTCAAGTTGATCGACTTGGTGATAAAGCGCCTGAAAGATGTCGATCAACGGCTCATTCTGGTTTTGGGCAGCGAGCCGATCGCTTGGGCGACGACCGAACGAGAACGCTTCCAAGCGGCTCTGCCTGATGCAAGCATCCACTTCGGCTTGCGGCGCATGGTGCCGGAGGAGCAGATCGCGGAGCTCATTGTCGCCCGCAATGCTGCGGCCAACGGCGGCACAGGCGTGTATATGGGCATGGTGCCTTCTCCGCGCGATGACCTGCCGGTTCCGCACTTCTTGACGCGGGCCGGTCAATCGGAATACCGGGCGCTCATACTCTACGTCGATCCGCACGAGTACCTGGCTGTGCAAGCGTGGTGGCATTACGCCGAAGATCAGACCGATATCGACGCCACGGTCGAAGTGATCCTCGGCATCTCGCGACCGGGCCAGAGCTCGATCACCGAAGAAGAGTTTGCGATGTACAAGCTCTTGAAGGACGAGGATCACCGGAAGAGTTTCATCCGAGCTCTCCTTGCGCGACTCTGACCCAAGTCGGGTCCAAGTGGTTGACATCGATCGCTCGATGAGCCGGTGCTCAAGGACGTGCGAATCGAGCTCGCGCCGGGCCGCGTCCTAGGCCTGTTGGGGAGGACTGGGAGCGGCAAGTCGACTATCGCGCGCCTGCTTTTCCGACTATACGACCCGCAGGCCGGCACCATCCGGCTCGGCGGAGTCGATGCTCGCGACGCGGAGATCCGCGCATTGCGCCGCCGGGTCGGACTCGGCACGCAAGACGTTCAGCTGTTCAATGCTTCTCTTAGGGACAACCTGACCTTCTTCGACCGCGGCGTGCCGGACGAACGAGTCCTGCAAGTGATCGACGACCTCGGCCTGACCGATTGGCTTCGGACGCTGCCCGAAGGCCTGGACACCGAGCTTTCGAGCGGCGGCGACGGGCTGTCTGCGGGCGAAGCGCAGCTCTTGGCCTTCACACGGGTGTTCCTGCGCGACCCCGGAATCGTCGTGATGGACGAAGCCTCGTCGCTGATCCGATGTCGCGCTTCAGCGAGCTGTTGCGCACCGGCCTCGAGGAGGTGCTCGCATGAGCGCATCGATTCCGATATCGAAAGACTTCGATCGAGCTGGCGACGAAGCTCGTCCGATGAGCACTTGGACGATGGCTGCGCGGCTCTCTATGTTCCGCCCCGGCCTCTGGGTGGTCGACTCGATCGCCTGGGGTCTTGTGTGGACGCTGATGCTGGGCGCGGGATATGTCTTCCGCCTCGTCTTCGACAGGATGACGGGGCAGGCGCCGGTCGGCTTCACCATCCCCACGCTCATCGCCATGTTGGTCGGCCTCGCGCTGCTGCGCGTGTGCGCGATCATGGTGGGCTCTGTCATCAATACGACCTTCGTCGACACGGTTCGTTCCCTGGTGCGCGTCAACGTACTCCAACGGATCCTTTCGCGTCCCGGCGCCGCCCCAGAGCCGGAGTCGACTGGCAAGACTGTCAGCCGGTTCCGGGACGACGTCGACGACATCGGTTGGGCGACCGAATGGACGGTCGACCTCACCGGCATGCTCGCACTTATGCTTACCGCGCTCGTGATCATGGCGCGCATCGACGCTCAGATCACGGCTGTCGTTTTCGCGCCTCTCATCGTGGTCGCCTTCATAGTCAACGTGATGCGCTCGAAGCTGGAGCATTACCGGCTGCAAAGTAGGACAGCGTCGGCGAAAGTGGTCGGCTTCGTCGCGGAGACGTTCGGCGCGATCCAGGCGATCAAGGTCGCGACGGCCGAGGACGACGTGATCGCGCACTTCGACGACTTGAACGAGACCCGTCGCGTGGCGGATCTCAAGGACACGCTCCTTTCATCGATGCTCAACGTGCTCTTCGGGAGCGTGTTCAAAATCGGGACGGGGCTCATCCTCCTGATGGCAGGGACGCGGATGCGCGCTGGCGCCTTCAGCGTAGGCGACTTCGCGCTCTTCGTGTCGTATCTTGGGATGGTGACGGACGCCACCTTCGCTTTCGGGAACGTTATGGCGCGGCACAAGCAGGCGGGCGTGGCTCGCGACCGGCTCACGCGGTTGATGGACGGCCTGCCATCCGCGGCCCTCGTCCGGCACCAGCCGGTCTACATGTCCGGCCCGGCGCCGGAACCGGCGCGGCGAGTGCGAACTACCGACGACCGGCTCGAAGTGTTCGAAGCTCGCGATCTGACATGGCGTTACCCGGACTCAGGGCGTGGGATCGAGGGCGTCTCATCGCGAATCCCGCGCGGCGGTTTCGTCGTGGTGACGGGCCGGGTGGGAAGCGGCAAGACGACGCTGGTCCGCGCGCTGCTCGGCCTTCTGCCACTTCAGCGCGGCGAGATCCTGTGGAACGGCGAGGTGCTCGACGACCCGGCGGCCGTGACCTGGCGGCGCTCGAGCACGGTCTCGACACATTGATCGGGCCGCGTGGCGTCAAACTTTCCGGTGGCCAGCTCCAGCGCGCGGCCGCGGCCCGAGCCCTAGTCCGCGAGCCTGAGCTGCTGGTTTTCGACGATCTGTCGAGCGCCCTCGATGTCGAGACCGAAGCGACACTCTGGGAGCGGCTCTTCGAGCGCTCGGGAGACGGGGACGTTTACGGGAACGGGAAACGCAGCGGCGGCAAACTCAATACCGGGATCTTGACGCCGAACGCGCCCGCGTGCCTAGTGGTCGGCCATCGCCACACGGCGCTGCATCGAGCGGACCACATCGTCCTCTTGAAGGACGGCCGCGTTGAAGCGCAGAGCAACCTGGGCACGCTCCTCGCGACAAGCCCCGAGATGCGCCGGCTATGGGAGGGCGATCTGGACGGTGATCTGGAGGACGATGCCGCCGCCGGTAGGGCGATAGGAGAAGCCGCTTCACGTGCCGGCACGGTCGCGAGAATGGTGGTCGGATTCGAAGTCGACGTCCGTGGGGCTGCTCGCGAGGCCGGGGATCAAAGGCATCGCTGACCGGATGTCCGGCACAGCTCGATCACTCGACGCCCCAACTTCCGCTCAGAGCAACCGGCTGAGCAGTATCGCGAGCGGTATCCCGACGATGCCCGCCAGTACCAAGAGGCCGACACCGATCAACACGAGCTCCGCCGGGTTAAGGCGATGGACCGGCGCGACTGGCGCTCCGGCGGCGATCTGCTCGACAGCGCGAACCACGTCGGCGTCCACAGCCTCCTGCTCGCGCGCATCGACCCCTATCCATGCCCACTGGTCGTCCGATGTCGGGACGATCAGGCGCCGGGCCGAGCCGCCCGCCATGGCCTGTGCGAACGCGGCCTCAGCCGGCCGGTCCGGGGTCAGGGCGCGCCAGGGTGCGATGACCACGTCCGCGCTCGCGACCGATTCGGCGAGAGTCGGCGCGGGATCGGGCAACGCGAAGCCCGCCGCCTGGGCGGCCGCGCGCATGCGTGCTCCCGCGGTCTCGCCAATGCCGGCAGGCACCAGCGACACGTGGGATGCTTCGCGGGCAAGGGCTTCGATTAGGCGGGCGCCGATTCCGCCGTCCATGCTGTCTGCGACCACGACCGTTAAGGCGGAAAGGCGGCGCCTGCGGGCGCCGGCATCCAGGTCGCCGTCCGCCCGCAAGGCGCGGAAGTGGTAGGCCCAGGTGGCGGCGGCGATCGCGGCCAGCGCAGCGGCGCGCGCAAGGTCGAGACCGAGGTTGCTCTCCGGATCCGGCTCGCCGAGCGCGGTGCTGATCAATCGGAAGATGATGTAGACCGCGCTCGTGACAAGCGTGACAGCCGCTACAAGTAGTGTGAAGTAGAGATAGGCTTTTCGCGGTAACGCAGCGCGCGCCGCCTCCCCAGCTGCATCGCCGGCGACGGCTTCGTTCTGGGCACGTCGCCACGGACGCAACCACACCGGCAGGCCGGCGGCCAGGCCTGCGATAGACCAGGCCAGAACCTCGCGCTGCGCGTCGCCTATGCCGCCCGCGCCGCCGAGGGCGCGCAGCAGGACGTCGACCACCCCCACGAGCCCGGCCAGGGTGGCGAAGAGTCCGACGACGGCGACGAGGTAATCATACAAGCGGCGCATGGCCGCTTGGCGCGGCGCCTCGCCCGCGGCCGCGACGTCCTCGTTCAGGACATGCCGGTGATAGGCCCACAACAAGCCGTTGACCGCGATGACTGCCAAAGGCGCGCGCCAGTCGCCACGAGGGTCAAGGCCGAGGGCGGTTCGGAGGTAACCGGCCAATAGCAGGGCTGCGTTGAAGACGGCGGCGAGTACGGTGATCAGGACCACGCCGTGCAGGTAAAGCTTGCGCAGCGCGGAGTCCGTCTCGTCGGGCTCGCCTGTGGCGAAGCGTCGTTGGGCATAGAGCCAAAGCGTGGCCCATAGACCGCCGCCCACCAGGGCCGCCGCAGCCACTTCCGCCACCTGGCGCGCGCCGAGCGGGATGCCGACGACTACCACGCCTTGCATGAGCGTATGCAGCAGCGCGATCGCGCCGTTGGCGCCGATCACCAATCCCACGGCGGAAAGGCCGAAGGTGAAGAGCCGCCGGAAAGCGCTCGAGCGACCGGGCTCGCCCGTCGCCTCGCGATCAGCGATCAATTGACGTCGGATAATCCAGGCGGCCGCCCCGAAGACGAAGATGCTGGACACGGACTTGGCGAGGTCGGAGGTGAGACCCTCGGTGCCGCCTCCGGCGACGGGCGTGAGCAGGGTGTACAGGAGCGTGTGCGCGTTGATCACGATCGGCAGCACGAATAGCCCGGCCATCGCATAGAGGTAGAAGCAGCGGGCGCCCGACGTGGCCTCGGCCGGATCGTCCGCTCCCATGCGCAACGCCCACCGCCAATGCACGATGAAGAGCGGAACTGTCACGACGAGCACGGCCACCTGGAAGGCGATGGCGGTGGGCACGGGGTCAGCCGCTGGGTCGACAAGGCCGCCTAGCAGGAACGCGGCGGCCCACGCCGCTGCCTGAAGCGCGAATGCAGATGTGAGGAGGACGTAGGTGCGGCGGATCGCGGCCATCGGGCGTCTCCCTACGGTACGGGACGCATTGACTGCCCGCGACGCATCTCTTCGCAGCTTTGGTCGCCCGGGTCGTGCCAGTGCCAGAGCCAGTGGCGATCGCTTCGCGTAACGCGCCAGCTGCCGTCCTGGCGTGAGAGGCTCATCTCAAAATCGCTAGTGCTCTGCCCTGAAGAGAAGATCCCGCCGGTCTGAAAGTGCGTCTCGCGCACGGTCACGATGGCGCTGTCGCCCTCGATGGAGGATGACTCGACGCGCAGCGTCACGTTGTCGAAATCGCGCTCGTAGGGCTGCGCGCTCAGATCGTTGAAGAGAACTTCGGCGGTCGCCGGATAGCAGGCGAGCGACGTCGCGAGCGCGGAGTGGGCACGCGGCCAGTCTTCGCGCTGGAGCGCAAGCAAGTAGTCGTGGGCCACGGCTTCGGGCGTGTCTCCACCCATATACTCGGGAACCGGCCGCATTCGAACGACGGCCAGCGCGACCACGACGAGCAATACGACGCCAATCATGATGCCGATCAGAAAGCGGTCTTCGGTCTTCATGCTCCTCCTCTGTGGGGTGCGGCGGGATGATATCGCAGATCGCGCCCCCAGCAAGTGTCTGTCCACAAAACCCCTGTCACGAGGTGTGAGCCTGAGGCCGAGCTTGCTATGCTATTCGGCCAGGCCGCTCTCAGAGACGTTCGTCCAGGAGCATGCAGAACGATGCCAATCCTCGAATTCCTCTGCCCTCTTTGCAATCGGATCTATGACTTCTTCGCCCAAGGGGACTACGAGTCGAAGGAGCCGGTCTGTCCGCGCTGTGGCGGCAAGAATTTGGAGCGGCAGATCTCGCGCTTTGCAGTGATCAAAGGTGGCAAGAACCCGCACGATGCCCAGGGCCGGCCGCTTGGGGAAGAATCCGATCCGCTTTCTGATCCGCGGATGGAGTCCGAACTCATGCGCCTCATGTCGCAATCAGCGGATATGGACGAAAACGATCCTCGTCAGTTAGGCCGGTTCATGCGGAAGATGGCCGAGCTGACCGGCGAGTCGATGGACGAGCGCATGGAGGACGCTATTCGCCGCCTGGAAGCTGGCGAAGATCCGGACGCCATCGAGGCGGACCTGGGCGATGTGTTCGACGACCCGGGGCTAATGGGCGGTATGCCGGACGGCGGCCGCCCTACGCGTGACGACGGCTTGTATTCGCTCTGACGGTCGGATCACGCATCGGATCCGGCCCGGCCTCAATCGGGCCGAACGAAGATCGGCGCCTGCTTGATATCCAATACGATCGTGCTGCCGACCTTGGTGGTCACCCCGCCGAGATGATCCGTCACTTCAATCTCGCCAGTCCAGCCCCGAAGTATGGCTGCGCTGAAGGTCATCGACCGTGTGATGGGCGGTAACGATCGGATTCCGATCCGCTGACCGTTATCCGTGAACGCGACGATCAAATCACCGCCGCCCGCCTCGACAAAGCGATAAGCTTCGATCCTCGAGTTACCTGTTTCGGCCGTAGTCAGTTGCCGATCGAAGCTCGCGCCATACAACATCAGGCTCGCGGTTTCGAGGGCGGTCAGCGCAGGCTTAGGTTCATGATCCTCTTCGACGTTGTACGCCGGGACCGGCGGCGTCGAACACGCCTGCATCGCATCGTAAACGTCCAGCCCCCGCAGCAAACCATGGCCCTGCCAGCTCGTCGGGGCGCCGCACACACCGATCACATGATCCTCGGCCGAGAACCAGACCGATATGTCGACGCCCGCTGACATTGCGCGCGCGGCGAGTTGGGCCGGATACACGGCCTGATATGCCTCGCTACGGATCGTCCAAGCGTCGGATGGGAAGCTGCGCAGCGATACTTCGGTGATTTCGATCGGCATGTTGCGCAAGTCGTAGACGCCGGCGCGCAGCAATTCGGCGGTGCGGAATGCTCTAAGTTTGCCGACCAGTTCCTGGTCGTATGGTTGCACCCCGTCCCAATTGTTCCGGAAATCGTTGTAGACGTGGATGCCCATCACATCGAAGAACGGCCACTCCGGTTCATGGCCGTATGCCGTGTAGAGGTGCAAGAGAACGTTACGGACAAAAGCATAGTCGAACGGTCCGACGTGGGCTGGATCGTAGTCACCCTTGTTGTAGAAGCGATCGTAAGCCACGCCGCCGAAGATGATCTTGCTGGCAGGATCCGCAGCCTTGGCAGCGCGATACGCAGCCCGGAGGTATTCACCATATGCGGCTCTGCCCGCCCCGCCGAAGCAGCTGCCGTAGTCGCCTTCCCCACCTGCCCGATACCGATTGAAGTCCTGTTCATTCCCGATCTCCCACGACCCTACCCGCGGCGAACCGGGGGCATCGTCTAAACCATCACCGTCATATCGCTCGACGAGCGCACGGACGAATGCCTCCCAGCGCGAAAGAGGTGCGAGGTCGATGGGCCCGCAAGCGACCGAAGCCGCCCATGGAGGATGGCCGAACACGTTGACGATCGGTTCGATCCCCGCGCCGACGGTCGCGCCTATGGCCTCGTCGCTGATCCAATGGAAGGTGGGCGAGCCGAAGTCGTGAGGCTCGACATAGCGCCACTGCACTTGAAGTCTCGCGTGTTGTGCGCCGGCCACGGCCAAGTTGTCGAGAACCGCCGGAACGAACTCGTCGTGCATGAGCTGGGCGCCGAAGAACGTGCCAGGTGGCGGCGCAACGGTTGGGGCCGCGGTGAAGGTCGGCATTGGCGTACTCGTCGGGGTGGTCGTCAGAGTAGCCGTCGCCGTCCTGGTCGCAGTCGCCGTCCTGGTCGAACTCGCGGTCGCGGTATGCGTCGGAGTTAGGGTCAAGGTGTTGGTGGATGTAACGGTTGGAGAGCCGGTCGGCGTTCGCGTGGCCGTGCTGGTGGCGGTCCAGGTGGGCGTGCCGGTTTGAGTTCTGGTCGGCGTGCTGGTCGCAGTGCGGGTCGGTGATGGCGTGACCGTCGGAGAAGCGGTCGCGGAAGCGGTAGGCGTCGACGTTCGCGTTGGGCTCGGGGTACTCGTCGCCGTTCGGGTTAGGGTTGGCGTTGAGGTCGGCGTCAGCGATGGTATCGCGGTCGCGGTCTGCGTCCTTTTCGAGGTCGGGCTCGGGGTGGCAGTCGCTGTCCTGGTCGACGTCGGACTTGCGGTCGCGGACGGCGTTCCGGTCGACGTGGGGCTCGGCGTCGGACTTGCGGTGGCGGTCGGAGTCCCCGTCGGCGTCGGGCTAGAAGTCGCGCTCGGTGTCGACGTAGCTTGCAGGTCGGTCGGCGTGGCGGATTCCGATGCCGGGGTAGGAGTCTCGGAGCCGGAAGCGTCGAACGTAGGCGTCGTCGTAGGCGGCGTCCCGGTCGCGGTTCCCTCCGGAGTCGTACCTGCGGTCGAGCCGGGTGTCGATTCGGGGGTCGACTCCGGCGTTGCGTCCGGCGTTGCTTCCTGTGTAGTCGAGCCGGTCGAAATGGGGTCCGGAGTGGCGACTTCCGTCGAAGATGGATCGGGCGTCACGGTCTCGGTCGACGACGGATCCGACGTCGGAATCGGGCTCGGATCGAGGGTTCCGTCAGGTGTCTCAACCGGCGTGGCGTTCACGGTGGACGACGGCGTAAGGTCCGGGGTCGAACTGGGATCGGGTTGGTCCGTCGGGTCGGAGGTCCGAGTCCCTTCGGGCGCAATTGTGGAAGTAGACGTCGGACTTGGCTCATCCGTCCCGATCGAGGTCGGCACCGGATCGACTGTCACGGGTGGCGGGAACGTGCCGAGAGTGGTTGGCGTGGCGCTCTGGTCAGGTGTCGCGGAAAGCGCCGGATCCGGCGTGCCCGTGCTCGGCGATTCAGGCGTAGGCTCGATCAGCGTACCACAAGGCCGTTCCGGCAGCGCTTGATGCGGGCGCGGAAGTGGTCCGTCGGCGCTGGAAGCAGCGTCGAACCCTTCGTCGCGCGCCCATGCCCAGCGGGTGATGTACGGCAGGTAGATCACGCAGCCCAGTCGCCCGGGCGAGTGGTCGATTCCGTCGCTCAAACCTGCCGAAGTCGCTGCGCCCCCGCCTAACATCGCCGACCACGAGGTCAACGCCAGCACCACTCCAAGCGAAGGGAACGCAGCAGGGACAGCACCGCGTGAACCGCGCGCGGATGGTGAAGGCGAGTGCCGGAGTATCATGTTCGGTTGCACGGCATCTGTGACGTCCGGGAATCTAGGTCGATACGAAGCTCGGCGCGGCGTCACCCTCCCGGCTCGCGAGTTTTGCTTGGGTCACCCGCTCCGAGTTTGGGGCGGCACTCGGGAAGAAGCGGCCAAGCGCGACTCCAAGCAGGTCAAGGATACCATCCGCGCCACTTGCGCGTACATCAAACCTTTGCCGGACTCCGCGGGCGGCGGCTAGAATGGGCGATTACCATCCACGCCCGAGCGATGTCAACGGCCAACATGCGCCGCCCCCAGAGGCCCCTCCGCCGTGAGCCGAGTCCGTCTCCACCGCACGCCGGCGATCGTGCTCAAGCGGCACGATTACGGCGAAGCCGATCGCATCCTCACGCTGTACACGCGCGAGCGCGGCAAGGTGCGTGCGATCGCTAAGGCGGTTCGCCGCATCGCCAGTCGGAAGAGTGGTCACATCGAGCTGTTCACCCACACCGATGTGATGCTGGCCGAAGGGCGGAGCCTCGACGTTCTCACCCAAGTGCAGACCATCGAACCTTTCGTCGCCCTGCGCGAAGACCTTATCCGGACTACTTACGCTTACCACCTCGCGGAGTTGATCGATCGCACGATCGAGGACGGCGAAGCGAGTCCGGCCATCTTCGACCTCCTCCGCTCGTCACTCGACGGACTTTGCCGCGCCGATGATCCATCGCTCGTCGTGCGTTGGTTTGAGGTGCGCTTTCTCGGCCTGCTCGGTTATCGGCCGCAGTTGTTCACCTGCGTCGCCTGCAGTGTGTCGTTGACTCAAGAAGGCAACGTTTACAGCCCTGTGTCCGGCGGAGTGCTCTGCCACGCTCACGCTGGAAGCGCCGCCGACGCAATACCGCTCGACGCAGCCGCCTTTCGCGTCCTGCGATTTCTCCAGACGAGGGATCTCGAGACCTCGATGCGCATCGAGATCACCCCGGCCACCCGCGGCGTATTGGAGCGCGTCCTACACAGCGCTTTACGCGCGATCCTCGAACGAGACCTGAAGAGCGTGGAGTTCCTTGAAGGCCTTCGTCGAGTTTCCGGATCTCTCGGCCTTGGCCCCGAGACGTCGACCGCCAAACGATGAGTGCGAAACGATGATCGACCCGAGCTTGCCGCCTACTTTCCAACGCGTCGTCGATGCCCTCCAGCGCTACTGGGCCGATCAAGGCTGCTTGATCTGGCAGCCTTCGAACATCGAAGTGGGCGCCGGAACCATGAATCCGGCAACCTATCTGTACGTGCTCGGCCCGGAGCCGTGGAACGTCGCCTACGTCGAGCCTAGCCTACGCCCGGACGACGCCCGCTACGGCGAGAATCCGAACCGGCTTGGCAAGCACCACCAATTTCAGGTCATCCTCAAGCCGGATCCAGGCGACCCGCAGCAACTCTACTTGGACAGCCTGAAGGCGATCGGCATCGACCTTCGCGCTCACGACGTTCGCTTCGTGGAAGACAATTGGGAGTCGCCCGCGCTCGGCGCATGGGGGCTCGGGTGGGAGGTTTGGCTCGACGGACTCGAGATCACGCAATTCACGTACTTCCAGCAGGCCGGATCCGTGGATCTCGATCCTACTTCAGTCGAGATCACTTACGGTCTGGATAGGATCCTGATGGCCCTCCAGGACGTGACTCACTTCAAGGATCTGCGTTGGAACGACCGAGTGACCTACGGCGAATTGCAGACCGACTACGAGATCGAGACCAGCCGCTACTACTTCGAGCACGCCGACGTCGATCGATTGACCCAGCTCTACGATCTCTACGAAGCCGAAGCGAAGATGGCGGCCGGAGCCGGTCTGATACGTGTCGCGCACGACTACGTCTTGAAGAGTTCCCATGTCTTCAACGTGCTGGACGCGCGCGGCACAATCGGCGTCACCGAGCGGGCCCGCTACTTCGGCCGCATGCGAGCGCTCGCCCGCGCTGTAGCTCAAGGTTGGGTCGAGACGCGCAGTGAGGCCGGCTTCCCGCTCGCCGACCGACCCGGCGAACCTCCGTGGATAGCGGGCGCAAGTACTGTCGCTGGCACTTCGGATCAGGCCGGAACAACGGAGATGGATGCGCCAGCCCCCGACACTCTCGCAGACTTCCTGCTCGAAATCG
The DNA here is from genome assembly GCA_038913135.1 of Anaerolineae bacterium. Classification (GTDB taxonomy): domain Bacteria; phylum Chloroflexota; class Anaerolineae; order Epilineales; family Epilineaceae; genus JBCLES01. Next base: position 14,427 of record JBCLES010000027.1, read on the forward strand.
GCACCGAAGAACTCCCTCCGACCGAGGCCGAAGCGTCCGCCGCGGCGCTCGCAGAGCGGGTTCCCACTTTGCTGGTAGAAGCACGCCTGGACCACGGCGAGGTGGAAGTCTTCTCCACCCCGCGGCGCCTGGTCGTTCGCGTTCGCGACCTGGCTCCGCGCCAGACGGACCTTGAGGAGCATGTGATAGGCCCGCCGAAAAGTGCGGCCTTCGACGCCGCTGGTGTTCCTACACGCGCCGCCGAGGGCTTCGCCAAGAGCGTCGGGGCGGATGTCTCAGCCCTTGAGATTGTGGAACGCGGCGGCGACGAGCGCGTCGCCGCTGTCCGACGCGAGGTTGGCCGGGCCGCATCCGATGTACTCGCAGAACTCTTGCCTGGATTGATCAACGGCCTGGGAACCGGACGCTCCATGCGCTGGAATGCCTCGCGCCAGGCCTTCTCACGCCCTATCCGCTGGCTGGTCGCGCTTCATGCTGAACACGTGGTCCCGCTCGAATTCGCGGGCCTCAAGGCCGGGCGTTCGACATGCGGACTACGAGCGCTCGGCTCGCCTGTGCGCCGCCTCGCGTCCGCCTCGGATCACGGCAAGCTGATGCGTGTTTTCGGCATCGAGCTCGATGCGAACCGTCGCCGTGAACAAATCAGCGCACAGGTCGGGGCGAAGGCGGCCGAGGTGGGCGGGTACGCTCCCGACAATCCGGAACTCCTCCAAGAGGTCGCCCAGCTGGTCGAACAACCATTCGCAATCCGCGGCGACTTCGATTCTCGTTATCTGGAGTTGCCCGACGCCATCCTGGTGACAGTAATGCGCAAGCACCAGCGCTACTTCCCGATCTACGCAGGCGACCAGCCCGCCCTACTGCCCCACTTCATAACCATCGCGAACGGCGCCAGCGTCGATCCGGACACCGTTCGCCACGGCAACGAAGGAGTGATCCAAGCCCGATTCGCGGACGCCGCGTATTTCTGGAATCTGGACCTCCAGCGTAGGCTCGTCGAATTCACGCCAAAGCTGGAGGGCCTAACGTTCCAATCAGAGCTCGGATCAATGCTGGACAAGGTTGGGCGTCTGGAGGCGCTTGCACCCGCGATTGCACATCAGCTCGGCTTGAACGACGAGGAGGCCGCAACCGCGGCGCGCGCCGCGGCGCTGTGCAAGTCCGATCTGGCGACCTCGATGGTCGTCGACTTCACGTCGCTCCAAGGCGTGATAGGACGCGAATACGCGCTTCAGAACGGTGAGCCCGCGGCCGTCGCCGACGCGATAGCCGATCATTATCGCCCGACCAGCTCCGGCGGCGACCTGCCACGCTCGGCGGCGGGCACAGCTCTCGCGCTCGCCGATCGTTTCGACAGCTTAGTCGGCCTCTTCGCAGCCGGCATCCGGCCGAGCGGCGCGAACGATCCATATGCTCTCCGCCGCGCGGCGCAGGGCGTAGTGCGCATTCTGGTCGAAGGCGACCGATCCTTCGACCTTGGAGCGGCGATCGATAGCGCGGCCGCGATCATACCTCTCGAAGTGACGCCCGCCGTGCGCTCCGAGGTGCTCGACTTCATGCGCACGCGACTCGAGGTCCAAATTCGCGACGCCGGTTGGCCGCCCGCCGTGGTCGCGGCCGTGCTGGAAGTACAAGGTTCGGACCCGGCTCGCGCGATCCGCACCGTCGACGCGCTGGCCAAGTGCGTCGCGTCGGAAAATTGGGAGCGCACCCTGACGGCCTACGCCCGCTGCGCACGTATAGTGCGCGGCCGCGCCGATGTGCCAGACTCCCTGGACGTCGCCCATCTAGTCGAGCCCGCCGAGATCGAGCTTCACGCCGCGATAGAGTCCGCGCTCGAAGGACTAGATCACGACGACATCGGCTCCGTTGTCAAGGCCCTTGCCGCCCTTGCGCCGACGATCGATCGTTTCTTCGACGAAGTGCTCGTAATGGCCGATGACCCTGCAGTCCGCGCTACGCGCCTCGGCCTAGTCGGGATGATCGCGCGCCTACCTAAGAATGTCGCCGACCTGAGCGCCCTTGAGGGGTTCTAAGTGCAGTCTGACGATAATGCGCAGCGAGTCAGAACCCGACTTCAGAGCCGCTCCGGATCCTCCACCGTCATTTCGTTCCAGACATCGCCCGTATTCAAGGTGCCCGCCGGCTCGAAGAGCAGAACGTGGACCTCGTCCTCGGCGACCGGCCGATGCTCGACCCCACGCGGAACGACCAGCATCTGCCCGGGGCCAAGAGCAACGCTGCGATCCCGAAACTCTATGCGCAGTGTGCCCGCGAGGACGAGAAACAGCTCGTCTTCTGCCATGTGGTGATGCCAAACGAATTCGCCGAGCAACTTAACTAGCTTCACATGCTGGCCGTTGAGTTCGGCGACTATCTTCGGATCCCAATGGCTGTCGAAGGCATCTAGCGCCTCACCGAGATCAATCCGTTCCATGTTCGATCCTTCGCAAGCGCGTCATTCCGATCAGCCGTGCAAACCGTGATCCTAATCCGACTCGGCCAGGGTCACCAGGCGCTGTCCACCGGCCGCCAACCAACGTTGGAAAGTCTCAGATCCACCAAGCCCACGATCCGCCCACATTCCGCCAACCCACTCGACATAGCTTCGTGTCTCTGCCGGGATGCTAGAGCCTTTGACGAAGCGCTGACCGTTCCCTGGTCCGCCGTTGTAAGCCACGGCGGCATTGCGAACCGATTGCTGCCAATCTGGATCTTCGATGAGTCCGAATGAACGGAGCTGCTGCGCCAAGTACCACGCTCCAAAGTCGACGCTGACTTCAGGTTCGTAAAGCTGATCGACCGAGAAGTCGGAGATACCTCGTTCAGCAGCGATTCCGCGGGCCGTCGCGGGCATAACCTGCATCAAGCCGGTCGCGCCCGCTCCACTGCGCGCGCTCGGATTCCCGCCCGACTCCACGAGCATGACTATCGCGAGCAGCGCCGGATCGACTTTGTGGCGCTGTCCGGCCTCTATGAGCAGCGTCTCCCAGCGGCGGACTGTTTCAGGAAGCCACGGTATATTGATTTCTCCCGGCACTTCGGCCGCCACCGGCGCGCCCGTGAGGTCAGCGCCACGAACGCCATCGATCGGCGCCAGCAGTCGCGCAGCCTGGAGCCCGCGGAGATCGAGAGCGGGCGGATCGCCCGCGATAAGCTGTACAGCGGAGCTGGGCACGAAACCGTAAACAGGACCTTCATCGGATTCGGCGGCAACCCAGAAAGCTTCGACCTGCCCCAGTCCGGCCGGCATGTAGACACGTCCACCGACGCTGATCCGGCTGTTTGCCTTCAATTCGGCGACGATAACGCCCGCACCGGGTGCCGAGGTGACGAGAAGAGTGTCCGGAACACTGGCGACCGCATAGCTCATGAAGGAAGGCGCGCCATTCGAGGCGACGTTCTTCGACGTGCCGGAAGGCACTCCGTGAAACTCGTCGTCTGAACCAGGCGCGATGGACCACGCCGCCAAGACCACAAAGGGAAAGACCGAGAGTGGACCTGCAAGACGCCTGAGCGACGGCCGCCGCGCCGCCGAAATGCTATGGATAAGCTCAGCCATTGGGGTACATTCTCCTCTTCTAAGACCCGAAAACGTCCACGCTTCAGCAAGGGCGCGCGAGATTCTGAAATGCGGAGGATCAGATGGTTTGTTGTCGCGACAAGGCCGCAGATTGAAGGTCATTGTTTGCCGCGGGGCGATAGACTACCAGAACGCATGTTCTAAGTCAAGGAGTATTTGTCGATTCAGGAGCGCGAGCGAACGACGTGAACTGAGTCCGCCGGAGTCACTCGGGCTGCCACTCGCGAAAGTCGTGTTCCGGCTGATTTTTGGGCTATCGTTGCGCGCTTTGCACGCCTTCGCCCAGATCTCCGTACCTGGCTTCAGAGGCGTGGCGAAACTGAAATCTGCTGAATCCACAATCGATCAGGCCGCGCGAAGGATAGCGCGGTAAGGCGGGAGCTTCGCAGCCCAGTTCCCGTCATCCTTCAAGCGATCGGCAGCGCGCCGGCAGGAAGATAACCCATGCTCATCGGCATCGTCGGACTCCCGAACAGCTCGAAGACCACCGTTTTCAACGCATTGACGCGCGGTCACGCGGAGACGGCCACTTTTGGCGGCGCACGGGTGCAGGTCGATCGGGCGAGCGTCGAGGTGCCGGATCCGCGCGTCGATAGGCTTGCGGAGATGTTTTCGCCGAAGAAGACCACGCGGGCGCGGGTCGAATATCTCGACATCACCGGTCTGACGAAGGGCACCGATCGTGACGGGCTTTCGGGCGAGTTGATGAACGCGATCTCACAGAACGACGCGCTGCTGCATGTGGTCCGCGCATTCGAAGACGACGATGTTCCTCATCCCGAAGGCAGCGTCGATCCGGCCCGTGACGTCGCCGCCGTCGACACGGACTTCCTTCTTTCTGATCTTGTCAAAGTCGAGCTCCGACTGGAGAAGCTGGAGGATTCGCTACGCAAACCGATCAAGGGTGCTGAAAGGGAGGAATGGGCTCGCGAACAGGCACTTTTGACGCGCTTGCACACCTTGCTGAACGAAGAGACCCCCCTGCGCGACATCGAGCTCGAACCCGACGAAATGCGACGGCTGCGCGGCTACCAATTCCTGAGCGCGAAGCCGATCCTGATCGTCCTCAACACCGGCGACGTCGAGGTCTCTGATCCGTCTACAATCCTCGACTATGTTCATCCGCGAAGCAAAGTCCTCACCATCCGCGGCCAGCTCGAGATGGAGCTTGCGCAGATCGATGACGAAGCCGATCGGGCCGAGCTTCTCGACGAATACGGCATTGTGGAACCTGGCCTGGATCGAGTGATCCGAGCGAGCTACGATCTGCTCGGCCTCAAGGTCTTCTTCACGGTCGGCGAAGACGAGGTGCGCGCGTGGACAATTCCGGCCGGCGCCACAGCTGCCGAAGCGGCGGGAGCGATCCATTCGGACCTCCAGCGCGGCTTCATCCGCGCCGAGGTTACGGCGTACTCTGATCTTGTCGCCGCCGGGTCGATCGCGGCGTCCAAGAGCGCGGCGACCACCCGCACCGAGGGCAAGGATTACATCGTGAAGGATGGCGAAGTTCTGAACATCCGGTTCAACGTGTGATGCGTTCGGCATTGAGCGACAAAATCAGATGACCCCCGATACCGCCGTCGCCCTGATGACTTTGGGCTGGATACTGGTCGCGGTCGGGCTGGTAGGCTCGATAGTGCCCGTCTTGCCGGGTCCGTCAATCATCTGGCTCGGGGCGATGGTTTGGGCATGGGGCGACGGGTTCGAACACATCGGTTGGCCACGACTGGCCTTGCTCGGCGGTATGGCGCTGGTCGCCGCGGCCGCCGACTTCATGCTCTCGAGCTGGGGCGCCCGCATGGGCGGAGCGACTTGGCGAGGTGTTGTGGCGGCCACCGTAGGTGCGTTCGTCGGGTTGATCGTCTTCAGCATACCCGGAGCGATCATCGGCGCGGCGATCGGACTGGTGGCGGTCGAAGCCGCCGGTGGGAACGGATTGGGCCGGCCCGGTCTTAACCGCGCATGGCGCTCCGGCCGCGGAATGTTGCTCGGTTGGATAGTCGGCATCGCGGTCCAAGCCACGATCGGCATCGTCATGGCCCTGATCTTCGCGAGCGCCGCCCTGGGTTCGGCCGACGCGATCTCGTCGTCGTTCGGCCCGGCGCTCGTCGGGCGGTAATCCGCCCGCCGGCGCCTACCTCGACACTCGCGGCAGGTAGATCGTCGCCGAGTCGCCCGAGCCCGGTGTTTCGTCGGGTCTCGGCGTGCGGGTCGGCGTCGGCGTGGGCGGCGGAGAAAAGCCCGGATCCAGCTCGAAAGAGCCCATGTCGCACGCCGTGGTCCCGTCGGAGTTTCCGTCCACCGGTCGATTCCCGCCCCGCTGATCGCCGTCCAGCGGCGCTCCGGCCGCGTCCAAACATGCCGCGGCGCCAACGGCATCTACCGCAGGGCTCTCGGCGACCAAGGCAAACGTCCTAGTCCGACCCCCGTTCCAACCTAGCGGCTCCAGCAATGGATCGACTCCGGACAGATCGCCTGCACCGGCCAGCCCGCAGGAGCCGTCGGCATCGAGATTGTGTCCCTTCGAGCTCAATCGGGTGCCCCCTCCGGTACAGCTGGACGCGCCCAGGCTCGGGGCGAAGATAGTGCCCGAGACGTCTACGGACGCGGTGCCGGAGATGTAGATGGCGCCGCCACCCAATGTGTCCGGATCGGCGACGTTAGCGGAGATCGTGAGGTAGGCTAGGTCGGCCGCCCCTTCGAGCCAAAGTCCGCCGCCGCCGGCGGCCGAGGCGTTATCAGAAACCGTGGAATTCTCCATGACCAGCGATCCGGTCGATGCTATGCCACCGCCTCTTACGCCGTCGTTGCCGGCGATCGTGCTTCCGCGAATGGTTATTGTCGCACCATCCCCATAGATCCCTCCGCCGTAACCCATCACGGGTTCGTCTTCCTCTTCCAGCTCGTGCCCGTATGCCTCGTTGTCCGTGATACTGCCGTTCTCGACTGCGATGGTCGGAGCGTCATCACCGTTAGTGAGCGCGGCGATGCCCCCGCCGGTCTCAGCCGTGTTCGTGAGGACGTCGCTGGCGTGAAGGATGAGCGATGCGCTCCCGCGGACCAGAAGTCCGCCACCAATGCGTTCGCTCGAATTTCCTTGTACGCGCACATCGGCGAGCGTCAACCCACCACCGTCGATATAAGCGCCTCCGCCGCCGACCTGAGCGAGATTGCCTTCGACCAGCATCCCCGTAGCCTCCACGGTGCCGCCGGTCGTGGCGAAGATCGCGCCGCCAAACCATGCCTCGTTGCCCGTGAGCGGCACCCCACTGAGCGTGACCGGACCGCGCGCGTACACGGCTCCGCCCGCAATCGCCGTGTTGCCGGTGATCTCGCCGCCTACGATCTCGAGCGCCTCTTCGTCGGCGAAGATGCCGGCCCCGTATCCGAACTCACCGGTCGCGGTGTTCTCCACAATCTCCACTTCCCGCACTACGCCGCCACCGCGCGTGTACATCGCTGCGCCAAGGTCAGCCTCGTTCCTGGTGAAGGTCGTGCCCTGGATATCGATAGCGCCTGCGCCGGTGAGAATGCCGCCGCCGAACTCGCCGCGATTGCCCGTGAAAGCGCCGTCGCGGATTGTCAGGGAGCCGGTTGCCGCAACGCCGCCGCCGTTCTGACCCTCATTGCCCGAGATTGACGAATCATCGAGCATCAGCGCTCCGCCTTCGGCGAGAATGCCTCCACCATTTCCTGCACTCGAATTGCCCGCGATCGTCACGCGCCTGACGGTCAGGCTCCCGCCTTGGCTGTGTACACCACCGCCCGCTCCTAGGCTTACGTTGCTCGTGATCGAACTGTCTTCGATCAAGATCTCACCCGTTCCTCGCACCGCTCCTGAGTCTCCGCCGGACGTGAAGCTCACGTCGAGATGCCGCAGCGTGAGATCGCCGCCACCGGCCCATATTCCCTCGCCGCCGCTCAGCCCGAAACGCTCGAGCGTCACATCGACCCCGTCGGCAACCTCGATCGATGGTGCGCCGTCCAAAGCCTCGATCAGCGTAACTAGTGTACCGCCGCCACGAAGCGTCATCGGACGCGAGATCGTGATGGACTCCGCATATGTCCCGCTTCCCACGCCGACCGTTTGGCCCGCGGAGGCGGCATTCACTCCCGCCTGGATCGTCACGTGGTCACATCCGCTAGCGCACACCGTGACGTCACCCGGTACCGTCGACGGCGGCGGTGTAGGCGTGGGGCCAACTCCACCGGTGGGGACGAACTCTAGGGCGCCTATGTCACAGACCTCTATCAAGTCGCCGTCGCCATCCACCGTGCGCGCGAAGCCTCGCTGGTCCGTCGTGAGTTCGTAGAAGTTGTAGTCGACGCAGCCCGCGAGATCGCCCGCGTCGATGGCTTGACTGCCTTCCGAAAGCGCGTGCGTCGGCGTAAAGCCGCCGTTGTCGCCCAGCGGTTGGACTTCAGGCGATGTGTTGACCAGATCGCCGTCCTCTTCGAAATTACACGAGTTGCCACTGTCTATGTTGTACCCGAGCGACTCGATCTCACCGAAGCAATTGGAGCCCGGGCTATCGGCCAAGATCGTGTTCTTGAGGAAGAAACTGCCCCCATTGTTGCTCAGTGCCGCCCCGATCAAACCTGAGTTGGCGATGAAGGTTGAACTCGTGATTATCGTCTCTCCCACGAGTGCGTAGACCCCTCCGCCACCATACTCACCTGAATTGGCACTGAAAGTTGAGTTGCTTACATACGAGCCCCCGCCGACCTGAAACACTCCGCCACCGAACTCGCTCGCGTGGTTGTTGAAGACCGCACTGTTCGACACCGCAAGGGTGTCCGCATTCCAGACTGCCCCGCCGCTTCCCACACCGGACACCCTGTTGTCCGCCAGTATGGAATTGTTGATCAAGACGACGCCATCGTGGTTGAACACTGCTCCTCCGCCCCGGCGGGCCCGATTGCCCTCGAGACGGCTCCCGTCGATGATCGTCGTTCCGACATTGAAGATTCCCCCGCCCCACTCAGCGATAGAGTCGGTGACGCTGCTTTGACTGAGCGTCAACGATCCGCCGACATTGTAGATTGCGCCGCCGAACGTCTCTCCTGTTGTTTCGCCGCTCCCAATCACGTCGACACGGCGCAACGTGAGCGCTCCACCGTTGATGACGCCGCCCCCGGCCGATCCACCGCCGCCGCGGATAGTCATGTCCGACACAATCGCTCCGGCGCCGGGAGCGATCCAAAGTCCGGTCGCGCCGCCGGCATCCAGAATCGTCTTGGCGCGATCGATCCCGCGCATCCGGATGCTTCGACGTATCACGATGTTTTCCTCGTAAACCCCTTCGCCGACGAAGACCGTATCGCCGACGTCCGCGAACTCCACCGCCCTCGATATGAATTCATGATCGCAGCCTACAGCGCAGACTGTGATCGTAGCGAGAAGCCCGTCCGGCAGCTCGTCCGCGCGGACTTCCGCCGCACCGAGGAACGAGGGCACAAAGAGCGCGAAAGCCAGCGCGAGACAGATTCGGTTCGGGAAACGGCACAACTGGACCATCACATCACCCCCGGGCGGGCGATGGCCAGCGCACGAAATTCAGTCCTTCGAACCCCGGGGCTGGCCGGCGGAATACTATCGCTCGGCTTGTAGTCATCATGGCGCGAACGCCACCCAGTGTACCACAGCCGCAATTTCGCCCACACAGCAGTCCAGGCTCTAGCCATCAAGCCGTTGGCGACGCTACACCGATAGTGGACGAATTCAAGCCCGAAGCCTGACATTTCCGACGGCCCCGACCAGGCGCGGTCAGGATAATTTACAATTCACTGCGTCCGCCGCATCGACTACGAACGTTTAGTCCCTGGTGTGGGCTTGTCTCAAATGCGTATGATGGCCGGAACTGAACCGCAGAACTACGCTTTCTCGACAACGTGGGACGGCTGATTTGCGAGGTCGGCAGCGGCGTCCCATTCGCTTCATTCGATTCGTCATCGCTGCAGGAGGCACTGCTTATGTCGCGCCGGTCTCGAATCTTCACAATCGGTATCATCCCTCCGCTACTGACACTTCTCGCCTTCGCACTTCTACTGCCTGCCGGTACGTCGGCACAGCCGGCCGATCCGGCCGACTCGATCAGCAATTGCGAGATGAGCCTCCTCAAGACCGTTACACCGGATCGTCTGCTATTGGGCCAGTCCGCGACGGTTACGCTCGTGGTCGATCAGAAGTGCCCGGACTTTGCGGTGCCGATCGACCTCGTATTTCTAGTCGACAATTCGAATTCGATGACCCGCGGGACGGGTGGCGCCAGCGCCGCTCCGCCGGGAGGAGGCGGAACCGTGCCGGGACCTGGACCGGGTCCGGGTGATCCTCCGCCGCCGCCACCGCCTAAACCAGACCCTCTTTCCAGCTTAGGTAGCACGATCAATTGGGAGCTAGCAGAGAGGCTCGGCCTGCCGGATCAAGACCCGCCGGCACCGATACCGCCGCCCGAGCCGCCGGGACCCGGCGAACCTGCTCCGGGCGTTCCGTCGCCGGGGAATCCCGATGAGGACCCGCCTGGCTGCAGGGACAACGACGCCGCCCCACCTGGCGGTTCAGTAGATCCTCCGGGCGGCGGACCCGGCCCTGTGATCCCACCGCCCGCTCCGGGGCCAGGCACGTCGATCCCCCGCAAAACGGAACCGGTAAGGACGCCACCGCCTGCGACGCCTCCCGACAGGTCGACCGCAACCGCTGCACCTGGTAGGGAGACCGCGGAGACACCGGGCGAATCCGGTGAGCCTGCCGGCAACGAGGATCTCATCCGCGATGCCCAGAAGTTCATAAGGGACTTCTTCGACGAACCGCAAATTCAATCAGACCTAGATGACGGGCTTCTGAGCGTGGGCCTGGTATCGTTCGACGACCGAGCACGGCGCCTCGTCAGCCTAACGGAGAAGGGTACGCGTGTCACGTCACGCTTGAGCCTGCTCCGCGGCGGCGGACGCACGCGCATCGATCTAGGACTTATGATGGCGGAGCGGGTGCTCACGGAAAGCAGCAGCTATCGCACCGCATTGAAGGACAAGAATCGCATGAAGGTGATCGTCCTCATTTCCGACGGCGGATTCTGTGAGCGCGATATGCGCCGCAAAGTCGGAAAAGATATCGAGATCGTCACACTCGCGGCCGGGCGCGGGATTTACACCAATCGGTTGCGTGCTATCGCAACCGAGAACGAGTATCGGCTTGACCTCAACGCGCGGGCGATCAAGGAGGTCATGACCCTCTATGACAAGGACTTCCGCGATGTGAGGCCAGTGACCATCACTCGTCTCGATGTGCGCGAACAGCCTTACGACGTAGTCGGCTACATTCCGGGCTCCGAAGTTCCGCCCGTCACCTCGATGGACGGCAAAGTGATGAAGTGGCATCACGAGCCACCATCTTCGGTCTTCACCCACACGTACGAGATTCGTCCGACGGAAATCGGCACCCACCGTGTAAGCGAGATCTCCGAATTCAACTGGCTCGACACCGAGGGCCGTACGAACATCCTCGACTTCCCGGCTGTCGACGTCTTGGTGTACGAGATCGAGCCGACGCCCACGGACGTGCCTTCAGCGACGCCTCCGCCGACCGAGACTCCGACCGAACCGCCGCCGACCCCGACTAACATCGTCTTGTTGCCGGCTTACTTCCCGATCGCGATGAAGGGTCCGGAGCCGCCCAAGTGCACGCCGCAGCAGCAGAAGGTGGATATCGTGATGATCATCGACACCTCGACGTCGATGAACGACACGACGACGCCCGGCGGGCCGCGCAAGATCGAAGCCGCCATCAACGCGGCGAAGAATCTGGCCGACCTGCTCACGTTGCCGGCAGCGGCCGATCAGGACCAGGCCGCGGTCGTCGCGTTCAACGATGTGGCGACGCTCATGCTCGGAATGAGTACAGATCGGGATGCGATCAAGGCCGCTCTCGATAGACTTTCGACCATGACGGACGAGGGCACTCGGATCGACCGCGGTCTGGCCGAGGGCTTGACAGAGATGCGCGGATCTGGGCGTGACGGCACGACGAAGACGATCATCCTGGTCACCGACGGCAGGCAGTCCGAGGTCGGCGGTCCGAGCAGGCCTGCGGTCATAGCTACTGCCGATGACATCAAGGATGGAGGCATCGTCCTCTTTACCGTCGGGCTTGGCTCTGACTTGGATGAAGATCTGCTGCGTAACGCCGCATCGAGTCCGAGTCATTACAAACCTGCGCCGGACACAGCGATGCTCGAGCTGATCTATAGCGAGATCGCTCGCTCAATCCCATGTAAGACCGAGTAGCGTCCAAAAAAGCGCGGACCGATGGTCCCGCGAAGCAAGGCGCACTTGGCGCGCAGGAAATGAGCTGAGCGGGGCGCTTCCCTACGGGGCGGCGCCCCGCTGGCTGAGAGCACGATGGACTACTGACGCTTCACTTCTAACCAATTCATTCACGTCGCGTTTTCAGAAGTTGACCCGCCGCATCGGCTCAACTCTTGCGCGGCACCATCGTGAGGTCAGCCTGCCATGATCAAATCAGCAAGACTCAGCGGTCCATATTCCGCTTCCGCGAGATCTACGACTATTCATCTGCTCTTCTTCCTCGCCCTCTCCCTCCTAGTCGCCGGAGGCACACCGCCGGCCCATGCGCAGCCGAAGGTCTATTTTGTCAACACAACGGCTGATCCGGCCTCTTCAATAGGCGAGTGCACAACCGATGAAGCACTGTGCTCGCTTCGCGGTGCCGTTACTGAGGCGGCCCTTTCGTCCACAGGCGCGATCATCCGCGCGTGCTTCGACCCTGCCGAAATAACGAACGCAGCCGAGTGTCCGCCAGGAAAGCAGCCGCTTCGAATCGCCGGTGGCGGCTATGAGGCTTCTTCGGGCAAGTTCGTGATCTCGCTTTCGAATCAGGCGATCAAGCTCGCGGCGGGCGGCACTATCATCGACTTCCGTCAGGGGGTCCGACCGTGGAACGGCCCACAGGATAATCGCATCGTCATAGACTCGAGCGACTCAGCGATGAAGAGCGGCTTTCAGATACTTTCGGAGAACAACGTCATCGCCGGAGTCGAATTTCGCGGACTGTATGAGACAGCGGCCGTCTACCTGCCAGGCGGCGTCTTCGGGGAGCCATCGGCGCACAATCAAATCGGACCAGGCAACATCTTCGCCGGCCTCACCGAAGGCATCGCCGTCTACCTCTCCGGCGAAGCGGTTTACGAAAACCGCGTATTCGGCAATTGGTGCGGCATCACCGGCGACGGGACCGTCCCATCTCCAAACCTCGAAGACTGCGTTAAGATCGACCAGGGTGCTTACAGCAACGTGATAGGCGACCTGGTTCTCGAGAACCGCAACATCTTCGCGGCCAGCGAGCTCGACAGCGGAGTAATAGTCGAAGGGCCTGATTCGTTCGACAACCATATCCAGGGCAATTGGTTCGGCATGGACGTCACGGGTCGCACCCGGCTCGGCCTGCAGAGCGGCATCAATCTGATCACCGAGCCTGAGGAAACAGTCATTCAGAAGAACGTAATCAGCGGCAACGAGAACGCGGGCATCGCCTTGTTCGACAAGATCGAAGGCACTGTGATCGAGGAGAACATCATCGGCGGCGATCCGACGGGAGAGACCTGCGTCGGCAACGTGGGCGCCGGCATTTCGCTATCCGGCGGGCCGCGCGCAACGCTGATCCGGCGCAACAACATCCGCTGCAACGTCGGCGGCGGCGTCGTCATGGCCAACATCGCCACGATCGACAATCGGGTAACGGAGAACACGTTCCGCGAAAACGGCGGTCGGCCGATCCGGATCGTGCAGCGCGCCAACGGCGAGGCCTTGCCGCCGGTGCTGACGGCAGCTACCTCGACGTCGGTCAGCGGGACTGGCTGCGCCAGCTGTGAGATCGAGGTGTTCGTGGTGAATCCGGCGGACTCGCTCGACGAAGCGAACACGTTTGAAGGTCGCGTTACGGCGGGCAGCGACGGCTCGTTCACCTTCGCTAGGGCGGCGGGCTTTGCGCTCGGCGCGCTCGTCGCGACCCAGACCGACGGAATGAACACGTCCGAGTTCTCTGCCCGCATCAACGTCGACGGCACCGGTCCGACCCCGGCGACACCTTCGGTGACCACCCCGTCCCCGTCGCCGACAGGCCCGACGAGCCGAACGCCCACGCCACCGCCGCCCACGGGCGAACTGCGGACGATTCACATGCCGTGGGTTTCGAACATGGCGAACTTCAGGGCGCCGTAGGTCAAGCGCGGTAGGGCCGCAGGAGAGCGGACATACAAGCTAGATCTCGGCTGCATGAACATCGCATGCCGCTATCGACGACCCAACCATCAGCTCGGATCTTTGCTGATGTGATCGTCGACGGCCGCCATCGGCGACCCGATCAACTGCCCGCCGACGGCCAGGTAGCTGAATCCCTTGTCGGTCAGCTCGGATGGGTCGGCGATCATACGGCGGCCGTCGATGATCAGATAAGGCGGCGCGACCATCTGCTCGACCGTGCTCGAAAGTCCGCGGAATTCTTCCCAATCCGTCGTTATGAAAAGGGAATCGCTGCCTTCGATCGCGGAGCGTGCGTCATCGTGGTACTCGATCCGCTCGAAGAGATGGTTCTTCGCAGGATCGAACGCTTTCTTCGCCTCTTCGGTCGCCAGCGGGTCATATGCCTTGATCCGTGCGACTCCGCGGCCGAGGAGAGCTTCGACCACGCTCAACGATGAGGCATCGCGCATGTCGTTCGTGTGCTTCTTGAAAGAAAGCCCCATCAGGGCGACGGTCGTATTGTTGAAAGTGAAGCCAGCTTCGTTGATCGCCCGATCGACCATATAGGTCTTCTGGAATTCGTTGATGTCGAAGACTTCTTGAAGCAGGCCATAGCGCTGGCCGCGACTCCGAAGCTGATAGATCAAGGATTGAATGTCCTTGCCGAAGCAGCTGCCGCCGGCCCCGTTCGAGACATACGACCCCCAGGTGCTGATCCGATCATCGCTCGTGACGCCTCGCTTCAAGTCCTCCATCGAGACGTTGTCGTAGGTCTCAGCGAGGCGTGCACCCACACCATTCCAGAACGAGATGTAGGAGAGCAGGAGCGTGTTGGCGACATATTTGATCGCCTCCGCCGTCTCAGGGGTTGTCTCGATGTAACCGATACGGACGTGGTGGTAGAACTGGGGGTAGACGCCGCGCAAGATGTCGAAATCCTCTTGCGTGTCGCAGCCGACAACCACGCGATCCGGGCGCCGCGACTTCTCCACCGCGTCGCCTTCCGGAAGGAACTCCGGATTCGAGGCCGTTCCGAAGTTCTTGACCCCAAGCGATTCGAGAATTCCCTGAAGCCTGCGCGCAGTGCCGATGGGCACCGTGCTCTTGTTGATCAAAACTACCCGCTCGGCCGATTCGCGGCGGGCTAGGTGTTCACCAAGCGTGCCGGCCAGCGAATCATAGAAACTGAGATCTGTCGAGCCGTCGAGGTTCGGCGGCGTAGGCGGGCTCAGGAAGATCACCTCGGCGCCGTCGAGCGCTTCAGCCAAGCGGTCCGGCCCGATGAACATCAGATAGCGTCCAACGGTCTCGCCGACTATCGAAGCAAGGCCAGGCTCGTTTACGTAGCGCTCGATACGCTCACGGTCACCGCTCGCGAAATCGGCCAGCTTTTCGAGATCGATGTCATACGCGTAGACCTTGTGTCCGTTCTCAGCTAAGACGGCCGCATGGGTCAATCCAACAAAGCCGGTTCCGGCTACAACAATCTGCATGACATTCCCCTGTGACTATCGATATACGCGACCGGTCGACCACCGGCTGGGCGGCGCGCTCGGCCCTGGTCCGGCCCCTGCGATCCGCGTCCAAGCCTGTGCCGAACTGGGAAGAGGCGTCCAATTCCCCGCGACATCCGCCGACTGCGCGGCAAAGTAATAGAGGTGACCGGGCGCGCCGACGAAGGGTGTGCTCACGCGGCCGACGCGCGGCGATCCCGGCCAAGAGAGCTCCTGTCCGATCGGCGTCCAGCCCTTGCCACCCTTCGGAGGAAGGTTGGCGGCATAAAAGATCCGGTAGCTCCCTAGACCTGAGCCGGCTACGTCGTCTCCCGAAAGCACGCTCAAAGAAAGGACCGGTGCCGAGACCTTAGGCAGAGGCTCGACAACCGCGAGGAGCGGCGGGGTAACATCGGGCGCTGATCTAATCGCTGCGCCTGCCGCCGGAGCTACTGCCGGTGCGGCTGCCGGCGCGACGCCCGGAGCAGGCGCCAAAGCGGCAGCCGGCGCGACGCCAATCCCGCCCGCCCCCGTCTCGATCAAGATGACGGGCCTGCCATCGACCATCGGATGACCGCCCGGTCGGTTGCGATTGGTCACGGCGGCCAGTGAAATCGAATGCACACCCGCGGAAGCCTGCGCAGTTGCGCGGCCAGCCACGCCCGCCAAGTCTAGGGTCCACAGCGCGCCTTGTCCGCTCGCGGCAGGCAAGCTTGCCTGCGCCCCATTACGGCTAGTGCTCCACGCGAAAGTCACTTTATCCGCACCGCGTGCAAAGGATGCGGCCGACCAATTCTGCGCGGCGGCGACCGGTCGCATTGAGCGCGCTCCGGAAAGTTCGCGGACGGCGATCTTGAAGGCATCGAAGGCCGGCCTAGGCTGCCCGGCGAGCGCGGGTTCTTGATACCAGCACCCCTGAGGCGTGGACACCCAACAGGCTTCGCCAAGCGGGTTGCGCAAGAGCCCAAAAGCATCGTAGCTCTGCGGCCCGTTGCCGCAATCATCCTGCAGCTGGAACCATATCATCCGCTCGGCGCCGGCGGCGAGACCTTCAGCTATCGACTGCCACACAAACGCGGCCTGTTCCACCGCCGAGACACGCAGCGGGCTGAGGGCGTCCCAACACGGGCCGGGATATTCCGACCAAATCGGCACGCCGAACTCAGTCACCCAGAGCGGTTTGGGAGGGAATCCGTGTCGCGCAAGCAGGGAGCGTGCGGTGGACGGCGGATTGTGAAGGCGTGACGGCACGGCGTACCAATGCCACGCGGTAGCATCGAAGTAAAAGCCATATCTAGCCGGCAACGGCGAATTCGCAGCCCTGGCCTGCAGCGCTCCAAGGAAGCGCGCGAACCAATCCGCGGCGTTGGCGTCGTCCGCGATCCCGCCATGGAGGACCGAAGCGCCAGGGTCGCGCCGTTCGATCACCAGATATGCAATTTCGAGATAGCGCGCGAAATCGGCCGGTGATCCGGCCCAGAAGTGCGGCAAATTTGGTTCGTTGCCGATCTCCCACGCACGTACTCCCGCGCCTGGCCCCTCACCTCCCGGCATGTAACGGCCGACTACCGCGTCGACGAAACGCGCCCACGGATTGTCCGTGTTCACGCCGCTCGCCGCCGCCGGATCGTCTGTAGTGCCGCCATCGGCCGTTCGAAAGATCGGAACGTCTAGGCCGGGCGGCACCCCGGGCGTAACGCTGCCGGGCGCATGGCCCTGCAGGACGGCGAGTGTCCGCAGGCCGTTCGTGGCATCGCGCCCTACTATCGAATCGATCACGTCCCATTTGAAGCCGTCAGACTCGATCAGATCCCAGTAGAAGGAGGTCCTATGCCAAGTGACGCCTGTCTCTACTGCCCGCGAATACCGCCTCGCCGTATCGGCCTCCGTGACACCGGTGCGCGCGCGGACCCCGGCCGGGGTCCGCTCAACGTGCCGATCCATCAAGTCGATATGAGCGATACCGAAACGCCCGTCTGTGCTTTGGGCAGCAGGTGCGGCATGCACGGCGGCACCGCGGCGACCAACCCGGCGATCGCCCGCATCCATCGGTTGGTCCGCGTTCGGTGAGTGCCTTCCGTCGGCCGGCAAGCCTGCGATCAACCCTGCCGCGACGAGCGCTCCCGCTCGGGCCATCCAGAGACGGCTGTAGGCTGCACCGCACCTCGCACCACCTGTTTTTGAGTTCCGCTTCCGACTGCGTTCGATCGAATGCTCTCTCATGTGCCTTCCCTTCGATAGGCCTTCGGCAGCCGGGCGACTGTGGATTCGAATCCGAGCAGGTGCATCGCGTCAACGGCCGTCGCGTGATCGTAGCAGAACGACATGCCAGCGAGGTCGAGCTCGGTCGGCGCATCGATGCGCAGGACGGCGAGTTCACGGCTGAGACGGAGGTCTTCCCTCCCTGAGTCCAGACTGCTCCGCAATCCGGGACTAAGACCGTCGAGTCCTGCATAGATGCCCGCCAGATCGCCGTGGGCGTTCAGCAGGCGGGCTGCCGTCTTCTCTCCGATACCGCGAACGCCCGGGATGTTGTCCGACGGATCGCCGACGAGCGCCTTGAAGTCGGTGAGCTGCCGAGGAGATACTCCAAAACGCTTCACTACGTCTTCGTCGTCGAAGCGCTCAGCCTGGCGGATTCCGCGCTGAGGATAGAGAACCGTGACACCGGGGCCGACGATCTGGAAAAGATCTCGATCGCCGGTTACGATGAGCACTTCGATGGGTGGGTCTTGGGAACGGGCAAGGTGCGTAAGCGTCGCAAGGTAGTCGTCAGCTTCGAATGGCGCGCCGGCCACCTGCCACGCTCCGAACTGACCTAGGAGCCAGCGCAACCGCCGCACCTGTACGCTGACGTCCTCTGGGATGTCTTCGCGCCCAGCCTTGTAAGCGTCAAAGATCTCGCGGCGGAAAGGGCGACCTTCATCAAAGGTAAAGCCGATCCAGCGCGGCTTTTCGTCCTCAAGTAGCTTGAAGAGCATGTTGACGAAGCCGTAGACGGCCTGCACCGGATCGCCTTCAGGCGTCTTCAGGCTATCCGGCAGTGCGTAGTAAGCCCGAAAGGCAAGTGAGTGCCCATCGATCAGCATCAGCAGATCTTTATACTCCGCCATTCTGGGTCTCTCCCTATCCGTGTACGGCGAAGCCCACCTCAATCCCCGGCCGCCCGAGATCAGATTGCTAGACGTTCGTGGTTTCGTCTCGAAGCTTGCTCCACCTCTCGGTCCTCAAGCTCGAACTAGTTTGCCCTGATCTTCTCAGCCAGAGTAGTGGCTCAACACCTGAGGTAGCGCAACCGAGCACAGGCTCAACCCTAACGGCTGCCAAGGCTCGAGCCAGTTCAGCCCTCGAACGACGTCGGCGCCTCAGCCACGATGTCCGCGACCGTGCGCGAATAGCGGACGCCGCTCTCCGGCGGAAATCGTGCCAGGCCCTCAGCGCGCAGCCTGGGTGCGTGCACCTGCTCGTAATGCGCGAACGCGGCTCGAGAGGCGAACCGATATCGCGCCACCAGCGTAACGCCCGCAGTCCCGCTGTCGCTCCCCTGGGCCGCATCGAGGCGCACCACCCGCGCGTCGATCGCTCCGGCGGCGCAAACCGCGGCCAGGTGTTCCGTGTCAAGCCACAACAGCATTGCGGTGGCCGTCTTGGCGTCCGGCAAGCCGATGCGCACGCTCAACTCGATCATGGTCAGTGCCCGATTGTAGTCAGTTCCCGATCTTCGACAGAGAGCCGAGGGACCTTCCGTTACTCATTACAGGACTGTCGTTGCGAAACCCAAGTTACGCCGACATGCCCCCAAAAGGTCCCACAAGTGGTCAGGTCACATTCTAGCGCGGCGGGCGTCGATGTCCTTGACTATAATCGGCCGGCGCATCGTCCTCTGAGTGCTGTCCGTCGCCTGGAGCTCGTACACCGTCACCATGAAGCCCATAGGGCCGAGCAGGACTGAGCGTGTTGGACTGAGCGTGGGTCTCGTACCCTATGGCGAGCGCCGCTTTCGGCTAACGACCTTCTCTCAGCCGCGTCAGATATGCCCTGGCAAAAGCGTCCGGTCTGTCGCCTAGAGCCAATGCGTCGACCACAGCTTGGACGGCCGATTCCTCTTCGCCCATCCTGCCCTCGCCGCCGAAGCGCAGATCGGCAAGCACCACGTGCATTTGGGCGGGGATCGCACAAGAGTCACGGAGGTAATCGCACCATTCCATGACCGGCTGGAACTTGTGCGGACCGACGTAAATGACCTGCGCCGAATAGGGTTGACCGCTCGGCCGAGGCAGTAGGTCCTTTGACGGATAGGCTTCGGCCGGCGAAGGAAGCGGGCCGAGCAATATGATGCGCCGCGGTTCAGCCGACGACGCCGCTGCACACGCCGCCTCGAGCACGGCGCGCTGTTCGTCGAGCGAGTGCCTATCGGTAGTGAAGTAGAGCGCGCGGCCCTTGAGCCGTCGCGTGAAGTCGGCCCGGCGGAGATCGGAGAGTCTGCCGGTTCCAGGACCCGTAACGAGCGTCAGCCAATGCTCGGATACCGCAGCCATGTCCCCTAGTAGCGAGACCAGGTCCTTATCCGGATCGATCAGGACAGGCAGGGTCACGCCCACATCGGTCGGAACGGCGCCGCCCTCGGCTAAATAGCGTTCGGCATGTTCAGCCGCAAGCCGGCGCGCAGCATCTGTATCGACGTGGAGAAGAGCCTCGAGAGCTCGTGCCCGACGGGTGGAATCATTCGACAGAAGCTCGGCGTCCAATCGGGACAGCCCGCTATCGTCTCCCAGCTCAGCTAAAGCTGCGCTAGCGGCCACTCTGACGGTACGATCAAGGTTCTTCGAGGCTTCGCGCAAGACACGGCGGGCGCTCGGGTCGCCGGTTGCGCCTAGATTCTCCATGAGGCGGCCACGATGGCTGGGAGCCAGGCTGAAGTCGAGAGCCTCTCGCGCGACGATGCTGGTGAGACGATG
>JBCLES010000028.1:0-34481 GCA_038913135.1 Anaerolineae bacterium
GTCGTCGCTTAGGGAGAATCTGGGCGACTTGGCAATGTCGGGCCAGACGAGTTTTGAGCTGTCGAAGGCATCGTAGTAGTCACAAGCACGGAGTTCCCACCAATACTCTCCCTTGTCCTGCCTCCGCCGCGCTGCGTCCGCGAACGGCTGCAGCCATCCTGCGACCGCACGATATCGGTCGCCGAATGCCGCCCACGCCGCCACTTCGCTGAGCCCAGCCCCGAACGCAGCAGAAGTCCACCCGTTCGGCACCACGATGATCGAACGCCCCTCGTCCTTCTGATACCAGGGCCGCAAATCCTGCCCCCGAAAGATCGGCCGAATGATCTCCGTGCTCCGCGCATCCTCCAGCACCAGCCGGTCGCGTGTCGCCGTATCGATGATGAACGCCTCGTTCAGGCCGGTCTTGATCCCGTAGTAGATGCGCCCCTCGACGACCTCTCCCAACGCCGTCCCGCCCGCCATCAGCTTCGCCAGCAGCTTCCGCGACGTATCGTCCCCGACCTGCCAACCGCTGTCGCTCTGATCGTGAATCGCCACCTGGATACGCTTGGCCGCGACCTGCCGCCCGAAGTCGCCGATGCCTTCGCCGCGGGTAAACGTGGATGCCTCCGCTACGTAGTTCTCGATCTGCGGCTGGGCGTTTCGGATGACGATGATGGCCGGGTAGACGTCCGGCGCATCGGCGAAGACGCGGTTGTCGCCCAGGTCGACGATAGCTTCGACGGTGCATTCGGTCCGTAAGTGATTGCGGAGCGCGCCGGCGTAGTTCGCGCGCATCCAGCTGTTGCTGGCCACGTAGGACAGGCGGCGATCCGCGCTGAGCAAGCCGAGGCCCTGGCCGATGAAGTAGACGAAGATATCCGCCGTCCCGTGGTACACGTCGGGTAGGGACGTCGCGAGGAACGGCTTCAGATCGCCCAGCACCTCCTGCCGCACGTACGGCGGATTCCCGATCACCGCATCGAACCCGCTCGACCACTCGTCCAGCCGCCCGAAGCGGTCGAAGAACACCTCCGGGAACTCCAGCTCCCAGTGGAAGAAGCGCCGCTCCGCCGCGATCCGAGCGGCCTCGTTCAACGCCGCCGTCCACTGCGGTAGCCCAATTCCACCATGGAGGATGTGGGTGACGAATTCGGGCCATGTGCCCTCGTCAATCGCCAATCCAAAGTGTCGCGCCGTCCATACGTCCGCCACGCTACGGGCCTTCGCGGTCTGTACGCGCACTTGGTCGCGGAACAATGCCTCGGCGGCGTGGACGTCCTCGACCGTGTCCGAGCGCATCGCCTCGATCTCGGCCATCAGGCCGTTGGCGGTCACCATTGCGCCCGCGAAGGCGCTGTCAGTGGTCATGCTGAGCTGGCCGGCGGCTTCCGCGGCCGCCACGGCCTTCGCCCGGCGGCTCGACTGTTTCCGCGGCGGCTTTCCGAGCGGGACGTCCGCCACGCGGGCTCCGACCAAGCTGTTGCCCGTTCGCAGATGGTGATCCAGGAAGCTTAGCGGCCGATCGCGCGCCACCGTCGCCAGCCACAGGCTCAGCTTTGCCAGCTCGACGGCCAGCGGGTTGACGTCGACGCCGTAGATGCAGGCCTGCACGATCCGACGCCGCCAGTAAGCCAGCTCGCCCTCATCGCCCAGGTCCGGCGGGACGTCCAGCGCCAGCCCGACCATGTGGCGGGCGACGTGTTCGGTGGCGGCCACCAAGAAGTGGCCCGAGCCCATCGCTGGGTCCAGGATGTTCACGCTGAGGATCGCATCGGCCAGGTTCGCCTTGCCGCCATCCGCTGCTCGAAGCCGCCCTTTGCCGCGCCTGCCCGCCGTCGATCTCGTCGATCCGGCCGCCGTCGTCGATGCCGTTGTCGCCACCATCGCCGTCGACCCGGCCGTCGCCGCCGCACCCGACCTACCCCGCGCAGTTCCATCGCCCATATGCTGCTCAGTCAGATCGATGAGCACCGGCCCCACCGTCTGCTCCACGATGTATTGGACGATGTAATCGGGCGTGTAGTAGCTGCCGGTCGCCTTGCGCTCGCCCTTGTCCGTCGTGAGGTAGACCCGCCCCGCGATGACCTCGACGGCATCGTCCTCGTCGGCCGGCGCGTACACTTCGCGGCCCTTGTCGCGCGTCACCGCCAGATCCACTTCGGCGAACCGCAGCCGATATTCGAGCAGCCCTTCGTAGATGCTCCCCAGGTGCCGCACCTCGAGGTCGCGGTAGTCGACGGACTGCCGCCCGCCGCCGCGCTTGTCGTCCGTCCGCGCCACCAGGTCTATCGCGCTCCGCAACGCCCGGTCGCCGACACTGTGCGTTTCGAGGAGTGGGTGGCGGGCGCCGTCGAAGAGGCCGCCATCGTAAGCAGGGATCATCAGCTCAGGCTGACCCGCGTCGATGTAGCGCCACACCCGTTTCAACCCAAGCCACAACTCGTCCATTCCATCGCCGGCCGGCAGCCCGCGATCGATATCCAAGGCCACCTGTCGCTTGCGGGATTGCAGGCTGTAGCCATCCCGATACATCGAATTTGACGCCACCGGAAGGATCCCGCGATCCTCCGCATACAGCACGAACAACAGCCGATACAGCACGATCAGGCTGTTGTCGTACACCGCCTTCAGCGTCGCCTCGTCGGTCTCGAGGCGGTTCGACGGCATGTCGTAGAAGCCTTGCGCCAGCACTCCCAGCGCTTCGTACACCTGTTCCTTCAAGCTTTCGCTTATGCCTTGGGCGTACGTGCGGCTGTCGGTCAGGACGCCATCGAGCCAGGCCGGTCCGTCGGCGGTGGTGAACGCAGCGGCGCGGAAGAAGAGCCAGAAGTACTTGAGGGCGTCGAGTGCAGCCCGCGCGGAAGGCGTCGACGTCGAGGACTGCGTCGCCGCAACCGCCTGTTCGATCAGCGCCGGCAGATCGACCTCGTAGTAGACATCCAGCCGCTTGGACGTATCGCGATGCACCAGCCGCCAGTGTCTGCCGTTCGTCAGAATGCCCCACGGCAGCCCGGAGTAACGCACGTAGGCATCGATCTGATAGCTCGGATTGTCGCTCGTCTTCAGCCCGACCGATTGCTGCCGCGCCGTCAACGGCTGGTCGAGCCTCTTCGCCCAAGCCTTAGCGTCACCGATCGCGAGCGCGCCACTGAATTCGCTCTCGGACGCCAACCCCGTCGACGGCGCTGCAGCGCGCGCCGACTCGTCTGAGTAGAGCAAATAGTCCGGCGTCATCGACCCGAGTGGCGTCTTCATCGAAACCTGGACGTTGAAAACGTGTCCGAGCGATCGCAGCACGGGCCGCACCCAGCCTTCCTCGACCTGCGCTTCGTTCGTGCCATCCGGCTCGAACGCCGCCCACAGCGGTGCCAGCACCGCGAGCACTTCGCTTCCATCGACCGCGGACCACGAAGGGTCGCTGGGCAGAACGTGCGTCAGGAAGTGATCCGCAAACAGGTAATGATTGCGGTGCGTTTCGAGGGAGAGGGCGAGTTGAGCGGAGTGGGTCAATTCCTGGCCGATGAGGACACTCCCAATACCTGAGGTGAGCTACCGGAGGCAGCGCCAACAGCGAAGCTGCCCGCGCCTTCCGAGCCGCCTTCCGCTAATGAACCAGGCGCGGAGCCGCTTCCAACGGAAGTGTTCGGTTGGTAAGCGTCTCAATCCCATTGAACTTTCAACTTTGTCATTGTTCAATGCCAGAGCAGGCAATTTCATTGAGGTACTGAGCATGGAGGTAAGCTTCGCCCGCTGGCCACATGTTCATCAACTCCGCCAGGCAAACCTCTTCAACGTTTTCGAGCGAGCCGGTATGACCGGATGCGCAGGTCTCCCAGCGTCCATTCGCTTCTTGTAGATCCTGATACCGCTGCTCGACTTCCGTTGTACGGAGCTGGCAGATCTCTTCGTTGCCGGTCGCTGACGAGACAATGCCAGCGGCCCCTTCCGCCAGTGGCCCGATCGTATCGGAGAGGGATAGGACTACTGGGACGAAGAGCTTCCGGACACTGCCCGCGGTCAGACGATAGTCGACCTTGCTCCGCTCGTCCGCCGTGGCGATCGTCCGGTACAAGACCAGTAGCCGAGCCGCGGCGAAATGGGCCGCGCGCTTGCGTTTGTCTCTGAGGGCACTCGCGTCCATGCCCACCAAATCGGCAATGGTTTCCAACGGATTCTTGTCTAGGCCCGCGATCAGCCGCTCGCGGAGCACGGGTTGAGTCGCCCAGCGAGCCAACACGTCCACCAGTGCCGTCTCACGCTTGCTGGGCTGCGATGTGGCCACCGATCTTCTCCAAGGTTGGTCTCGGCGGTAGGCGCCAAGGCTCGCTCTGGCCAGCATACCCCGGCTCTACGTCTCAGGTCAACGAGCCGCCCGCCATGACGTTGGCATAAGGAATCGCGCTCTTGTTAGCGATACGCATCCCAACCCGCGAATTCGATCCTCGCCCCCACGACGAATGTCACCCCGTCCTCCGCGAAGCGCGCGACACTCGTGCCAATGATGGCGTTTTCGTCGATGGTTAGCGGCTCATTGAAGGCGTCTACGAATTCTGCGAGCCGGATGAGCCGATCGTCCAGGGGCCACGGTGCAGGGCACCTAAGGTCGGGGTAACGCCGGTAGCTCGTCAAGCCGTAGATCGTCACGCGATGCTGGCGATCGCCGTCCCGCATGTAAAGGTAGTCCATATCGCGGTCACCGCGGTCGCCATTGCGACGGTTTGGCCGCTCTGCATCAGCACCGGGAAGTAGGCGATGAAGCTCGATTCCGGGGCGGCGAGCAAGCCATGCGAGGACGGAATGGCCATGAACGTGCCGGCTAGGAAGAAGGCGACCGCGGTGGTGATGGCGGTACTTCGCTTCATCGATGCACCTCCTTAGTGGCCCGAACCACGGGGCAGGCCCATTGGCGCCACCGGTTGTTGTATCGCATTGCTTGCTCCCTCCTATTCTGCGGTCCCCAACCGATGGAGCAATTCTCGTGCAGCTTGGCTGAGTATGTTCTTGAGATCGACAAGCGCAATAGGCCGGACCATCCGCGTCGTAATAGCGGAGAATTCCTCGACCCGCAAGAGGTTGGCGGCGAAGATGAGCTGCCCATCCTCCTGTTCAAGGTCGATCACCTTGTCGCCTGCCCGCTCCAGCAGATACTCGACGGTGAACGACGTCTCAGCCAAGATGAAATAGAGATCGACATAATCCTTGAGCTCGAGGCGACCATAGACGGCGCACACTTTGTTAACGGAAATGTCTTCCAAGGAGTCGATGACGATCTCGCCTTCGCGCAAAGGCGGCTGCATCCGCAAGCCAGCATCTTCGACGAATTCGATCTTCAGCGGCTCGTTGCCCGTGGGCGATGTGACGAACAGGCGCCCAAAGTGATCGTTCACCACCTGCCGATCGACTGGGAGTCCTCGGTCCTCGAAAAGGCGGATGACCCGCTCTGTTTCCGGACGCAGTGAGTCATGGCGACGTGTGAACAGGTCCAGGTCGTCCGACTCCCGATGGTGCAGGTAGAACTCGGCCAAGGCCGTGCCGCCGCTAAGGTAGAAACCGCGCTCGCCGATTCCATCATCGAATAGGAGTTGCAGCGCCGACGCCTGAAACGGCGAGAGGATGCTATCGCTCACTGCGCCAGACCGGGATCGCGGCTTCGAGCGCTCTGCGCTTCTTCTCGGGCAGATCGATCTCAGGAAGGGCGGCCTCGATATCATCCAGCGAAAGCAGGCGCCGAGCATCCTTCCAGTCGGCGTACTTCAGAACTCGCTCGACCGCCCAAGCGCGGCGTGGCGATGCAGGGTCCGAGAGGTAGCTTCGCAGATCATCGACATCTTCGTCGTACTCCCAGATGATCTGCCGCCCGATATCATCGGTTAGGCGCGATCGGACCTCGCGCAGCCACTGGCGAGCCGCTGGCGGTGCGCTCTCCAGCGCGCTTTCGATCTCCGCGCGATGGTCGGCAAGCGTGCTGGCGTAAGATCCGACGAAGGACATTGTCGAACGGAAGACTTCGGCCTTCCGTCCGCACAAAACGTCCGCGAGGCGGCGAAGCAACTCATGGTCGCTCGGAAACGCCTCGACAAGGGCGAAGGCGACCGGCCACATCAAGTCGGGATGCTCATGGTCGAGGGACTCGGCCACGATGCGCGCAGCTTCGACATCGGAGGTGCCCTGAGCGATCAAGATGGCCTGCTCCTCGGCGACGTCGTCGCCCAAGCACTGGTGTAGGGCCCGGGTCATGCGGAGGCGTGTGAAGCCGTCAATACGGGCGATCTCGATGGCCGACCGGATCAAGCGTTCCTTGTCATGCCTACTAAGCACGACCCAGAGTGCATGGCCGTAGCGTCCGTCGAACGGCTCCCAGGTGACTGATTCAATCTCCCGAGACATCAGGTCCCGGAAGAGGTCGAAACCCATCTCAGGATCCGTCTCGGCTAGGTGTGATGCGACAAGGGCATGTTGCCAGGGTTCGGCGGTCGTCGTGCCGGCATATGCGCTGGTCAAGCAGTCGCGTCCGATGTGTTGCAGCCGGTTCGTGAACGAATTGTGGACGTGCCACCAGGACGAGAGGAGGGCGATGACGCCGTCCGCGTTTCGGAGATCCGGACGGGCCAGCGCCTCAAGCAGCGCTTCGAACTGTTCGGGCGTCGTGCCGTCCACCCATCGGTGCACGGTGCGCATTCTTAAAAGCCAATTGCTGACCGACGCGGCATCGCCCACTTTTCTGGTCACAAGATCCAGCAATCTCGTCACGTCCGATGCACTTGGCCCCATGAGCACCGTCGCGTAGGCGATTGCGCGAACTACATTTGACGGAACGTCCCTGGCGAGACGATCGAGAGCGGCTCGTGCACCTGATTCGTCACGCCCCTTCCAACCTGTGACGTACGCGCCGAAGGCGCCGGCGCCGGCGTCCGTCGACGCAATCGCGAGGATCGTCGGGAGGAGAGTGGAGGTCGTATCGCGCCGTCCGAGCAGGACAAATACGTACATCCCTTTGCCGGCCGCGGGAGACAGGAGCCAGTCGAGCACTTCTCCCTCCAGACGATGCGGCTCAGCGACCAACGAATCCACGATGCGCTCAAGCTCCAAAGCGAATGGCGCGGGTGTTTCTCGGTGCGCAGCCATCGTCTCGTCGTGGTCCCATCTACCAGCCCAGACTTGGAGACGGGTGAACAGGTCGATGGCCTGCAGCGATTCGAGCCTGGCAACCACTGCCGCTCGCTCGCGTTCAAATCGTTCCCTCCTAGTCGGATCCACCTCGTCCGCGAGTTGGCGTTCGCGCCGCTCGAGCACGTCTCGCATTGTCGCGGCCAGCGTCGCGGCATCCACCTGTCCCTTACCGTCGCGCACCTGCTCGATCAGACGATCGAAGGCAGCGAATCCGTCTTCGGGCATGCCGTGGGACACGAGGAACTCGGCGACACCAGGCAGTACGGAAAAGGCGGCCGACCGAACAGGAGGGTCAGGATGTTCAGCCCACCGAAAGAGAAGGGCGGTGCGTTCCTGGAAGTAACGGCGGAGGTCATCGTGCAGATATGTTCTGTGAACGAAGGGATGCAACGGCCAGTCACCGCCCGCCAACATAACAAAACGATTGCCGAACGGCCGGCCAAGGGCTTGGATCAGGGCGATCCGGCCGGCATCCGACTCGGCGGCATCGAAGAGCCGTTCGGCGATGACTAGGCGCTCAGCGAAGTCTAGCGGAACGTAAGGGTGCAGCGGATCGAACACGTCCCTCAGGAGTCCCCTCGCGTTGTTCGCCCACGTCTCGTTCTCCGCTTCGGCCAGCAGCCAGATGAGTCGCACTGCGGGCGCGCTGGTGTCAGGATGGACAAGAAGTGACTCGACGGTCCACACCAGCTTTCGTCGGCGATTGCCAGCAAGGGCAAGCCGCTCGTCTACGTCCATTGCGCCGACACTGTTGTTCAGCATGGCTAAGACCCGACTCGGCACCGCTACGGCCGCGCGCCTCAGCAATCGGCCGTGCGCCAACGCTCCGGGGAAGTCGGCTAGCGGGCCTCCGGGCTCGAGTAGAGTATTCCAGAACGCTGCGGTGTCGTCCGGATCGAGCTGGCCGATGCGGTCGATGAACCGTGACACGAACGATTCGCTCTCGCTGGCTAGAAGCGCCGCGGGACCGAGCGGCTCGCGCTCCACCCACTCACGGGCCAACTCCTCGGCCAGAAACGGGACGGCGATATGGGCGAAGGATCCGCCCACAGCGACGATTCCGGCTTGGGCAAGATTGTCGATCAGATCTCTAAGAGCGCTCTCGTCAATGGACGGCGCGATGAGTTCACGTAGGTTTCCCAGTTCATTCCCGAAACGATCACCCCTGTAGCCGACGAATGTAAGTGGTGCAAGGACGCGGAGCGCGTTGAGGGCGGCAGCGCCCACGTTTGCCCGCACATGCTCCTTGAAGACATCGGCCACTTGCTGCCGCAGTGTTTTTGCCGATTCATGGGGGGATGCGCCGACCGTCGCGGCGGCGAGCAATACACCTGGCAATCCTCCGCTGTGCTGGACGATCCACGTAGCTGTTCCTGGAACGAGCTCGATGGCTGACGCCTCGAGCAGTTGCAATGAGGCCGCACGATCCAGCGCCGGAACATCGATGCGTTGGATTCGCTCATCAGGGCCGAGTGCTGGCGTTGTAACTCGAGCAGTAGACGGTACTACGACGACGAGCTTTAAGGTTGGCTCTCCCAGTGCCAGAGCGAGGAGATCTTCTACGCTCTCCGGCGCCGCCTCGTCGACGATTACGATGACCTCACCGGACGCGTGACCGAGTGCCCTCAGCTCGCCGATCGGAACAGAGCGAACGTCGAAGACCGAAACTACGGCCTCGCGGCGATGCCGCGTCGCGGCCAATGCAAGGCGGCTCTTTCCTGATTCGGGCGGTCCGGTCACTACGATCGCTCGGATCGATGGGTTGTCCACGGCGCTCCTCAGCTCGGCGAGGAGCTCATCGCGCCCGACGAGATCCTCGGACCAACCGCTGCGGGCATGAATCGCGCGATGTCGATCCATTGCGAACTGCCAAGTTTCGAACGGAGCTGCGCCAAAGAACGACGCGCGGATGTGCGGCAGGTCGTTGAGGAGGACCGCCAGGCTGCCGGCGTCGAGGATCTGAACATCGACGGCGTCGGGCTGATCAAGACCGGTGATGATTGCGTCACGGAGGGCTTTCTTGCTAGCGAGAGTCAGGTCAAGGTTGACGACAAGGAGGTAGCGATCGGGCGTCCGACCGTGCTTTTCAGCGAGGTCAACGATCGCCCCATTCAATTTCTGCTTAAGCTCACTGGTAATCTTCTTACTGTCCTGGCTCGCAACGTTCCGCAATTTGTATTGCCAGACGTTCCAGCCGGGTCCGACGATCGGTGTTGCTAAAGGTGCATCAACAACGCTACGAACATCAAAGTGACCTTCGACTTCCCACTCGGCGTCGATGCCGCCATCCCGCGCATACACCCGACCGGTGATGAAGGGCATCCCGCCGTATGCGCCGCGCGTTGTCGCCCAGATCAGGACGTCGCAAAGCGCCGTGAACCGGCGGACGTCCCAGGTGCTCGTCGCTAGTTCAATCTGCGAGGCGAGGATAGCGTCGCCGATCCGGAGGGTCATGGTATGTTCCCAAGGCCGCCGCGGCCCAGACGTGCCCGTGTTGGCAGCGCCGGTGCGGACGCCAAACCTTAGCTTTCCGGCGCTCACCAATCAAAGGTGGTAGTCACGCCTGTTTCGCGCACCCCTCACGGCTTGGACCGGCGCAAACGTGTCCGAAACTCGGCGCCTACGCGTCGTGCCCCGCCCGCCCACCCAGCGGGCCAGCGCATACAATCGAACGCATGCTCAAGCTCCGATTTCTCCCAGAAGTGTCGCTCCCTCATCACGAGCGCTCACTCTCCGCCCCCGCGCGTCTGGCGGACCGGTCGGCCCCGATCGGCCGAACGTGCTTCGCGGCCGCATTGCTCGCGCAAGCGCTCGCTCTCGCTCTCGCTTTCGCGTCCACCCCTGCGACCTCCGCCGCATCGGATCGCACGATCGCCGGGAGTCGCCAGACGGCCGGCGACCTCCTGATCAGCGCCGTCTTCGCCGACGGCTATGCGCCACGCGACGCGGACGAAGCAGTCCAGATCTGGAACGTGGGCGACGAAGCCCTCGATCTAAGCGGCTGGTCGTTACGTGACGACTCAGACTCGGCCCGCTTCCCTTCCGAAACTGCGCTCACGGACGGCGCGATGCTGTCCGCCGGCGCGTTCGTGTGGCTCGCGCGAGACGCGCAGCCGTTCGCGCGAAGCTTCGGCCATGCCCCTGACTGGGCGTGGGGAGACCCATTCCTCGCCGAGGGGACCTCGGTAAAGGCGATGAGTTCTCTCGGTGCCGGTCCGACGCTCGCGAACGCGGGCGATGTGATCCATTTGGTCGACCCAACCGGCGGCGTCGCCGACACCGTCGTCTACGGCGACGGGTCGAGCTCCGCGTGGGAGATCGTCGAAGGCTGGATCGGACCCGCCATCGACGTCTACCACCCGGGCGTGATCGGCCGAGCGAACCAGATCCTCTACCGCGCCCTCGACCCGGCTCCCGAACGCGCTCTCGACCCGGCCCTCTACCGCGCCCCCGACCTCGACCCCGCCGTGGTCCAGCCCTACGCGGACACGGACACGGCCGCCGATTGGGCGTCTTACGAAGGCGATCCGGTGCGCGGCCGGCGGGCCCGCTTTCCTGGGTGGGATCTTGAGGCTGTGCTCGCAGCGCCGTGGCGTTTCGAGGAGGCGGCGCGGCTCGAAGTCGCCGTCGCTCCCGATGGGCTTTACTCTTTTCTCGATCGGCACATCGCGGCCGCCGAGGCGTCGATCGACGTCTTCGTCTACACCTTCGAGCACCCGTCGCTCGCGGAACGCCTTGCCGCACGTGCCCGCGCCGGCGTGCGTGTCCGCCTGCTCGTCGACGGCGCCCCGGCCGGCGGTCACGACCCGACAGGCCGCTGGTGCCTCAACCTCCTCGCTGAGTCCGGCGCCGACGTCCGCTTTCTCGACAGCGCCGACGGCATCCGTGCCCGCTACCGTTCGCAGCATGCCAAGATCGTGGTGATCGATGGGCGGACCGTGCTCGTCGGCACCGAGAATCCGACGCTCGGCTCCGCTCCGGTCGACGGCACGGCCGGGCGACGTGGCGTGTGGGTCGCAACCGACTCGCCGGGCGTAGTCGCGTGGGCGAAAGGCGTAATCGCGCGCGATTTCGACCCAGACCGGCACGTCGACCTCCGTCCGTTTCAGGCGCGCGACCCGACCCGCGGGGCGCCGGCGCCCGATTTCGAGCCGGAGCGCGCAGGCGGCGGACCAGGCAACATGCCACGCTGGGCCGAGGGGCTCGCGCTCCACGGCCGCCTGGACATCGAGACGATCACCGCCCCCGAGACGACCCGCAGCCCGGGCCGCGGCGTCCTCGGACTAGTCGCGCGCGCCGGGGCTGGAGACGTGGTCCGGGTGGCGCAGCTGCGCGAGCCGGTGTGGTGGGGCGGGGGCGAGGCCGAAGGTGAAATCGCTCGCAACCCGCGCCTCGTGGCCTATTTAGACGCCGCTCGCCGCGGAGCGCGAGTCCGCGTGATGCTCGACGGCTACTTCGACGACCCCGAACACCCAAACTCGAATGCTGCCGCCGTGGCATGGCTGCGCGAGCGCGCGGCGGCCGAGAGCCTGGACCTCGAAGCACGGACGGCGAACCCGACGGGACGCGGGCTCCACGCGAAGGTGATCCTGGTCGATCGAAATCCGGGCGGTTCGCATGGAGCGCTCGATCCCGAGCGCTGGATACACGTCGGGAGCATCAACGGGACGGAGGTGGCCAGTCTGGTCAATCGCGAGGCAGCGCTAACCATCCTCTCGGCGCCGGCTCACGATCTCTTGGCCGAGGTGTTCGACACAGACTTCGTGCGCGGATTCCACCCGATATGGCTACCGTGGGCGGTGCGGCCGTGATAGACGGAGGTGCGCCGGCCGGCGCCTTGACACACGCATGACAACCCAACGCATCCCACCCAACGCATCCCAATCGCCTGACGCATCCTGCCCCGACCAATCCGAGCCCCCATTGGCGACAACTCAAGGCGAACCGTCCATCCGCTGCCCGGCCGTGAACGGCCGGGCTAAAACAACGACGCCGGCTCGCACGCATCGATCCTGCCCGCGATCTGCCGATAAATATCGGCCAAGTCCTCGCTGTCCGGTGCGAAGTAGTAGTCGCGCGGGCTGGAAGCGGAGTCCTCGAGGAGCGTCCGGAGGACATCGTCCGGCAGACCCAATCCGACCGTGAACACTCGGGTTCCCTTCGCCTTCACCGCCGCGGCGACCGCCAAGACCGTGTCCTCTTGCCTGCCCGAAGGCACCGGCGTTGGGACCCTGTTCGGCAGTCCGTCGGTCAGCAGAACCAGGATCGCACGATTCTCCGGCAAACGGACGCTCCGTTCGATCGCCTCCTGGCCCATCTCGAAGGCAAGATCCAACCTCGTTCCTTCAGCGACGCGATCCGGCAAGGCGTTGATTGCCCGGTCAAGCTCGGCCTCATCGTGCGTCAGCAGCGTCTCGATCCAGGCCTCGTCGTTGAAGCCGACGATCCCGAGCTGGTCGCGGCGGTGCCAGCCGTCCGGCTCGAAGTCGAGTTGGTTCTTGAAAAGGCGAGCGGCGGCAAGGGCCGCGTCCAGCTTGATCGTCCCGGAGGCCGTCGTGCGCTGCATGGAGGTGGACATGTCCAGGACCAACATGATGTCGGTGTGCACGAATTCAGGGACGCAGGGAGTCGGCGGCGGCAGCTCGTCTTCGTCACAGCCGAAGAAACGGCCGGCGATGCGTTCGTAGATGCCGTCGAGGTCCTCGGGCAGGGGCGCGTAGAAGTAGTCGTAGACGTTGGAGGAGCAGCTGATCAGCATACGAGGGTTGATGTCGACCGGCTTGCCGAGCCCGATGGTGAAGACCTGCGTGCCCCTGGACTTGGCGACGGAAGCCGCGGCGATGACCGTGTCCTCCTGGCGCAACGGCGGGGTGAACGGTACGCGATTGGGCAACCC
The DNA here is from genome assembly GCA_038913135.1 of Anaerolineae bacterium. GTDB lineage: Bacteria > Chloroflexota > Anaerolineae > Epilineales > Epilineaceae > JBCLES01. Next base: position 13,052 of record JBCLES010000028.1, read on the forward strand.
GTCGGTCAAGACGATCATGACCTGGCGGTTGTCCGGCATGGTCGAACCGCCGTCCAGGGCCGCTTGGCCCTGCTCGAAGCCGAGGTCCAGGCGCGTGCCCTCTTCAGTCTTGGTCCGTATGACCTCGAGAGCGGCGAGCGCGCCGTCCCGGTCATTGCCCAGCGGGTGTTCGAGCCACGCCAGGTCGTTGAAGCCGACTATAGCCACCTGGTCATGGCGGCCGAGGTAGTCCGGCTCGAGCTGCAGCGAAGAGACAAAGCGCGAAGCGGCGCGGATGGCGGCCTCATTCTTTGGCGTATCGCTGCCCTCGATCGTGCGGAGCATGGACGTCGAGCGGTCCAGCACCAGGACCACGTCGATGTAGCGCTTCTTGGGCGGGCATTCCTTCAGGCCCCACGGCAGATAGATCTCGTAATACGGGATGTCGGTCGCGGTCGCGGTCGACTCCGGCGTCGGGGTGGTCGTGCGCGTCGCGGTCGCAGTGCGCGTTGCCGTCGGGGTTGGGGTCGGGATGGTGAGCGGGCAGAGCAGCTCGACGTCGCCAAGGCCGTTGGCTTTGCCGAAGTTCGGATAATCCGGATCCCACGCATAGAGCTGCTCGCGGGCCGTGTTGTCGCCGTCGTCGGATTCGAACCAATACGCGCCGCCCGAGCTTATCCGCTCGGGCGCGAGTCCCAGAGTGATAATCCTATCCGTCACCGGGATGTGGGCCAGCCCGCCGAAGCCCGTCTCGTCGTGGACAGCGCGGCTCTCGCCGAGTCCCGGACCCGCGTCTTCGGAAAAGAACTCGGGATTCGGTTCGACCGTCCATCTATCGCCATCCCGACGGCCGATAAGGATATCGCCGGCCGGGATGCCCGCGCCTTCACCCGGCGGATTCGCGCCGGACGGGTCGAAGAATGTCATGTCACCGAAACGATCGCGCATGCCCAGAATCATGTCGCCGTCGTTAGTGAAGGCGAGGTCCGCCAGCATCGGCTGCGGGTAGACGCCGAAGCCGGGATTGCCCGAGACGCTGTTGTAGCCGTCGCGCCACGCTCGCCAGCGACCGGAGATGCCGCCGCCGAATCCGGCGCGCAAGGCAGCGTCGCGAGGGTGGTCCAGGCTGAAGCGGGCCACCTCGCGCATGTCGGATCCGTCGTATTCAGACGAATAGACTAGCGCCTCGATGGCGCTATCGTCCCGCGGCCTCCAAGCGCTGTTGACCACGCCGTGGTACAGGCGGCCGCCCTGGACCGCGAGGGCGAAGGGGCGGGCGTTCGAACCGTACCAAGGCTCGTCGACGGCGCCGATCGGGATCCGTTGCACGAGTGCTTTGTCGGTCGTCCGATAGCGGAAAATCTCCCGCTCCCACAAGTTCATGACGAAGAGTTCGTCGTCGCCGCCATACTCGATGTCGCCAAGGCCGACGATGCCGATCGAATTCTGCGCCCGCGTATCGGGCCAATACTCACCTTCCGGTGCGTGCATATCGCGCCCGGCATCAGGCACGGTGGTCCATTCTTCGACCGTACCCGACTCCAAATCAAGCATGTAGATGCCGCCGATTCCCAGCGGGCCTAGGGCGGTGCCGCGCTTGAAGTACGCCGCGACGTAGAGGAAATGGCGGTCCGGATCATATGCAGTGCCGTTCGTCGCACCGATCTGGCCGTGCGTCGCCAGCACATGGTGGTCCGAGTTGTCGTCCGTATCCCTGAACGCGACGAGCGCCGGCTCATCCCACTGTTCGCCCCGCGCATAGCATGGCGTGACCAGGTATGGATTCCGCGTTTGGCATGCGGCCTGTAGATCCTCGACGCTGATCGGGATCGTTGGCGGCTCGTCCTGGCCGGTTTCGATGGGGCGCCAGCCTGTTGACGATGCGAAGGCAGCGAAGACTGCCGCAGTAATGATCAAACTTCCGATAGCTAGACGACTCGGAGTGTTTCGCATCATGCCCCCTCTGTCCGCGGCCGGGCGCTTTCATTCGCCCGACCTTCATCGACGCACTTCTCACATGCTCGGCGCTCCCGTCGAGCACGTTCGGACCCGACAGGACTAACCAACTCCAGGGGTCTGCCGGGACACTTCAGGCGTAAAAAATGTGTCATCGATTGTGCGGAGCATGGACGTCGAGTGGTCCAGCACCAGGACCACGTCGATGTAGCGCTTCTTGGGCGGGCATTCCTTCTGGCCCCACGGTAGATAAATCTCGTACGGTGTAGGGGTCGGCGTGATCTTCGGGCGAAGTCGGATCGATGATGGCGAGGCGATCGATGAGCGATTCGATGAGGTCCATGCTGCCGGGAAAGAGGATTCGACATTATCACCCCCAGGGCAGGTCGCGTCCGCACGGGCCGACGCGCCCGACGCACACCAAACGAACACCGCGCGAACGCTCAGTACGGTACACGGTTCCCAGCGCGCGCGCACATCGGATGTGACATAGCGCACGTGGGGCTGAAGAAGCTGACGATCCGGACAGTTTGTTGACCATCCACTTACCGTCAGTGCTATCGCGCTATAATCACGCGGACAGACGTGGCGGGCGGATTTATGGCCGTTCGCCCCACCGGCAGCGCGTCGAACGCGAAGGCGCAAGCCGAAAGGAGAGTGGAAGTGTTCTTCGACCCGACCTATATGTTGCTCATAATGCTGCCGACGGCCGCGCTGACGATGTACGCGCAGTTCAAGGTCAAGTCGGCATATAAGAAGTGGGACGCAGTCCCGAACAGCGGCCGAATGACAGGCCTCGACACGGCACAGGCGTTGATGCGCCACGCCGGACTCGAGCATGTCCAAGTTGCCCAGACGCCGGGTCACCTCACGGACTTCTACAACCCCAAGGACAAGTCGATCAACCTCTCCGAGTCCTCGGCGGCTCGCCCGTCCGTGGCATCGATGGCGATCGTCGCGCACGAGCTTGGCCACGCCGAGCAGGACAAGGTGGGCAGCAGCATGCTCCGCTTGCGCGCCTCGCTGGTACCGGCGGCCAACCTCGGTTCGAGCCTCGGTGTATGGGTGATCTTCGGCGGACTTATGCTGCAGGGCAGCGCTCCGGCGCTCGGTATGAACATCGCTTGGGCAGGTGTCGTCATGTTCGGTGCCGCCGTCGCTTTCACCATCGTTACGCTGCCGGTCGAATTCGACGCAAGTCGTCGAGCTAAGCGATGGCTCAACGACTCAGGGCTCGTCTCGCGCGAAGACGCGCGCGGGGTCGATCAGGTCCTCGATGCCGCAGCGCTGACCTACGTGGCGGCGGCGGCCGCCGCAGTCCTGAACCTCCTCTATTGGGTATGGCGTATTTCCGGAAGGCGTGACTGAGCACTGAGCACAAAGCGCGGAGATGAACTTCTAGCTGATCGGACGAGCGATATGTCGCCGCTGGCGATCAGGAACGTTCAAATAGCGGCGTGGGTATCCATCTGCGCCGCTTTCCTTCTCTTTCTTGTCTTTGCGATCGGCGGCCCGTGGCTAGCATGGTCATCCGTGCAGACCGCCACCGTATCACCTCGTGCCACCGTCCGCGTTCGCGCGGGCGACGTGCAGTTCCGTAGGCTCGGTGAAAACCTCAGCTTCGGAGAGGGCCAGGAAGCGAGTGCGGGCGAAGGGACGTCGATAACGCCGCTCGGTACGGGTGGCTCAAGCGCCTTCGTCCGCTTCTTCGACGGCTCGACGGCTATGCTCGAGCGACATGGGACCCTGACTCTCGATTCGGTCCGACGGACGCGTTTCACGCTGGGCGACGTTTCTCGAACTATCGGTCTCAAGCTCGACCCGACAACCGAGGGCACTACCATCCTGCGTCTTGGCACCACCCACGATGGTTTCGACGGGCTGGGGCCGGCCAGTATGACCCTCAAGACACCGCACGCGACAATCGTGCTGGGCGGAAGCGCGCACGTCATCCTTCGGGTGGACGCCGAAGTGCTGCGGGTGCTCGTCAGCGAGGGGGAGGCTAGCGTCACAGCTAATGCTCTATCAATCGGGCCGGATTCACGAGGTCCGAACCGGGTTATCGTGCGGCGTGGTGAAAGGACGGAAGTGCGTATTGGCCGGCTGCCCCTTCCGGCGACCAACGATCCGATCGAGCTGTTGGTCAACGGTGATTTCGCGTCGACTACCGCCGATCTAGAGGCGTGGCACCTGGTGCCCGGCGCGGAGAGCACCACGAAGAATCCTCCTAGCGCCCAGCGTGTCGTAGACAACGAGGGGCGCGCCTCCCTTCGGCTCAGACGGTCGGGCGCAGAGGGTACACCAGCTGACATCGTGCTCCGGAGTAGCTTCGGCACAGGCTTTGAACTAGGCGACGCCCGTGAGCTCGAGGTGGTGGCCACGCTCAAGATAGACGAACAGTCCTTGCCGGGAGGCGGCGACCGGGGGGTTGAATTCCCCCTGATCCTTATCATGACCTTCGAGGACGGCGGCGGAGACGAGCATGCATGGCAAGTTGGCTTCTATGCCGTACCGCCGAATCCGGATGGCGGCGCCTTCCCCGGAGCCACCGTCGATGCGTTGCGCGACGTCGAAGTCCCGATCGGCGAATGGTTCGAGTATCGCAGCGGGAACTTGCTCGAACCGACGACTCCTCTCGCATTGGTCAACATCGCGCGTGGCGCACGGCCGTCGATCATCAAACGTGTCGAGGTCAAAGCCTCGGGGCACGACTTCGACAGCTCGCTGGATTTGATCGGTTTGCGGTGGAAGTAAAAGTCCGGCGGGTCGGGTCATCCAAGGATTGAAAGCCGTACGATTGGGTTGCAGCGATCAGTTGGACTTCACATGAATGCCGGGCGACTGGGCGGGCGCTATCGGTTGGACTTCACTTCAATGCCCTCCGACTCTGCGGCTGCTATCGGTTGGACTTTACAACGTATATGTGGGTACTATCAGATCCGGTTCCGTGGTCGGGCAATGGGCCTGGCCGCCGCATGAGGAGGATATCGTGTCTCTCAGCGCCCCAACGCAGATCGTGTACATTATCGCGGCCATTCTGGCCATCGTCGGCTTGATCGGCGCCCTCGGCTACATCGCGGCCATCTCGGTATTTTGGGCGACTTGGCTGCTGTTCGGTGGCTGGCTGGTGCTAGCGGTCGCCTGCCTGATGAAGGGTTTATAGCTTCGAGCAGGATTACGTCGGAGCGAGATTGCTCGGACGTAATGTGACGAGGCGGTCGGGCCGGCGTGACGTCGGTACCGGCCGCCTCTCGCTTTGCTGCCTCCCGGCACCGTGAAGGCGTCGCGGGTCTTAGGCCTCGTCGAGTTCGGCGCGCACGCGATCTATAATGCCGTCGGCTTGGAGTGACGCGACGCTGAAGAGCTCACCGCCGAGCGCTTGGGCAAGCTCCTCGGCCGGCGAATTGGGGTAGAAGCGCGTCCGATTGTAAAGGTCGATCACGATCGAGCGCACTCCGCGCCGTTGAAGCGCGCCGGCAAGGTCGTGCATCTCCTCGACGGGCGGTCGGCCCGAGAGCGAGATGTTGCCTGCGCCGTCTGTTAGCAAAACGAGCAGCGGCATGGCCGTCGGGTCGCGCCTGAGCGCTGATTCGAACAATCGGTCCGCTGTAAGCAGGGCGTGGCTAAGGGGCGTCTTTCCCCCGACCGCTATGTCGCGCAGAAGCGTCTCGGCGCGCGTGACACTGTTGGTGAACGGCAGAATTACGTCCGTCCCACGACGCCGAAAGACGGCAAGGCCCACCCGATCGCGGCGCTGGTATGCATCTACAAGCAGGGACATGACCGCCCGCTTGGCCACTTTGAGCCGCTCGGCCGTAGCCATGCTCCAGCTTGCGTCGACCACGAAGAGGATCAGGTTGCCGGCTCGCCGCTCGCGCTCTTTGCGCTGAATGTCTTCAAGCTCGACTCGGACCCCTTCGTTGTCGCCGAGCGGCGCCTGGCGCATGGCGGCCGTCCGAAGCGTGGCATCGAAGGCGATGTCGTCGTAACGACCGTCGGCGGGGCGGCTGCGAACGTAGCGGCCGCGGCGCGTCTCCGTGCGCGACATGCTGCGGCGCCCGGCATGTTTCCGGGTCAGGCGATCGATGCCGCTCTCGATTTTGCGGGTTTCGAAGGGCTCGTCGGCGCCTACCGGGCGCGTCGTCGTCGAGCCGTCCGGAGCGGCGTCGCCAGGCTGCGGAGCTGTGTCCGATCCGGTGGGGTCGGAGGAGTCAGCGTTCGCTTTTGGATCCATCGGCGCTAGGCGCCGATGGTTCTCCCTCCCCTGGCTCGCCGGGCGTACCGCGCGCCGGCTCCGCCTCTGCAGCGGCATCAGCGGCCGCGCGATCGAGAACTTCCTGGACGGCCGACATGTCCGAAGCGCTGCCCTCGAGCGGCCCACGACGTCGCCGATGGGCCAGCGCTAGCTTGGCCGCGAGCCGCATATCGTGGACCGCGATCTTCTGTCGCCCCTCGAAAGCCGCGTTCGCCTGGGCCGTCTTAAGGATCGCGAGTTCCGCGCGATGACCGTCGACAGACGCTGCGCTCACGATCTCCGCCGTGGTGCGCAGATCGCGTTCCGTGATCTCTACATCGTGCAGGCGCTCGCGTGCGGCAACGATGGCATCGCGAAGGGCATTCTCGGCGTCCGACCAAACGCTGCGGAAAGCATCGCGATCCCTGTCAAAGGCCAGTCGGCGCCGGAGGATCTCAGTGCGATCATCTATGTTGGCCACGGCTTGAACGCCGACCGAAAGGCCGAATCGGTCCGTCAGCTGCGGCCTAAGCTCGCCTTCCTCAGGATTCATCGTCCCGACGAGCACGAAAAGCGATGGATGGCTGAACGACACGCCTTCGCGCTCGACGACGTTCACGCCCATCGCCGCTGCATCCAGCAGCACGTCGACCACGTGATCGTCTAAGAGGTTGACCTCGTCAATGTAAAGGACGCCGCGATTGGCTTCGGCGAGCACGCCCGGTTCGAAGCGGCGCTTGCCCGAACGCAACACCTGTTCGATGTTCAACGTGCCGATCACCCGATCTTCCGTCGCGCCGACTGGCAGATCGACGAAGGGTGTAGTGCGCTCCCCATGTGTCAGCGTGCCGGCGGCATCCCGTTCGCGACATTCATCGCACCACCCGATCGGATCGTTCGGATCGCAGGCATAGTGGCAGCCGATGACCGCCTGGATGGGGGGTAGCAGAGCCGCGAGGCCGCGAGCCGCGGTGCTTTTAGCCGTGCCGCGTTCGCCGCGGATCAATACGCCACCGATGTCAGGGCGCACCGCGTTCAGGATGAGGGCTCGCCGCAACTCGTCCTGGCCGACGATGGCGGTGAATGGGTAAACCCTGGACATGGGGCGGATTATAGCTGTGCAGGCCCTAAGGCGGTGCACGCCGGAACAATCACTTGCCAGGCGCGACGAGAATGGTTATAGTAGTGTTACGGTTATGTGAGCCTTAAGGTAACGAATGATTATCTCGCGACTGAATGGGCTCGACTACCTATACAAAGACCCCTGCGTTGCGGACTCTCGATGGGGGACGAAGGTCCAAACTGAATGCTCTAGTGCCCCGGCTCTTGTGCCGTTGACCGCGCGGAGGATGCTGACGTGGACGTAATTCAATCGACACGACTGACGGCGCTGCTCGAAATGGTCCGTGCCGCCGCGGACGCCAGCGAGCCCTCGTCCTTCATGCCGTCGATCGCGCGCGGCACCGCGGAAATGATCGGGGCGTCCGCCTGCGATGTCTGGTTTGACGAAGATGGCGTCACTCGCGCGGCTTCGTTTCGCTCCCCTTTTAGCGGTGCGCGTAATCAGATTCAAGATGCGCTCGAGCCCGCACAAGTGATCAGCGTCCTCGACGATGGAGAAATCACGAACGTCGACGGCTGGCTTTGCGTGCCGATGTCTCGGATTGACGACGGTTCCAAGCGAGCTCTGATCTGTGTTGAGCGCGAGTCCGCCTTAGATTCGGAAGAGGTTATGTTGGTGGAGGTCGCCGCGTTGGTCGCTGGAGTCGGGCTTCAAGCCGCGGCTTCAGGCGGATTCGACGACAAAGCGCGCGACCAGTTCTTGGCTCTGCTGGGCCACGATCTGCGCTCTCCGTTGTCCAACGTCAGGGTCGGGGCGCAGCTTGCACGGCGAAACCTGGAGGCGGGTGATCTCGAGAGCGTGCGGCAGGCACTAAAGATCATCGAGAATCAGAGCGGCCGGCTGCTCGCGCGGCTCGAGGCGCTTCTCGACGCCGTCGCGGCCAGCGGAGGCTGGCTCATTCGATTGGAATCACTCGACTTAGGGGCAATGGCCCTGGAGACGGTGGAACCCTATCGCATGACCGCCAAGGAGCAGAGTCTCGGCACGCGCTTCAACGTCGAAGTACATCCGGAAGCACCTCATGCCCGGGGCGATGCGGCTCAAGTCGGGCAGGTGATCGAGCATCTTGTCGACAACGCGGCCAAGTACGCTGCCGGTGGACATGTCACTGTCCGGATCATGCCGTTCAAGGGCTCGGTCCAGCTGGATGTAGTCGACGACGGCCCCGGCATCCGCCCCGAAGATGTCGAGCGCGTGTTTGCGCCGTTCGGGCGCGGTCGGAACGCGGGCGACAAGCAGGGCTATGGCCTCGGGCTCTACTTGGCGCGCAACATCGTTCGCTCGCATGGAGGCCGCCTTTGGATCGATCGGACGTCGCGGTCGGGAACCTGTATGTCGATGACGCTGCCGGTAGCCGTCGAGGAAGGCGGATCGTGATACGGCCGGCCGAGGCATTTATCGCAACCGAGGTCGCGCTCCGACAGTGCAAGCGCATTCTGATCGTCGATGACGATCCCGAAGCGCGTGCGCTGATGAGAATGGCGCTCGCCGCGGACGAATATGAGATTATCGAAGCGGGCGATGGGCTGGCTGCACTCCGATTGGCACATGAGATGCGCCCTGACCTGATCGTCCTCGACATCGAAATGCCGCTCATGGACGGCTGGCTTACGTGCCAGCGGATCCGCGAAGTATGGGATACGCCGATAATCATGGTCACGGCACTTTCGCAGTTGGAGGCGCGCGTGAAGGGGCTCGGCATAGGCGCCGACGATTACGTCACAAAGCCTTGGGACATCGACGAGATCAGGATGCGAGTCGAGTCGGTCATCAAACGCGCGGAAGCTCGTCCGTACCTCGAGCGCCCGGTGCGTTACGCAGACGATCATCTGACGGTCGACCTTGCGACGCGCGAAGTCTTGGTCGACGACGAGATTGTCGCGCTCACGCCGATCGAGTTCGGGCTGTTGCGTTATCTCGTACAGCATCCGAATCAGCCTATCCCGAGCGCTGAGTTGCTCCGTGCCGTGTGGGGCGAGTCCTACAACGATGCCGAGGCGACGCTCCGAGTTCACCTGCATCACCTGCGGCGCAAGATTGAGCCGAACCCTCGTCGGCCGCGATATGTCCGTACCGAGCGTGGGATCGGCTATCGATTCCAGACGGAATCTTGATGCGCGAGCCCTTCATCGTCCGCGGAATGCGCTTCGCTCGGCGATTCCGGCCAGCGGTGCGCTGAGGACGGCGATGGACCGCAGATCAGTTCTCGTAGTCTCTTCGCGTGAGTCATGGTCCGACGACCTGCGCGTCGCCTTGGAAGAGGCGGGGCTCGGCGTTGTCCCCGCCGGGCCGGACGACGATATTGCAGAGGTCTTCGCAGGCGACAACCCACCTGATCTCGCCGTGCTGGATGCTGCGGATGCGGGCGATGAGGACCGTCGTTGGGAACTTGCTGGCCGATTGGCGGCCGGGCGGCTGCTCCTCTTAGTCGGCGGCGCTGAGTCTCTGCGACGCGGCTTCCAAATCGGTGCCGAAGATTGCGTGACCGATTCGGCGCATGTCCACGAAGTCGTCGCCAGATGCGAAGCGGTGCTCCGGCGCACCGATAGCGGGCAGCCCAGCGTGATCGAAGAATCCGCACCTCCGGCGGTCTATGTCGATCGGCGACTATGGATCAACTACGCGTCGCGCCAGGTCTGGGTCAGGGGCGAGGCGGCTCGTCTCACTCCGCGCGAGTTTCGCCTGCTCGCCTTTCTCATCGCGAATCGCGATCAGGTCATCGACCATTCGCGCATCCTCGAAGCGGTTTGGGGTCGAGAACCCGAGAGCGATCGACCGACGGAAGTGCTCAAGCAGTACATTTGGCGCTTGAGACAGAAGATAGAGTCGGATCCCGAGGCGCCGGAGATCGTGGTTACGGTTCCAAGCGCCGGGTATCGATTCGCGAGCGAAGGTTGAGAGCCCAAGTTCGGATGGGCGCCTCGATCACGCTGAACTGACAGCCGGGCTATACTCCCGCCGGCACGCCCGGCAGGAGCCCCGATTGGCCGAACGCATCAAAGTTAAGAGCGCGCGCCGGCGACCGACGCCGGCTAACTTCGCTTTGGGAATTCTCCAGGCGGTGGTTCTCGCCGCTCTGGTCGTCGTCCCTTTGTTCTTCAATCCTCGTACCGAGCGCATTTTCGAGCCGGACAAGATCGCGTGGATCATCTGTCTCGCGGCCGGAGCAGCGTGGGCGGCTTGGGCGCGCTTCTGCGCGACCTATCAGAGCGGGTTCCCGCGCTTGCCCGCCGGAGCTGCACGCCCGCTTATCGCCACTTCCATGGCTGTCGGCACCGTGCTCGTTGCTTCGACCGCGTTGTCGATCGCACCCGCGATCAGCCTTTGGGGGTCTTATCGGCGCGGTCAAGGTCTGTTCGCCACGTTGGCGCTCATCGTCCTCTTCGGCGCGACGGCACATGTTGCGCGAAGCGCAGCCGCACGCGATCGAATTCTCAACCTGATCTGCATCTCGGCGATGCCGGTTGCCCTCTATGCGCTGCTCCAGCGCTTCGGCATCGACACGATCCCTTGGAGCCAGTACGGCGACCTTGCCGACGTCCGCGCATTCGGCTCATTGGGGAACGCGATCTTCTTGGGCGCCTATCTCGCGATGGTCGTCCCGATCGCGCTCGGGATGTCGCTGTCTAGGAGCGGCGTTTCGTCGTTGCGCACCGGCCATAGCGCCGGATATCTTGTCGGGGCCGGCGTCGCGTTTGCCGGGCTCCTCGCATCGCAAAGCCGCGGACCGGTTATCGGACTCGCTGTCGGGCTCGCCGCCGGTGCGCTACTGGTGGCGGCAGATACCGGCCGCCGTAGGCTCGCTCTAGTCGCCATAGCCGGAGGTGCGGGCGGGCTCGCCTCTTTGGTGGTCCTGGGCAGCGCCGGAGTGCCCGGCCTCGGCCGATTCGGCTCGCTGCTCTCGGTCGCGTCGCGTACGGCGCAAGAGCGCCTTTTGGCCTGGGATGCTCTCGCCCTCTCGGCGGCCGACGACCCGCTGCGAGCCCTCTTCGGGCACGGCGTCGAAACGCTGACCTTCGTGCTGCCGCCATATGCCGACACCGAACTGGCGCGCTTAACTCCGACCCAAGTCTTCGATCGCGCCCACAACGTCCTATGGGAATGGTGGGTGGCGGCGGGCCTGATTGGCGTGGTCGCCTACCTGACCCTGTATGTCGCCGCGTTTCAGGCGGGACGGGTACTCCTCGGATGGATCGACGAAGATGGGGAAGTCGGTTCGACGAATCGCGGTGCTTTCGCGCGCGGTGCGGCCGTCACCCTCGGATCCGCGACGCTCGCCGCAGGTGCCGCCGCGTTCGTGCGCCCAGGTCTCATGGGCCTGGCCGCGACCTTCGGTGCGGCAATCGGTCTGGTTGGGCATGCCGTGCTCGTGCGGCTGGTCGATGTTCGGCGGGTGGTCGACGATGGGCGGGTGCTCGATGATGGGCGGCAGGCAGGTCGCATAGGCGAAACGAGGCACCGCTGGTGGGTCGTCGGACTTCTGGCCGCGTTGATCACCCATTTGGTCGAAGGCTCGCTCGGCGTGCCGACGATTGCGGGTGAACTCACATTCTGGGTGGCCCTGGGTGTCCTAGCGGGTGGCGTGCTCGAGGGCGGCGTGCTGGGAGACGCGAAAGCGCTTTTGAGCGCGGGTCCCGGGGGGGAGAAGGTAAAGCGACGAGTGCGGGGCGCCGACCGAGAGCGATCTAGCGCACGTCCGTCGGCCGATTCGCCGACGGTTCATGCAGCGACAGCCGATGGCCTGATCGTGGGGCTTGGACTTGCGACAATCGCCTACGCGCCATTGGTACTGCCGTTTGGGCTAGCGGCCGTTTTCGCCGGCCGGAATGCCCTACTTCTCGGGCTGCTGGTCGTACTGTGGGTCTTCGCCGACGTCGTTGCCCCTTCTGCGGGGACCGGGCGTCGGGCGCTTGCCCGACTTGCCGTTCTTGGCGGCATGCTTTTGCTCCTGCTCCCGATCCGCATCTACGCCGCCGGACCGATAGCGGCATTCGGAGTGGTGCTTCTAATCGTGACCGTGGCCGCGGGGTGGAACTTAGGTGTGGCGCAAGTCTCGCAACCGCAATCACAGGCCGACCATCCGCGCGATCAAGCATGGCGGGTGCCCATTGCTCTTGCCGGCTTGCCCCTCTTCGCGATCATCGTCTGGTTCGTGGCGCTGCGCCCGGTCATCGCCGACGCGCAATTGCCGGCTGGACTCGATGCGGCTGCACGGGGCGACATCGCCGGCGCGGCGGCGCGCTTTAATCGGGCGGTCGAGCTGTGGCCGTGGCAGCCGAGCTACGCGCACTACACGACGGCGCTCGACCGTGATCTCTTCGTTTCGGAAGAGGGGACTACCGCTGAACGATTGGCGGCTTTCGCGCGCGCCGAGGCGATGCTGGACAAGTCATTCGGAATGCACCCTTCCGAAGCGATCGCGCGCCGGCGGGCGACGCTTCATCGCGACCGCGCCGATCGTGCGAGCGACGCGACGGCCCGCAGGCGCGATATCGACGCGGCAGAGAATTGGTTCCAGGAGGCCTTGCGCCGCGATCCGAATGCGCCTGAGTCACACGCTGAATACGCTGCGCTCTTGGAACGTATGGACGATGCGAACTCAGCGCGATTACACTTCTCGACTGCGCTCGACATAAACCCGAATCGGATCGATTGGTGGATCGGCTTGGCGCGGGCCGCCTTGGCCGACGACGACGTAGCGGCCGCGGGCGAGGCCATCACCGCTCTGGTCGAGCGCGTGCCAGCCGAGCAGATAGACGAAATGCTCAACGCGCTTGCGGCTGATGCGGAGGCACTACCGATCCCGCCCTACGAACCTTTATGGAGCTTGCGCGTGAGAGCGCTGATCGAGGGGCGAACAGATCGGGCGGATGCGGCGACGGCCACGCTCGACGATCTCGCGCGCCGCGCGCCGAACGATCCTCGTCTGCAGCGGCTGCGCGCGGAAGTGAGGGGCGCTAACGAGTAGCGTTGATGCGGGCGACTCCGGTGGGGCGCTGATGAGAGTTGATAATGGGCATCGTGGATTGCCATCGATTGCCGGCGACAACCCTGGGAAGTGCCGAGGAGCGTCTATGACCGGTCCAGAGCGTCGAGCGAGTTCCGTGACGCGCAATGCGCTCTCCGGGGGCGGGCGTCACGTCGTTTCCGCCGTGCTCGCGCTCGCGGTTACGCCGTATGCCTTGAGCGTCCTCGGCCCGGATCGCTTCGGCGCCTGGGTGCTCGCGGGCACGGTCCTCCTCACGATCCGTACCTTCGACCTTGGCCTGGAGCGCGCGCTCATCCGAGCAGTCGCCAATGCCGACGGAGTAGGCCGGCTCAGCGAGGCCCGGCCGGTACTGGTGGTAGGGAGGCGCATGCTGGTAGGCGCGGCGATCGTCTTCGCGGGGGCAATCTCGATGGGCCGTGGCCCGATCATCGGATGGCTGCTCGAGATACCCGAAGCGCTGCGCGCGGAGGCGACATATGCGGTAATCGGTACGGCTGCGGTAGCGGTTGTGGAGGCATGGTTCCGCCCCTTCAGCGCCGCCCTGGACGGAGTCGGCAGGATGGATCGATCGCGGTCGATCGACACGTTCCAGCGAATTTTGTCGTCGCTTGGCGTGGTGATAGTGCTCGGCTTGGGTTATGGCTTGCGCGGACTCGTCTGGAAGAACGCGGCCACCGCGCTTTTAGCAGGCGCGCTATATGTGCGCGCGGTGAGGCAATCGGCGCCTGAACTTGCGGGGCACTGGGCAAAGGGATCTGCGTCGACGGGTAGTCCTCGGTCCGGCGTCTCGGTGGCGCTCGGCGATGCTCCCGGCTCCGCTCGGCTCGAGTTCGATCGCCCCGGCGCCGCTCCGCTCTACATAGATGGACCCGGTGCTGCTCCACGGGATATCAATCGACCCAACTCCGCTCCGCTCGACCCCGCTGACCGCGGAGCCCGCGCCATCGCCCGTGATCTCCTCGCCTTCGGGGGGCACGTTCAGGCGGTCGGAATCAGCGCGCTGGCGTACGATGTTTGGACAAAGGTGATCCTCGGCCGGGTGGGAGGGCTTGGCGGCGTAGCGATCTACGAGCTCGGAGCGCGGGTCGTGACACTGCTCGCGGGGGCGCTCCAGGCGGCGGTGGAAGCGATATTCCCTGAAGCGAGCGTGCGGCACTCGGCGGCGGACACCGGGCGTTCTTCGGCTGGCTCGGCGGAGTCGAGGCGCGCTCTGGCCGCGCTCCACGCTCGCGCCGGCCGAGCTGTCGGTTGGCTTGCGTTGCCGGCTTTCGGCCTGCTGTTCGTCCTCGCCGTCCCATTTGCATCCGCGTGGCTTGGTCCGGAGTACGCTGAAGTCGGCGACATCATCCGAATACTTTCGACCGGATGGCTTGTCGCGATTCTTGCCGGACCGGCTTACCTTATAGCCCAGGCGGGCGGCCGGGCGGCGGACGGCACCGCGGCGGCGATAGTGACGGCGATCGTCGCGATGGGGCTCAGCTCGGTGCTTGTTGGACCCTTCGGTGCGATAGGGATCGCGACCTCGGTGTCGGTCGGGCTCACGATAGGTTCGGCGCTGATGTGGTGGCGCTTTGCGCGTGGGTTCGGCGTGGGATGGGGCATCGCTCGGATCGTCGACCCGCGAGCGCTCGTGGCGACCGTCGTCGCAATGGTGGTCGCATGGGGCACGCTCAGCGTTCTCGCCGGATTAGGAATGATCGAAGGCGGCGGCATGGGCGAACCGGATGGTGTCGCAGGCTTCCGAGCGTTCCTGGTTGGAACCGCAACCTCACTTTTGGGCGTGATCGGTGCGGGGATCGCAGGCGGTGCGACCTATCCGGCGGCGATGGTCGCGATGCGAGCGTTCGGCGACCAGGATCGTAAGATCTTTAGGGCAGCGCTGGCGGGACTTGTAGGCAGGGGCAGGAGCTCTAGCGAGTCGTGACAAGCGGGCGCTCCAAGACGACGATATCCTGATAGCTCAGCGTGCCGACCCGGCCTGTCCAAGCGCCGTGGTGAATCGGGCCGATCAGATCTAGGCTACGGTCGGCGATCCGCTCCATGAGCCACAATTGGTCGAACGCGACGATGTCGTCCGGATCATCTGGCCGAGCGGTGCGGAAGTGGTCGCCGTCATGCTCATGGACAAAGCGTTCCGCGGTCGCGCCGGCCCTTATCCGCTCGCGCGCGAAGTCGTCGAGCAGGAAAACCGACACCAGACAGCGGCCGCCGGGCTTGAGGAGGCGCGCGACCTCTGCGAGGTATTGGTCGACGACATCCGGCGCGAGGTGCGTGAGGACGGAGGCGAGGAGGACGCCGTCGAACGCGCCGTCGTCGAACGGGAAACGATAACCGGACGCATCGCTTGCGCCGCCCGGGTTGTAGCGAGCGTTCCTGAGATCAGCGAGATGGAATCGGAAGCCGGGATGGAGTGGCTGGACATGCCGCCGGCACCAGCGGATGCCGGCCGGCACTACGTCGATGCCGTCGTATCGACCTTCGGGACCGAGGATCCGCGTGAGCGGTATGGCCATTCGCCCGACGCCGCAGCCGATGTCGAGCACGGCATGATCGGGTCGCAAGCCGGCGAGTTCGACGAGGTGGCCGGCGAATTCGTCGCCGATCGCGCGGAAGTCGCCTGGTCCCACGTAGCGTAGCCAGCGGGGCGGAAGAAGCGGATCATGGCGTCCGCGCAGACGGTCGACGATTTCAAGCGGCGCTAGAAGCAGGCGACGAACGGGCATCTTTGCGCGCGTTGGCAGGCGGCGCCAGCGGCGGGCGAAGGGTCGGAGGGCGGCGGCAAGCGGTCGCGGAAGGCGTCGCCGGCCTCCCGGCCTTTCATCCATCGTATGCCCGACGCATCTCCTCGATGTTCAGCTTCTTCATGCCGAACATCGCGTTCATCGCCCGCGCATACCCCTCGGACTCGTGGTCGGCCAACATTTCGGTCATCCCAGTAGGAACGACTTGCCACGACACGCCGAACTTGTCCTTCAGCCAACCGCACTGCTGCGCGGTCTCGTCCCCGCCTTGGCCGAGCGCCTCCCAATATCGGTCGAGATCGTCCTGAGTTTCGCACATGACCTGAATTGATATGGCCTCGTTGAAGGTGAACTGTGGCCCACCGTTGAGCGCGGTGAAGGGATGACCGTCGATCTCGAATTCGACGGTCATCACGGAGCCGGCTGGCTTTCCGTGAATCTCGTGCCCGACGGTTCCGTAACGGGTGATCTCCGTGATCCTCGAGTTGTCGAAGATGCCGACGTAAAAGTTCGCCGCTTCCTCGGCCTGGTCGTCGAACCAGAGGCAAGGTGTGATCCGTCCGATGACTCCCATGGTGATCCTCCTTCGATCAAAGTCTCCTTCATCGAACGATAATATCCATGAAATCTCTTTTTCTGAGAAGGTGAATGTCTGCACTCTGCCGACCGCGCCACTGCAAACGGGCACCCGATTTTGATCCGCGCAGGCATGGAGTTCCTCTAGCGCGGGCGTCTCCTGTTGCCCCCCGATTAAGTTTTGGACCGCGTTCGTGCCATTCCATACAATGCCGATACGAGCTGCCACCGTCAGCTCCGTCTCCAACTCGACTTCCGTTCCGCCTGCGAGCCGATAGCGGACGCCCCGCACCTGCCTTGCATGTTCGATCAACTCGCGCACATCTGCCTGGCGAATGAAGCGAAAGGTCGGGAAGCGTGCTGCCTCGTCCACCAACATGGCGAGAAGGTCGGCTTGCGGTACTATCGCCACGAAAGGGAAGCGCGTGCCGATGCGCCGCAGATCGGCCACATCTACGGTCCCCTCCGGCGTATGGAAGGCGAGCGTCGCCGTTCGGGAACGGGCAAGCGCCAACACGCGCTCCGACAGACCTAGCTGTTCGAATACCTCGAGGGCTCCTGGGTGCAAGGCTTCGCCTCGGAATTCGCGCTCGAAGTCTGCGTGCCGCTCGAGCAGGGTGACCGGGAGTCCCTGGCGGTCGAGCAAGTAGGCGAAGAGAGCACCGGCCGGTCCCGCGCCGACCACACAGGTGGCGGCTGGCGATGGATCATGTCCGCCCTTCGAATCGCGCATCTTACCCGTCAGTTCCGGTCGAGTGGCCCCGTCTTGATTGGTGCATTGTACACCGGTGGACTGGGAGGCTGGATGATATGGGCGGGTAAAGATTGCGGGGCAGGAGGCCATGCGCGGGCAGAAGTTTGCGCGGGCAGAAGTCTGCGGGGGTGGAGGTCTGCGGCGGTGGCCGGTGAACGGTCATGAAAGGGCGTCCAACACGGTGGCGAACAGGCGTTGACGGGCGCGGGGGCGTGGCGTAGACTGGGCGGCTGGACTTGATTTAGAGATAGCTTTGCCAGCGAGGTGGCGTGATGGCGCCTTCGCCTGACCGGCATAATCGGCGGTCGATTCGGCTGAAAGGGCACTGCTACTCAAGTGCCGGTGCGTATTTCATCACGGTCTGCACTCAGGATAGAGCGTGTCTGTTCGGCAACATCGTCGACGGGGTGATGCGGTTGAACGATGTCGGGGATCACGTGTAGGCGGCGTGGTCGGGCCTTGCGATACGGTTCCCAACGGTGGGCGTGGACGCATTCGTGGTGATGCCGAATCATGTGCATGGGATCATCATGTTGGGTGTGCGAATGGAGTCGGGCGCGGATGAACGCGTGGGTGCGGGGCGGGGCGTGGGCCGGGTCACGACCGCCGACCAAACACGTGTAGGGGCGCTGCTTGCTGCGCCCCTACCGAACCGTTTGATGGGGAATCGGCCGATGCGGCATACCCATCGGCCCTAATCACCGCACCACCACCAACCTTGGGGCAAATCGTTCGCGCCTTCAAATCTATCTCCGCCATAGCCGTCAACCGAGAACTGCACCGCGAGGGCCAGCCTGTGTGGCAGCGGAACTATTACGAGCGCATCGTCCGAGATGCGGATGCGCTCGACCGGGTTCGGCGGTACATCTGCAACAATCCGGCAAAGTGGACGTCGGATCGTAAGAACCCCCCGGTTGGCACATCGGCCATGCCGATCGACTGACGTTCGTCACCGAATCCATCGTCGCTCGGCAGATCTGCCATATTTGGGCGCAGGTGCGCAGATCATTACTGCCGATCACACCCCACACAGGTGAGAGCATCGTCTAGACGCTCAGGACGGAACAGTCCGTGTGGGCGAGAGTATCGGCACGGCGAAGGACGAATTCGCCTTCTGCGCTTCCGAATCGTCAATGAGGAGCCAAGCCATGTGGAATAAGAGTAGTCGTCGCTTGAAGCGTGGCGCGAGCAGTCTCGCGCTGTCAGTGGCCTTCTTCGGTACTGCGGCGCTCTCACTTGCGACCGAGGTCGGCGAGATGGCCAAGAGCGCCGATGCTCAAGGCAACCATAGGCCGGGCATCGAATTGACGAGCCCCGGAGCGCCGGCATCGCGTGCCGAGGCGCCCATCCCGGGCTGCGGTGGCACGATCACTCCGACCCTTTCGTCCGAGGTGATAAATCGGTGCGGTGCCGTCGACGTCGAGGTCGTCGTCACTCCGCCTGAATGCACCCGCTGCACTAGGCTGAACGTGGTCTTCATCCAGGTGGGTAGGGCACGCGCAGCGGGGTGGATGATCGATGAGTCGCTCGACGCGCTCGGCGCGCTTGTGGCGCGCGACGGCGGCGCGGAGCCGCTCGCTCTCGACATCCGGGTTGGCGTGATCACGTACGACACCGTCACCGCGACCGTGGCGCTGGGCATGACCGATGATCTCGAGAGCGCGCGTGAGGTCCTTAGCCTGCCCATCGTCGGCGACGCACACGGCGGCTACGTGGAGCGCGCGGCCCGGCTCGCGGTCGAAATGCTGAGCCTGGAGCGCGCCCTGGCCGGAGCGGATGGCGCGGTGCCGTGCGACATCGCCGTCCTCTTCGTGAGCACGAGCGCGTTCAACATCGCGGGCGGGCTACTTCTGCAGAACGCCGCCGGGATCATCGAGCGTGCGTCGGTGCCGCTCATCGTCGGCTGCCCGGAGCTTGCATCGTCGAATTGCATCTTCGCCGAAAGGCTGCCGACCTCCGCTGATGAATACACGGAACCGCCAGACGCCGGGAAGCTCCGGAGTGCGGTACAAGCCGAGGCCGCGGAGCGGTCGGCGCCGATCGCGGTCGTGACGTTCGACGCGACCCTAACCCAGGAGCTTCCCGAGGGTCTAGAGTACATCGAGGGGAGCGGCTTGCCACCCCCGACGACGCGCTCCGGTGCGGACAGGAAGATCTTGGAGTGGCGGTGGATGGCGCCAAGCTCGAGCGGCGAATATACCGTGAGTTATCGCGCGGAGCCGACTGCGCTGGGCGAGTTCAAGATCGAGGGCGGGGCGCGCTTCGTGATTGCGGAGGGTCCGGACGTCACACTGTCGATGAGCCCAGCGAGCGTCGAGGTGACCGGCGAGTGCGCCCCAACTCCGCCGCCTTCGACCGAGACACCGACGCCCGCGACCCCGGCGCCATCCCGGACGTCGACGACACCTGAACCGACCTCGACGACGCCCGAGCCGACGCCAGGCTCGGTCGCCGCTACTACCTACCTGCCGGCCGCGTATCGCGGCGAGTGAATCCCCCCGAAAGCGTACCGAATGTGATCGGATGGCGATGTCGCGGGCACTCCTTCACCCCGCCGAGCCCAGCTGCGCGTGCTCGTGAAGCGCACGATCTGAAATCGCGGTTACCTTCTGAACCTATAGCAGGAGGCGAAGTAAAACAGTATTCGAGCAGACGGATGTGAAGTCGGAGGACTGGACGGTGGAGTAAGAGTTTACCTCCGAGTCTTCGAATCTTGTAGGGCCCGAGAGAGATCGTGCCGCCATCTTGGCGGTCACATCCTGCGAGTCGAAGCGGCTAATTGCCGGTACAATGGGCCCTGATAGACTACCGAAATCTCCTGGGGCCGATCGCTGACGTCTGGCGCTTGTATGACAACTCCTGCGCCAAGCTGCGAGTCAGCTCCTTCAGGCGGCGCATGATCAAGGAGCGAATCAAAGGTGCCAAAACTTGGCGACGGCTCCTCGATTGAAGTGCAGGTCGGGCCCACGCCTGATCAGCTCATCGCCGCGCTCCACCGTCTTGGCATCCGCCACCTGGCCACAATGACGCCTGCCCCTGAAGACGTACCACTCTCACCGCGCGACTTACTCATTGGATTGGCTGCCTGTCCCGATGCCCGCGTACGCTCCGCCCTCGTCCCGCTCTTCCTTTGGCGCCCTGATTTCGCATCAGCCGCCCCCGACGCTGCGGCGGAAACCAACGGACAAGCCCGTGTGATGCTCCTCTGCTGTTACGCCGCGGCTGTCTCCCTTGAGCGCCAGCTGGCCGATGCGCTCGTGCACATCCGTCAGCCGGATGTGCCGACATTGCCCAACCTCTTCGAAAGGGACCTGGGACTCTCGGCATTCGAGAGCCCCGCGGCCCGTCTCAAGGAGGTTGCCCGGCGGCACGCGCTGCTGAGCGGCAGGGACATCAACTGGCAGGGAACATACGAACACGCCGTGGCGGTCGCGCTGCGGTTTGTTGAGCCAGCGGTCGCATGGAGTCGTTAGACGCAAGCGTGGTGGAGACGTTCCTGCGCACCCTCGGAACGCAGTAGGACGAACCGGCCGAGTTGGACTTACTCGGCGGTTGCGCGTTGATTCTGCTCGGCCACCATCGGACGACCTTGGACATCGACTATGTCGGCGACGATCTGACACGAACCGAGTTCCAGCGGACGATCGATCGCGTAGCTAATTATCTGCACGTTCACGCTGATGCCGTACCTATCGGCCGGTTTGTGCCTGTCCCAGCTGATGCATCGAGCCGCCGCGTCTTCATCGCGCGGTATGGCTCAGTGGAAGTGTTCGTCATCGATCCTTATGTCATTGCGCTGAGCAAGCTCGATCGCGGACTTGACACCGACATAGCTGACATTGTCTTCCTTGGTGTGGCTGGTTGGGTCGACCTTGACCGACTCGCTGAGCTTGTCAAGTCTGTTGAGCCCGCCGCGGCCGCTTACGATCTTGACCCGTCCGCCATGCGGCGGCATCTCGTGGACGTACGCAAAGGGATTAAATATCGGTAGACAATCCTACCAACGTCACGCCGCCGAGGCGCCGCCTCAATAGTCGGTTTACTTACCTATCGATCGAACTAACATAGACTCCATTCG
>JBCLES010000029.1:0-33742 GCA_038913135.1 Anaerolineae bacterium
CGTCGCTCGTCGAAACCGCCGCCGGAATGGGCTCGCCGGCAGATGCACCGGGCCGGACATCGCCGACCTCGGTGGGCGGTGTTGACCCGCAGCCGGCGAGTATGAGCGCGAAGCTGAGTGCAAAGGCGGCGAACAAAAGTGTCTTGAGTCCGTCGTCGGATTCGCTTGTGATCGATCGCATTGTCCACTCCATTCATCGCTCCTGTCCTCAGCGATTGCCGATCCAAGAGTATAGTCCGCAACTCGGCGCTGCTAGCTCGCTGCCCTGGTGGTATGATCGGCCGCATGATCGCTCTCAAGCGCCTCCGCGCAGGCGACCCGGACGCCCGACGGCGCGCCGTGCTGGCCGGCGGCGCGTTAATCACGTTGGCGTTCACCGTCCTCGGAGCGCTGACGCACTGGCTCATCGCGCTTGCTCTCCTGGGCGGACTCGTCGTCGCGCCCTTCGTCCTGCGGAGCATCGACCTAGCATTCCTAGCCGTCGCCGTCGTGATCACGCTTCTGCCTTTCGCGGCGATCCCTCTTGGCATCGGCTTCAACCCAACTTTCCTTGATCTCGCGCTCCTGGCCATATATACGATCTGGATCTTCCGGCTTGCTACCCGTGAGGAGACCACGCTCCGTTCGCCGCCGCTAGGGGTGGTTGTCGGCCTTTTCATCGGGCTAATGTTGGTGGCCTTCCTAGCGGGACTAGCGCACGGCACGCCTACCAAGAACGAGATCCGCGTCTTCGGCGAACTCTTGCTCGGCGCTGGGCTCTACGTGATCATCGCTAACCTGGTGACCGATCGGGCGGCGCTCACTCGGATTGTTGTCGCTCTCGTCGGGCTGGGCACTGCTTCCGCAGCGCTGGGCCTTGGGCTTTACCTGCTCCCCGATGCACTCGAGATGGAGATCCTATCGCTCCTGAGCATCGTCGACTATCCGAGCGGCCCGGACGTCATCCGCTACATCAACGACGACCCGTCGCGGCTCCAGCGAGCGATCGGGACATCGATCGACCCGAACAGCTTCGGCGGCCTGCTCGCCGTCATCGCCGCATTCCTCGCCCCGCAGATCGTGGCCGACCGGCCGATCGTGCCGCGGCGCATGGCGGCGCTCATGCTCGCACTCATGACGCTCGGAGTGCTGGCCACAGTTTCGCGCGGCTCGCTCATCGGGCTGACGGCCGGGCTCTGCGTGGTCGGACTTGCCCGCGACCGGCGGCTACTCGGGGCGGTCCTGTTCGGCGGGGCCCTCCTCGTCGCGCTCGCCGGCGTGCTGCCGTGGACAGAAGAGTATGTGATGAATTTCACGGACGGGTTGATGCTCCAGGACCGGTCAACGCAGATGCGGCTGGGCGAATACAAGGACGCGATCCTCCTGATAGAGCGCTATCCGCTCTTCGGCGTCGGCTTCGGCGGAGTGCGCGACATCGACCTCTATCGAGGCGTTTCGAGTCTATATCTGATCATCGCCGAGACGATGGGCCTGACTGGGCTTGCCGCTTTCGTCCTTGTGCTCGTCGCGGCCGCGGTGCGGCTGCTGTTCGCGTGGCGGACGGTGCGGGTGGTCGGTGCGGGCGGGGATGGACCGCTTGAGGCGGACGGCGGTTTGAGGGCCGTCGCGCTCGGCGGGCTAGCAGCGCTGACGACGGTCGGAGTGACCGGCCTGCTCGATCACTACATCTTCACCTATCCGCACGCCTTCGCGCTCCTTTGGCTGATCCTCGGGGTGTCGATGGGGGTGGCGCGCCTGCTAGAAGAGGGATGACCCGTCGGCCAGGCCGGCAGTCTATTGGCGTCCCGTTCGCCTCTGATGCGGAACAATAACTGGAGCACGCCCCTTCCCAGCCCCGCGACGCGCGCATGGCACAGGCGTCTTGCAATCGTTGCGAGATCGGGTATCCTCATATGCACATATGAGCATCGACCATTCGGCGCCCACCGCGTCCACCCCCTTACGCCTACTTAGGGCCGCCTCCGATATCAATCGGTTGCGTGTCTTTCGGCTGCTCGCGCGCGCCGAATTGAACGTCGGGGAACTCGTCGAAGCGACCGGGATGGGGCAAAGTAGCGTGAGCAGACACCTGGCGGCGCTTCGCGAGGCGGGGGTGCTCGCCGAGCGGCAGGACGGGCCGCGGGCTTACAGCCGATTGAGCGATCGACAGCCGCCGGAAATCGACCCGCTACTGCGGGTGCTTCGCGCTTTGGTCTCGGCGCCCGAATTCGGCTACGAACAGGATCTCAACGGGCTCGAGAGGGTCTTGCGTGCTCGCAGCGCGCTCCGAACGGCCGCCTTCGACCGGCTGGCCGACGATTGGGACACGCTGCGCGAAGAGCTTCTAGGCGGCGCTCTTTCAGCGGGCGAAGTGTGCGCCCTCCTCCTGCCGTCCGGCGGTCGCTGGGTAGACATCGGTGCCGGGACCGGCGTCCTTCTGCCGTGGCTTTCGGCTATTGCCAGCCCGGAGGGCGAGGTCGTCGCTGTCGAGGCATCGGCCGCGATGGCGCAATCGGCTCGCGAGCGGGTCGCGGCACTCGGGCTAGACAACACGCGGGTGGAGCAGGGCGATATGGCCGCGCTTCCGCTGCCCGACGATTGGGCGGACGGCGCCGTGTTCAGTCTTTCGCTCGGCCAAGCCGATGACATCGGGGCAGCGCTCCACGAGGCGGTGCGCGTGACACGGCCCGGGGGAAGCGTCGCGGTAGCGGATGTTCTAGCGCATGGATATGGCGAAGTCGTCGAGGCGCTCGGCGACGGATTCCGCGGCTTCGAGCCGGCCGTCCTCAGATCGCGCATGAAGCAGGCCGGATTGGTCGATCTACGCCCAATCACAATGACTTCTCCGGACCCTTTCGTTTCGCGGATCGGCTCCGCGGTCGGAAGGCGCCTGCCCCGACTCGAACCACTCCGTTTCACCGGCCGCGTTCCGGAGCCGGAAAGAAGTCGCGGCTCACGCTTCTGGCGATGACACGACCCTTGCAGCGCGTCGCGGCAGATGTTCCGTCGATACGAGCCTTCAGACCGCGTTGAAATCCACTCCTCCGACCAAACGAAACGCTCACTTTTCAAGGAGACTTCCCGAATGACCATCGCAACCCCAACGACCACCGCGATCGCGGACTACAAGGCCAAGGACCTCAGCCTCGCCGAATTCGGGCGCAAAGAGATCGAGATCGCCGAGCACGAGATGCCGGGTCTGATGTCCACGCGCCAAAGGTACGGGCCGGACAAGCCACTAGCAGGGGTACGCATAGCCGGTTCACTCCATATGACGGTCCAAACCGCGGTGCTGATCGAGACTCTTGTCGAGCTAGGGGCGGACGTTCGCTGGTCAAGCTGCAATATTTTCTCGACTCAGGACCATGCCGCCGCTGCCATCGCTGCCGTCGGCGTTCCCGTCTTCGCATGGAAGGGCGAGACTCTGGACGAATACTGGTGGTGCCTGGAGCAGACGCTGAAGTTCCCGAATTCAGCCGATCCGGCGTCGCCACTCGGCCCGCAACTGATCGTCGATGACGGCGGCGATGCGACGCTGCTGATCCACCTTGGCGTGAAGAGCGAGACCGATCCGGAGTCGATAGAGCGGACGGCCGGCAGCGCGGACGAAGAGGCGCTCCTGGGCGCCCTGCGACGAATCCGCGCCGAGCACCCAGGCTTCTGGGGCCGCACCGCGCCCGACATCGTCGGCGTAAGCGAAGAGACGACGACCGGCGTCCACAGGCTCTACCAGATGCTCGAGCGGGGCGAACTGCTCTTCCCGGCGATCAACGTCAACGACTCCGTCACCAAGTCGAAATTCGACAATCTCTACGGCTGCCGAGAGTCCTTGGTCGACGGGATCAAGCGCGCAACGGATGTGATGATCGCAGGCAAGACCGCAGTCGTTTGCGGCTTCGGCGACGTCGGCAAAGGCTGCGCACAATCTCTAAAGAGCTACGGCGCGCGCGTCATCGTGACCGAAATCGATCCCATATGCGCCCTTCAGGCGAAGATGGAGGGCTACGACGTGCTGACCGTCGAGGATACGCTCGGCCTGGCCGACATCTATGTCACGGCCACCGGCAATAAGGACATTCTTCGCGTCGAACACCTCGAGCGTCTGAAGGATCAGGCGATCGTCTGCAACATCGGACATTTCGACAACGAAATCCAGATCGAGCAGCTCGACGATTACCCAGGCATCGAAGTCATGGAGATCAAACCGGAATCCGTCGGCGCGGTCGATCGCTACACCTTTCCGGACGGTCGATCGATCTACGTTTTGGCCAAAGGCCGACTGGTGAACTTAGGATGCGGAACGGGCCACCCCAGCTTCGTGATGTCGAATTCGTTCACCAACCAGGTCTTGGCACAGCTCGACCTGTGGCAAAACCGCCCGCCCCTCGGCGTCCACCTCCTCTCGAAGGCGCTCGACGAGGAGGTCGCGCGGCTGCACCTTGACAAGCTCGGCGTGCGACTAACAGTCTTGAGCGACGAGCAAGCGGATTACATCGGCGTATCGAAGGCTGGGCCGTACAAGCCGGAGGGCTATCGGTATTAGCGGGTTGCGGGGTTGCGATTAGGGGGCGTCGCGTGCGCGGTGCCCCCTCGCGTCGTGTTCCCAGTTCAGGCGTGACGTGGTGAGTCGGGGGATCGCCCCTTCTGAACGCTGTGCTCAGACTTCCTTCACCACGGTCATGATGGTCGGCCGCCGGCGCGTCAGTTCGTGGATGCGCTGGCCGAGGGCGCTCTTGAGGCGGTCGCCCATCTCGCTCGCCGGCGCCTTCGTCTTGCGCACGAAGTCCGTCGTGAAATCCGCCAGCTCCTTCAGGATTTCGCTTGATTCGCGATGGTAGACAAAGCCGCTTGTCATGATTTCGGCCTGGCCGATCGGCTCGCCGTCACGCATGTTGACCGCGGCGACCACGAAGCCGTCGCGGGCGAGCAGGCGGCGGTCGCGCAGAACCGATTCACCGACATCGCCCACGCCGCTGCCGTCGACGTAGATGTATTCGCCCGGCACCGTGCGTTCGAGAACGCGAGCGCCCTTGTCATCGATCTCGATGACGTTGCCGCTCTCGATGACGAAGATGTTTTCAGATGGGATGCCCAAGCCCTCGGCGAGCTTGGCGTGGAGCGCGAGCATGCGATACTCGCCCCCGTTCGGCACGAAGTAGCGCGGCGCCACTATCGTCAACATGAGCGCCAGCTCTTCACGGCTCCCGTGACCCGACACGTGTACCGGCGTCAGAGCCTGATAGAGGACGTCCGCCCCGTGTCGGAACAGGTGATCGAGCGTCTGGTGGACCGGCTCTTCGTTGCCCGGGATGGGTGAAGCCGAAACCACGACCGTGTCGCCGGGAACGATCGACACCTCGCGATGCCGATCATGTGCCATCCGGACGAGGGCCGAGTTGGGCTCTCCCTGCGTGCCGGTGCATACGATGACTGCATCCTCGTGCGGGATCTCCTCGAGCTCTTGAAGGCTCATGATCACGCCTTCATCGTCCTTCAGATAGCCAAGCTCCATCGCCATCGCCGTGTTCTTCTCCATCGAGCGGCCGACCAGCGCGACCTTGCGCTCGAATTCCGTCGCTATGTTTATCACCTCTTGGACTCGGGAGATGTTCGAGGCGAAGGTGGCGAGAATGATCCGCCCTGGCGCGCGCTCGAATACTCGCTCCAGCGCCTCGGCCACGATCGCTTCTGACGGCGTATGGCCGGCCCGTTCCGCGTTGGTCGAGTCCGAAAGTAGGGCGATCACACCTCGTTCGGCGTAGCTCACTAGTCTACGGATATCGGTTAGCTGGCCGTTGACCGGCGTAAGATCGAACTTGAATTCCGCAGTGTGGACGACCATGCCGTATGGCGTTTCGATGCCGAATCCGACGCTGTCGGGTATGGAGTGGCTTACCCGGAAAGGCTCGACCTTGAACGGACCGATCTCGATGGTGTCGTCGGGATGGATGGTATGGATTTCGGTCGAGTCGAGGAGGCCGTGCTCCTTGAGCTTGACCTCGATAAGGCCGCGCGTGAGCTTGGTGGCGAACACGGGCGCCGGGGCGCGCGGCAGGATGTAAGGTAGGGCGCCGTGGTGGTCTTCATGTCCATGGGTGATGAAATAGCCCTTGATGCGGTCGACGTTCTCTTCAAGGTACGTGAAGTTGGGTAGGACGATGTCAACGCCCGGCATGTCGGAGTCGGGGAACATCAGACCGCAGTCGATGCAGATAATGTCGCCGTCCAACTCGAGGACGGTCAGGTTTCGCCCGACCTCCCCGAAGCCGCCGAGTGGGATGATGCGAAGTGGTGATGTCACGATTCTGTGTCCTTTCGATTACGAAGCCCGCCGAGATCGCGGGCGGCTGGAGTGGATAGGCGGTCGCGGACTTCGCAGGAGGTCGTAGCTGATCGATCTAATCGGTGATCACTGGAAAGGCGTAATTGATGTTCGATGTCGCGCCCGCCTCAGCTCGGCACCGCGGCGCGGACTATCGGACCGAAAGCCTCCGCGCTTAGCGAAGCGCCGCCGACCAGAGCGCCGTCGACTTCTTCTGACGCGAAGTAATCCGGCGCGTTGTCGGCATTCACGGAGCCGCCGTAAAGGATTCGGGCCGCCGCGCCGGCCTTGAGTCCGAACCGCTCCGCGAGCCGCGCACGGATCAGGCCGCAAATTCGTCCTGCCTCCGAAGCGTCGCACGCCCGACCGGTTCCGATCGCCCAAACCGGTTCGTAGGCGACTAGTAGACGGCCGCCCTCTTCAGTCGACAGACCGTCCGTAGCCGCGTCGAGCTGCTCGATGACGACCTCATCCGTGCGCCCCACGTCGCGCTGGGCCTCGGTTTCGCCAACGCAGACGATCGGTACGAGCCCGGCGGCGAAGGCGGCGTGCAACTTGCGATTGACGTCCGCATCGGTCTCGCCGAAGAGCGCCCTGCGTTCGGAATGCCCTACGATGACGAAGGAGACAAGCTCAGCCAGCATCTGCATGCTCAATTCGCCAGTGAACGCCCCTTGATCAGCCCAATGCCCGTTCTGGGCACCGACGAGCAAGCGTCCCTCAACCTCGGCAGCGACCCCGGAGACGGCCGCGAGCGCGGTGGCCGGCGGCGCGACCAATACTTCGACGGCGTCGCCTACGGAAACGGCGATCGCGGCCGTATCGCGCGCAAGCGAAACGGCCTCGAAAATAGTCTTGTGCATCTTCCAATTGCCGGCGACGAGCGGGATGCGCCCGTCCGGTCCGCTCGGCATGTAGTGCTCCATGGGTCAGGCTTTACAGGCGGGGAATTATGGGCGTCGTGTTGTGGGCGGTCAACGGGTGCTGATGGCTACAGGTTCATGCGATCCTACCTTAATATTCCGCCGAACTGAATTCTGTCAGGTTCGGCCGCGAATGTATCCGCGCTCTCGCCACCTGACTTTTCCAGTGAGGCGGAGTACTCGCCCTACTCAAAGCTCGTGCCCTTGGCTAACGGCGATCGCCACCACATCCGCAAGCACACCGGCCGCCGTCGCGTCAACCCCCGCTCCGCGCCCCTGGATGATCAGTGGCGTAGGGTCATACCAGCGAGAGTTGAACGTGACCAAGTTGTCGGTCACGACTAGACGGCCGAGAGGGCTGTCGACCGGCACTTCGGCCGGGCCGACCGAGCATTTGCCATCCGCGACTGTCGCGATGTGTCGGAAGACAGCGTCGCGCGAGCCCGCGGCCTCCACGCGATCCCTGACTTCTGCGTCGAGACCCGGCAACGCCGCCATAAACTCCTCGACGTCCATAGCGTCCATCCAGCGCGGGTAAAGCCCTTCGATGCCGACGTCGTCGAGGTCCAACTTCCAGCTGAGCATCCGGGCTAGGATAAGCGCCTTGCGAGCCATATCTAAGCCGCCAAGGTCCGCGCGCGGGTCAGGCTCTGTGAAGCGAAGGGCGCGCGCTTCGGCCACGATCTCGCTCAAAGCCCGGCCTTGCCGGAGTTCGGTCGCAACGAAATTCAAAGTTCCGCTGAACGTGCCTTCAATGCGCGATACGATATCGTCCGCGTCGATCATGCGCCTGAGCGCGGCGATGATGGGCACCCCTGAGCCGACCGTCGCTTCCCAAGCGGCGCGGCCCTCCGCGGCTGCACTTTCGAACGCATCATACTCATCGAGCGTTCCTACCAGCGGCAGTTTGTTGGCGAGGACTACTGCGCCGCCTCGGTCGAGATGGGCTAGGAGAGTCGGCGTGACAGCGGCCGTGGCCGTGCAATCGACAATGATCGCGTCAAAGGGCAATTCCGAGACGATCGCCGCTGCGCCGCCGCACTCTTCACCGCGCTCATGCGCTGCCAGTTCGACGCCGGCCGCCTTGTGTTCGACCAAGTCACAGAGGATCTCGTCGTCCAGCGGCTCCACGGGGGCGAACTCGCCCGAATTCGACTGATCTTTCCCGGCCCGAACCGCGGCCGACCTCGACGACGACGACAATCCGGCCTGGCCGGCGCGTCGACCGCGAACTACCCCGCTTCGATCGCAGATCGCCATTACGTCAACCTCGATTCCGCGGCGTTCCATGAGCGCGCCCCGCGAATCGACGACTTGCCGGACGAAGGCTTGTCCAACGGCACCGAATCCGAGAAGAGCTATCCGACGGCGACTAACGGAACTCATGGAGAAACCTGGCATCGATGTAGCTCTCACTCGACATGGCGACAGGACGGCCGCGAAACGCGACCGCCCTGTCGAAACCAACTCATCACCGCTCGGCTGGCCCGCCCGGGCAGGGGCAGGTCCGCCGAAGAATCAGCGTGCGATCGGCAGAGCGAAGAGCGACGAAAACGACCCTGACCCGAGTTGCGCCGGGATACCGATGTACGTCGCCGGATCGATATGCGACAAAAGCGGATAGTCGTTGACAAGGACGACCACGGGGCTGCCGCTCGTCACGGTCGCGGATCCGAACGTTCCGTCCGGAATCGCGGCGATCGCTCCCGGCCACCATGTGTAGGAGTCCCACGGCGCGACACTCTGCGTGCACACCGTGCAACCCAGGATCGGCGAGGACACATCCGTCGTCGAGTTTGTCGAAGAGAAGGCGATGTTCACGGTCGCGGTCTCGTCCGAAGCATTCATCACCTGGATGCCGGTCGTCAGGTTGAAATGCGCGCGCCGGATAAGCGGCAATGCCACACGCCCGGCCGCCGCGGATGCCGGCAGCGCACCGAAGGCGGAAAGCAGCTCGTTGCCGTTCGTAGAGTCTAGGACCACTCCGATAACGCGCTGGTCCGATGATGCCGTCTGGACGATCGCCGTGCCGAAGCAATCGAGCGGAATGTCGTGACCCGCCCCGGGTGCCCGCGACTGATCGAAGATGTGGACGCCGTACGCCGGAATCGTCACTTCTCCATGATTGAAGGTTCCGCCGTTGCAGGCAGCCGACGCTTTCGGATCGGACGAGCCTCGATATTCCACGTTCACGTCCGCCGGTTCGTCGAAGGGATTGGCGACGACGATACGGGTATCAAGGGAATCGGTCGTAACAATCCCGCGCTGACCGGAGCGGAAGAGCGGCACAAGGAGCCTGTCGCTCGCTTGGTCCATCGGAACACCTTCGAAGGCGTACATGCCTTGAATCGTGTGTTGGCCGGCGTCGACGCGCACAAAGCTCTGTACCGCGAGCGGCTGACCGTCCGACGTCACGCTCATCCAGCCTTCGAATGAGCCCGCGCTGATGAACTCGGATTCGGTCTGTAGACGAATGCGCGTCGCCGCGCCCGGCTCCAGCATGTACGGACCGATGTTGGCGACGAGCGTGGGCGAAATTGCACGCCGGTAGACGCTTGCCATAACGCTCGCAGGCTCATCGCCCGCGTTCTGGATACTGACGATCGAGCTTTCACCGTCTATCGAACGGACCACCCAGGGCACGGCCACCGTGTCGGAGACCGACGGGTGGCTGTAGATTCCGGCCGCACCGGTGTCGTTCCAGTCCGTTCGGACGATTGAGCCAATGGGTCCGTCCGCATCTACGAGCGCCGAGTAGACGCCTGCCGGAAGGCCGTGATGCAGTCCGTGCGTCGGCAGGTAGACGTTAGGCGCACCACCCGGCGCAGCCGCCTTCGAGATCGAGAACGCCTCGTTGCCCATGCCGTCATACAGCGTCAGGTCGAAGGTTATCGCGCTCGAATCCGACAAATTCTGGATCTGGATACCCGTTGCGACATCGCCGGGTTGCTCATCGTAGTTGTTCGCGCCATACGGCAGCGCGAGGTTCGACGGCAGCGGCGGCGGCGTTGCGGTGGATGTCGGAGTAGTCGTCGGCGTCGTGGTCACCGTACCCGTGGCCGTCGGGGTGATGGTCGACGTTGGGGTCTCGGTCACCGTCGCGGTCGTCGTGATCGTAGGCGTAGTGGTGATGGTCGGGGTTGTTGTAATCGTCGGCGTAGTCGTAATCGTAGCCGTCGTGGTCACCGTGGCCGTCGGGGTAACTGTCATGGTCGGCGTCACGGTCATCGTCGGTGTAAGAGTCGGGGTCGTCGTGAGCGTCGGCGTTGTCGTTATCGTGGCCGTCCCGGTGACGGTCGGGGTCATCGTGACAGTCGACGTCGGCTGAAGCTGTTCGCGAACCGATCCGGTCGATACGCCGTCGCCGGGGTCAGGTCGCGCGAGCGCCGTCGATGTGCCGACGAGCAGCAGGAGTCCGACGGGCAATGCCCCGCCGACGATCGCGTAGGTTAGAGCTCCTAGTCTGCGGAAGCGGGCCGGCGGCGAGGAAAACAGGGGGGGGAATTTCAGTCTCATGTCCATGACCTCCAGATTAAGTTCAGCGCGCAACCGGACGGGGGCGCGCAGGCTCGATAGGGGGATATCGGACCGTGAATTCGAGTGTCGACGCAAAGCGTAACAATGAAATCACGCTTCGACCCCTGTGAGTCTATCAGACCTGAACGTGCTTCCGTATTAAAGTGTGACAGAATTCAGCCGACTACGGTCATGAAATTGTTGCCCGCCGACGACAACATTCAGGCGGGATTAGCCGTACGGAAGTTGATCGCGCCAGGCCGGACCGCCACCCTGGTGCGCAAGCCTGGTGATAGCAAAAAGGAGCGCCCTGTTAATGCATCACACACCAGAGCGTCGTCTTGAGTGAGCGGCGTCCGGATCGGGGCGCCGACGTATCGGATGCCCAGGAGGAGGACGTGCACTCGTTGATCCGCACCGGCCCAACGTTCACAGGTCCCAGAACCGAAGTCTCGGCTTCGAACCTGGCCGCCGAACGTTCGGGAGGTGCCGACACGCGATCGCTTCGCGGGCTGTATTCGACTTATCACGCCGACGTACTCCGTGCTGCGCATCGCATAACAGGCAACCTTCAAGACGCGGAGGATGTCGTACAAACAATTTTCTTGCGCCTAGCGCGCGGTGGAGCCGACGACTCAGCGGACGAAGGGGCGAGATCGAAGGGTGGGGATCGTTCAGATTCGACCTTCGATTCAGACAGGCCGCTCGACGGCGTAATGAACCCGGGCGGTTATCTACAACGCTCCGCCGTCAATGCCGCGCTCGACCTCGTCCGGCTGCGCGGGCGGCGACCCGCGCTCTCGCTCGAAGTCGCGCGGGCCGTTGAGTCCTCCGCGGAGTCCGGCGGGCCAAAGTCGGTTGATGATGGCGCGCTGCGCGATCGCCTCCGCCGGGCTGTAGCGGCACTTCATCCGAGCACCGCCGAGATCTTCACTCTGCGTTATTTCGAAGGATTCACGAATCGGCAGATCGCCGACTTGCTCGGCATATCCCAGAGCAGTATCGGCGTAAGCCTGCACAGGGCGCGCACGCAGCTCAAGCGCGCGCTCGCCGAAGAGGCCGGCGGCTGATGGCCGACCGACCGAGAAAGGAGAAAGACCCCATGGATCAAAACGCTATCGACCGAATGAATGCGGCTCCAGATGAGCACGACGTCCTGCTCGATCGGGCGATCGGCGCTGCGAGCAGCGACGTGCCGAGCGCAGAAGAAATTAGAGCGTCCGGCGAGCGCTCGTGGACGTTTGTGAGCGAGGCGATAAACGCCGAGCTCCCTCTCGTCACCGACGCCGACTACGCCGCCCTCATTCCCGCATACCTGGACGGCACGCTGTCTGCGGCCAAGACCATGTTGGTAGCCGATCGGATCGCGGCGAACTCAGCATTCCGCAAGGCCGTAGAGTCTGCGCGAAACGGCGTGCCTCTGGTGTCGGCTAGGCCGGCCACCCTTCCTCTTCCCCTTCGGCTGCGGCGCAGGCCTGTCTGGGCTGCCGCGGCGGCCGCCGCCGTGGTGCTGGCGGCCGGCGGATGGCTCTTCGGACGCGATACTCTGATGCCCCAACGCATCCTGGCGCATGTCGATACGATCGACGGCGCGCTCTACCGAGTCGGCGACGACGGTCAAGCCCTCGCGGACGGCGCCGCCATACGACCGGGCGAGCGTCTGCTCGCTTCGCGTGATGGCGGTGCGGTCATCGAGTTGAATGACGGCTCTATCATCGAACTCGCCCCGCGCTCCGAGATTTCGTTGGCAACCCGCTGGAACGGGCGGGCCATTCGCCTGAATCGCGGCAACATCATCGTCCAGGCCGCCCCCCAGCGCGATGGGCGACTGTTCGTTGCTACCGACGAATGTGTCGTCTCGGTGACGGGCACGATTTTCTCAGTCCGGCATGGAACTAAGGGCTCGCGCGTCGCGGTGCTCGAAGGCGAGGTCCGAGTCGACCATTCAGGCGAACGCACCGTGCTCCTTCCCGGTCAGCAAGTCTCCACCAACCCATCGCTATCCCACATCGCGATGCAAGACGAGATCAGTTGGAGCAGGGATCAAGAGCGCTGGCTTAGAATCCTCGAAGAGTTGCGCGCACTTGGGGAAGAGATCGACGCGACCGTCGAGATGCCTGCGCCGCGCACGGCTTCGGCCCTTCTCGATGCCGTGCCGGCCGACACGGCCGCGTTCGTTTCGATGCCCAACCTCAGCGAGACCATCGACCAATCGTATTCGCTCTTCCGGCAGCGCGTCGCTGAGAGCGCTTCCTTGACCGAGTGGTGGGGCGAGAGCTTCGACGATCCGGAGCAGGCGGCCCAGCTTGATTCGCTCATCCAGCGCCTAGGCTCGGCCGGCGATGCCTTGGGCGACGAGATAGTCGTCGCTTTCGCTTTCGGTGCGGATGGTGAGCCGGACATGCCGCTTGTGCTCGCAGAGATGCGGGACGCCGACGCCTTCCGCGCAGCGGTCGAGGCTGGAGTGGCCGAGATCAGCGACGGGGTGGAAGGCGAGGAGCTGCCGATCAAGTGGATCGAGAATCCGATCGTCGAACTGGCCGAACTTCCCGTCATCGCGGTCGACGCCGCCGTGATCGGTGGCGGTGAAACACCTGAAGCGGACGGTGAAGCAGCGGCCGATCCCGACGTCGTCGAGGAAGGTCTCACGCAGGCTGTTGGCGAAGACGTGCTCAACCTTTGGATCTCCGACGGCTTGCTGATCGCATCGCCGTCGCTAGCGACGCTCGCCCGCCTCGCAGGCGGTGAGACCGGCATTGACGGCGACTTCCGGACCCGGATCGTCGAGGCGTATGACGACGGCGTGGATTGGGTTTTCGCGCTCGATATCGAGCGACTCGATCCGCTGCATCAGGCGCTTGCCGAAGTGGGCGCGCCGGATCTCGTCGGGCTGTCGGAGGCACGCCAACTTATCGTCACAGAGGTCACGCGTGACGGTCGGTCGCAGATGGAAGCCGGCCTGACGTATCGTGAAAGGCGGGTCGGCGCAGCGGCGTGGCTGGGCGAGCCGGCGGCGCTGAGCGGGTTGGAATTCATCTCGCCCAACGCACATGCCGCGACTGCCGTGATCATGGAGCGACCGGAGCAGATCGTCGAGTCTCTCTTCGGCTTAATCGCAGAAGCCGAACCCGAAGCCGCGCTAGAGCCCGAACTTGCTCTGAGTCAAGAGCTGCTCTCCGACGTGGCCTCTTCGCTCGGCGGTCAGGTCGCATTCGCGCTGGACGGTCCGGTCCTGCCGCGCCCGTCGTGGCGTGCGGCCATCGAGGTTTACGATGCCGATGCGCTTCAGATCGCTCTCGAACGGATTGTCGACGAACTCAACACAAGTGCGATGGAGCACGCGCCCGAAATCGACCCCAGCACTCCGCCGCTCGCCCTCGTCGCCGGTACGATCGGCGATCGGCCGAGTTGGTCGATCACGTTCGACGTGGAAAGCGGAGTGGACGGCGAAGGGTTCGAATTCCGACCGGCTGTCCACTACACCTACGCCGACGGTTACCTGATCGCCGCGCCGAGCCCGGCGTTGGTCGATGCGGCGATCCGCCAGCGTGATTCCGGAGTCAATCTGGGTACGTCCGCGGATTTCGTGAAGGCGCTCCCGATCGGCAGTGAGATCGATTTCTCGGCTGTCGCGTGGCAGAACGTCGGCGGGTTGGTCGAGGAGGCGGCGCGCTTCGCGGAAGAGCAAGGGGAGTCGGCGCTCGGCAGCTCGATCGATCTCGCCGGCTCGCTAGGTCCCTCGCTCTTCTACGCCTGGGTGGAACCGGACGCTTTGCGCTTCGCAGGCACAGCCGACCAAAGTCCGTTCGGCTTTGGCACGCTCTTCGGCCTAAAGGGAATGTCCGGAATGCCGGGCATCTTCGAGGAGATGCACAACGGGGTCGATGAGCTTCCTGACGCCTTCGATGCGGGCCTCGAGGGCGCATCGCAGTGATCGATACGCGCGCGAACTTGACCGGGAACCGACCGGTCATCGCGCTCGAGGGATTGGGCGTTCACCTCGGTGGGCGCCCAATCCTGCGTGACCTTGACGTCACCTTATCGGGCCGCGCACTCGGGCTCCTTGGGCCGAACGGGGCGGGCAAGACGACGCTCATCCACACCCTGCTAGGCTTTCACCCACCTTCAAAAGGTACGGCCTACGTCCTTGGGCTCGACATCAGAGATCGAAGTGCCGCTAAGGCTATCCGGCGCGAGATCGGCTACATGCCCGAGCGCGACGCCTACATTGGCGACGCTTCCGCCGTACGCCAGGTAAGGATGTTGGGCGAAATCTCAGGTCTGCCGACGGCGGTCGCCTTGGAACGGGCGCACGAAGCGCTCATCAACGTCGGGCTGGGTGAAGCACGGTACCGACCGGTCGGAACCTATTCGCTGGGGATGAAGCAGCGAGTGAAGCTCGCGCAAGCGATCGTTCACGGCCCACGGTTGCTCTTCCTGGACGAGCCGACAAACGGACTGGATCCCGCGGCGCGGATCCGGATGATCAAGCTCATCCGCGACATTCGTGACAGCGGTGTGACCATCGTTCTTTCGTCACACTTGCTGCACGACGTCGAGGCTACGTGCGAGGACGTCCTGATCTTGAAGGACGGCGCGATCGCGGTCCACTGCGACCTTGCCGCAGAGCGGCGCTCGAATCAGCACTTCATCGAAGTCGAGATCCGTGGCGATGTAGAGCGCTTCGCCACGTCGGTCAGCGAGCTCGGCTGTGACGTCGCGGTCACAAGCCGGCGAGGCGTGAAGATCATTATGCCGGGCGACTTCAAGGTGCGCGCACTCTACGAGGTCGCCGCGGAACAGCAGGTTCAGATCAGGCGCTTGAGCTACCGGCGCGATTCTCTGCACGACATCTTCCTGAGGGCGATGGGGGTACCGATCGCATCGATCGGGAACGCGGCAGAGACGGTCCCGAGCGCCTCGATAACGAGTGAGACATGAGCACGCTCCGCGACACGGCTTTTCGTCCGTATGATGGACCCCTGACCAGTCAGCTTGCCCGGCTCTGGGTGATCCCGCGCTACGCGTGGCGTGAGCTTTGGTCGTCGCGGCTGGTCTTGATCGTCTTCGCTATCGGCTTCGTTTTGCCGGTGGCATGGGGGTTGATGATCTACCTCCATCACAACACGGGCGCTATCACGCAGCTCAACATCGATCTCGGGGATTTGATCAGCATCGACGCGGCCTTCTTCAACCGGCTGCTCTGGCTCCAGGCGATCATCGGCTTCGGCATCGCGCTATTGGCCGGTCCGCCGCTCATCGCGCGCGATCTGCAGAACAACGCGCTGCCCCTTTACCTGTCCCGGCCGATCACGCGGCTCGAGTACGTGCTGAGCAAGCTGCTCGTGCTTTTCGCGCCGCTATCGCTCATCACATGGGTTCCGGCGCTGCTCCTGTTCGGACTGCAAGCGTCGCTCGCGGGACCCGGCTGGGCGGCTGAGAATGCCCGGATCGCTTA
Organism: Anaerolineae bacterium; assembly: GCA_038913135.1. GTDB lineage: Bacteria > Chloroflexota > Anaerolineae > Epilineales > Epilineaceae > JBCLES01. The sequence goes on from JBCLES010000029.1 coordinate 16,199, forward strand.
CGCTTTCTTCGTGGGCAGTTGGGTCTGGATGCTCATTCTCAGCCTGTTCACTCTGTCGATTTCGGCGATCGTCCGGCGCACGCTCGTAGCGAGGGGAACGATGATGGCGATCGCATTCGTCTCGAACGGGGTCGCGGTGTGGATCAACGTGATCTTCCAACTCGACCAGCCCGGCCGCACACCGTGGGGACTGCTTGTGTCGCCGCTGCAGCTGATCGAGGAGGTCTGGACATCGTTGTTCGGACCTGAGGCAGAAGGCGGGCTCTTCGGGATAAGTAGCGCTTTGCCGGCCGAGGCTGCGTGGATGATGGTGCTCTGCCTGTGCGCGATTTTCTTCGGCCTCCTTTTGTGGCGAACGCGGGCATATGAGGCAGTGCGCTGATGCCAATCGACGACACGATCCGCTTTGACAACGTCTCGAAGTTCTACGGTGAAGTCTTAGGCGTAAATCGGGTGGAACTGCTTATCCGACCGGGCGTGACCAGCCTCGTCGGGCCGAACGGCTCCGGCAAGACAACGCTGATGAACCTCATGACCGGACTTCTTCGACCAACTCGCGGCCAAATCAGCGTGCTCGGCGAGCCGCCTTCGTCGCCGGAGCGACTGATGCGCCGGGTCGGCTATTGCACGCAATTCGACAGCTTCCCGCGAGGAGCGACTGGCATCGGCTTCGTTCGCGCGTTCCTCGAAGTGGCAGGACATAGCCGGACTGCAGCTGACACCATGGCGTGGGACGCGCTCGAAATGGTAGGGCTGACCGATAGTGCGAAACGTAAGGTGGCCGGTTACTCGAAGGGCATGCGTCAGCGGGTGAAGTTGGCCGGAGCGATCGCCCACGGCCCCGACGTTCTTGTGCTCGACGAGCCTCTCAACGGCCTCGACCCGATGGCCCGCGCCGAGATGATCCAGCTCTTTCGCCGTCAGGCCGACGTAGGCAAGCACGTGATCATCTCTAGCCACATCCTGCACGAGGTCGACATGATGTCGGACTCGGTCGTCCTGATGAAGGACGGTTACGTGGTCGCCCAAGGCGGCATCAGCGACGTGCGCGAGGATATGGACGATGAGCATCCCGTTGGAGTCGCCGTGCGCGTCGATAACCCGGGCGCTCTCGCACGCCGCATCTTCGAACACGAGCACGTCGTGAGCGCCGAGGTCCACGAGGACGGGCGCGGCCTGCTTGTCCGCACCCGTAGCGCCGATCGTTTCTTCCTAACCCTCGGCGACATTGTCTTGGCCGAGGGACTGGAGATCACGTCGGTGGCGCCGGCGGACGATGACGTTCAGGCGGTCTACGGATATCTCATCGAATCAGCTAGGGAGGAAGCGTGAGCGCTCATGTCTCGAACGGATCTGAGCTGGCGGACGGCCCTTTGGTCGGCGCTTGGTGGCGCCAACTTCTCGGGGTCATGCGCTTGGAATTTCATCACTACTTCCGCGGTCGCAGGGCCTGGGGAGTGTGGCTGCTCGCCTTAGCTCCGGTCCTACTTCTGGGCGCAAAGGCCTTCGTCCAAATGCTGTTCCAAGAGGAAATGGGCTTGAGCCTGGCGAGCGAAGAGGAAGTGTATGCTCGACTCTTCGAGGCGCTCATTCTCAGGCTGTGCATCTTCTTCGGCTGCGTGATCGTCTTCATCAACCTCTTCCGCGGTGAAATGATGGACCGCACGCTCCATTACTACTTTCTGACGCCTGTGCGCCGCGACGTAATCGCGGCGGGTAAGTTCGCCGCCGGCGTTCTCTTCACGTCGCTGCTCTTCGGGGGCGCCACCCTGATAACACGCCTTTTGATATACCCGCCGTACGGCCTTGCAGCGGCGTCGGAACACTTCATTTCGGGCCCCGGCCTGACGAACACGCTTGCTTACCTCGGGGTGACGGCCCTGGCATGTCTCGGCTACGGCTCGGTCTTCCTTCTGGCCGGCATGCTCGCTAAGAATCCGATCATCCCCGCCCTCGTAGTTCTATGGTGGGAGTCTCTCAACATCTTCCTGCCGCCGCCACTGCGCCAGACGAGTGTGATCTACTACCTGTCCGGGCTTATACCGATACCGCGCGATATGGGCTTCATCGGCATTCCGGTCGAGCCGGCGCCGCCGATTCTCGCCATCCCGGGACTGCTGGGCCTTGCGGCCGTGATGCTCTTCTTTGCCGGACGGAGGGCCCACGTGATGGAAGTGGATTACAGCGGGGACTGATTGCGCGATACGACTGCCCTCGTCGATAGAGGTCGCGCGATTCGACGCCCGGCGCCCTTCGCGGCACCATTGGGCCACCGACCGGCACGCCGTGCTGATCCGATCGATCAGCCGCACTTGTGCCCGACTTCCAAACGGCCCGCAGATAAGCGTATGAGGAGACAGCATGCCCGGCGCGACCGTCATCCGAACCATCGATGCTCCTTCCGACGAGGTCTTCAGAACCGTCGCGCGGATCGAGCAATTCTCACAAGCCATCCCCCATATCGTGAAGATCGAATTCCTGTCCGACGAGAAGTCCGGCGTGGGCACGCGTTTCCGCGAAACGCGCGTGATGAAGGGCAAGGCAGTCTCCACGGAGCTCGAGATAACCGAGTGTGTCGATAAGAAGCTCGTCCGGATCGTGTCCGATTCCTACGGGACCGTTTGGGACACCGTCTTCACCGTCTCGCCGACCTCGAACGGGCTCACCGAACTCAAGATGGTGATGGAAGCGCGAGCTCACAAGTTGATGGCGCGCCTGATGAACCCATTCGTCATGTCGGCGATAAGGAGTGCGCTCGAAGCCGACATGGACGCGGTGAAGGCGTATTGCGAGGATTGAAGTTGGGCACCGACTTTACCGCATGATAGGCGAAGCGATCACTCTCCGGCGGCAGTCAAAGCGCGGGGGATGATCACGATGTCGCCGTGCCACAGACCTTCGAGCACTGTGACATCGTTTCCATCGATGGGACCGAGCGACACCTCGACGAGTCTGGTTGGGAGTCCGTCCAGCTGGCTGCCGAGTTCTTCGAGGGTCGGCAATTCGGCGAAGGCGGCGTGCCAACCCCAAGGATCGCCCCACGATCCGCCCCACGGCCAACTCGGAGCACCCGGTGTGTTCCGGCGATCAGCGGCGCCGACGTCAGGCTGTCCGTCGGCAGCTTCCGATGTCTCGCCTGCTCCAAAGCCGCCGAAGTCGCCACTCCCTTGGCCGAAGCCGCCGAACTCATCGTTCTCCTGGTCGGCGCCCTCGACGTCGTCACTTCCCTGGCCATAGCCGCCATACTTTTCGTTGCCCGGACCGAAGCCGCCATACATGCCGAAGCCGGCGAAGACTGTCGCACCGCGCGCTTCCTTTGGCAGGGAGCTACGCGCAATGATCTCGACTGTGTTCCTCCCAGCTCCGGAGCGCACGGCGCGCAACGGAATGGTTATCGTCGGCAGCTTATGCGATGTTACTATCGTGACATCGGCCGTCATCCCCGCGCGGAGTGGCACACCTTTCGTCTCAGTGCCGATGGTCACCGGATAGAGAACTTCGCCGGCCACTTCTTTCGGCGTTGGCGCGACGCTCAGAACGCGGCCCTCTAGGAGCCTGAAAGGGGAGGCGCTTACACTAATCCGGGCCGGACTATCGACGGCGACACGCGCGATGTTCTTCTGGTCGACCAGCAATTCGACCTGAAGCTGGGCGAGATCCGCGATCGTCACGGCGGTTTCGCCTGCCCCGATCGACACATTGGGCTGAGCGCTGATCTCCATCACAGTGCCGGCGAAAGGTGCGGTCAGCGTGGATTGATCCAATTTGAGGCGGGCCAAATCAGCTTGCGCCACAGCATTGTCCAGTTGCGCTTCGTCCCGTGCAACACTCTCGCGGGCGTCCTCTAAGTCGGCCTCGCTCGAACCGTTCGTGAGCGTCTCGAGGTTGAGTTGTGCTAGGCTGACGTTCGCCTCAGCTTGGCGAACGGTGGCTTCCGCCGCGGCGACTGCCAAGCGCAATTCGACAGAATCGAGTCTTAACAACGTCTGACCGGCGTCCACCGTGTCGCCGAGCTCTACGAGCACTTCCGATACATTGCCCGCATATGGGAACGACAGTTCTGAGGAAGCAGCAGGCTCCAGCGGACCCTCGGCTCTAATAGTTGAATCGACGCTGGAAAGCCGCACCTGAAAACGCTCAGGCGGTTTCTCCGACACAGTCTCGCCGCCGCCGCTCATGCCGCGACCGGCGTAGACGGCCACCGCTGCGACGATGACGAGCGGCGCTAATAACACAGATTTCCGCACGTCGACACCTCCCGGCAAAGGTTCTGACAGCGTGGGGTGGTTCTTCGAGTCGATAACCGCATCACTAGCCAGTCCTCGATACGATGACCTCGCCACCTTTTTTCAAACTCATTGCGTTCCGACCGAACGCGTTTCGTAGATAGGTACAACGTCAACGGTAGCCGATGGATAGATCACTTCGGTAGTCGGATCGCCGTCGCTCATCCTATACTTCCGAACATGCAGATCACACCTTCGCCGCAATCCCAGCCGCCCAATCCCCCAGTCTTTCCCCAAACCTATCGGATCACGCCGTGACCCGCCATTCGCGTAGGCGGTTTCGGCGCCGGGCCGGCAGGTCGGCGGACCATCAACAACCGATCCTCAAGTCCCCGGCCGAGATCGAGGGATTGCGCAAGGCAGGGCATCTGGTGGCCGAGTGTTTCACGGCGCTCGAGAACGCAATCAAGCCGGGCGTGAAGCTGAGCGACCTCGACTCAATGGTCGAGGCGATGATTTTGGAGCGAGGCGCCAAACCGCTCTATAAGGGCTATCGCGGCAGTCCGCCGACGCATCCGCCCTTCCCAGGGGTGATCTGTGCCTCGATCAACGAGGAGATCTGTCACGGCCTACCTGACGGCAGAGTGCTCGCGGAGGGCGATATCATCGCGATCGATATCGGCCTCAGGCACGGCGGTTGGTGCGGCGATGCATGCGTGACCTACCCAGTCGGCACGATCTCCAACGAGGCCACCCGACTCCTCGAGGCAGCCCGCGAATGTCTGCAGCGCGGCATCCATGCGGCGCACGCTGGACGGCGGCTACGCGACATCGCGTCGGTTATCGAGCGCCACGCCGTGCGCAATGGCTATAGCGTGGTCAGCGCTTGGGGCGGCCACGGAATCGGCCGTGATCTACACGAGCCGCCTTCCGTTCCGCACATCACAGGCCAACCGGGCGACGACCTTTTCCTGGAAGAAGGTCTGGTCTTCACGATCGAGCCGATGATCAACGTGGGCACACCGGACTGCGTGCTGTTGGACGACGGCTGGACGGTCGTGACCAAGGACGGCGCGCTTTCGGCCCAATTTGAGCACACGGTGGCGATCACGGCTCTGGGGCCGATGGTGCTTTCGATCTAAGAGTGGCCGGTCCGAGCGTTGTCGGCGCGAGGGCATTTCGGCCAAGGGCTCTAGTCGCGGACCGGATCGCGATGCGATTAGGGTGAGCGGCGGCCTTAGATCGGCCCATTTGATTCGGCGACTACGATGATCCCGCTCGATCGCTGTCGATATCGCCGCCCGGCTTTCGCGCCCACACACGATCATAGAGCGTTGTCCAACGACTCGATGCCACGTTCGCCCACCCCATCCGTCGAAGCCGGGCCTCCAGCGCCTTCGTCCGCTCGGTCCGACCGGGCATGAGCCACGCGCCGCCGCCTATGCGATTCGTGACGAGTAGCCACCCGCCGGGCCGGAGCACCCGCTTCAACTCGTCGATCGACTCCCACCGATCGGGCAGGAATTCGAGGGCCTCGACGAGCGCCGCGCCTTCGAACGCTTCGTCACCGAAGGGCAACGGCGCCGCGCCGTCCCGGATCAACGTGACCCGCTCGGAGGCGCCGATCGCCTCAAGCTTTTCGCGCGCGATGTCGAGCATGGGCTCCGAGATGTCGATCCCGACGACCTCGCCTTCGTACCATGGGATGGTCAGGAGCGCGAGCGGCAACCGGCCGGTTCCGGTCGCGACATCGAGGACACGCGATTTGGGACCGAACGCGGCGTCGAGCCGGGTGAAGAGGGGTAGACCGAGGTCCTCGACGTCCTCGCCGAGGTCGAAGGCCTTGCGCCGATCGTAGCGCCGCGCGAAGCGATCGTAACCCCAGCGGACGGCGCGCGGCCCGAGGTAAGCGCCTTCGGTGGCTTCGAGCAGCCACCAGAAGACCATCGCACCGACGACAACGAGAGTTCCGAGGACCGCGTAGAGCATCATGCGCGTGGCATCGCGGGAGGGGCGTCTGAGCGGCGAAGTCTCATCATGGCGGGCGATGATAGCGGGAATCGGTGATGCGGATGGTCGCGGGCGAAGGGGCGTGGCCGCATGGCGCGATCGCCTCAGGCGCCCACCTCACTTCGGTGGAAAGATCTCCGCACGGTCGATCACGACCTCGGGGAAGGCGGCCGGCGCGACCTTGGCATTCTCTGTTGGCCACGTCGAATGGACATCGAACGCGATCGACGGATTGCTACGAAATCGGCTCAGCCTGCCCTCAATCCCACTACAGCCAGGTGCTCAATTCCAATCCAGCGTGGCGCTCAATCCCAATCCAGCGCAGCGCCAACCTGGTACTCGGTAACGCGCGTTTCGAAGAAGTTCTTTTCCTTCGAAAGGTCGGTCGACTGGGACATCCACGGGAACGGGTTGCGCACGCCATATCGGCGCGGAAGGCCGATGCGTTCAAGCCGGCGATCGGCCACATATTCCACGTACTGGCAGAATTGATCCGGATTTATGCCGAGCAGGCCGCTCGGGCAAGCGTCACGGGCGTAGATCTTTTCGAGTTCGACCGCGCGCTCGATCAGGCCGACCAGTTCATCGGAGAAGTCCGGCGTCCAGGCTCCAGGGTTCTCGGCCCTTATCGTATTGATGAGATCGCAGCCGAACGCCAGATGCAGGCTTTCGTCGCGCATGATGTACTCGAATTGCTCGCCGATCCCCACCATCTTGTTCTGCCTGCGCAAGCCGAGGATCATCGCGAAGCCCGCGTAGAAGAAGATACCCTCCATGATCACGTAGAAGCCGACGAGGTCGCGGATGAATTTGCGGATGTTGTCGTCGCCGACGGTGCTGAAGTTCGGATCGAAGACGACTTGCGTCAGTTCGACGACATAGTCGTCCTTCTCCTTGATGGACGGGATCGTGTCGTACATCGAGTAGATGTCGTCCGGATTGAGGCCGAGCGTGTCGCAGCAATATATGAACGCGTCGGTATGAATCGCCTCTTCGTAAGCCTGGCGAAGGAGGTACTGACGTGCCTCGGGGCATGTCACGTGGTTGTAGACAGCGAGAACGATGTTGTTCGCCGTCAGGCTCTCGGCCGTGGAGAAAAATCCAAGATTCCACAGGACCAATCGGCGCTCGGTGTCCGTGAGCGCCGTCGGCGACTTCCACTGCTCGACATCGCGCTGCATCGACACCTCTTCCGGTGTCCAATTGTTCGCCACACCGTTCTTGTAGTGCTCGCGCGCCCACGAGTATGTGATCGGCAAGATCTTGTTCGGATCGGTCTTGGAATTGTTGATGATCGTCATCGTGGTTCACGTCCTTGCTTGTTGCTTCGCACCCACCCATGCGCAAGCGGCGGTTAACGGCTTCTGGAGAAGGGGCGGGTTTGAAACCCGCCCCTACTGACAGGCCTCGCAATCCGGATCGTCGATCCTGCACATGCGCACGCCATCATCCGAGACAGTCGTCGATGCTTCATTCGCTGACCTGATCCCGGATAAGTCGGGGCCGCGAGTAATCGCCGTTGGCGTCGCGGGCACCGAAGGCATCGCGGTCGTTGTGGGCGTAATGGGCATCGCGGGCGCCGCGGATATCGCCGGCGTAGCGAGAGAAGCAGGCATCGTGAGTGCCGCAGGGCTGTATGCGTTGGGAGCGAAGCCAGAACCGCCGGATCCGTTCAATTTACCTTGACCGTTCGATCCTTCACTGCCACTCGATCCGGGAGTGCGATACGATCCAAGGGCGCCGTGAGCGGGCAGGCCCACAGCAACGCCGTTGGCCGAAGTACCATACTCGGCCACGGCAATCGGCTCCACGGCAATCGGCTCCGCGGCGGCCGGCTCAGCCGCCATCGCATCGTACGTGCGATTTTGCGTGAAGCCGTACTTCTTGGCGTCAAGCGTCGACTTCTCGATCTGGGTCGCGGCGAGCGTTCGTAGGTAATAGGTTGTTTTCAGGCCCATCCGCCAAGCCGCCGAGTAGATTTCGCCCAGAAGCTTGCCCGAAGCGCCCTTCATGAAGACGTTGATCGACTGGCTTTGATCGATCCACTTCCCGCGCACCGCCGCCATTCGGAGACCCCAGATCGGATCGACCGAAAATGCCTCGACATACTTCGCGCGCATGGCCTCCGGGATCTCAGGGATCAACGATACGTCGCCGTCGCAATACTTGAGGCGTTCGAGCATCTCTTCGTTCCACAGTCCCAAGGCCTTCAGATCGTCGACAAGATAGGTGTTGACCACTGTGAACTCGCCGCTGATGTTGGCCTTGACGTACAGGTTCTTGTAGATCGGCTCGATCGATGGAAAACAGCCCGCAATGTTCGAGATGGTCGCCGTCGGGGCAATCGCCATCACGTTCGAATTGCGCATTCCGTGCGCACGGACGTGATCGCGGACCGGCGTCCAGTCCAGCCGCGAAGTCCGATCCACTTCGATCGGCACGCCTCGTTCCGCCTCGAGCAGGTCAAGAGTGTCGATCGGGAATAGGCCGCGATCCCACTTCGAGCCCGAACAAGAGCCATAAGCCCCGCGTTCCTTGGCCAGCTCTGAGGAGGCGAGGATGGCGTGGAAAGCGACGACCTCCATCGTGCGATCGGTCAACTCGAGCGCTCGAGGATCTTGGAATGGGATATCGAGCTTGAACAGCAAGTCCTGAAGACCCATCACACCCAGGCCGACCGGCCGGTGTCGCATGTTGGAAGCACGAGCTTCGACCGTCGGATAGAAATTTATGTCGATTACATTGTCGAGCATCCGAACGGCCGATCGGACCGTTCGCGCCAGGCGATTTTCGTCCAGCCGGCCTTCGGAGGTAACGTGGTCGCCCAGGTTGATCGAGCCAAGATTGCACACCGCGTGTTCGGATGGCGAAGTGTTGAGCGTGATCTCCGTGCAGAGATTGGACGAATGGATCACCCCAACGTGATCCTGAGGCGAGCGGACGTTGCATGCGTCCTTGAATGTCAGCCACGGATGCCCGGTCTCGAAGAGCATGGTGAGCATCTTGCGCCAAAGTTCCTTCGCCTTCACGGTCTTGTGAAGCCGGATCTCGCCTCGGCGCGCCCTCTCTTCGTACGCGGTGTACGCCGTTTCGAACGCCCTGCCGTAAAGCTCATGCAAGTCCGGAACTTCTTCCGGCGAAAAGAGGGTCCACGACCCGTCCGACATGACACGCTTCATGAAAAGGTCCGGGATCCAATTCGCCGTGTTCATGTCGTGCGTGCGCCGTCGATCGTCGCCAGTGTTCTTCCTGAGGTCGAGGAAGTCCTCGATGTCATAGTGCCACGTTTCGAGGTACGCGCACGTTGCGCCGCGGCGCTTGCCGCTCCGGTTGATCGCCATGGTCACGTCGTTGGCGATCTTCAAGAATGGAACGACGCCCTGGCTTTCGACCCCGGTTGAGTGAATCGCGGCGCCGGTGGCGCGGATGTTGGACCAATCGTTGCCGATGCCGCCGGACCACTTCGAGAGCATCGCGTTGTCCGAATAGCTCTTGAAGATCTGAGACAGGTCGTCTTCGACGGTTGTCAGGTAGCAGGACGAAAGCTGTGGGCGCGCTGTGCCGGCGTGGAAGAGCGTAGGCGTGCTGGCAACGTAGCGGCGCTGCGAAAGGAGTTCGTAGAATTCGATCGCCCTATCGTCCCGTTCGGTGACCGGCTCTTCGATGGACAATCCCATCGCAACGCGCATCCAGAAGGTCTGCGGCAGCTCGACCGGCTTGTCGTCAACCCGCAGAAAGTAGCGTTCGTAGAGCGTCTGCATTCCGAGGTATTGCAGCTCGGCGTCGCGCTCAGGCCTGAGAGCCTGCGCGAGACGGTCGAGGTCGAATTCAAGGAGGCGCGCGTCGAGCCGTCCGCGGTCTACGCCGAAGCGTAGCTTCTCGCCGAAGGCGCGTAAGTAAGCCAAACCGTGCTCGTCGCCAGTCGTCGAGCGCCCGACCACATGCTTGAAGAGCCGCTGCTGGAGCAGCCGCGACGCGACGAACCCGTAGGCCGGGTCGCGCTCGATAAAGGCCGTCGCAGCCAGTACCATCGCCTGCTCGATCCGGCTGGTCGGAATCCCGTCATAGACGTTGTTGATCGCCTCGCGCACCAGAAGATCGACATCGACATCGGGCGCCAACTCGCCGGCAGCGCGGCGGAACGCCTCCTCGACGACACGGACGTTGAAAAGCACGGTTCGGCCGTCGCGCTTGACCACGGTCAAACGGCCGAGCTTGGCATCCTCGACGGCCTGCTGCCGGGCTGATTCGCGCACCTTCGAGCGCTCGGCTCGATACAGGATGTAAGACTTCGCCACGTCGTACAGTTCGTGGCGCATCAAGTGCTTCTCGACGATGTCCTGGACGTTCTCAACGTTCGGATAGAATTCGACGAAGCGCTGCGCGATCTCGTCGCACACATCCTCCGCCATCCGATCGACGACCCCTGATTCCAATCTGACCCCGGTCGCCTTCACCGCCTTGTCAATGGCGGCGTGGATGCGCCGCGCATCGAAATCCACCACTTCGCCGGTCCGCTTTACGACCTTGAGCTTATGCATGCTTCCGACTCCCTTTCGGACGCGCGGCCGGGTTATCGGCGCCGTCGTGGATAGAAAAAGGACCGGGTATGCCCGGTCCGTCGCGAGGTGGGAAGCGCTTATCTAGGCGCTGGCCACCCCGCGGAAGGAATTGCGTCACGATTCCGTCCGCGGGCCGCGAATCGATCGCGGCAGCGCGGAATGAGTAGAATCGGACGCGCGATCCCTCGTTCAAAGAACATTGACCCAGACTACAACATGTCGTCGTCTCATGTCAAGCACACCACCATATCTTGTGGTGTCAATCTTCGTTGGATTGAACCAACCCGGCTGCTAGCCTTCGAGCATGACCCGAATCGCGATCTTGGCCGACGTCCACGGCAACCTGCCTGCCCTAGAGGCCGTGCTCGACGACATCGCTCGCCAGGGCGTCGACGAGGTGCTGCATGCCGGCGATCTGATCGGCCGTGGTCCGCAGGGTAGCGCGGTCGTCGCATGCGTCCGCGCCGCGGGCATCAGGGGCGCGCGCGGGAACCACGAGGACCTGCTGCTCCAAGTCCGCGCCGGAGAGTTACTCCGCGGCATAGTAACGTCCACCTCCGACCGCATCTGCGCTCCCTGCGTGCGATGGATGGCCGAAGAACTCGACGCCGAAGCGTCAGACTTCGCCCACGGCCTGCCGTTCGAAATTAGAAGCGGCTCGGACGCGAGCGTGATGGTCGTCCACGGCAGCCCGCGCTCGAATCGCGAGGGCATCGGCCCGTGGACGGCGGACGCGAACCTGGGCGAGATTCTGGAAGGCATCGAAGCGTCGGTCGTGGTCTGCGCGCATACGCACCGCCCTATGGTTCGGACATCGGACGACCGGCTAGTCGTCAACACGGGCTCGGTCGGACTCTCTTTCGACGGCGATCCGCGGGCGAGTTACGCCATGCTGGAGCGCAGCAGAGGCCAGTGGACGGCGGAGATCCGGCGTCTCGAATACGATCGCGAGACCTTTCTGGAAATCTATCGAACAAGCGGATTCCTGGATGCCGGCGGCACGATGGCCCGCGCGCTCGAGCACGAAATCGTCACCGGGCGTTCGCACCTCGTCCCCTACATCACATGGGCCGGATTCGAGAGTCGAGACCCGGACGGCCTAGCCTTCGACGAGTTCACGTCCTTCTATGACCCGAATTGGGGGCTGCGCGGGATGAGGCTGCGATTGGGAGAGGTGGCGCCGGCTTAGCCCGCGTCGGAGAACAAGATGGCGCGGCCAAGCGGGCCTATGCGCCCTCTTTTGGTGGGTCTGCTATGAAAATAAGGCTCCGTCCGCCTTCTTTTCATGCCCTGGCGGGTGAACCCCAGGTTCATGAGCGACTTATTGCTTGACGGCCCCTAACGCCCTGTCGAGCCCTGGCTGTCGGGAGAGAGAAAGGGGACAGGGCGGCTGGGCAACGGGCGGTTCATGGGCCGGCTACTCCTCCCGAAAACCGCTATCTCGACCCCGTTTCAGCTCTTCCCAAGTATCGACTAGATCGTGCCGTACCGCCCATCGTTCGATGTATGCCTCGTCTAACCGGATTCCGATCGAGGCGACGTTGACAAGCATGCCCGCGATATCGCGCAGATGCTTGACCGAAATACCGTCCGACATCTTGAAGTAGATGAGCTTGTACACGATGACATCCTCGGGCGCATAAACCCACAGCGATCCAGTGGCCGAAGGCGGAAAGTCGACCTGACGGCGGCGCGAGAAGGCTAGTCGTTCATATTCACCGTCGCTCAGCGGATAACAGTCCGCCTTCCAGCCCGCGGCAGGATCGATGACGTTGAAGGATTGCGGGTTGGTTTGACGAAGTCGGTCGTGGACCGCGAGATCATCCACCTCTAGTCCGAGCTCCCGCGCATCCGATGCCAAGTTCTCGACCTGCGACGCCTTGAGTTGGATCGTCAGGTCCACATCCAAAGTGGTGCGCGGTTCGCCGTAAAGACCGCTCGCCAGTGATCCGGCTATGGCGTACGGAATTTCGCGGTGTTCGAGGATGTTGACCACCGCAGCGACGAAGTCCGCATAGCTTCGCGGCTCAGGTGCGATCACGCAGTCTCATTCGCCGAACAATGTCGGCTCGAATGTCGTCCGGCGATGCGTCGGGCCGCGCCATTCGCGCTTGCACCGCATAGCTTTCGCGCGCGAAATCGGCCAACTCGCAGACCATGGCCAGCCGCCTGGCCGCGGGGATGCCACCGAGCGTTGCCGCGTGATCCGTGTTTAGGTCGGCAAATGCGCGGCGCGCGGCGCGGGAGAGGGCGACGGCATGCACCGGATTCGAGGCCATGGCGAAATGTTAGTCCGCGCGGGACGCGGTCACAAGGACTCATGCCGTGGCGCAGGCCGCGCGGATCGCATAACACGGAGACAATCGTGTCCGACAAGTGAGCCCGCAACGCCGGCATCAGCCTCCAGACTTCGCCGATGTTAACGGTTTCGCCCACCGCCCTGCTACCCTCCGCTCATGAATTCTCTCCCGCTCCTCGCCTCCACCGCCATGGGTCTCGAGAGTGTCGTGTCGCATGAGCTCCGCCAGCTAGGCTACGGCGATGCTAAGGCATCCAACGGCGTCGTCCGCTTTATCGGTGGCCCGTTGGACATCGCGCGCGCCAACCTTTGGCTGCGCTCGGCCGATCGGGTGAAGTTCGAGATCGGCTCTTTCAGGGCGACGACCTTCGAAGCGCTCTTCGACGCGACGCGCTCTCTTCCGTGGTCGGACTACTTGCCGGCCGACGCGCGCTTCCCGGTCAGCGGCCGTTCCGTGAAGTCGACCCTCTTCAGCGTCCCGGATTGCCAGCGCTTAGTGAAGAAGGCGATCGTCGAGGCGCTGCGCGAAGGGCACGGAACCAGGGAGTGGCTCACGGAGGACGGCCAGCACTTCCCGATCGAGGTCGCGATCCGCGCCGACGAGGTGTCGTTGACGATCGACGCAAGTGGCACGGCGCTTCACCGTCGCGGCTATCGCGTCGCGTCCGGCGAAGCCCCATTGCGCGAAACGCTCGCCGCAGCGCTCGTCCAGCTCAGCGTGTGGAAGCACGACCGGCCGCTCGTCGACCCGTTCTGCGGTTCGGGGACTATTCCGATCGAGGCGGCGCTGATCGGCCGGAACATCGCGCCGGGCTCAGGGCGCCACTTCGCTTCGAGCGATTGGCCGTGGATCGGCGACGGCGTTTGGGCACAGGCGCGCGAAGAGGCCGCCGACCTCGCGCTGCCCGATCGACCGCTCGACATCCTCGGCTCGGACATCGATCCGTCCGTGATCGAGATCGCGGTGGAGAACGCCAAGAGAGCGGCCCTGGCCGGCGACGGGTTGGCGAGCACGTCTCAGTTCGCAAGCGACCAGTCCGCAGTCGCCGCGACGGACCGTGGCGCAATCGCCGGCGCCCGACGTGGAGGCAGAGACGGCCTTCGATTCAAACAGATGCGGGCCGACGACTTCGTACCGCGCGGGGATTGGGGTGTCGTTATCACCAATCCGCCGTACGGCGAGCGCAGCGGGGAGCGGAGCGAGGCCGAGGCGCTGTATCGCGGCCTCGCGCAAGTGATGGGCGGCACCTCAACCTGGAGCACCTACGTCCTGACGAGCCACCCTGGCTTCGAACGAGCATTCGGACGGCCGGCCGACAGACGGCGCAAGCTCTTCAATGGCCCAATCGAAGCGCATTACCACCAGTACCTCGGCAAGCGGCCACCGCGCGAATCCGCGACGTTCGACGACGCTCACGAGGTCGTCGAAAAGGCGTAGGCCAAGCTTGAATCGAGAGTCGGCCCCTTCCCTACCGCTCCAGGCGCTCGTCGACCGCTTGCCACAGCATCGCCAGGTCCAACGAGAGTCCTTCGATCGCCTCAGAGCGATACGTATCGCCATCGGGGAGCGTCACCTCGAACGGACCGTGCCGGGCGACGAGAAACTCGACCTGCCGTGAGGCCGGGTCGGCGATCCAATACTCGCGGACACCGTGCTCGGCGAAGAGCCGGAGCTTCACGCCGCGATCACGATTCCGCGCAACCGACCGGCCATCCAAAGCGACTATCCTCTCTGGGCAACGGAACGACTATCCTTGGAACAGGCGCGTCGCGCGCCCTTCGCGGTCGCGAGCCGATCGCGAGCGCAAGTGAGCCGCCCCATGCACATCCCTATGACCAAATCCCAGCCCCTCCCAACAACGGATCGCGCGATGCGCGACGACCCTCGAATCGCGATCCGCCGAGCGGTGCACCGTGCGATCAGACGAAGGGTCCGTCTCGCGATCCGACCAATGCTTCGCGTCTCGATCAGCAACGCGCTTCGCCCCGCCCCCCACACGCGCGGCCTCGCATCACTACTCGCGATCGGCCTGTGCTTGGCTCTCGCGCGCGGCGGTCCGGTGCGGACCGCCGCGCCGGCCGCCGCGCAACCCGATCCTCCGCTCGAGGTCTGCATCGGCGAATCGGTCGCCTATCGCTTCGAGGAAACTATCCCCCCGACGCCGCCAAGCGTCGACATCGTCTTCGCCTTTGACACGACTTCGAGCATGAACGACACGGTCGAACAGATGAAGATCGAGGCGACGATGATTTTGGACACGATTGGAGGGCGTTTCGGCGATGCGCGTTTCGGCCTGGCCTCATTTCGCGATTATGCCTTCCCGCCTTACGGCGGGTCGACTGATTGGCCCTGGAAAGTCGAAGCAGCGCTGACCGCGGATCAGGCTTCGGTGCGCACCGCGATCCTCCGACTCTGGACAGGCGGCGGAGCTGACGGCCCCGAGTCGTACAGCCGCGTCCTTTTCGAAGCGACCGCGCCGGACAATCCCCTCGGCTGGCGGCCGGACGCGCGCAAGGCCTTGATCATCTTGGGGGACAACTTTCCGCACGACAACGACATCAACGAAGGCCTCCCGGCCGGCATGCCCACATTCCCCGGCGGCTCGGCGAACACGGGCTACGAGCCGACTTATCGCGATCCGGGGCGCTCAGGCGACTCCGGGCACAACTTCAACACCGTGGACGATATCGACTTCCAGGAAGCGCTTCTGGCGCTGCCGGCGAGCGAAATCACGTTGATCGCGGTCTTCCCGCCACCACCGGGCGACATCGATCCGCGCGACCTCGCCTTTCCGATCGCCTCATCGTATTGGGAGCTTTGGACGGCCCAGGTCGGCGGCCTGTTCGCAAGCCTCGAGGATGTGGCCGATCTGACGGCAACGCTGGTCGATGCGATCGAGCGGACGACCAGCACGATCTCGGTCCTGGAGGTCGATGCCGATCCGGCACCTTATGGCGCCTGGGTCGATGTAACGCCTCCGACGATGACCGACCTCGTCATCCCGCCTGAGGGCCGAGTCCTCGGCTTCGACGTCGTCATCACGCCGCCGGCCGATGCGGCACCGGGCGATCACACGTTCGAGCTCGTGTTGCGCGGCGACGGTGCAGTCTACGCCCGCCGCAACGTGACGATCACGGTCCGACCGCCGTGCACCGCTACCCCGACCGCGACCCTGACCCCGACAGCGACGTTCACGCCATCGATGACCCCAACGCTGACCGACACGCCGACGTCGACGCCGACTAGCACGCCAAGCCCGACTCCCGTCCCGGGTCCGTTGTACCTCCCGATCGTGCGCCGCGACGCCCCTCCGCCCCCGACCGCACTGCCCACGCCTGTCCCGACGGTCTGCCGCCCGACCGAGGTGCCGGTCGATGTGGCCCTGTTGATCGACTCTTCGAGTTCGATGGAAGGCGAAAAGCTTGCCGCGGCCAAGCTCGCCGCCCGCGCCTTCGTATCGGAACTCCGGCTGCCAACGGACAACGCGGCGGTGATCAGCTTCGACAGCAGCGCGCGCGTCGACCAGCCGCTCACATCGGATCGAGCGACGCTCGAACGCGCTATCGATGCGCTAAGAACACGGACCGGAACGCGGATCGACCTTGGGCTGTGGAGCACGCTCGAAGCGATCGTCGACCGGGGCCGTGCGGACGCCGACCCAGTGATCGTCCTCCTGACCGACGGCCTTCCCCAGGGCGGCAGCGAGGGCGCGACGCTGATCGCCGCCGATTTCGCGCGCGACGTGCGAGTGGACATCTGGGCGATCGGGTTGGGTCCGGACGTGTCGGAGGAGGTCCTGCGTGCGATCGCGGGCGGGCCTGACCGTGTGCGACTGGCGCCAAGTCCGGATGAACTCGTCGAGGTCTATGGGCGGATCGCTCGGGAGATTCCGTGTCGGTGACAACTTGAGGTGAGCCCGACGCCGCAAGTTTCGAGCGGCAGCATGCTACCGTCCGCCTCGATCACGCCGCCTAGGAGACATCCGTGCCTTCCACCTTAGACGAACTGATCAAGACGTCGGTCCGCAGCTCCTTCACATCCAACGCCGACCGGTACACGTCCAGTGAGGTCCATTCGAAGGGCGCGAGCCTGGGCCTCATGGTCGAGCGTCTGAGCCCCGATCCCACGTGGCGCGTCCTCGACGTCGCGACCGGAAGCGGGCACACCGCCTTCGCATTCGCGCCCCATGTCGCGCACGTCGTAGCCTCCGATCTCACGCCGCGGATGCTCGAAAGGGCGGAGGAGCTTGCGCTAGAACGGGGGCTCGACAATATCTCGTTCGAGGTCGCCGACGCGGAGGACTTGCCGTTCGACGACGGCGCTTTCGATCTCGTCACGAAGCGGCTCGGAGCGCATCACTTCCCTCATGTCGACCGCTTCCTGGCTGAATCATGGCGGGTCCTGAAGCCCGGCGGCCGAATCGCGATCGTCGACAACATCGCGCCC
>JBCLES010000030.1:0-32896 GCA_038913135.1 Anaerolineae bacterium
CCGTTCGATCGGGCGCGATCGAACGGGGGTCCCTCAACTTCGAAATGCGCCCATGGCGACTTATTGGCCCGGCCTCCTGGACATTGGCATCGACCCATCGCAAAACGTGTTCTGTGCGTGAAGCTCACCACAGCCGTGCCACGCGCGCTATCCGGAGGTGGCCGGCCTGCAGTAGATCGGAGGCGTAGGGCCCATCACGGCGCACTCGTTCGTGCTGAGGCTGGAGGATCCCGCCCGGTTCGTCGACAGCCCCGCCGTCGGCGCCTATCGAGGCCTGTGCTCGGGTCAGCACAGCTCCGGAGACCGCGAGCCACAACTGCGGATCACCAAAGCGGGCGACGTGATGCTGCGCCGCTACCTGGTCCAAGCGGCCCATTACATTCTTGGCCCCTTCGGTTCCGACTGCCACTTGCTTGTCACACCTCGCCAGTCGAATCCGGGAACTACTGAGCCTACATGTTCCTCCGATACTTCCCCCCAACCTCGTAAAGCGCCCGGCTGACCTGGCCCAGCGAAAGCGTTTCTACGGCCAGCATCAATTCGCCGAAGAGGTTGTCGCCGGCTAGGGCTGCCTTCTTCAGACGGGCGACAGCCGCGGCCTGTCCATCCACGTGACGGGCATGAAAGTCTCGCAGGCGGTCCAGTTGGTCCTGCTTCTCTTCGTCGGTGGAACGTATGAGCTCGATCGTTGTTTTCATCGGATCCGCGCCATCGCCGTCGCGCTCCGGCAAGAAAGTGTTCACGCCGATCAGCGGCAGTTCGCCCGAGTGTTTCAGATGTTCATAGTGCAGGCTTTCGTCCTGGATCCGGCCACGCTGGTACATTCGCTCCATCGCGCCCAAGACCCCGCCGCGTTCGTTGAGTCGCTCGAACTCAGCCAGGACAGCTTCCTCGACCAGCTCCGTGAGCGCATCGATGATGAAAGCGCCTTGATTCGGATTCTCGTTCTTAGCCACGCCAAATTCGTGGTTGATGATCAATTGGATGGCCAGCGCTCTGCGGACCGATTCTTCGGTAGGCGTCGTTATCGCCTCGTCGAACGCGTTCGTATGTAGGCTGTTGCAATTGTCATAAATGGCGAGCAGAGCCTGCAAAGTCGTGCGGATGTCGTTGAACGCTATCTCCTGGGCGTGTAAGCTGCGGCCGGACGTTTGAACGTGGTATTTCAGCTGCTGGCTGCGCGCACTCGCGCCGTAGCGGTCGCGCATAGCCGTCGCCCAGATGCGCCGCGCCACGCGCCCGATCACCGCGTACTCCGGGTCCATCCCGTTGGAGAAGAAGAAGCTCAAGTTGGGCGCGAAAGCGTCGATAGCCATGCCGCGCGACAGGTAATACTCGACAAAGGTGAAGCCGTTCGATAGGGTAAACGCGAGCTGGCTGATCGGATTCGCGCCCGCCTCGGCGATGTGATAACCCGAGATCGAGACCGAGTAGAAGTTTCGTACGGAATGGTCGATGAACCATTGCTGTACGTCGCCCATCAACTTCAGGGAAAACTCTGTCGAGAAGATGCACGTGTTTTGGCCCTGGTCCTCCTTAAGGATGTCGGCCTGAACCGTGCCCCGCAAGCTCGCGACCGTCTTGTCGACCAGGCGCGCATACTCTTCGTCATCGATCATCGCGCGGAGTTCGCGATACGACAGCCCGCCTCCGTTCGGTTGGAGGCACTCCTCGTCCGAGATTTCGATCCGGCCTTCGGACATCAAGCGCCTGCGGAGCTGCTGCCGCACGGCCGCATTGAAGAAGAACGCCAGGATAGTCGGGGCAGGTCCGTTGATCGTCATCGACACGGACGTCTTCGGATCGACCAAGTCGAAGCCTGAGTACAGCGCCTCCATATCCTCGACCGTCGCGATCGAGACTCCCGAATTGCCTACCTTGCCCCAGATGTCCGGCCGCTCATCCGGGTCCTCGCCGTAAAGCGTGACCGAGTCGAAAGCCGTTGACAGGCGCTTGGCTTCCGCATGTCGACTGAGGAGATGGAAGCGATGGTTGGTCCGCCACGGCCCGCCCTCGCCTGCGAACATGCGCGTCGGATCTTCGCCCGCCCGCTTGTACGGGAATACGCCGGCCGTGAACGGATACATGCCCGGCAGATTCTCGAGGAGGCGCCAACGCAGTACGTTCGACCAATCGGAGAACGGAGGGAGCGCAACGCGCGGTATTCGTTGCTGTGAGAGGCTGGTCCGATAGTTCGCGACCTCGATCTCCCGCCCGCGGACCGTATAGGCGTTCACGTCGGCCGAATAGCGGCGCCGGATTCCCGGCCACTCCGCCAGGAGCCGCGCGCTTTCGGGCTCGAGCTGCTCGCGGAGCGTGTCGAAGGCATCCATCAGCGGCCCGATGTGCGCCGGCGCTGCCGCGATCTCTTCGGCACCGAACGGTCGCAGCGCCGCCTCCGGATCATCGGACGGGGACGGACCATGGACGAAGTGGTTTATGGACGTCCGCAGGGCCCAGAGTTCGCCGGCGATCAAGGCCTGTGCTTCAGCACGCGCCTTGTGCGCTCTCACGGTCTCGGAGATGTCGAGCAGATAGCCTACGCGTCGCGGCGGGATTATCGGGGAGCGCGTAGGCTCACCGACGTCAAGGCTCTTGGTGAACAGCCCCGCGTCCCAGTTCAATGAGCGTCCGGAGCTCCCATCGAGTGCGGAGCTCGTATCAGGTCCGGAGCTCCCATCGAGTCCGGAGCTCCCATCGAGACCGGAGCGGTTATCGAGTTCGGATCTCCGATCGAGTTCGGAGCTCCCATCGCGTTCGGCGCGCAGGTCGTTCCTCGACAGCCTCTCTAGGAGAGCGACATAGACCTGGTTGCAGCCGCGATCGTTGAACTGGCTCGAAATTGTCGCGTAGACCGGCATCGCCTCCGGCGGCTCGGTGAAACGCGAGTGCGAGCGCTGGTAGGCCTTCCGAACGTCGCGGAGGGCATCGGCGCCGCCCGGCTTGTCATACTTGTTGACTACCACCATGTCAGCAAGGTCGATCATCTCGATCTTTTCGAGCTGAGTCTGTGCACCGAACTCAGGCGTCATGACATAAATTGAGATGTCGGCTAGATCCGTGATCGATGCGTCGGCTTGCCCGATTCCGCTCGTCTCGA
This sequence comes from Anaerolineae bacterium, assembly GCA_038913135.1. GTDB lineage: Bacteria > Chloroflexota > Anaerolineae > Epilineales > Epilineaceae > JBCLES01. The sequence continues at coordinate 3,101 of JBCLES010000030.1, forward strand.
CCAACACCAGGTCGTAACCAAGCGCTTTGCAGAGCGCGACGCCTTCGTCGAGCGCCTCGCTGACCTCGCTGCCCGAACCACGCGTGGCGAAGGAGCGCATGAAAACGCGCTCGCCGTCGAGAGCGTTCATCCGAATCCGATCGCCTAACAGCGCGCCTCCGCTCTTGCGCTTGGTCGGATCAACCGTGAGGACCGCCAGCCTAATTTCCGGGAAGTCTTCGCAGAAGCGGCGCATCAGTTCGTCCGTGAACGAACTCTTGCCCGCGCCGCCGGTGCCCGTGATCCCTACTACTGGTGTGATTGAGGCCGCGGCACGTGGCGTGATCTGTTCGGCAATCCGCTCCCAACGCGCCCGCGCCAGGTCATCCGCACCTTCGTCGACAGCAGCTTCGGCAATGGATATCAGGCGCGCCAAGCCGCGGTCGTCGGCCCGGGTAACGGCGGCGACGTCGACGTCTTCGCCGGACTCGACAATAGGAACGTCGCAAGCCTTTAGAATGTCGTCGATCATGCCTTGAAGGCCCATCCGGCGGCCATCCTCGGGATGATAAATGCGCGCTATGCCGTATGCCTCGAGCTCGCGCTTCTCCTCAGGGATGATGGTCCCCCCGCCGCCGCCGAACAGCTTGATGTGCCCGGCGCGGCGCTCTTGGAGCATGTCGAAGGCGTACTTGAAGTACTCCATGTGACCGCCCTGATAGCTGGAGATGGCGATGGCGTGCGCATCTTCCTGTACGGCGGCGTCGACAACTTCCCGCACTGAGCGATTGTGTCCTAGATGAATGACCTCAGCCCCGCTGGCCTGGAGTATCCGGCGCATGACGTTGATCGCGGCATCATGTCCGTCGAAGAGCGAAGCGGCTGTGACTAAGCGTATGGTGTTCAGGGGTCGATAGGCTCCGGAATTGCCGGTCGCAAGATCCGTCGCCGCGCCCGCCGCGCCTGCCTCGCGCTCTTCACCCGCCTCGCTCGCCTCCTCATTGTCGACCGTCGGCAGGCCATTCCCGGTTCGGGACAAGAGGCCGTTATTCGCGGGAGGCGAGTCGGCGGCTTCGCCTCCGCGGGCAATCGACGATTCTGGCGTCCAGGTCATGGTTGACTCCGCGGGGCGAAGGGAAGGCAGTCGACACCGATCGGGCTTGGCGCTCGAAAAGGCTAGGAAAGCCGCCCCATCATTCGGGAAGGCCGCCCCATTATATCGCGTCACTGAAGTCGACGCGCCGAGCACGGTCAGATCCTAACCGGCTCGACCGGCCGACAATCCGCTCGTTTCGCCGGATCCAGGCTGCTCGAAACCCTGTCCGGGCCGTTGTTCGGCGCCGGAAAGCTGCGCTATACTCGCCCAGCGCCGGCTTGGGCACCGTCCGTCCTCTGATGACGCATGCCGACCTGTTTCGCACTCTCCTAGCCAGCTCCTTCTCGCAACTCAACCTCCATGCGGAGCCCGCGATGGCCGTCGATGCCGCGACCACGGATTTAGATCACCCGGCTTCAGGACCTGGACGGCTCGATGCGTTCCACCTCTTCTTTGATACAGTGTTTCGGCCGAGTTCGGCGATGGCGAGAATCGCGGAGCGGCCAAAGAAGCGTTGGATCGTGCCGCTCGTCCTGTTGGTTATCGTGTCCACAGCCTTTGCGACGCTCTATGCCCCACGTTCTCTCGAAGCGAACAGCGCTGAACTCGAGGCGTTCCAAGAGCGTCAGTTCGAAGATATGGATCCGGAGCAGGTCGAAGCGATGCAGGCGGGTCAGCAGATCGGCGGCGTCATGCAGGTCGCGTTCGCCAGCGTCGGCGCAGCGGTCGGGTCAGTGATCGGTGCGTTGATCGGGGCTGCCGCTCTGCACTTCCTGGCAACCGCATTGGGTGGACAACAGGCCTTTCTCGAAGTCTTCTCGACCACAGTTTGGGCGAAGGTGCCCCTAATTTTGCGCGAGTTCGTGCGCCTGCCCTGGCTTCTCCTTGGCGGCTTCGATCCCAATCCAGCCGGGCTCGCGGGCCTTGCTTCATCAGGAGGACTGACCGAAGGCCGGTCATATTTCGAACCCGTGTTGGCGCAACTCGAAATATGGAACATCTGGTATCTCGCGCTCATCGTTGTGGCCGTGATCGCGTCGGCCAAGCTCAGTCGCGGCCGCGCGCTCGCGGTCGTCGGGATTTTCGTCATCGCTCAGCTTGCGCTCGGCATGGCGGGTGTCGCGTTGGGGAACGCGGTGACCCAGCTGTTTTCGTGAGCGTCAGCCAAACGCGGAGAGAGGCAAAATGTCAAGCGGCGTGCCGATCATCGAGGCCCGTGGCGTCGTCAAAGACTTCATGCTCGGCGAACTGCGCGTGCGCGCATTGGGAGGGGTGGATCTCACGATTCGCGCTGGAGAGTTTCTAGTGGTTATGGGGCCATCCGGCTCGGGTAAGAGCACCCTCCTCAACATGATCGGCGGGCTGGACCGCATCACGGAAGGGAGCATTTTCGTCGAAGGGACCGACATCGGGGAACTTGATGAGATCGGATTGGCCGACTATCGACGTTCGCATATCGGCTTCGTCTTCCAAGCGTTCAACCTGATCCCGACTATGACCGCTCGCCAGAACGTCGAGTTTCCGATGATCTTCGCCGGCCGGGGCAGGGCCGATCGACGCGAGCGGGCGGAGGGCCTCTTGCGCAAGGTGGGCTTGGGTGAGCGTATAGGTCACCGGCCGTCTGAGATGTCCGGCGGTGAACAGCAGCGGGTCGCGATCGCTCGCGCCCTGAGCAACGAGCCGCCGATCATTTTTGGTGACGAGCCGACGGGCAATCTGGACACGAAAACGGGCAGGGACATTCTGACGCTCCTTGCAGATTTGAACGCCGAAGGAAGAACCGTGATCGTCGTTTCACACGATCCACGTTTAGTCGCATACGCCGACCGCGTGGTTCATATGCAGGACGGCCTCGTGATTCGCGAGGAAGCCGGCGGCTGCCGGTTGGACTTGGATTCGGCGTGGGAAGCGCTCGACGTGCGGGCGATCGGCGCGTGAGCCATCAAGATCGCAGCGGCTCCCATTGTTGGTGACTCTTATCACTTGACGGCCCCTATGCATTCTGCCGAACCAAAGCTGAATTCTCGAGCGAGTCGATGTGAACCGGGAGTGCGGAACGTGATGAGAACGCGAGAGGACATCGTTATCCGAACGGGATCGCGAAAGGATTACCCACTAAAGCTGATGGCAGTGGTCGCGATTGTGGCGGCGAGCGCGATATCGATTGCACCTTCTGCGGCGACGTTGAGGGCGTCGTCGCTGGAGTCCGGCAGCGACAGCCCATCCGACTCCCATTCGTCGCGCGTGCTCCTTCAGCCCCCGACCGAGACTCCGTCGGCGACCTCGTTTCCGCCAACAGAAACCGCGACGCTCTTGCCGACCTTGCCTCCGACAGAGACACCCTTCTTGCCGACGAGCACTCCTATCCCGCCGACCGCCACGTCTACGCCGCCGTCCGCGACGCCTGTTCTGCCGACAGCGACGGCAGTGACCACCGCGCTCTCATCCACTCGATCGTCGAACGACCGACCGATCCTCATCCTTGAGACTGTGCGCGTGGAGCCTTCACGGCCGGCGCCCGGCAATACCTTCGATCTCGACATCGATGTGCAGAACGTCGGCGGAGAGCGTGCGCACAATGTCCGGATGGCGCTTTCGAGCGAAGTGTTCATGCCGGACGGGCAAAGCAGCGTCGTTTGGCGTGACGGCATCAAGCCGCGCGAAGAGCGCGACTTCGAGACTCGGATGCGCGTCGGCTCGGCCACCAAGAGCGGCACTTATCCCATCGCCGTGACTTTGACGTGGGAAGATGAAGACGGACTCCAGGAGACCCTTCAATCTTCGATCGCGGTCGAGGTGGCGGGCTCGATCTCGGTGCGGCCGCTCATCGCGGTGCTCAATCTTCGCCTCCCTAGCCGGGTTGCACCCGGTGCGCCGTTCGGCGTGACCTTCGATCTACAAAATACGGGCGGGCGCGAGGCGCGCAACGTGGTCGTCGCTCCTTTGGCCGGACCGTTGGCGCTGCATGGCGGTGGGCAAGCCGCGCCGATCACGATTCCTGCCGGCGGAACGGCTGCCGTGGCGCTCAAAGCAGTCGCGTCTAACGTCGCCGAGGCCGGAGCGACTTCGCAGACCTTCGAGATCCGTTACGACGACGAGGACGGCGTGCGCTACACGGACACACGTCTTGTCGGCATCAGCATCACGTCCGACGATGCCTTCGGCCCGTTGCCGATGATCACGTCGTACAGCTTCGGCGGAGCGCTTCATCCCGGCGAGGTTTTCGACCTCAATCTCGTCGTGCAGAACGTTGGGGCAACAGCTGCCCTGCGCACATTTATCGCCCTCGGCGGCGGTGTGCCGCCGGGAGATGGAACTTCTTCCGGAACCGGCCTAGGTATATTCGCGCCGCTCGAGCGGAGCAATCGCATGTTTCTCGGCACTCTGGCGGCCGGGGAGAGCACAGAGATCACGCAGAAGATGGTCGTCGATGGCGCCGCTAAACCTGGGGTCTACGTTCTCGACGTGGCGTTGAGCTACGACGACTCTGACGGTCAGACGCACACCGGCTCCGAAGTGGTGACGCTTTTGGTCAGCCGTCGCGTCGACCTCGCGATAAGCCCGCTTGAAGTGATCACGGAAACTTTCGTCGGAACCATGGTCCCCTTCGCGGTCGAGCTCATCAACGAGGGCACGGCAACGGTCAACGTTGGGCAGGTGACAGTGGTCGGCGGGCGATACATGGAAGTGTCCGCCGATCCGCGCTTCGTCGGTCCGTTGGACGCGTCGGCGGCCGATCTGATCGAGGCGCAACTCACTCCGCGCGCTGTCGGCGACTCCGTCGTGACTGTGGTAGTCGAGTATCTCGACGACTTCAACCAACGGCAAACGTTCGAACAAGAGTTCATATTTACTGTCGATGCGACCGAAGTGCCCGAAGAGGTCGTTGACCCAGACGCCGCGTCGGAGCGAAGCCGCCCGTTTTTCATCAGGTTCTTGAGAGGCCTCTTCGGATTCGGCGCGTCCGATCCGGGCGCACCTGCGGGTGAAGGCCAAGATGAAGGTCCCGGCGAATCTACCGACGATGATTCGGAAGGAACGCTCGGCGAACCGGCGATGGAGATGGAGGCGCAGCCGGAAGAGGAAGTCGACGAGCCTAAGGAGCCGGAGGGCGACCGGGATTCTGGAGATGCCGGTGACTCGGATGACTCGAACGCCTCAGGGAACTCAGACGACTCGGGCGACTCCGGCGACTCTGGCGACTCTGGCGACTCGGACGATCAAGATGGGTCTGGGGATTGATGGAAGCTAAGCCGATCCGTCGAGGAGTCGCGTGAGCAATCGGGATCTGGTACGTCTGGTCCTATCGAACCTCAATCGGATGCGCGCCCGCGTAGCGCTGACGACGATCGGGGTAGTGATCGGGACGATCGCGATCATCCTGCTCATTTCTTTGGCGATCGGCCTGCAGCGCAGTTTGGAAACGGATCTACTGTCATCGTTCGGCGACCTAACGACCATCCAGGTGTTTGGGAGCGGCAATCCATTCGGCGGTGCGCCGCAGGAGGAACCGGCGCAGCCGCTTACGAACTCACGTATTCGTGACCTGGCAGCGATCGAACATGTACTGGCCGTGACCCCGCAGATCAATATTGAGGGCGCTGCAAGCCTGAAGTTCGGCCGGTTGGAGGCCTACAGCAACATTCAAGGCATCGATCCGGACACGGCGGGCGTGATGGGTTGGGATCTTGCAAGCGGGCGCGCCCGCATCGGTCGTGGACAGATCGTTATAGGTAAGAAGGTCTTCGAGGACGCGTCGGCTGAGGGTAGCGGTTCCAGGCGAACCACGGGAGCGAGTGATTCGCCGGGGCAAGTTCAGAGCAAAAGCACTGTTCCCATAGATCTGCAGGACCGATCGCTCACCCTCGCGCTCACGCGCCTTGACGACGAAGGGAATGACGTGACGCGCAATGAGCGGCTGCGCGTAGTTGGGGTTTTCGAGGAGAGCGATGGGGAGAAGGACTGGTCGGTCTTCATGTCGATCGAAGATGTCGAGGACTACAACTCTTGGTTCGATGGTGACCGGCGCCCGCGGGACCCTGTGTACAACATGGTCTTAGTAAAGGTCGATGATCCGCAGAACGTCGAAGCCGTGCAAGACGAGATTGAGACCATGGGCTACGGCTTCTTTTCGGCCAGCCAAGCTCTACAAGGTATTCGTCAATTCTTCGCTATCGCGCAGCTGGTTCTGGGCGGAGTGGGCGGCGTCGCGGTGGTGGTCGCGGCGATAGGTATCATGAACACGATGACCATGGCGATTTATGAGCGCACCCGCGAGATCGGGATCATGAAGGCGGTCGGCGCAACGAATCGCGACGTTCTGCGCATCTTCCTCGCCGAGGCCGGCTCCATCGGCTGCCTTGGTGGCGTGCTCGGCGCATTTGTGGGCTGGGCGATTGGCTTCGGGGCGGACTTCTTTATCCGGGCCCAACTCTCAGCGGGCGGCAACCTTGAGCCGGACAGCACATTCCGCCTGGTCGTTACACCCCTGTGGCTGATCACGTTCGCAATCGTTTTTTCGATGCTCATCGGCCTGCTGAGTGGCGTGTTTCCAGCACTTCGCGCGGCGAGTATGAAACCCTTGCGCGCCTTACGGACGGAGTAGTATGCGTATGCGAGGTCGACCCCGCGGGCTGCCTAAATGGCCGAACTGATCACGGCGATCGAGGCGTATTCCGGTTGGCTTCTCGCGCTGGTCCTCGCCCTTATCGTTCGCGAGCTTTACGTTCTCACCGGCGCGGTGCGCGATCGTTCTAACGCGGCCTTTGGCCTTGAGCGCGAATCGGCTACGAGCCGCGCGATCCGGGCTCAGGTAACGGTGCTGCTTCTGGCGACGATCGGCTTCGGGATCAACTCCGTAGCCACGGTCATCGCGCCGAGCCTGCCCGAATCCATCCGTCGAAGGACGGGGGAAGGCACGCTCGTTGAGCCTACGCGCATCGCGCCGATGGCGACCGCGACACCGACGGTGACCGTAGTTCCGACTGCGCGAGTGCCGGTGATCGTCACAGCGGTGCCCGTACAGACCGAGACGGGGACAGGGACAGACGACGACGGCGGATGAACCTCAGTCCGTGGCCTCACGGAATCGATCGGTTTCGGTGCGATGACCACCCGACTTTCACAGAGATGCGGACCCTAAGGGAATCCGACTCCCGAATCCGTATCCGTCTCCGCGATGGGAAGCCAGATAACTCCCACCCACGGATCCGGCGTCTCCGACCCGCCCGGCGTTCGCGTAGCGGTCGCACGTAGCGTCGCCGTTGGACTCGGACCTGCCGTCACCGTCCGTTCGGGCGTCTGGCTTGGCACGATTATCGTCTTGGTCGGGCTCGGTGTCCGAGTTGGAGTGACGGTCGCGGTAGGCGGCGGATCAACCAGCGGCCAGCTCGCGTAGAAAACTTCGGCATCCTCGCCGTCGCCTACAACCCAAGCGGAGTATGCGGCTCCATCGTGCACGACAACCGAAGGCGACTGAACGGCCGAGCCGTTGTCGACCATCACCCGATCGCTCGGCGGTGGACCTTGACGTGCCTCGATCTCGCGTTCGCTCCGCGTAAGTCGTTCCTGCCAAACAACCAGGGCGCCTAGAACATCGTCCATGGCAAGGCTTGGCTCAAGCGAACGCCCGCCCGACGAGCCCGAGTAGTTGTACTGCTGACCAGCGCTCTCACAGTCCAAATAGATCTCTTGGTTGGAACCTTCTTCGTCCACCGTCTCTTGCCAGGCCACGCAGACGTCTTCTTGAGACGAGCGAACCTGTGGCATACGTCCGCGTTCGCCCTCATTCACGCCGCGAGGATCCGTGCGCCAGGTTCCGCCAGGCGGGCGTGAGTTCAAGTAGATAGTCTCATCGCCGGAAGAGAAAAGTTCGCTCCACGCAGCCCAGACGGTGCCCTCGGCATCGACGCTGAGCGAAGGTGATTGCACCGAATCGCTCACGACAAGAAGGTCACTTTCCCGAACAATGCCGCCGGAGTCTAGATGAGCCCACATCGGCGTGAGCGTTCCGCCGGATGCATCTATCCAAGCCAACCAGAGAGTTCCGTTAGTGGGATCGAGGTCGATGTCCGGCTGCTGCCCGTTCTCGGTTATCGACATGCCGCCAACGGTGCGCACCGAGAACGGGGTCCAAGACGTCCCATTCCAGCGCGCAAGGATGATCTCGGAAAGTTCTTCCGGGTAGGCAGGGGTCTTCATGAAGCCGAGGACCAGTGACTCGCCGCGGGCGGATAAGGACGGATCCTGGCCATAGATCCAAATTTCACGCGGTGCGGACCAAGTTCCGCTTGGCAGGTCCTTCCACCGATGGATTAAGGACGTGTCCTCTTCCCAAACCACGTGGATTGTCGCCTTGCCGGTCCCTTCCTCGACTGTGATAGCCGTTGTAGGTTTCAACGACGCTGACCCAAGGCTGGAAGACAGATTCTGCCGGCTGCCGACCGACTTGATCGAGTCGGTCATACCGGTTTGGGCCGTCACCGCGAGCACGGCGAGAGCGATTATCGGCACCATCGGCAGCGACCGCGACCGAGTTCGGAGCGGCGACGCAAGACGGAGCATCGTCCCTCGCAGGGCGCGAGACATCATCAGCCTCGTTCGGGCCCCGCCCATCAGCCGTCGCCCCAATCGATCCGCACGCGCAGCGCCACCCAGCCCGTCGCCCCTGAATGGACTTTAACGCTGGCTCGCATGCCGACTTCGGCCGGCGCGATTCGGGAATCGACCACCGAAAGTGAGCGAACTTCGAACTCCATACGTTCGGTCGCCGTTTGGATCGCCCAAGTGCCGAGCAAGCCGGCCGCCGGCAACGAGACGATCTCCCCCTCGAAGTCATCGTTAAGTGGCATCGACTCCGGGAAGGTGCTGTCCGCCTCGATCGTATCGATCGGTGCTCCTGTCGAAAGCTCTTCAACCGACATCAACCTGCCCTCGACTCGGTAGAGATCACCACGCTCCGGAAGCGGACAAGGTTCTCCTGCGCCTCCGGTGGGCAGCGCGTCCGGAGGAACGTCGACCTTGTAAGCGCCGATCCGCCAGATCTGCGGTCTGCATCCGATGCCCGGAGAGCCAATCTCTACCGCTGATTGCACTATGCCTCGGATCTCGACCAGCTCGCCCCTGCGATCGCGCGCAACTTCGATAAACGTTGCGATGACATTGCCGTCCACTCGCGTCTCGCCCTCGACCGTGACTTCGGCTCCAGCTTCCAGCTTGCCTTCTACGATCGTCGTTTCGATAAGGCTGATCGTCCGGTCCAGCACCACGATAAACTCCGGCAATCCGGTCGCAGGCCGCAGCGTAGAACTGACACGCTGAACCTCCCCGACGAGCCTGACGTTGGTGGATGCACGGTGGAATCGGATTAGATCCGCATAGATTGAACCATCGTCGAAGACAAGCGCTTCGACCGTTACGTTGTCCCCGGGCCGAGGATCAACCGCGGCCGGTTCGAAGACGGTCGAATCATCGACCGCTACATTGATCCTTTCGAGCAGTCCGCCTTCTGTGCGGATCTGGATCTGCCAGCAGCAGGAAAGAAGCGGACTCGGAAGAGGTCTGACGACGACGCCGGAAACGGATACCCGTCTGGGCGGCGGCGCGTCTTCCGGTACCGCGTGAACGCGGCATCCGCCCTTTAAGCCAAGAGTCAGGACGAATTCCTTGGCCGGATCCGCAACTTCAGCAAGCCGGCCTGCGAATCGCAGACGCAGCTTGAGATGCTCGCCGGGCGCAACAGAAGCATCGCTGCCGGCGTCGGGCATGATTCGCGCAGGCGGATTGAGCAATCGACCCGACCACAGGATGTCTCTGACAGTGCCATCGCCGGAAAGCAACGCTACCTGAACGAGTGGGCGAAGCGGGTCTGGATTCGGCCACTCGAACTCGATCCAATCGATTTCGCCTTCGGCGCTGCCGGCGTTGGTCAGATCGGCCGTAACGTCGATGCTGTCTTGAACCATTGCCGTCAGCACATATTCACATTCGGAGAGTTCGCTTAGCGGCACATTGATCCACACTTGACGACATAAAGTGTCGTCCGGCCCATTGAACGAAAGCGCCACCGAATATCCATGCGGTTGTGCAATATCGGCGAAGCGCAGTCGCAGATCACGAGCCTCGCCGCCCGTCAAGAAGGGGCTGACACCCGACGGGATGCTAATCGTAAACGGTCGAGCGCTCGCCGGTTCAGATCCCTCAAAAAGCCACGTGTCGGCGAGGGCGATTCCGGTTAACGGACCGTTCGCGGGATTCCAGGTCAACGCCACTTCTCGCAACCTAGCCGGTGCGCCGACATTGGCGAGACTGATGCGCGCCTCGTTCGATTCAGTATTGATGGGTCCGGCGCTCACGTTGCAGCCCGTCGGCTCGGCTACAGTGCTCAGTGTTGCTCGGCAGCCGCCGTCAAGCCCAGCCACCAACGTGTAGGCCCCGGGAGGGAGCCCTCCGCTCAAGTCGCCGATCTCGCCGACAAGGCGGAAGCGCACGTGAAGCGTCAGCGCACCTCGTGCCGGCACCAGAACGCCTCTGCTCAGCGCGATGCTGGCGGGAGAACTGTCGATCTCACCACTCCAGATCGATGCGCCTTCGACCATGACCTCGACCACCGGACCCACGGCCGCCGTTGGCCAGAAGAGGTCGAGCGTCCTGAGTTCGCGATCGACCGTCCTCGGATTGTGAAGGCGGACTCGGGCCGTGTCACCTTCGAACACTAAGTCCTTGAGCGAGGCCCCACAGTCCGGCGGTGCCGCCCAAGTAGTTGCGATAAGCGTGCAGCCGTTTGCCATACCTGCGGTCACCACATACGGTCTGTCCGCGGCAGACCTTTCGAAGGCGAGACCGATCCTCACCCGAGCACCAGTGGGTAGAGGAATGCCGCCGCGCCGATAGCGCGACAGGATTATCGCCGCCGGCGTGCTGTCCATCGGTACTTCGAAGGCCTTGAACGGCAGGCCATTGACGAGGACGGCGCGAAGCGCCCCGTTCGTAGAAACCGGCCAATCGATCTCGAGAGTTTGAAGCGCGTTGTCATCACCGGACGTGTTGGTCACGACAAATTCGACGAGTCCCGGCGAACCCGCTATTGGCGCCGGCGATGTGGTGACGAGACCGCAATCTGGGTCCGCAGGTGCAATTGGCCGAAGAGCTGTTTGACAGCCTTCCTGAGTGTGGAGAACCGCAATGTTTGGGGTCCAGGGCTCTCCGCCCGCCGCGCCGACTCGCCAGCCGATTTCAAGGAAGTCGCCAGGTGCGATTACCGGCATGTCTTCGAGCGCCAAGAATGCAGGGCTGAATTCGTCGCCGACGAAAACGATCCGCTCAGGGCTTGTGGGGCTAGTTCTGACCACGATCTGGCGTGTTCCAAAGTCGCCTGACCATCCCAGTTCAATCGCTTCGATAGTCGCTGGAATGGGGCCCGTGTTGTCCACACGGGCCCATGCCTCTGCAGCCCTTTCGGGATGGATGAGGAATGGTGTGCCGCTGAGCGCGCATATTGGCAGGGCCGGCGCGCGTGGCTCCTCGTCGCCTTGGGCCGCGAACGGTGCACCAACTCGTCTTTCGTCGGGCTGAAGATGCTCCAATTCGGCGCTCGGCAGTCGAGATAAGGCAACAACAGCCAACAGGCCCAGTGCCAGCCCGCCGACCATTGCCCTATTCGAACGCCTTCGTCTCATCAATCAACCTCGCAGCGTTGCGCACATCTGTGTTGTGCACGTCTATGTTGCGTACGGCTAGTAGTCTCTTACACAGCGGATCCGCACTTCCTCGCCTGCAATGCGAATCATAATGGCTGCCGCAATTATAGGATGCTAGAAATGGCCGCCCAAGCGACCACTTCTACTCGGTCTCAGAACATCGACCTTGCTCATCTCCCAGACCGTTCCCTCCCTTCATGCTTGCCTTCGCCCGTCGGCGGCGGCACCTCACTTGGTTCCGGCATCGAAGTAGGCACTGGAGCCGCCTTCTCGCTCATCGGAGTTGGTGTCGGTACAACGTCCGTCGGTGTTGGAAGTGGTGGCGGTGTCTCCGTCGGCGGCTCAGGTGTCGGCGCCGCTCCAGTCACGACGACCGTGCCATCGACGTCGATTACTCCCGCGATCGGATCGGTGAGGATACCTTCGAATCGGACCCGTTGACCGACCTCGATCACCGATGCCTCACCAACCACCCTAGTTGGATCGTAGTGGACGATGAAGAGCCGGGCGCGGCTCGCATCATTTATCGCAAAGCTCCGCCCGTCGATGATCGCCGTCACTTCGCCGGAGAAGAACTCAGGCATGACGACCGGCGTCTCGACCGAGATGCGTCGCACGATATCGGGCAGCGGTGCGCAGCTTTCGTACTCGATGCTCACAGCGACCCCAGGCCGCAGCTCGCCTTCGATCTTCTCGTCTCCGTTCAGTTCGAAGCGGGTGCCATTGGCCAGCACGAGCTCGGCGCCGGCGATGAAGCTTGCGACCTCGCCGACCGCGGTAACCGACACGCACCCGGAGCTTACGTCTAGCAGCCGGTTGGCGACGAAGACGGTCCGCTCTTTGTTCTCGTAGCGCCCACGGAGCTTCACGGTACGGCCGACCTCAAGGCGCTCCCAAAGCTCGGCACCCTTGCCGCCGCTCGCGCTTGCCCGCGCAGCGCCTATTTCAACCCGTACGTCGACCCATCCGTCGGTCGAAGGACCATCAATGTCCAGGGTCGAGCGGCGCCGAACCTGCATGTTTCCGGTCGAATCCACCGTCTCAGGGCCGATGATCACGCCAAGTAATTCGTCCCATTGCGGTTTGTCGCGACCCATCGGCTCATCAGTAGCGGCCGGAAGTGTGGGCGATGTCGTCGCAGTAGGCGACGCGACAGGCGTGGCCGTGCTAGGATCTGTCGCGGTCGGCGAAGGAGCGTCCGTCGGAGTCGGCGGTGGAGTCGCGGTCTCCGTCTCCGGTGTTTCCTGCTCTTGCGTCGGGAGGGCGGAAGTGGCAGTGCCCGCATGCGGTACGAGAGGCTCGAGTCCCCGTGTGCGGACGATCAGCGCCATCGGGCTTAGCGCGCCGGTACGGACATGTAATGCGAGCGCCGTGCCGGCGGGTACTTCGCCCAGAGTTTCGTAACCGTCAGGCAGCTCGAAGACCGTCGGTGGCTGGCGCCATGCCAAGGCCACCGTCTCGGCCACACCGTCGTCGCCGATCTGGACTATTTGCAGCATGCCATGACGTTGAATGTCGCCGTCCGCAGTATGTTCCTCAAAGTCATGAAGCTCGCCCTCGAGGCGAACTTCAACCTCACGAGCGAGCTCCTGTAGAGCTTGAATTTCGTCGATGGTCTCGGCGCTGATCTCAGCGCGGATCCGCTGGTGCCAGCCAGGATTGACCGCGGAGACGATCAGCTTGGCACTCCGTAGGATCATCTTATGGATGTAAAGCCCGTCGCCGGGAAGCGCTCGGGCCGAGACCGGCGTGAGCGCTGCGTTCCCAAGCATGAAGACAGCCAAAGCCGCCATCGTAAACGCCGCGACTCGCGGGCGACGGCTGGCTATTCCGCCACCGATAAATACTGCAAGGCTCTGAACCAGCGTGCGCTTTGCGGCTAGGGTGTCTAAGGATCGTGTCGGCACAGCAGACGCGCGAAGATCGCGGGACTTGGCGGCCACCTCAAGCAATCGCGCACGCCCGGCGTCGAGCGAGCGGAGGGGGACCGGCACGACTTCCCAACGCAGAGACTCGGCGGCCAGAACCATCCGGCGTAATTCTTCCGGATCGAGCGCTGAAGCGGCAGAAGCCGCCGCGACCGACTCTTCGATCGATGCGCCTTCGCGAATGCGCTGCAGCGCCTGATCCAGCGCATCTTCCTGCGACGACTCGACGGAGCGCGAGCGGAACTCAGCCTCATGAGCCACTACGGCGGCGGCAAGGAGCAGTCTTCGGCCGCGCTCGAGGGCGCCGTTCATCACCGGTGGAGCGACAACATCCGCATGAACAGCTTCCGCGGCCGACAAGAGTCCCCTAACGGCACTCTCGATGGAGGTGCCGCCGGCGCATGCTGCGAGCGCCTCGTCGATTGATACGCCATTTCTGACGTGTAGTAGAGCCGAGTCGAGCGCATCGGCGACCGCTGTGTCGACATCACCGTTTCGAGCGGCCTCTGCTGCCACCCTGGCTGCTGCTACGAGGTGTGTACGCCCGAGTTCACTGGAGCCGTTCATCGGTGGCGGGCTCACCGCATCGTGCTTGATTATGACGGCGGTCTGGAGCAACTCTCTGATGGAGCGCGCACGTTCGGGGTCAGAGGAATGCTCGGAAAGCACCGCATCTAGCGGCTCGCCTTCACGGAGCCGCGAAAGCGCCACATCAAGCGCATCGTTCAAGGAACTGAACGACACGGCATCCGTGGCGGCGTCGGACTCAACGGCGCAGGATTCGGCCATGACGGCCGCCGCCGAGAGAAAACGCCTCTTGCCTGCCTCAAGTCGGCCGTTGGGCATTGGGGGCGGGACAACATCGGCGCGTATCGCGCAATGGGCTTGGAGAAGCGACGCGAGTTCAGAAGCAAGCTGCGGCTGAGGCCCACTTTCGGCGACGATGCGCTCAAGAGAATCACCGGCCCGGATTTGATCGAGCGCAGTGTCAAGTGCCGCGGCGACAGTTAGATCCTGCGCGCGACCAGTATCCTCGGAGGCTTGCATCACGGAGGCCGCTGCAAGCATCCTCTCCCGCCCGCGCGAGAGATCGGCTGGTGGCGCTGGCGTCCGCGGAAGGTCGCAGCGCAGCGCGACGAGCGCTTCGAGCATCGGACGAAGTTCGTCCGCGTACTCAAGATATGCATTCAAACATGAATCGAGGCCTTCGCCCCGCCGCATTCGGGCGGCACACTCATCGAGCGCTTCACGCACCCGAGTGACCCCCCCATTGCGCTGATCCCGAGCCATCACAAATCCTCGTTCAAGTAATCCAGAGAACCATCAATCAATACTCGGCCAATATCCAGCCTGTGCTTCCGTCTCCGCCTCCAAGTGGCTCTCAGAGCCGACTATCTTTCGGAGCGCGGAGAGGGCACGATGCTGAAGTGCTTTGATCGCCCCCTCGGTCTTGCCGAGGATGTCAGCGACCTCCACGTTGCTCAGACCTTCCACAAATTTCAAAATCACAACCTGCTGTTGCTCGTCCGTAAGAAACCGCATCCCCAGTCTCAGTTGATGCGAGTGAAACAACCCCTCGAACGTCGTCGCATAACTCTCCGATGCCATCCACCGTTCGTCTAGCTCCACCCCATCGCGCTTACTTGCCCGTCTGAAGTGGTCCACCACGAGGTTGTGCGCGATGCGATAAAGCCATCCTTGCAGACTCGTATTCCACCCCCGGTCGGCCCGCATCGCCTCGAGCATCCTGACGAAGACATCGCTCGTCAGATCCTCGGCCAATGCACCGTTTCCCGTGCGGTGGTAAACGTAGCTGTAGATCTTGCCCGCATAGCGGTCGTAGATCTCCGACAGCGCCTCCGGCTCGAGTGCCTCGGCACGCTGTCTGAGGACGGCTTCGCTCACGTCGACCTCGCTTTCGTGTTGTTGCATTTCAAGACGCGATCCTGTTCGAATGGATACGGTCCGGAGTTACGTCCGGTAACAATAAAGTTAAGGATACCACTCTCAGTTAACGTCGGCGAACGCCGCCAGGTTACGGCCTGCCCAGGGAGCGCGCGCGAGACTCGCGACAGCGAACACCCTGCTCCGATCGCGGCTTTAGAAGTTTTCTAGCGAGTACGGCAGATAGACGGGACTTAGCCACGCCCTGCCGGATCCGACATTGCGCACCCAAAGTCCAGAGGTGTCACCCGCGAACAAGAGCTCGCATTGGAGCGGGGTTCTGCCGGCCGGCACAATGGCCAGGAGAGCCTGGAAGTAAGGTGCGGCCCCCTCGGGGCTGTGAAGTCGCCGCCACGTGGCTCCATGATTGAGAGTCATGTGTAGACCGTCACCCCATATTGAGGCGAATGCACGCCCATTTGCCGCAGAGGTTACGATGGCGGGAACCGTGTTACCACTGAAGCGCGTCGGCTCGTAAGTCGCACCGCCATTCCGGCTGATGCGCAGACCCTTCGGCACGGTCTCGCCCGGCACGGTCTCGCCTGGATCGCCGAGGCCCAAATAGAGCAGGCCATCGTCGTCGGTGTCGAACGCGATAGCGTGCACCGTCGAGGCCGCGACCTCAGGGTTGGCGGCCGGCTGCCATGTGCTGCCGTCCCAGCGATAGGGCCCACGCCGATTGGTGCCAACCCACGGCGTTCCGTCGCGTGCTAGAGAGAGCCGCCAGATTAGGAAGGTCTCGACATCGAAGGCGCCGAGCGGTACGTAACCTGATCCGTCGCCGCGATCAACATACACACCGCGGAACGCCGGCCGACTGGCGGCTACAAAAGAGCCGGCGGACCCCGCCGCAACCGCCGTAACATAATGCGATGAGAGCGATTCGATACTATAAGTCTCACCGTTGTCGTCCGATCGTTTCACGCCGCCGCCAAAGAGGCCGATGAGCAGCGGGGTACCGCCGGGGCCGACGGAGAAGCTGGAGATCGCTCTGTCGAGCGCCCCGAGGTTGGTCCAACGATCGCCCTCGCTAAGGGCGCTCCGATAGACGTTGGCGCCGCCCTTCGAGCCGGCATACACAAAGCCGCCCGCGGCTTCGCCTGCCAGCACCTCAATCGAAATGTCGATATTGACACGCTGCCAGGCGCTGCTGTCGCATGCGGCCAGCGGAGCGAGCGGCGAAAGCGGCGATGAATCTTGAGCCGCTGCACGCGAAACATGCCAGCCTCCGGCCGACAGCAAGGTCACGGCAGCGATAACAACGACTTCGGCAACCTTCGGCGAACCGATTGCGCCTCCAATGCTGTTCACTCCGCGGCGTCCGGTCGTTAAGCCTGCGGCCAAGCGCTCGAAAAGTCCCTCGCTGTTCACTCCGAAGCATCCGGGCGCAAAGCCGCCAGCCAGACGCTCGAAGAGTCGGATGCGGTTCACGGCGCCGGCGTGCGTTCGGACGAGTCCAACGAGGAAAGGACGGAACTAGGTGTCTCGGTCGGAGTCGGGGTAGAAGTCGGCGGTAGAGTCGATGTCGGCGGCGGCGGGGTCGGGGTCTCGGTCTCGAGAGGCATTGGCGGCGCGATCGTCGGGGTGGCTGTAGGTGTGTTGGTAGGCGTCGGGATGGGCGTGTTCGTGGTAACGACGGTGGGCGGCGGCGTCGAGGACGCAGCCCCGAGCGGACGCACCACGAGTCGATACGGCCTGTATGGGTCGAAGAAGACCGTCGGATAGAAAGTGTCCACCCGGACATACACGATCATAGTCGCGGTTACGCCGAACTCGATTCGCTCAATCGCGTCACCGGATTCCACGCTGTAACCGCGCGGGAAGACGATACAATCGTCGCGCGACTCCCTTTGACCCACCTCGAGATCGTAGTTCATGCCAGACGGCGGGCGCATTATGACTTCGTACACGCCTGGGCCCAGTTGGATCTCGAAATAGTCGATGTCTTCGCGCGGCCATATAGTGCGCTGGACTTCGACTCCGAGCTCAAGCGGGCAAGTTTCCGCGTACCGGCAGCGATTGTTGCCGGTGCCCTTTTCACATACGTCGGTCAAAGGCAGCGGCGTGGCGGTCGCCGTCCTGGTGGGCTCGGGAGTCCTGGTCGGCCCGATCGTCGGAGTACCTGTCGCTTCCGGCACGAATAGCTCTACGCCCAGCTTGTATGTGGCCTCAGCACCCCAGGCGGAGCCCCGATTGTCGACGGTGACCATGGCGCGCCCGTCCTCGCGTGCCAGGAAGACGATCTCGCTGTCGAAGCTGAGCGAACTCTTGTCGTCACTCCAGCAGCCCCAAGTCCCGTCGAACGGCACGCAATGTGTTTCCGGGTGAAGGTCGCCGACGGCCATGACCGTGTCGACGCCCGCCGCAAGGTCGGAAGTAAATACACGATACCAGCGGCCATTCTTGACCGGGAACCACGCCAGATCGATGTCGAAGCTTGAGCAGAAATTGCGATCCTGCGCACTCGCTTCGCCCAAGCCGACCAAGACTTCTTTCTGCAAGCCGCGCGTGTCGTCCGGCTCGAACGCGTCCGGATCCTCGCAGTTCACGCCCACGCCGCCTCGTACGCTTCCGGGAAGAATCGCGGTTGGAAGCGGAGTGTTTGTCGGAGCAGGCTCTGCCGTCGGCTCTTCAGTGGCTTCGAGCCCGTCCGAGGGTGTTGCGGTCGTCTCCCGGATGATCGTCGGCACGGCCGTCGGGACCGGGGTGAGGGTCGGCGGCGCCGTAGCAAGCCAAGCGCCGCGCGCGGCCTGTCCGGACTCCACATCCCGAACGACGAGCCGCAAGTCCTGACCGGTCGGCCAGCGCGGGTCGAAGCCGAGCGGGGCATCGAACGAGCCACCGAGCCCTTCGGGGACCTGGATCGACGAAATGCCGGTCAACGAGACGGTGCTCAGATTCACGCTCTCGCCGTCAGGCAGCCGCGCGACCCCGATCTCGAGCATCGCCCCTTCTGTCCACCCGCTCCCGCTGACGCGCGGATTGCGCGGATCGGTCAGATCGACCGTGATGTTCCCCTCCGGACCGACAGGACCTTGCCCGGGTTCGACCTCAAGGTCCTCGACTATTCGGAGTTCGCGAGCATCGAGGAATGCGGCATCGTCCTCACCCTCCACCCTGCCGAATGCCACAACGGCGGCTTCGGCTTCGATGGCGTCTACCGTCACCTGTCGGCCGTCTTGGATGATTTTGGTTTGGCCCTTACGCAACAAGACAGTCGGTGTCGAGCCCTGGAAGCTTGCGTCCTCTAAGTCGAGCATCAAGAAGCCGGTTTCAGTATCGAAGTCGACCACGATGCCCGAGACGATTTCCTCGGCCGGGTCGATCAGAGCGGACTCGAGCCCTGTTACGCCTTCCAGGCATGACGGGCATTCATGCTCGCTCGTCGTAATATCGACAAGTCCGACGTCCTCGATGGGCACGCTATGCACTGTCGCAACCCGGCCATCACCCTCGTCGTCATCGCTTGTCTCCGCCGGGAAAAAGACGAAATACGCTTCGTCTGTCTCCAGGAGCATTCGAGCGCACATATCCCGAGCGTCGACTGTCGGCTCGAAGTCCTCGATCTCATCCTCCACCTCAGCGTAGAGCTGAACACGCGGCAGGCTTCCGCCGTCGCACATGTCCCGCGCCGCGTGCACGCGTCCAACGCCGGTTATCAAAGTCGCCAGCGCAAGGACGACGCCGAGAAGCCATAGGGTGCCTCGGCGCAATTCCTCTCTTTGCAGCGGCTCGCTGTATGCAAAGATCGGGCTGTGTCGAATGCCCGCGACAGCGGTGTTCAAAGTGGGATAGCGAAGGCGCCAGGCCGCGGGAGCTTCCCATCCGACGAAACGATTGCTCAGCCAGCGCCAACCGACCCATGCGGGGACGATCGAGGCGCCGAGGGTCGCGATGAGTCCGAGCTTCGTGACCCAACCGCCGTCGCGGTAAAGTTCCACGAGGGCGCCGAGTCGAGGGCCTGTCGGAAGGGTGTCGCCGAACGCCTCAGCCGCGGCTGCGACTGGCGGGATAAGCAGGTAGAATGCGACGAAGAAGGCGACGAAGAGCCCGCCGATCACGACCGGGCGGATCGAAGGCCGGATGACGTCGCGCAGCATTCGCTGGGCGAGCAGAAAAGCCGCGACGGGCAGAGCGGCGGCAATCGCAATGACCAGGGCGGCCGCGATGAGGATCAATGGGCTGGCGAGCACGGTCAGAACGGTAAGACCGAGGACTTTGAACAGGCCGGAGAATAGATTGGCGCGCTCCCACAAACCGATCAGGCCCTCTTCGCCAAGGCCGAAGCCGTCGACGAAATAAGCCCGTCTGTAGAGCCACCCCCAGAAGTGAATGAACGCGACGAGGAGCAACGCCGCCGCCGCAGCCATAACGGGCGAGAAGCGCGGGAGTCTGAGGCCGCCCAGCGCGCCGGTGCTTGGAAGGGCTTCGGTAATACCGCTCAACCATCCACCGATCGACGCGCCTGAGCCTGAGTGTCCGCCAATCCGCTGAGTGCGGCGGCGCTCGACATAGACATCGCTAAGATCGACGCTTTCGAGGTTGGCGCCATCCAATTGGGCTCCGGTCAAGTCGGCGCCGGATAAATCCGCCCAGCTGAGGTTGGTGCGGCCAAGGTCGGCTTGGCGCAAGGTCGCTCCGCGGAGGATCGACCAGCGAGCATCAGCACGGCGGAGGACTGTCGCTTCAAGATCCGCGCCTTCGAGCACGGTCCAACGCAGGTCAGCCGCCGTTAGATCCGCGCGACTGAGGTTCGCACCGCGAAGATCGAGACGGCTGAGGTCAACACCCTGCAGATCGAGTCCCGAAAGGTCTATCGGACCCTCAGAGGCTTCGATTCGCGCGATGATCTGTTCTCGGTCGATCGTCATGGACAAGTCCGTTGCGGCGATGGCCGCCGATTATAGCCGAGGGGGCGTGGCACCGGTAAAGGCTGGGTCGGGCTGATTGCCTGGGTTCTGATCATCGATCTGTCTCGTGTTCATGGTCCGACCCCGGCAATCGCGACTCGATCCCGGCGGCTTCCATCGGTCCCGCTTTCCCGGCACGGCGTTCATCGCCCAGGCCGGTGTGAGTCTGGCTCGGGACTCTGTCGAGCAAAGGGTTGCCGGTCATGAGGTCCGGTATCGGCAAGCCCGCCATCGCGAGGAGTGTGGGCGCAACATCCGCCAGGCGACCAGAACAGAGGGCGCGCCCCGCACCTTGGTGAGTATCGAAAATTGATATCGGGACGGGATTCAATGTG
This sequence comes from Anaerolineae bacterium, assembly GCA_038913135.1. GTDB lineage: Bacteria > Chloroflexota > Anaerolineae > Epilineales > Epilineaceae > JBCLES01. Next base: position 23,990 of record JBCLES010000030.1, read on the forward strand.
TGCGCGGTATGAGGGCCGCCCGTCACAGGATCGATCATCATCTCGCAATTCCCGTGGTCAGCGGTGACCACAGCCTGTCCTCCAGCGGATTCCAACGCGGCAAGCAGTCGACCCAGGCACTGATCAACCGTCTCGACGGCAGTGATCGCCGCGGCGAGCACTCCCGTATGGCCCACCATGTCCGGATTGGCGTAGTTCACAACGATGAAGCTGTCTCCGCCTGACTCTATCCGCCTGACCAGGCCATCCGTTAGCGTGCGTGCGCTCATCTCCGGCGCGCGATCATATGTAGCGACCTGCGGCGAAGGGACGATCAGTCTCTCTTCGCCTTCGAATGATCGTTCGCGCCCCCCATTGAAGAAGTATGTTACGTGGGCGTACTTCTCCGTTTCCGCCGCATGAAATTGTCGCAAACCGGCGTCTGCAAAGACCCGTGCTATCGGCCACTCTATGTCGATCGGTTCGAAGACCACGCGCGCCCGCTGGCCATCGGCGTACCGGGTGAAGGTGACGATGTCGAGACCGCTTGGCAATTCACGTTCGAAATCGTCGAAGCCTGGATCGTTTAGCGCGGTCAGCAGCTGACGCATGCGGTCCGCTCTGAAGTTGAAAAGGAGGACGGCGTCCCCCGAACGGATCAACCCCGAGCTCGGATCCTCGCCGGGCGCCGCGATGATCGTCGGCGCGATGAATTCATCGGTCACGCCCAGCGAATAGGCCGTGCTCATGGCTTCGTCGGCCGAGGATGCTATGGGAGAACCACCACCGACGATAGCATTCCATGCGAGCGCGACACGGTCCCATCGCTTGTCGCGATCCATCGCATGATATCTGCCGCCAATGCTGGCGATCCGACCCGTGCCGATGCGCTTCAGCGTTGCTTCGAGCGTAGCGATCGCCTTCCGGCCATCGGTCGGCGGTGCATCGCGACCGTCGGTGAGCGCATGAACTAACGCCCGATCCGGCCCTTCCGCTGCGGCGACAGAGAGAAGCGCTTCGAGGTGCCTGGCGTGCGCATGAACGCCGCCGTCGCCGACAAGTCCGATAAGATGTAGCGCTGACGCTCGGTTCTTGGCGCCGTGCATGAGGTCGAGCAGCGCAGCGTTTCTCTGCAGAGATCCGTCGCGTGAAGCGCGGTCTATTCGCGTCAGATCCTGGTCGACAACGAATCCGGCGCCCAGATTCAGATGCCCGACCTCGCTATTTCCGAACTGACCGTCAGGCAAACCGACATCCGCGCCGCTTGTCTTCAAAAAAGCTGAAGGGAACGATCTTACCAGGCGGTCGAACACCGGCGTATGGGCTTGCGCGATAGCGTTGCCGTGCGCATTGTCCGAATGCCCCCATCCATCGAGGATGATCAAGGCCGTCGGGCGGATCTTCATCTGCATACATCACCCCTCGTAGGTCCGCCAGCGTCGGCGCGCGTGGTGAATGCGAGATGAATTCCCGATGAACGAAATGCCATCTGGGGCACGATGTATCCGGTTCGAGAGATCCTCTACGCGGTCTCGCTCGCCGCAATTTCGCATTCGGCTATCTTCGTGAAGACGCCGAGCTCCAATTGCGCACCGGAGCGCGTGAGCAACAATGGCGGCGCTTCGCCGCGCACGGTCTCAGCGCGAATCACACACTTTGTCACGTCGTCGCGTGTCGGAATCTCGTACATGACGTCGAGCAAGGTGCGCTCGAGGATCGTCCTAAGTCCGCGCGCGCCGGACTTTGACTTGATCGCCTCTTCGGCGATCGCCTGCAACGCGCCGCCTGTGAATTGGAGCTCGACACCGTCAAGCGTGAAGAGGTGCTGGTACTGGCGTATCAACGCGTTGTGAGGTTCGACGAGGATCCGGATCAGCATATCTACGTCCAGCGGGTCTACGCTGACGAGGACCGGCAGCCGTCCAACGAACTCCGGAATGAGACCGAAGTCGAGTAGGTCGTCCGATCGAACATGTCTGAGCAGAGCTGAGTCCTCAATCGCGGCGCCTTCCGCCTCACGCTGGAAGCCGAGCAAGCCGCTCTTGCCTACGCGTTTGCGGACCACTTCCTCCAAGCCGGGGAAGGCCCCTCCGCAAATGAAGAGGATGTCGGTGGTGTCGAGCTGCAAGAAGTCCTGGTGAGGGTGCTTCCGGCCTCCCTGCGGTGGGATGTAGGCTTCGGTTCCCTCGATGATCTTGAGGAGAGCCTGCTGAACTCCTTCGCCGGAAACATCGCGCGTGATCGAGGGATTGTCGCCCGACTTGCGCGCTGTCTTGTCGATCTCGTCGATATAGATGATGCCCTTCGCCGCGCGTTCGAGATTGCCGTCAGCGGCCTGGATCAGGCGCAAGAGAATATTCTCGACGTCTTCGCCAACGTAACCCGCCTCGGTCAAAGCTGTGGCGTCGGCGATTGTGAAAGGCACATCGAGAAGTCGGGCAAGAGTCTGCGCCAGAAGCGTCTTGCCGCAGCCCGTTGGGCCGACCAATAGGATGTTCGATTTCTGGAGTTCGACGTCACCATCCGCGTGTTCACTGCTCGCGAAGATTCGCTTGTAATGGTTGAAGACCGCGACTGAAAGCACCTTCTTCGCGTTTTCCTGGCCTATGACATAGCGATCCAGATGTTCGAAGATCTCGCGAGGCGTGGGGACGCGCGGTGCGAAGGCCTCCGCTTCAGGCGACTGCGTATCTTCGTCGGTCAAGATTTCCTTGCATAAGTCGACGCATTCGTCGCAGATGTAGACAGAGTCGGGGCCGGCGATCAACCGGCTGACCTGATCCTGCTGGCGCTTACAAAACGAGCAGGTGTGCGCTTTGGTCCGCGTTGGGCCGGCCATCAGACGCTCCCATTGCCTGCGACTGAATCGAAATCGATCGACTTCCCGCCTCGACCGACAGGCAGACCCTCGGGCCCGGGCAGCACTTCGTCGATCAGTCCGTACACGACGGCCTCGTTCGGCATAAGATAGCGATCCCGCTCGAAATCGTGCGCGATCTGCTCCGCGGTCTGGCCGGTGTGGAAGGCCATTATCTCGTGGATGCGTCGATTTAGACGAAGGAGTTCACGCGCCTGGATTTCGACATCCTGCGCATAGCCGCGGCTGCCGCCGCCGGCCGGATGCATGTGGATGGTCGAATTCGGAAGGGCCATCCGCTTGCCCTTCGTGCCTGCCGCCAGTAGTACGGTCGCCATAGAGGCCGTCGATCCGATCGCTGTCGTCCTGACGTCGGCACGGATCAATTGCATGGTGTCGTAAATCGCCAGACCGGCGTAAACGATCCCGCCCGGCGAGTTGATGTAGAAGTAAATCTCCTTGTTCGGATTCTCGCGATCGAGATAGAGAAGCTGCGCGACCACCAAGTTGGCGACCTGGTCGTCGATCGGGGTTCCGAGGAAGATGATCCGCTCCTTGAGGAGCAGCGAGTAGATGTCGAATGCGCGCTCGCCGCGCCCGGTCTGCTCGATCACCATGGGGACTATGGCCTGAGGCAGAATACGTTCCTGGGTCATGGGTCTGTCAACTCCTGCACATTCTGGAATGGGCACCCGATGGCCTGCTGGTGTTCCTACTGCCACGCGATCGGGCGCGAGGAACTCTACGTTTGTACGTCTCGGATCGAGCCGGTGGGATGAGGCTGCTCAGTTCGGTACATCTGTGTCAGACATCCCACTCTCCGAAATGTTAGTCTCTTCCGAAGCGTTTGGGGCATCGACTTCGGCGCTGTAGTTCGTTCGGTCGCCTTCGGTCGAGTCGAGCGCTGCACTTTCGAGGGTGCCTTCCGCTTCCGCTGAACCCGATGTGATCGCGATCAGACGACCGAGGACACGGCTAGACAACATGCGAGAGCCCATAGAGTCGCGCAATTCGTTCTTGCCCGGCAGGCCCCGGCGCGCAGCCGTCGAGAGCATCGACGAGAATGCTGCAATCTCTTGGTCGACCTCTTTCCGGCTGACCATGATGTTCTCGAGCTGCGCGAAGCGAGTGAGCACGAGACGGCGTTCCAGACGCTGCTTGGCCTCAGCTTCGGCGTGGGCGACGATCTCGCCCTCCTGCTCCTTTTGCAGCTCAAGCCAACGTTCCCACAGGAATCCTTGTTGCTCTACGCGTTTGCGCAAATCGCCAAGGATTTCGATGACCTGGGCTTCGAGCAGTGCGGGCGGATAGTCGATTGAAGCCGCTGCGACGAGCGCGTCAACCACCGAGTCAATACGCCCGTCCCGCTGATTGATGTCCAAGCGCTGGCGCATCGTTTGGCGGACTTTGTCGCGTAGCTCCTCGAGTGTTTCGACATCCGCCAATTGCTCTGCGAGAGCGTTGTTCATCTCAGGAAGTGTTATCGACGCCACGCTTGCAACCACCGCTTCGAAGGCTACTGTCTGGCCCTGGAGCTCGGATTGCGGCCAGAATTCCGAGTACTGAACTTCGAAGCGTGCCTCCTGTCCTTGCGCGAGTCCGATGAAGTTGTCGATCACGGCTACAGGCAGTCCTGCGTCGGTCGCCGCCTCCGGATTGAGGGCGAGTGCAAGACTCTCGTCTTCGTACACCACGGCGTCGGCGAGCCGGCCGACGAGTCGCAGCGTGAGCACGTCACCGGCTTCCGCCGGCCGATCGACCGGGGCCAGGTATGACAGCTCCGACCGCCAATTCTCGATCGTCGATTCGACCATCTCGTCGTCGATCTCGATCGGCTCCGGCTCCGGAACGCGTATCGAATGGTAGTCGCCCAGATCCACCTCCGGTTGGAGTGGCACGATCGAAGTGATGGTCAACGGCGAGCGCTTGACGATATCAAGGCTGATCGGCGCACTTGGACGGAGACCTTCGCTCTTGACGGCCGCTTCGACAGCGCCGCGTGTAGCTATCTCAAGCGCTTGCTCATCGATGACTTCGGTGCCGACGAGCGCTACCATCCGCTCGTACGGCACTTTGCCTGGCCGATAGCCAGGAATCTTCTCCCGACGGCTCATTTCGCGAGCGACCGTCTCCCGCGCCGTCATGAGCCGGTCTTCAGATACTACAATCGTGAGCCTGATCTGGCGTGACCCGAGCTGCTCGCTCGTTATATCCACGCGTGGAACTCCTCAATTATGGGGAAGGGGAGACTCGAACTCCCACGGGCTGTGCCCACATGCTCCTAAGGCATGCGCGTCTGCCAATTCCGCCACTCCCCCTTCGATCGCGGAGCACCGTTGCCCACGCGAAACATACCGCGGCGCATTGATGCTTTCGGTCCGGTGAAGCGCCATTGACCAAATCATTAGACCACTCGGCTCTGGAGGACCGCCCAATGTTCCCTGGTTGGCCAAGCGTGGTCCGAGCAAGCCGCCCGAAGGTGCCGGTCGCGATAGTGCTCGATCTCAGAACGGATACCGGAATCGTCAAGGAGCGCATGATCCGCGATCGCCCGCACCGGGATGCCGCACACCGGGCAGATGATCACTTCGTCGAGCAATCGGCGCCAATCCGGATTCCGCGACTGCCAATCTCGGATAGCGGGTGTTATCCCAGAGCTTTCCGGAAAGAAGACGATCGCGACGGGACTTTCCAAAGCGACCTCCGCCTGTCGCGGGACATTTTAGCACAACTCGCACGGATGTTCGGTCTGTTTTACTCTGCTGCGGCCTCGACAAGAAGCGAAAAGTCGATCTCATCGTCAAGCGTGTCCAGGATGACCGTGGCCGTCCGCTTCAAGCCTTCCGAGGAGTAACGCGCACTGACTTCCTCCGTGTGAAGGAAAACCAGGCCGCCGCCGTCGCGTTCATCGCCTTCGTCCCAACCGTGTTCCGGCATCCACTCAAGAAACCATGCTTCGATTTGCTCGTCCTCGACTTCCGGCATCGAGAAATCGGCACGGGCATCACCAACATCGGTGGCCGGAACGAATTCGATCAACTCGGCTCCGATAGGCACGGGCACGCCGGTGAGCTCCTCGATTTCGATGGCAAAGAAAGGATCCGCCTTTGGATCGACAGTCGGGGTAGCGCTTGGCTCCAAGCGCACGACGATGGTCGGCGCAGCTTCGGGAGTGCCGGCGCCGGCAGGAGTTTCTAGGGATGTCGCTTCGTCGAGCTGGTCTGCGGCGGGCGCGGCATCACCCCCACCTTGACCGCACGCTCCTCCGAACAGAATTAGCGCTAGGAGCGGACTTGCAGCAAGGATACGTGTCGATAGACTCATAAACTGCGAACTCCACTAATGAGTGATTCCAGTACGTGCCTTGTTTGTCAGCAGCTTCTGGTGCGAGATTACTTGAATGCGTTCGCCTGCGAAGAGGCAGAAGCTTAGTGCGGCGACGCGGTGAGTCAAGCGTTTGCCGGATCCGCCGCCCTCGAGGTCCGACCTCGTAACACTGACGGGGCGCGCACTTTCTTCTAGTTCGGGCTTTGCTTTTGTTACCTAAGTGCAAGTCAGCCAGAGACCTCGCTCCCCGGCACATCGTGCTTGCCCTCGAAGTCCAGAAAGCGATACCCCATGCCGCGTTCGGTCAGGATGTAGCGCGGATTCGACGGCTCGGATTCGATCTTGCCGCGCAAGTAGGTGACGTACAGCCTAACATAGTTGTCTTGGCCGACGTACTCCGGCCCCCAGACCCGCGAAAGGATCGCATCGTGGGTCTGGAGCCAGCCCGCATTCCGGACCAGGTGATAGAGCAAGCGCCACTCCGTGGGCCGAAGCTTAACCCGCTGCCCGCGCACGACAGCCTCGCGCGACCCGAAGTCTATCTGGAGGTCATCGTCGATGCGCACCAGACGCGAAGGCGAGCCGCGCGGCGTTTTGACCCGACGTAGGACTGCACAAGCCCGACTGATAAGTTCGGCTGGGCTAAACGGTTTGGCCATGTAATCGTCGGCCCCGAGGTCGAGCCCTCGGATGCGATCCGCCTCGTCCGCCTGAACGGTCAGCATTATCACCGGTACCTCGGATATCTGTCGCAGGCGACGCAACGTCTCGAAGCCGTCGATGCTTGGCATCTGGACGTCCAAAACGACCAGGTCCGGCAGTTGCTCCCGGACCAGCTCGAGACAGGTCTCTCCGTCGTTCGCTTCGAGGACGCTCGCACCGTGCCCTTCGAAGTTCACTCGGACGAATTGGATTATGCGCTGCTCGTCATCGCATACCAGAACGATGCGGCCCTCTAGATCTCGAGCCCGACCGCTCATCGCGTCGGTTCAGGAGGCGATGCCGGAAGAATGACATCGAATTTGTTTCCATGGCCGTCGGCGGGTCCGACCAAGACATCTCCTCCGTGCGCTCGGGCGATCGCACGGGCCATGAACAAGCCCAGCCCAGTCCCCTCTCCGCGCTCGTCGCCCCGATAGAATCGCTCGAATATCCGGTCGCGCTCCTTCTGGGCGATGGGCTGTCCTCTATCGATCACACTCACCATGACGCCTTCGTGTCCGAAGTCAAGACCTTCGTAGCGCGCCGCAATCACTCGTATCGGCTCCTCGGGCGGAGCGTACTTCAAAGCGTTGCGGATCAGCTCGGCGAAGACTTCGCGCAGGCGCTCCGCATCGGCCGTGATGGTCGATAGCTCCTCGTTGACGCCGACTTCGATGACGCGTCCCGGCACTGTCAATCTGAGGTCGCCGACCAAGCGTTGCAAGAGATCTCCTATGTCAACAACGTCGAGTCGGAGCCTCACCTCACCCGCTTGGAGCCGCGCTGCCAGCAGCAATCGATCCATGATTTCCGTCAATCGCGCCGTCTCGTCGAGGATTACCTTGAACGCCTGCGAATGAAAGCCAACTTCATGGCTCATTTCCGGATTGGCCAAGGTTTCGGCGAAGCCACGTATCAGAGCCAGCGGCGTCTTTAGCTCATGCGACAGCCCGGCAAGAAAGGCACTCTTCGCCCTTTCGGCTTCCCGCCACGCCGTCAGGTCCGTCACCGTGACCACGAAGCCCTCGACATTCGTCATGTCCTCTAATTGCGGCGTCACAGAGACTTGAACCCAGCGCTCGGCTTCAGATAGGATCGTGTCGCCGACAAGTCGGCCTCTCGGTGTGGCCGTACCGTCCGGTGCGCTGGGCAACGTCAGAGGTACGGGGCGGCCGGCTTCGTCTTCGAGCAGGATGAGATCGCCAATGGCCAAACCGATGCCCGCGGTCGCAGATCTGCCAAGAAAGCGTACCGCCGCCGGATTGATCGCGACCGCGATGCCTTGTTCATCGAGCAAGAGGATGCCCGCCGCGCTGTCCTGCACGACCGCGGCGAGCTGGCGCTCGCTCCGCCTTACGCGTGAGTGGAGAAGTGCATTTTGGATGGCCACCGCCGCTTGATCAGCAAATGCGCGCAGCAAGTCTTCGTCAAGCGGGGAGAAGATTGTCGCGGTACCGTCGCGCAGCACCACAATTTGGCCGATCGTCTCGCCGCGCAACTCGAGCGGGATAGTCAGAACTCGGCGCGGGCCGTCGACACCATCATCGACTTGTCCAAGTGGGTTATCCCGATACCAACGCGCAAGTGAACCGCCCGGCGGAGTAGCTATGGACTTCGTCGAGCTTGTCGGCTCGAATGGATCGACATCACCGGAGTTCGATGCAGGGTGAGGAACTGCGACGCTGTCTGGCTCGGTGTCCGCCCGGGCACGCAAGCCGGTGTTGGCTACGTCCGGCGACTGAACCGCGTCGCCAACATAATCGACATAACGCTCATCGAGATGATAGCTCGCGACGATCCGTAACGGCGGCCCCGAACCTCTATCAAGGCGTGGTGCGCGTTCGCCTTCGTAGAGGCCGTATGTACGGTCCTCGCGTATCGCGATGGCTCCTGCTCGCCCGCCCGTCATCCCGACAGCGGAGCGAACAACTACGCCGAGCACGTCGCGCGGTTCGAGCCTGGAGCTCATCGCGCGCGCCACCTGGAGCAGGTGATCACGCTGACGGAGCTGGTATGCGACGATGTCGGTTCCCATGTGAACC
>JBCLES010000031.1:0-32355 GCA_038913135.1 Anaerolineae bacterium
CAGACTGGTCACCACTTCCCTCGCCGCAACCCACCAGACCAAGGGCAACCAATGATACCAACGCAGTTCTTGCGATCAGCATAGTAATGTCCTCAATACCGCACTAAAGGGGCTGCCCTAGCCCCGCCGCCGCGAGGGTCGCTTCGTCGGGGCCACGGCCAGTGCAACAACCCGCCAGCTCCCCATCGATCGCCACCGCCGGCAGAGACCCGATCCCAAGCTCTTCAGTCCTCCGGGCCGCCTCGGGCTCGTGCATGTCGAGGATCATGATCTCGCACGATGAACATGCGGCTTCCCTGATTCGTGAAACTAGAGCCCCGCAAATGAGTCGCACGCGCTCGACTTCGGCTTCACCGAACAGGGGAGCGTGTGCTCTATGAAAGGGCACGGGGGAGGCGCATAAAGCCATTGACAACCTCCCATCGCCATTCCGTTCCGAGTTCAACCCCTACACCTTGGCCGCCATCCCGCTCAACCCGTAGACAGCTCCGAACTTCTCCGTCGCATAACGCGTAAAAGCTTCGTGACTCAGCTCCGCGCCGGTCGCTTGAAGTATGAGTTTGTCGGGTGTCATTGTCTTTCCGTGACGATGGACGTTCTGTCGCAGCCACGCGAGCAGAGCATCGGTCCGGCCGGCGCCAAGCTCTTCGCCGATCGAAGGATCGTCCCGCAGCCCCGCCTCGAAGAGCTGAGCTGCGTACAGGTTACCGAGCGCATATGTCGGGAAGTAGCCGAACATCGGTCCCGTCCAATGAACATCCTGCAGGACGCCTTCGGAGTCCGTTGGCGGGACGATTCCCAGGAGCTGACGCATCGAGTCGTTCCACGCTGTAGGGAGATCCGCCACGGCTAGGTCTCCCCGAATCAAAGCCCTCTCCAACTCGAAGCGCAGCACGATGTGCAAGTTGTATGTCAGTTCGTCGGCCTCGACACGAATAAGGCTGGGCTTCACCGCGTTAATGGCGCGGTGGAATTCCGTCACCGTTACTTCGCCAAGCGCCGCGGGGAAAGTGCCGGCGAGGCGCTGGTAGTGCGCATTCCAGAATCCTATGCTTCGCCCGACAATGTTTTCGATCATCCGCGATTGCGACTCGTGAATGCCACTGGAAGCCCCCCGGGCGAGCGGTGTGCGCTCGAAGCGCGGATCGGTGCCTTGCTCATACATCGCATGTCCGCATTCGTGCAGCGTCCCGAAAACCGATGCATTGATGTAATTCGGGTACCAACGGGTGGTGATCCGGCAATCGTCGCGGCCAAAACTTGTCGCGAACGGATGGACGGCCGTTCCGATGTGGCCGCGATCGAAGTCGTAGCCCACCGCCGTCGCGATGTAGCGCGCAAACGACTCTTGCTCGGGCACCGGAAAGCTGCGGTGCAGCATGGAGTCGTCGATCGTCTGACCGCTCTCGTCGATCGCCTGCCTGAGCGGCAAGAGCGCGTCCCGGCTCGATCCGAGCAGTTCCTCCACCCAAGCCGTGGTCGCCCCTTCCTCGAATCGATCGAGGAGCGCGTCGTATGGTTCCTTGTCGTAGCCGATCTTCTCGGCTATTTCACGACCTAGATCGACCACCTGTTCCAGCCACGGCCGGAAAGCTTCGAAGTCATCGTTCTCACGAGCCGCGGCCCACACTGCGTGAGCCCGACCCGACGTCTCCGAAACGCGTCGCTGAAGATCAGGTCCGATCGCACGCTGACGATCGAACTCGCGCTGGACGACGCGCAGCAAGGCGCGAGCGTCAGGCTGCTCTTCGCCCCCGATCACTTGCTCGGCTCTTTCGAGCAACTCGCCGAATTCGTCCGAAGTGGCCATGCGGTGCAGCAGTGCGCCGACCGTGACCATCTGCGTCACCCGCATCTCGACTCCGCGCGGCGGAGTGTTGACCTCTCGATCCCAGCTCATTACGCTGATCGCGCTGCTTATGTCGTGAAGTTCGCTCACGCGCCCGACGAATGCGCTGAACTCCTCAGGCACTTCAGTCCCAGCCCACTGCCTTTCTGCTGCCCCATTCTGTCCGATCACTCCCCTTCTCCTTGTTTCGTAGGTCATTTTGTTAGGTCATTTCGTATGTCGATTCGTATGTCCCGCGGCCCTCGACTCGATTTCCTCGATAAACCCTCTGATGACCCGCCCGAGAGGCACCGCCGCCCGATATGGAGCACCGTGACCAACCCCCGGTAAGACAAGCAATCGTGTGTCTGGAAGCGCTTCGTACAGAAATCGCGACTGTTCCAGCGGAACCACGGGGTCCCGATCACCGGCGACGACGAGTGTCGGCACCTGCATCTCCGATAGCTCCAGCGCGCTGAAGTTGGGCCGCACACGGTCTTCAGCGGCCCACCAAGCGAGGATGCGTTCCGCGGGCGCCGAATGCCAGCGTCGCATAGCGCTCAGCCAGTGTGGATCATCGCGCTCGAGCCTTTCCGGATCCCAGAAGTTGCTGGCCATTCGAGCCTCGTCCAGCCGAGCATTGTTGCTGATAAGAGTAAGCGATCGGGCGCGCCACGGGTGACGGAAGCCGAAGAATAGCGCCGCTGACGCCCCGCCGCTGAAGCCGCATACATTGGCATGCTCAAGCTCGAGTTCATCCAGGAGTGCCGCGACATCATCCGCGATCTCGCGCAGGTCCATCGCATCGCTCGGATTCTCGCTAAGCCCATGGCCGCGCATGTCCGGCCCTATGACGCAAAAGTGTTTGGCCAAGCGTGGGGTGAGCCTCCGCCAGCCGACGTCAAAAGTCTCGGTCGCGCCGTGCAACATCACGATCGCCGGTCGGTCACGCGGTCCGAATTCCGCATAGTGCATGTCGAAGCCGCGAGACTTCGCGATTGGCATCGGGTACTCCGAGGCGGGGATCCTGCAACCACGGCGGCGATCGAGCGTAAATGGCGCCGGTCGATTTCAGACGGCGAAGGCAGCTATCCTCAACGACACAGCAAGCAGATGTCTATGCAGCGAAAGAGTAGCAGGCCCTAGAGACTTCGATCCGCCGCATTTCTCAGCGCCCAGAGTTGAGGCGCAAACATACGAGTACTTTCGATATGGATCCGACTTCCCGCAACCCTGGTCTGGCCGCGCTGCTTTCACTGGTCGCGCCGGGCCTTGGGCAAATTTACACCGGCCGCTTCTTCTGGGCCGTATTCTGGCTGATTATCACGCCCGGTTTCTGGTTTTGGACGGCCGGTTTATGTGGCTGGCCATTCCACATTTTGGCCGCATGGCAGGCGTACCGGCAGGCGGAAGAGCGCAATTGGCAAGACGTAAATCGATAGGCTGAACGTCGGCCCCAAATCGGCGATGAGCGGCGACGGCACGGGCCAAGGCACTGCGGCAGGCTACCCCGTCCCTGCGGCACGAGCTCGAACCGAGCTTCGCGACCGGGGTTCGCGCTTTGTAGCGACTGCCGATCGTGCTCGCAGCGCCGACGCGGCGCGGTCGATTGTTGAGGCCGTCCGCGCCGAAATGCCTGATGCCAGCCACCAATGCTACGCATTTTCCGCCGGTCACGGCGCCAGCACCACTCAAGGCATGAGCGACGACGGCGAGCCCTCGGGAACGGCCGGCAGACCGATCCTCGCGGTGGTCGCCGGAAGCGGCATCGGTGACTTGATCATCGTCGTGACACGTTACTTCGGCGGGACGAAGCTCGGCACCGGCGGCTTGGTCCGCGCTTACACAAAGGCGGCCCAAGCCGTGCTCGGCGTGCTCCCTATCGAGATCGCGATCGAGCGCGTTACCGCGCACCTCGTCGTCCCTTACCCCCTCCATGACGCCGTGCGGCGCCTGCTAGACGCGCGCGGCGTCGAGGTTCTGCATTCCGAGTTCGACGCCGACGTGCGCTTGGTGCTGCGGCTCGCGGCGACCGTCGCGCCCGACGTCGAGCGCTCCTTAGGCGAGATTTCGTCGGGCGCGCTCACGCTCGAAGACGTCGAGGCTGCCGAAGAATAGGGACCGGACCGGGCCAGGACCGGGCCGTTGCCCTAGGTCGCTTGGGCCGGAATGATCAGCCCTCGGACCCCGCCGAATCCGACGCGATAACCTTCGCCCTCACACCAACCGGTCAGCGTCAGTTCGTCGCCGTCCCCCAGAAATCTGCGACTCTCCCCGGTCGGCAATATGATCGGCTCTGTCCCCCGCCACGTGATTTCGAGCAAGCTGCCTCGCTCTCCGGGTTCATTGCCGCTAATCGTCCCCGAGGCGAAGAGATCGCCCACCCGGACGTTGCAGCCGTTCACCGTGTGATGGGCGATCTGCTGCGCCATACTCCAATAGAGATTGATCGCATTCGTCGAAGATATGCGCAGCGATGCGCTCGGATCCTCCGCGCGCATCGCTGCGCTCGAAAGGCGGACCTCCAGCCGCATATCTAGCCCGATATGCGCGTCCGAAGCCTCGCTGCCGTCCAGATAGGGCAGCGGTCGCGGGTCGCTCTGCTTTGGTCCGGGCACAAGAAATGGGCGGAGCGCGTCCAGCGGGACGACCCACGGCGAGATCGAGGTAGCGAAATTCTTGGACAGGAACGGTCCGAGAGGCACGTACTCCCAGCGCTGAATGTCGCGGGCGCTCCAATCGTTGACAAGGACAAGCCCGAAAACGTGTTCGAGAGCGTGGTCGACCGGAATGGGCTCTCCCAGCTCGTTGCCCTTGCCGGCGAAAAAGCCAAGCTCAAGCTCGAAATCGAGCAGCCGAGTCGGACCAAAGACTGGGGGCAGAGCATCGTCCGGACGGGTTTGTCCATTCGGGCGGCGGATCGGGGTGCCGTCGATGACGATGGAGCTCGCCCGCCCGTGATAACCCACTGGCAGGTGAAGCCAGTTTTCCATGAGCGCGTTGTCCGCTCCTCGAAACATCGTACCGACATTCGTCGCATGTGCCCGCGAAGAGTAGAAGTCCGTGTAGTCTCCGATAGCGACCGGCAGCTCCATCGCCACATCCTCTGCCGGCAGTAGCGCTTGAGTGCGCAAGGCTTGGTCGTCCCGCAAGCGGGTCTCTCTTGCGTCTAGATGATCCGCAACGCGCGCCCGTACCGGCCGCCATACCTCTGCTCCGCCCGCCATCAACGCGTTCAGCGTAGGCGAGTCGAAAAGGGCCCGACCTTCGGCGCCGGTTCCGTCTAGGAGTCCGGCATGGTCCAGCACCGAAAGATCGAGCACCATATCTCCTATGGCGACGCCGACGCGCGGGGCGCTCTCCGGCATCGGCCTGAAGACGCCGTACGGCAGGCTCTGGATCGGGAAATGTGAATCAGCCGGCACGTCGACGAAAGATCGTCGGGCGGGATCGATAATTTGATACGACTTTTCGGTCAAGGTCGTCCTCCGGCACACAAAGGGCGGCCGCATGCTGCGGTCGATCGGTCGGGCAGCTTCGAAGTAAGCGTCGTTCTTGCGCCCGGCATCGTAAGGTCTTGCCGCAGATTCGACAAGGTGAGGGTAGCGCTGCTTCAAGGCCTGCGTTAGGATTGGTCGGTCAATCGCGATGGACGCGCGTATCCGGACATGCGCCGCGCTTGATCGGCCCGCATCATAGGGGAGGCCGCGCCGCGGCGTGGGTCCCACTTAGAAATGGAGCGCGACGTGTTGGTTGCAGGAGCCACCGAGCCTCGACTACTCGCCTTTTCCAATCGGGCGATGGAGATACGTCCGACGGGGGTCCGCAAGATGTTTGACTTGGCCGGCAAAGACGCGATCCAGTTCGGACTCGGCGAGCCAGACTTCCAGCCGCCGGAGGTTGCCATTGAGGCATTCCATCGTGCCATGGTCGACGGCCACAACAAGTACACAACGACTGCCGGCCTGCCTGCGCTTCGCGACGCCATCGGCGACTATTGGACGCCTTTTCAGCCGGGCCTCAACGCCGCCAATGTGTGCATGACGCTTTCAGGCACCAACGCGCTGTTGGCCGTCTCACTAACCCTGCTCAACCCTGGTGACACGATCCTCATTCCGGAGCCCGGTTTCCCACTGTACGCGCCGCATGCGACGATCAGCGGAGCGACGGCGCGCCCATATGCTTGCCTGTTCGAGAATGAATTCGTTCCCGACATCGAGGAGCTCGAGCGACTCACCGACGAGCGCTCCAAGGCCATAATCTTCTGCTTCCCGTCCAATCCGACCGGGGCAACGATAACGACCGCGCAGCGGGACGCCTTGGTCGACTTCGCACGACGCCATGATCTCTGGATCATCACCGACGAAGTGTACGATCGGATCGTCTACGATCGGCCGCATGTCTCGTTCTTGGGCGGAGATTATGACCGGATTGTCATGGTCAACAGCTTCAGCAAGACCTTCGCGATGACCGGCTGGCGAATCGGCTACATCCTGTCGCCGAACGTCGAAGCCATGGCTCAATTCACTAAGCTTCAATATTATGTCGCGGCGTGCAGCAACGATGCGATGCAATATGCCGTCCTGGCCGCGCTGGAAGAGGCCATGGATTATCCGACCATGATGGTGCGCGCCTACGAGAGGCGCCGCGACCTAATCGTCGACCGCCTTAACGCCGTTCCCGGCGTTTCATGTCATCTGCCGAAAGGCGCGTTCTATGTATTCCCGCAAGTCGAATCCGGCCATCTGACGAGTGAGGAGCTTGCGCTCGAAATCCTGAAGGACGGTGTGCTGTGCAGTCCAGGCTCAGCTTTCGGGGCTGCCGGCGAAGGACATCTTCGCTTCGCATACACCACCTCCTACGAGCGGATTGGCAAGGGCATGGAAATCTTCGAAGGCACTATGGCAAGGCTTCGCGACGTACGTCGTGCGTCGGGCGCCGGTTGATAATGTTGCCGCCGAGCCTGCAATCTAGGCGTGGATCGCGCCGCAAGTGAGCGTCCGCAGGGGTTGCGCCAACATATTGGTCGCTCTGTTCGCGATCGCCGTTGCGCTTACGATTGCGTCGGCGGCACTCGAGGCCATCACAGCGCGGACAGAGCTAGCCGAACACGCGCCACCTGGCCGACTCATCAACATTCGCCCGCACCGGCTTCACTTGGACTGCCAGGGCGAGGGCAAGCCGATCGTCATCTTGGAGGCGGGCCGCGATCGCTTCGGACTCGATTGGTGGCCCGTCCAGCGTCTACTTTCCGCAAACACCACGGTGTGCGCGTACGATCGCGCAGGGCACGGCTGGAGCGGCCGTGGGCCCGGAGAAAGAACGCCACAGCGGATCGCGGACGAACTCCACGAGCTTCTCCTCAGATCCGGGCTTGAAGGGCCGTACGTCATCGCCGCAATGGATGCCGGCGCGCAATACGCGCTCTGGTATGCGGCAGCTTATCCGGAGCGTATCGCCGGGCTTGTGTGGGTCGCGCCCTTTATCGATGCTGCATCGCCCGAAGCAGAGACGCGGTGGGAGCGCGCAGCGCGGGTTCAAGACGCTTCATGGACCGCGCTGTCGTTTGCGTCGCAGCTTGGGCTCTGGCCATGGGTGTCGGATCAGGTCTACGCCGACCGACTTGGCGCTCAGGATCCGCTGGTGATCGGCGCGCAGAGCGTGCTTCTGAGATTGCCGGCGCACTTCACCGCGGCTGGTCGCGAAGCCGCGGCCGATGAAGCCTATTTGGATCCGGCGCACAACACTTTGCTACCCGCACCTCCGCAAGGGGTGCCACGACTCGTGCTCGTCCGCGTGGGAAGCGGTGGTTTTGTCGACTCTAGTATTCCGACCTCCGCTCCGGTGCCGGCCGACACACAAGTGGGGACCATGGATATCCCCGGAGCGCGATGGCATGCGATGCAGCTCGCACTGCGGACGGCTTTCGTAGGAAGCGACGTAATAGAGATCGACACCGACTCCGCCGACATTGCGCTAGAGGACCCGGACGCCGTTGCCGCGGCAATCCTTGGCGTCGCTCGCCTTGCCGGAGAGACGCAAGGCGTCCCGCTTCTCGAAGGCGCCGAGTCAACACCGTAGGCCCAGTCGGAGGCGATTCGGTCGGTGGCGATTCGGTCGGCGGCGATGCGATCGGTGACGATTCGGTCCGTGGCGATTCGGTAGCAAGCTGAGCCTGTCCACGTCCACTTCACTGCCCTTCGCTTTCAGTTGCTTGCCGGGTTGGTGAGCGGCCGATAGAATCGTGGCCGCTGCAGTTGGCCTGCGGTTTCAACCTACACTATCGCGTCTCTTCGAATTCCACCTACTCAATCGCGTCTCAGAAGGCCGTCGTGCGCGCCATTCGTGGTATCGCACTCTCCTCTAACGCGCGGCCGTCACTGCCGCCGCGCGGCTAACGTGAATCGATGGAGCGCTGAGAATGGACCTACTTTGGATCGTCGTCGGAAGCCTTGCGGGTCTTGGACTGGGCATTCTGATCGGACGCTCGATGGCGGCTGCAGCCACCCGGCGCGCCCAAGAGCTAGAAGTCGAGCGTGACGCCGCGCTCGAGCATGCGGCGAAGATTCAGCGCGCCGCCGACCAGCGAAAGGCGGCCCTTCAGGCCGCCAAGCTGGCAGAGAGTCAGGTGGCCGGCGCGCGAGCGGAAGCAAGTGCGGCCGCCGTGGCGCGCGACGAAGTGGTTGCCACGCTGGAGGCGCTTGAGGCCCGGCAAGGCAAGCTCGTGGACGATTATCGTTCCGAGATCGCGGAGCGCGACAGGACGCTGTCGGCGCAGGCCGAGCGACTGAAGCGCGCCGAAGCGGCGTTGGAGAAGGCTCAGGCGACGTCGGCGCCATCCATCAAGGTCTCAAATGCAACACGCACCGGAATCGGCGCCGACAAGCCGCCAACCGGACGCAACGGCGAGGCGGAAGTGCCAACCGGCAAGCCGGATGTACTCGAGCGCGAGTTGGCGAAGGTCAAGAATGACCTCGGAGACGTAACCCGCGAACGCGAGGAGAGCCGTACTGCATCCAAACGACTCCAGAATCGCATGCGCGAATTGAATCAGGCACAGGCCCGCCTGAACGAGAGCTTCGCGGATCGAAACCGCAGGATCGCGGAGTTGGAGGCGCGGCTTGACGAGAGCGGTTCGTCGACGGAAGCGGCCATGTCTCTGGCGCCTCAGTTTTCCGCGACCAGCGCCGCAGACATCGTGAAGGAATTCGACGAGAAGAGCGCGAACGAGGCACTAGTGCGTGCCTATCGACATGATATGGCGACAAAGACCAGGGAAATCAAAGCCCTTGAAGAGCGGTTGGCGCAGCGTGAGAAAACCATCGGGCGTTTGAAGGACAAGCTAGACAGCGCAAGCGCTAAACCGGCGTTGATGCAGGGCGGCGGTATGTCCGCTGTCGATACCGACGATCAGGCGAAGTCGTTCGATCAGGCGATGTCGTTCGCCGAGCCGTCAGCAGGGCTGAGCATCGAGTCCGGCGAGACGTCCAACGATGAACAGATCGTTGATTTCCTCGCCGAAGTTCAAATTGAAGACGTCGGTGGAATCAACGCCGAGGCCGGCACTGACGATCTCGCGGCGAATTAGGCTGAGCGGGTCGGCGGTCTCGGCCGCTTTCAACCCATTAGCGACGCCGCTGCCAAGCCGATGACGAGGGCGATCGCCCCGGCCGCGATATCGTCAAGCATTACTCCGAGGCCCCCGTGCAAGCGTTCCAGAGGTCCGATCGGCCACGGCTTGAAGATGTCCAGCGCGCGGAAGAGCGCGAAGGCGATTGCAAGGGTCAGCCAGTCCACCGGCTTGTCGAGGCGAAACATGGCGATCCACATACCGGCCGCCTCGTCGAGCACGAATCGGCTCGGGTCGTCATCTTCGTCGTTGCCGATCATCTGATTGGCAAGCCAAGGTCCCGCGACCGCGGCGATCAATGCAAGGCCGCCGATGACCTGCGGATACATCGAAGCCGGAGCGAGCAGGCCTACCGCCAGCGCAGCTGCCGAGCCAACGGTTCCGGGCGCCCACGGCGATCGCCCGAGTCCTAGTAGTGTGCCGCTCCACTCAGCCAACGATGACTTCACAAGGCGATCTCACCGGCGCTTCGAATGGCCTTCCTAACGTAGTAGGCACCGGAATAGATCGTGAGGATCAGCATCGCCCAAATCAAGGCGATGTTCAATCCACGAAGCCATGTCGGCGCACTAGGAATGGCGAGGTAGATCAGAAGTCCGACGATCGAGAGAACCTGCAAGACCATCTTGTACTTGCCTGGCTTCTCGGCCTGGAAGTTGACGCCCTGGCTTTCCATCCAGCCGCGAATGCCGTTGACCAGGAATTCACGCGATACGATTACAACCACCATCCACGGCGCCAGCAACTCACCGGTCGCCGGAATCGCGCTCAAAAGGATCAGGCTGCCGGCCACTATGACTTTGTCCACGAAAGGATCGGCGATCCGGCCGAAAGCGGTCACGATGCCGCGGCTCCGAGCCAGGTATCCGTCCAGAGCATCGGTTGCTGCGGCGGCCGTGAAGAGGACCAGCGCGATCCAGATCGCGTAATTCGAGCGCTGCCCCGTCAATACTTCTGCCTCGTAAAGCGCTAGGGCGCCGAGCGCAATCAGTCCAACGAACAAGCGTGCGATTGTGAGTTGATTAGCTATGTTCATGCCTGGAAAGACCGTCCTTCTCAATCCGGCGAGACCGTTCCGCTTCTCGCGGCCACCGAGGCGCCGGCAGCTGCAATGGTACCATCGGCCGGGGACACGACCAGAAGCGAGCGACCGGATCAGTCGAGCATGATCGTCGCGTTGCGATCCGGCCCGACACTTATCACCGAGATCGGGATGCCGATGTATTCGGAAATCGCCTGGACATAGAGCCGAGCGTTCATCGGGAGAGCATCCAGGCTTCGGCAATCGACAATCTCTTCGCTGAACCCCGGCAGCGTCTCGTAGAGCGGCTCGGCCGCCGCCAGACCTGCTGCGCTCGCCGGAAGCCGCTTGATCGTTCGACCGTCGGATCGATACGCGGTGCAGACTTTGAGTTCGTCGAAACCGGCAAGGACGTCGAGGAGCATCAGCGCGATTCGGGTCGCGCCGCTGATCCTTATCGCGTGCTCGAGTGCCACGAGGTCCAACCAGCCGCAGCGTCGTGGTCTGCCGGTCGTCGTGCCGTATTCGTTGCCCCGCTTACGCATTCGAGCCCCAGTCTCATCGTGGAGCTCGGTCGGCATGGGTCCGGCGCCAACTCTGGTCTGATAGGCCTTGACCACGCCGACGACTTCGTCGACGAATCCGCCTGGCAGGCCGGTGCCGGTGTATATGCCGGACGAGGCGGCGTTGCTTGACGTGACGAAGGGGTACGTTCCGTGGTCTACGTCGAGGAGCGCGGCATTGGCGCCTTCAAGCAGGATTCGACGCCCGTCGTCCCTCGCCTCGGCGAGGAGCGCGGCGGTGTCCGCAACAAACGGCATGAGGCCGGCGGCCGCCGCCAATGTGTCCTCCAGGATGGCATCGGCTCGCAACGTCTCCCACGGTACGCCGACCATCGCCGAAAGTGCACCTAGGGTTGCGTTCTTGACCGCCACGATATGCTCGAGTTTCCGGCTAAGTTCGGTGTGGTCGGCGAGATCGGACACTCGAAGCGCAGTCGAACGCAATGCCTTATCGGCATAGCACGGCCCTATGCCCCGGCGCGTAGTGCCTAACTGCGCTTCATTCGAGGAGGTCGCGACGGCAGCCTCTAGAAGTCCGTCTTCAACTCGATGGTACGGCATGACTAGATGCGCGCGGTCCGATATTCGAAGTCGGTCGCCCACGTCCACGCCGGCAGCTCGTAATTCGATGATTTCCGCGGCCAGGCTGGCTGGATCGAGCACCACACCGTTGCCGATCACGTTGAGCGTACCCGGATGCAGGATTCCGCAAGGGACAAGGTGAAGAGCGTGCTTCACCCCGTCGGCAACCACCGTGTGACCCGCGTTGGCGCCGCCGTTGTAGCGCACCACGACATCGAATCCGGCCGCCAGCCGATCGACAAGTTTGCCTTTGCCCTCGTCACCCCATTGCAGTCCGCAGATTGCGACATGCCGGGCAGCGTTCAACCACTGTGGATCTTGCATCTGAAAGGCCTCCCGTGGGCTCGCGCAGCGGTCCTCGGGGCGAGCGGCCGGTAAGCCGACCCACTCCCCGCGCGTGACACTCCACGAACGTGGGACGAGCTCTGCCTTCTGCCGCCTGGCGATCGTCTCCGGCGGCGATCCGCACCCCGCCCAGCGGGGAGGCTCGTCGGATTGATTCCGCAGCCGCCTGGGTGCTGAGCTACTCTCTGGTCGGCCGATCGCTACCGTCGAGTGTACCATCCTAGAGATAGGCCCTCAAGAATCGGCCGTGCCGCGCGCGTTTACGCGCGAGATCCTTCTTCTCCGCGCTATCCCTTCTCCGCGTTGTTTCATCCCCGCGGCAAATAAACCGCCGACCGAATGAGTTCATGTAATCGATGACTACACGAAATGCAGTTCTGCTTACAAGGCTTCACGCCGTCGAGCGCCGCAATCACCCGTGGATCTATTCATCCGCCGTCGCGATCCCAGAAGGCGTGCGGACCGGCGACGTAGTCGAAGTCGAAAGTGCGTCCGGCGCATTCGTGGGCCGAGGGCTCGCGGATGCTGAGAGCGCGATCGCGATCCGGCTGTGGACACGCGACAAAGCTGAGGCGATCGACGAGTCGCTGATCGCACGGCGCGTGAAGATGGCATGGAAGCTGCGTCAAGCGATCTTGCGCGGTCAAGACACCGATGCGTACAGACTCCTCCACGGTGAGGCGGACTTCACACCCGGCGTCGTATGCGATGTCTACGGGTCATACGCTGTCCTTCAAGCCGACGGGCGCGCGGCAGAGACTCTGCTGCCGGCTTTCGGCCGTGCCGTAGGAAGCATCCTGCCGCACGTGCGCTGCGTCGTGATCAAAGCTCGTGGCAAGGGCGGGAGGGATGGAGATGACAGCAGCGTCAGCGGAGGCACGTTGCTGACCGTTGTCGGAGATTCGCCAGGCGCCCCTTTCACGGTGCGCGAGCACGGTATGCGCTTTCTGGTCGACATCGAACGCGGGCACAAGACGGGGGCTTACCTGGATCAAAGGGAGAGCCGGTGTCTTGTGCGCGAGTTTGCCACCGGAAGGAGTGTCCTCAACCTGTTCGCATACACCGGTGGATTCTCAGTCGCCGCCATGCTCGGCGGGGCCAGCGGGGTGACAAGCGTCGATCTCTCTCAGCCGGCCATCGATGCCGCTCGGGCCAACTTTCGTCTAAACGCTTTCGATCCGAACGATCAGCGCATCGCCTTCGCGGCCTGCGACGCCCTCGAATTCATGCGCCGCGATACCCAACGATACGGAATGGTCATCCTCGATCCACCGAGCCTTGCGCACTCGATGAGCCAGCTACCGAAGGCCCTCGCTGCGTATCGACGGCTCAACGAAGCCGCGCTCGGGCGCGTTGCTCCGGGCGGGGTTCTGGTCAGCGGTAGCTGTACTCGCCGAGTTACGGCTGCAGATCTAGAGCGCATTGTCGTAGACGCTTCACACTCGGTTGGGCGAACGCTCCAGGTCGTCAGACGAACGGGGGCGGCGCCCGACCACCCTGTGATCAAGTCCTTCCCCGAGGGCGACTATTTGACGATGATCTGGGCCGAGGTCAGCCGCTGATCGGCGCGCTACGATTCGCTCGCCTTCAACAGCATTTCGAATCGCGATCAACGCTCATGAAGCGAGACCTGCTGCACGATCAAGCGACCAAGTCGGCCCGACTGAGACCAGTCAACCCTTTCAAATTACTCGAGGGATCAGAACCGTTAGCCTGATATCCGCTCAGTGCGATACCCCGGTATCAAAAGGACTTGCCCCACCTCTAGCTCCGGCGTCCAGGGCAGCCCGTTAGCATCCGCGATGCGGCGCGCATTTTCCGCGACATTCAGACTGCCGTAGACACGCCGCGCTACGGAAAACAGCCCTTCGCCCGCCCTAACACGCGTGGCCGCGAAGAGTCCTGCGCCGACCGGCATACCGATTTCGACCAGGGCCGGCGGACTATGCTCGGCGCCCTCTTCCCCGCCGCCGCCGCCGCCAACGACGGGCAGCGGAAGGGTCGTCGCGTAGTCCGGCAGCCCCTCTAGCCCAGCCCGCAAGTCGACGTTGGGCCAAATCACGTTTTCAGGGTGGCTTTCATCGCTGTTCCAGATGAACCAGGTGATGCCCAACACCCGCCCGCTCGCGGTGGCGGTCTCGAACAGACCGCGCATGGCGGCCAAAGTTGATGCAGTACGGCTAGCGTCGCCGTGTGAGAAGGTGCCGCTTTCGCTGAAGAAGACCGGCTTGCCTGGAATCTGCGCCATGACCCCGCCAGGATCGTGCGGGCCATCGTAGCCCGCCGGACGGAAGTCACGCAGCATGTGCCAGAAGCGCTCTTCGCCGCCGGGCACCGTCTCTTCGCCTGTCGGCCATTCAAGATGGCCATATGGATGCGTGGCCAGCAAATCGCACGCGTCGATGGCGTCACGGAGAGCGGGAACGCGATACTCGCTATCGGGCACACCTGGTTCGGAATCGTGACCGTAGGCGAGTGCGCTCCAAAGGGAAAGCGCCTTTCGGTCGGGTATCAGCCGATCGATCTCACGCCAGAAGTCCAGGTTCCAACGACCGATGCGCGTGTAATGTTCCGGAGTGCGGTAGCGCCACTGGGAACTGGGATCACCATCGCCGCATTCGCTGTGAAGATTCTGCTCGTTCGCCGCCGAAACGCCGACGAAAGGATCCTGCCAGAGATCGTATTCTTTGCCTCCACTTCGGATGCGCGATAGTACTGCAGCCGCGTGGCGTGCCCACACTACTGGGTCCATTTCGCACCAATTGGGAACGAACATGCGGACATGAACGAATCGCTCGGGAGCAGCAGGAATCCCTTGAGGTTCCCAGCCGTCGCGTAGCTTGACGAAGACAAATTCGTTCTCCGCATCACCCCATTGATCGATAAGGGTGTCTCGTTCGAGCATGTGGTGGTGAAGCAGTGTGACGCTACCGCGCTGCCGCGCGACCCGAAGCGCCTGCTCGATATCCCACACTCGATGGTTGGGCCAGTGAATGCCGTTGACGAGGCGCATGGGAACTCCATGTGAGCGCTAGAGCGACCGAATCGGCCGGCGGCCAAGCCTTCTGTAAGCGGCGCGGCGGCAGTCGGTGGGGTCGACGTTCCAGGGCCGATATGCAGGGCGCGCCGATTATACACGCGCTCGATCGGCTGTATGCGTGGAGGCTACGACATCGCGCGCGTGTCGCCCAAGGTGCACGAGGCGGCCTGGATCTCTTCGTAACGTGTGCGTAGTGCGACGAAGAGTCCACGACCGTCCACGAATTCGAGGGCGCTAGAGGCTTCCCCACACATGCTGAGGCTTGCTGCTACTCCGCGTTTGAAGCCTAGCTCGATCTCCTGGCCCTCAAGTGACTCGACCCGTCGAAGGCCGATCAAGCTGTTCGTAAGAAAGGCCAGGGACGCGCGGGTCGCAAGGTCGTCCGTCGCCAACGGCCTCTCGTCGACGTTGATTCCAAGTGATTCCGCGGCCTCGATGACCGCGCCCCGAGTCACACCGGGCAGGGCGCCTTCAGCAGTCGGAGGCGTCAATAGTACGGACTCGACCATGGCAAAAATGTTGGCAGCGCTTGCGCCGGCGATGCGTCCGTGCTCGTTCAGAACGAGTGCCTCGTCCGCTCCGGCTGCGGCCGCCTGACGACGCGCCATCACGTTGCCTAGATTGCTCAGCGTCTTGAATCGAGCTTGAGTCGAATCGGACAGTCTACGTTCCCTCGCGACGATAAGCCGCGCCGGACCCGACGCCTGCGGCTCAAGCTGCGCCGCAGTGATGAGGAGCGTTGGCGCAGGTACGTTCGGAGGCAGGAGCCCGCGCGCACCGGGTCCACGCGTTAGGGTGATCCGAACTGCTGCACGGGCTCCTACGACGTCCAAACCGTCGGCGGCAAGGACAGCGCCGGCAGCCGCTGCTATCGCCGCCGAATCGGCCTGAAACGGAATGCCGAGGGCGCGCGCACCGGATCGCAGTCGCGTAAGGTGGGCTTCCAGGAATGCGAGCGCTCCACCGTCAGATCGGATCGTTTCGAAAAGTCCATCCCCAAGCATGAGCCCTCTGTCGTCAGGCGCGATCCGCGCCCTTTCGACAGCTACAAGTCCGCTGTCCAGCCAGACATGCCGCGCCCCGGTCTTGCCTCTCATGCGCTCGAAGCCGTGTTCACGATCGCCGATGCCCTGTTCTCGACTGCCGCTGCGCTGTTCTCAAGCGCACCATGGGCCGAACCGTCGATGAAGCGCGCCAGCATCGAATGGCCGAAATCGGTGAGGATGGATTCTGGGTGAAATTGAACGCCGACAACCGGGTGGTACCGGTGACGGAGCGCCATAATCACGCCGTCTTGGTCGCGCGCTATCACTTCGAGCTCGGAGGGAAGATCCGTCGGATCCACTACAAGCGAGTGATATCGGCCAACGCCGATCGGTGATGGGATGCCGCATAAAATACTTTCGCCGTGATGGGCGATCATCGATCTTCGACCATGCATCGGCCATACGCCTCGAATCACCTTTCCGCCATACGCCTCCGCGATCGCCTGATGACCAAGACAGATCCCTAGGATCGGGATGTTCGGTCCGTAGCGCCGTATGACGTCGATAGAGATCCCGGCTTCGGCCGGAGTGCGCGGTCCCGGCGAGATGATTATGTGAGTCGGATCGAGCGCCGCGATGTCGTCGAGGCTGACGGCATCATTGCGCACAACAGTGCGGGCCGCACCGATCTCGCCGACGTAGCGCGCGATCGTGTAAACGAACGAGTCGTAGTTGTCGATGATCAGCACGTGCGCCTTTGAAAGTGAATTGAATTCGGTTCGCTCCAGGCCACCCGAACCGTCGACGCCGATGTCCGAGTCGTCAACCCCGATGCTCGAGTGGTCGACGCCGATGCCCGAACCGTCGAACCCGATGCCTGGGCCGTGGACGCTCGAGCCTTCCACCTTCTGAGATCCGCTGCGCGCAACGCTGATCGGATGCCCGACTCCCGAGTGCGCCGAAGGACTTCGGTCGACCGCAGCGCCGAGCGCCTGCAGTGGAGCTCGGACCTTGTCGAGCATCTCCTCGAACTCGGCGGCGGGCTCAGAATCGGCGACAATCCCGCCTCCCGCTCGCACGGTCGCCCGACCATCCTTGATCACGATCGTCCTGATGGCGACGCTCAAGTCCATCACCGCATCGAAGCCTAAGTATCCGATACTGCCGCAGTAAACGCCGCGCCTCTCGGCCTCCAGCTCCGCGATGATTTCCATCGCGCGCACTTTCGGCGCACCAGTGATCGACCCTGCCGGGAATGTTGCCCGCAGGACGTCAACCGAATCCGCGCTCGGCAGCAGCTGCCCTGAAATCGTCGAGACAAGGTGGTGGACCGTCGGATGACTCTCGAGAGCACACAACGACTCGACGTGAACCGATCCGTCGCGACAAACACGCGACAGGTCGTTGCGCATCAGGTCGACGATCATCACGTTCTCGGCACGATCTTTCGCGCTCACACGGAGCGCCGTCGCCTCGGCCGCGTCACTCATAGGATCCTCACGGCGAGGACGGGTGCCCTTGATAGGTCGGGTTTCGACTCGCTCGCCATCGGATCTGACGAAGCGTTCGGGCGAAACCGACACGATTTCGAGTCCGGCGACGCGCATGCACGCCCCGAATGGCGCCGGTGTCGCTTCTCGAGCGCGGCGATAGACTTCGGCCGCGCCCTCGCCCTTTGGAAGCGTCACCCCGAATGATTGTGAGAGATTGGCCTGGTAGATGTCGCCCGCATGGACATACTCCACAACCCGCCCGATAGCGGCCTCCACACTGGATCGCTCGCGAGAGTCGACCGTGCGACCGATCAATTGATCGCTTGAACCAGGCTTCTTTGGCGATGCAACGGGAGCCGAGCCCGCTTCGAGCTTAGACTCGAACGACTGCGCACGGCGCTCCGCGAGATCGCTTTGGCCGCCCGTTTGATCCGAAGCCTGGTCGCTAGCGATAATCCATGCTCTCTCGCGCGAGCGATCGAAGGCGCAGACGGCGCCGTAGAGGCCGATCGCCAGATCCGGGGCTACGCGGCGCGAATCCGAAGGTGGCGGTACGTGCTCAAGCAAGTCGACGGCGTCGTAGGCGATGAAGCCCATCGCTCCGCCATGAAAGGGCGGCCGAACACCGTCGCAAAGCGCGTTTTCTACGGCTGACATCAGGTGGTCGGAGAGTAGACCGCGGAGCGCTTCGAAGACGTCGATTTCTGCCGCTTCCCGCCCGTCGCGAATGACCTTTCCGTCTTCGGACAGAAGTGTTGAGAACGGATCGCACGCTAGGAAGGACCAGCGTGAACGCGGGCCGATCGGTCCCGCGCTGTCGAGCAGAATCGGCCACTCCCTGTGGGCGACGGCTTCGAAGGCGCTAAGTGGGTCGCGCCATTCGACTTCGCGGGCGACGAACCGCCCGATCGATCCCGGCCGCCGGCCCGTCACTCGCAGCTACTCCGTCAGGATCAGCGGAATGTCCGCCTGTTTGGCTTCAGTAGGTGGAATCGGATACTCGCCGGTGAAACAGGCCATGCAATGTTGGCCCTTATCTCCAACTACTTCGCGCAGGCCTTCGACCGTCAGGTACATGAGGCTATCAGCCGTCAGGTGGTCGTTGATCTCTTGCACGGTGAGCTTGTGGCCGATCAGCTGTTCTGCATCCGGGGTGTCGATGCCGTAATAACAAGAGTTCTTAGTGATGGGGCTTCCGATCCGCATGTGGATCTCGCGCGCGCCCGCCCCACGGATCATCCGGACGAGCTTCCGTGACGTAGTGCCGCGAACGATCGAGTCGTCGACCAAAACCACACGCTTGTCTTGGAAAACACCCTTGAGCGGGTTGAACTTGCGCTTCACGCTGTCGTCACGTCGCGGCTGGTCCGGGCGGATGAAAGTGCGGCCGATATAGTGGTTGCGGATGAGGCCGATCTCGAACGGCAGCCCAGAGCGCTGCGCATAGCCGAGCGCGACAGCATTGGAGCTGTCCGGGACCGGTACGACGACGTCAGCCTCGACGTCGTCATGTTCGGCCAGCCATGCCCCTATTCGCTTGCGGACGTCGTACGTGTACTGGCCGAATGCCAGAGCATCAGGACGGCTGAAGTAAATGTGTTCGAAGACGCACTGAGCCGGCAATTCACGACCGCCCCTCGCCTTTACGACATCGGGATGCGGGAGGCGCTGCATACCTTCCGGTCCGAATACGATGATCTCGCCCGGCAGAACCTCGTCCACAAAGTCGAAGCGTGCGATATCCAGAGCCACTGTCTCAGATGCAACCATCCAATCGTCACCGTTCTTCCCGAAGCTTAGCGGGCGGATGCCGAAGGGATCACGAAAGGCGTACATATGGTCCTTCGTGATCAGGCACGCGCTGAAGGCACCCTTGACCTCGGCCTGAAGGGCGCGGATGGACTCGATGATCCCCATGCCGTTTCGAATGTGATTGAAAGCGATGTGTTTGACCAAGAGCTCGCCGTCATTGGTGCTTATGAAGTCGACCCCCTCGGCCGCCAGCTTGGCCCTTATGGCCCAGAGATTGGTCAGATCCCCGTTCGATCCGAGCGCCATGAGGGAACCGTCGACGGTGCTGACAAGGTGCGGCTGCGCATTCTCGACGAGGTTGGAGCCCTGTGTCGGATAGCGAACGTGCCCCGAGGCGATACGGCCCCTGAAAGTCGATGACGGCCGATCGTGGAAGACTTCGCGCACGTAGCCGGTGGACTTGTGGAGGCGTATTCGCTGGCCGTCCGACAGCGCAATGCCGCACGCGTCCTGCCCTCTGTGCTGCATCTGGAAGAGGCCATCGACAACGGTGTCGAAAGCATCCTTGTCCGGGGAGTAGAAACCGATCACGCCGCACATCGGCGTCTCCTTGGCTCGGCGTTCAGGCGCCGGCGGCTTAGTTCTAGTAAGGGGCCGTCAAGCAATAATCCTCGCAATTCGGGCATCGCTGCATCCGGTCGGGTAGCCGGGGAGTTGCGTAGCCGGGACACCCGCTACTCAACCCCGCGGACGGTAAACGTTGGTCGCATCGGGTAGCATAGCTGAGACGGTCGAAGCGATGCGCTCGAGGACGATCGGATCTCCTGTTCCCGCAAGGACGTAAAGCTTCCAAAGATCTCGATAGGCCCGTTCAAGATCGCCTAGGCGAGGAATCTCTTTGCGGAATTCTGAGAGCGGCCGGGGAGTGTCGAGGTCTGGGAAACGGACGTGGGTTTGAGCTTCCTTTAGCTGCATGCTCCGGGCTGGGCAATAAAGGACGACCATCGGCGGGTCTGGGTCGCCTTGCAATGATAGCCGCTGCCTGACCTCGCTCTCGAAGCGTCGTCGTTCGGCATGAGTGCCGGGGGCGAAGAATTGCTTCACTAGGTTGTCTTGGGCGCTCTCGTTGGCGTAGCGAGGAAAGACACACGCCCGTTTGAGGAGACGCCTCGATCGGAAACGGCCGATGAGTTCAACCTGATCAGACGCGATCTCCGGATCCGAAGGTGGATGATCTTCGAGCAAAGGTAGGAGCGACCCGTCCGTCCGATCGTATAACGCTTCAGGTTCTAAGCCGCCGAAGAGGATCGAATTTTCGACGGCGCGGGCGATTATCGCTCCGGCCGAGATCTTGGCATGGTGATAGTAGACCCGCTCCGAAAGGAAGTAGCGCGCTTCAAGAACACGCAAAAGTTCGCTCAGGATGTCGTGGCGCACCAACCCACGCTTGGCCACGTCGACCGAAAGGTGGCCGCTGTCACGATCGACCAAAAAGTAATCGACTACCCTGTCGTCGTAGAAGAGGTTGAGACCGGTGAAGTAGGCGTCACGGCGCAGATAGTCGAGAATGTCCGCGCAAATGGTGTCCGAAAGGATTTCGCGCCAGTGATGTGGCACGTCGGGTAAGCATGGTTCTCCCGAGGGCAGAAGAGTAGCCAAAACTTCGCGCCGAATACCCATTCTGTCGAGCACCATGCCGACAGGAGTGTCCTCGCCAAGCGCCGCCAGGAATCTAGCGGGCGAGTCGTGCCGCTCTAGGATACCGCTCTGATCCTCGATGTTGTGGCCGAATGGGATATGTGTGACGTCATGCACCAAGGCGGCGGCGCGCAAGATGCGCGCTTCGTCCTGCGCAATGCCGATACGCTCCGCGGGCGCGAAAACGCGGTTCCGTTCCACCGCCTCGATCATTCGCGATGCTAAGTGCATAGTACCCAGCGAATGCTCGAAGCGGGTGTGCTGCGCTCCAGGAAAGACGAGGTATGCGGTTCCGAGCTGGCGCACGCCTCGGAGGCGTTGCATCTGCGCCGTGTCCAGGATACGAAGCTCTTCACCCGAAACGTGAATGTCGCCGTGGACTGGGTCGCGTATTACAGTCGGGCGCCGCTCGATCATCGACAGCGTCACGAACCAGGATCAATCCTGACAGCGATCACGGTAGTAAGGATAAACGCCGCCAAGAGGAGCCATCCCCAGCGCGTTTTGACGTGCAAGCCATCCCTGAGGATCGGGACGAGCGCGAGCGTCAGGCCGATCATCAACGGAATTTGAACCGTTTCCATGTTGCGGTGGACTTCGAGCGGGACGATGAACATGGCGGATCCTAGGATGAGCAAGAGATTGTATATATTGCTCCCGACGATAACGCCCAAGACAAGCGAGTCTTGGTTGCGAGCAACCCCGACCACAGAAGTGGCGAGCTCCGGTAGCGAGGTACCGACCGCGACCATCGTCAACCCGATCAAGTACTCGCTCACCCCGAGATCGAGAGCTATTTCGGTCGCTCCGCCGACGAGCCAGTTGCCGCCGATCACAAGCCCAGCGATTCCCAGGACAATCGCAACGATCGAAATCGATATCGTTTTCCAGGCGGTCTTTGCCCGTTCTCCCTCCGCGGCGGCATGCGCCATGGCGTCGTCGCGGGCGACACGATAGTTGAACCAGGTGAACCCGGCCGCACCGGCGAGCAAGACCAGCCCTTCCCAGCGGTCGAATCGGCCGCCGATCGCGAATGCCCCCGCTGCGAGAGTAGCTAGGAGGAGCCAAAGGAAGTCCTGCTTGAGCAATTCCTCAGGGATTTTTATGTGTCCGATGATCGCAGCGAGTCCAAGTATCAACCCGATGTTGGCGATGTTGCTGCCCACGATGTTGCCGATCACCATGTCCGGCTTGCCCTGAAAGGCTCCGATCAAAGACACCGCCAGCTCAGGCGCCGACGTGCCGATGGCCACGATGGTCAGCCCAACGACCAATTCGGAGATTCCGACGATTCGGGCAAGGCGCGATGCGCCTTCGACAAGCGCCCAAGCACCCCCGATAAGCAGTCCGAACCCGCCGAGCACGAGTAACATCGTGTTGATGGTCAATCCTTCGCCTCTTGCTGATCGCGGAAAGCAAGTCGGATAGCCGTGCCCTCGAATCCGAACTCTTCGCGCAATCTGTTTTCGATATACCGCCGATAGGTGAAGTGGACCAGTCGAACATCGTTGACGAAGAAGATGAAGAGCGGCGGTTCTATGGCGGCTTGCGTCGCGTAGCGGATCTTGAGCGCCCGGCCGTGTGAAGTGAGCGGATGGCGCGCGACGAGGTCGGCGGTGAAGCGATTCAGCGCCGACGTCGGGACTCGGAGCTTTCTCGTTACACGAATTTCCATCGCTAAAGTGATCAGGCGCCTGATGCGCTGACCCGAGAGGGCCGAGACGAAGACGAGGGGTGCGTGGTCGAGGAACTTCAGCTCGGCACGCAATGCGCGTTCGGCGAGCATGGCCGTGTTGGTTTCCTTTTCGACGAGGTCCCACTTATTTACGGCGATTATTGCGCCGACACCGGCTTCGTCCACATAGCCGCCGATATGCGCATCTTGAGCCGTTATGCCGGCGTCAGCGTCCAGGACGAGCACTGCGACGTCACTTCGTTCGAGTGCGCGGCGTGCGCGGAGCACAGAATATTGTTCGATCCCCGGCTCGATCTTACCACGCCTGCGGATACCGGCCGTATCGACCAAAACGATCTCTTCGCCGTCAACCGTGATGTTGCTATCGATCGCGTCGCGAGTGGTTCCCGGCTCTTCGCTCACCACGCTGCGCTCGCTCCCGGTCAGGCGGTTTAGAATGCTGGATTTGCCTACGTTCGGTCGTCCGACGATCGCAACCTGCAGGCGGGTTTCCTCGGGCCCAGCCTCCACTGCAGGCAGCTTGGCGACGATAGTGTCCAGGAGGTCACCGGAGCCGTAGCCGTGCAGTGCCGAGAGCGGATGGGGTTCGCCGATGCCGAGAGACCAGAATTCGCCGGCGTCTTCTTGACGGTCCTTGCGCTCGGCCTTATTGGCCGCGAGCACGATCGGCCGGCCGCTACGTCTGAGCAGGTCGGCGATTTCTTGGTCGCTGGGCGTCAACCCCGTGATGGCGTCGACAATGAACACGACCACATCCGCTTCCTCGACCGCGACCAATGCTTGATTTCGCACTCGAATGGCAAGTGGGCCGGCATCCTCCGTCTCGAGTCCACCGGTATCTACGACTGCGAAATCATACCCCGCCCAATCGGCGCGGCCGTACAACCGATCTCGGGTCGTGCCGGGTTCGTCCTGGACGATCGCAAGACGTTGGCCTATCAGCCGATTGAACAACGTCGACTTTCCGACGTTGGGTCGACCGACTAGCGCGACGAGGGGCACCTTCATGTTTATGTCTAATCCTGGGCTGTATAGAGCGGGCTATCATAGCACGCTCGGCCGGCAATATCGCTTGCGCAGGCGGGCGCGACGTGGTAGCATCGGCAAGGTCGTCGCGGCCTTTCGGCGCGACGACTCTCTTAGTGCAAGAAATTGATCGCGTTCGATGTTGTCCGAAGCGCGCCGCGTCTCAATGCGGCCTATCTCTCAAGTACGGTCTCTGAAGACCTATTCGTAAAGGACATATCCGATGG
Organism: Anaerolineae bacterium; assembly: GCA_038913135.1. Taxonomy (GTDB): domain Bacteria; phylum Chloroflexota; class Anaerolineae; order Epilineales; family Epilineaceae; genus JBCLES01. Next base: position 23,888 of record JBCLES010000031.1, read on the forward strand.
GACGATTCACCGGTGCTCGAAACAAGCTTTCTCGGCGCGAAGCAACAGATCTCTTTGGCAACGGCGGCCGTTCACTGGAACGCCGAATTGAGCAGCCGCCCGGCGAGCACGGACACAAATTGCGCCGCGGCCGCCCTTCGGATTTCTCGAAACAGCTTCGCGAAAAGCAGAAGGTGAAGCGGATCTATGGCATGCGTGAGCGTCAGTTCCGCCGCTTCGTAGACCTGGCGCGCCGCGAGCCGGAAATGACAGGCTCGGCATTGTTGAAGCTCCTCGAGCGCCGTCTTGACAGTGTGCTCTACCGCGGCGGACTAGCTCGAACGCGTCCAATGGGCCGCCAGCTCGTCGGCCACGGACACGTGCTTGTCGACGGCCACAAGGTCGATGTAGCGTCGTTCATCGTAGAGCCCGGTATGGTCATTTCGCTGGACGAAAGGGCGATCAAGATGCCGGACGTCCAGTGGGCGCTCGACGCTCCCGCCATTTCGTGCCCCGGTTGGCTCAGCCATGACGGCTCGACCGTGACGGTTGTCGACTTCCCAGAGCGCACGGATGTCGATACGCCGATCGAAGAGAACCTGATCGTGGAGTTCTACTCGCGGTAACGGTCCGATCGGTCTGAATCCGAGATATCGGCGAACCCCTCATCTAGCAGCGGCAGCACCAGCGCCGCGGTGGCGAATCCCAGCAAGACACCGGTCGCACTTCGGATCAGCGGCGTGCTCTCTCGCCATCCGAAGAGCTGCGTAAGGCCGTCGATTGCGGTCGGGATGAGTGCTACGGCGTACCAGCGCAACGGAATAGCACGGAGCCGGAAGTCGAGGCTTCGAGCCACGGCGAACACTGTGCTTGCCAGAAAGAGCGAACCGAAGATCGCCGAATCGCGCTGACAAATGGCAGTCTGATAACCGAGCTGCGGATGCCGTAGCGGTGAGTGGAAAGACGCCAGCGGCTCGTCGATCGGAACGCCCGCAATCGGCTGCACCGCGGGCCAGTCCGGCGTGAAGTCAGGTCCGAACAAGAACCAGCTATGGTGCGGGAGTTGATGGCACGTCGGCATGTATGCCAAGTAGATCCAACCGGCGAGTCCGTCGTGGCCCGCCGCCGACAACACGGGCGCAAGCCACGGCAGCGCGACGAAAGTACCAAGACCTGCCAGCCAGACCGTAAGCCAGCGCTTCGCGATAGAACGGACTCCGGCATCGAACGCGAGCGCCAGTGCTTTCATCTATTTCGCGGCGGCGCGTCGCTCACTTCCAGCGCTTCTTGGCGAGCGCGTTCGGCTGCCAGTTCGGCTTCGATCTTCGCCCGGCGCCGGCGCAGTAGGATCGCGTACCCGCCGATCAAACCGAACCCGAAAACGTAGGCGCTGACAACCCAGATCATCGAACATCTCCTAGAGGGCGCTCGGCGTCCGATTCGGCACCATCGGGAATAAGTGCATCGAGACGCCTTTCTACGGCGATGCCCCAGCCGATCAGCTCAGCCCGACGGCGCCCGAACTCCTTCGGCGCGATTTCGCCGGCGGCATTCCGTCGCTCCAGTTCGGTGAGCAGGTCGAGTACGCGCTCGCGCTGCCGGACGAGGACATTCGTGCGCGAAGCTGTGCTGCGCCGTTGCTCTAGGAACGGATAGGCCACCGCGACCAGCACGGCAAGGCCGAGCCCGATCAAACCGAATTGGGCGATACTGCGCTGAGAGATGATGCGCAGTGGAGCCGTGCCGGCGGCAGCGTCACCGGGGAGACGGACGGCGGACGGTGCGGTGAGGCCTTCGACATGCACTTCGGACGTCTCTCCGACACCAAACGGACCACCGACCACCTGTTCCACGTCCAAACCCATGAGCTCGACGCTATCGCGCTTCGTCGCCCAACCGCTCTCGATTCGCGCGTTTTCGTCCGCCACGGTCAGGGTTTGAACATCCAGCGGAAGCATGAGTTCTCTCTTGAAATCTACAGCCGTCGACGCGTAGGGCAAGTCGTAAATCAAGACGACCTCGCGTCCACCGGGCGGGATTGGCCTCAAGTCGTACATGGTGTCGCCCACTTTCCTCATGGATCCAATGGGGGCACCGTCATGAATTTGCACGTCGGTCGCGCCCGCTAGGAGACCAAGCACGGCAGTGGGATCGTCCTGGCCGGAAGATACCCTCGCCCGATCAGAGGAGTTGCTCAAGCTCCAGCGCTCGACGACCTCGATCATCTCTCGGCCAGGCGCCGGAGCGAGCACGGCGTGAAGTGCGGCCACCGAGATTTCCACATCGCCCGAGCCCTCGAATACCACGATCTCTACCGGGTTTGTCGATTCATCCGCTGCGCCCGTCGGGAACTCATCGAGCACGAATTCGACACCCTTGTAAAGCGCGGAAACACGGTGCAGGACCTCTGGCCCTACGACGACGTCCAACGTGAAAGTATCCGCTGCGCTGAGCGTCGTGCTGATGATCTCACCCGGAAGCTCTACACCCAGCGGTGCGGCCTGAACAACCACATGCTCTTCCAGGAACGATGCCTGGTCTTCACCCGCCGTGCCGTTTACAACCCGACCTTCAATCCGGCCGCCCGAAGACAAGTCGTCATATGGAAGCGTCTCGAAGCCGAGAGATCGAACGAAGTCTATCGCCAGCCATAGAGAGTCGGGATCGGATTCGAATGCCATTCCCACGTGCGACGGGGCGTCAACAGTGAGAGCGACGAGGTCCGTGCCGCTTTGATCCGCGAGCCAATCCGCTCGCGCAAGCGGAACAGCCTGAATCGCGTTACCACCTTCGCCGTGACAGTCCGCGCACGACGCGGTCCATGCAGCTTCAGCGCGCGCCAATCGGGTCGGCGTGAAGTAGAACGACCAAGCGCCGTACACCACGTCCCACCGCTCCGTTTCGCTGAGGGCATCGCGCCAAGGGGGCATGACTTTCTCCAGCCTGCCTTCCGTGACGACCTCGAACGCGTCAGCTGGTGAAAGCGTGCGCACCGTAGCGGGCGCCGCGAAATTGCGTGGGGGGGACGGCAATTGATCCAAGAGCTCGCCATCGCCGCGACCGAATGGGCCGTGGCAGCGAATGCAATGTTCGGCGTAGAGCTCGAGCCCGGCGCTTGCGGAGGGGCGAGTGGTTAGAAGTGGGTTAGACGCAGGCGTTTGTGCCGCGACAGACGGTCCGTAGAGGACGAGACAACTGATCGCAGCAACTACCGCAAAGCAACGGAAGAGGAACGACCTCACTCGGCGCTCTCGACTACGCGAGCTTCGAGCGGCGGCGATGCGACCCGGCGCGCAAGTGCGGTCTCGATCCGCTCGGCGTAAACAGCGCTCGCCTCCGTTCGACGGGCAGCGATCTCGTCGAGGGCTTTTAGGGCGGCGGCACCTCGCTCCAATGCCGCGGCTCGTCGCAAAGTGTGGTCATCTGCGCGAATCCGACTGGCACCGCAAAGCTCGTCGAGATCGCGCGCCTCGCCGAGCGCCGCCTCGCGAGCGATGAGCAGGCCGAGAATGCGTGGATCGTCATTGGGCGCCGACGCTGCCCCAAGTACTAGCGGCATCACCGCCCAGGCGATGATCACAGCCAGAACTGCGAATGCAGCAATCGTACCGCCGAGCGAAAGCCAGCTCATCCACCGGGCTCGGATGACAGTAGGTCGTCGAGCGTGGCGCGAAGGTCACTCGGTGTGAAGGGCGCCCCAACGAGGATCGGTCCGACCACCTTTGCCAGCTCAGTAGCGCCCGAGCCGTGAAGCGGGACGATCAAACCGTCCGGGTCGATAAGCACGGTCTCGGGTACTCCCGTGAGGCCGTACGCACGTGAGATCCGGGCGCCGCCATCGGGACCGTTCGGATAGCTGATCCCGTGGCGCTTGATATAAGCGCGCGCAGCGGCTTCCGTATCGGTGTAAGCCACGCCTATGACGGTTACGCCGCGCCCCTTGTATTCGTTCCAGACGGCCTCGAGGTCGGCGGCCTCAAGATCGCACTCGATGCACCACGATGCCCAGAAGTTGAGAACTACAACGTCGCCACGCAGCGACTCCAATGGAATGGTCGGGCCATCGTAGCTTTCGAGAACGAACGTCGGCGCTGGAACGCCGGGTTCGATCCCACCGCCGGGCGGGCGCAATCCGAGCGCCAGGGCGGCGACGAACGCGACACCGGCAATGAGAGCCACACCGATGGCGACGCGTGCTCCGCGCGAGGAGTCGGGCACCCTTGCGGAGGAATCGGCTAACCCTGTCGAGGGATCGGCCACTCCTGCGAAGGAGCGGCTGTCCGATGCCACCAGCTTCGGCTTGTGGGGCTGCCCAACGCTCATCGGTCGACCATCATCGGGCTTCCCGCTCTTCGAGAAGCCGCTCCAGTCGGGCCAATGTTTCAGCATCGGGCGCACCATTGAGTTCAGCGTCTGACCGTTCGCCCTTTGAGGTCCGAGTTCGCCTGGTGCCAAAGAGCGACCGAGCAACGGCGAAGGCCCCGCCGGCGATCACTGCGATGGGAAGGATCCAAGCCATGAGGAAGGCGCCGCGTGCGGGCGGCATGTTTAGGACTTGCGGTCCATGCAGATCGACAAAATGACCCATTATTTCTTCGTCGCTTCTGCCTTCTTCGACCATTTGCTTGATCTCTTCCCGCATCTGGGCGCAGATCGGGAGTGGGCAATCCCGCAACGTATAGCCTTCGCAAATCGGACAGTTCAAGCGACTTGCGACCGCATCGGCGCGCTGGGTGGATGACTCTGCGAGCTGCGCCATGATGGTCGGGTGAATCGAAGCGAACGCGATGGAGCTGACGAGCATGGCGAGGGCTGTGTATCGATAAGCCGTCACGACTTGGCATGCGAGGTCGTGGATGGCGCGGACGTTCGTCGCGCCGCGCCGAGCAGTCGCTGCAGCTCCGTGTTGAGAACCCGTTCCTCGGCCGCGTCGGGCCATGCCGCGACCAGAGTGCCAAGGATCAGAACCACAAGACCGATCCAAACCCAGCTGACGAGCGGATTGACATGCGCCCTGATCGACGCGCGGCTGCCGTCCTCATCGAATCCGCCGAGAAGGACATAGATGTCCTCGAGCGGGCGATGAAGAATCGAGGGCACCGTGACCGGTTGGTCTTCGCGCAATCGGAATAATTGCCGACTGGGCGACACACTCCCGATCACAACGCCATCTCTTTCGACGTCGAAGCGCGCGACCACGGCTTCGAGATCTGGTTCACTACGGGTCTCGAGGCCGTCGAAGCGCAGCGTGAATTCGCCGATATCGACCGCTTCGCCTCTGTTGAGGGTAGCTTCAACCTTGAGGTTGTAAACGTTGCCGACGACTCCGACCGCCAGCAGCACGATCCCCAAGTGGACAAGATAACCGCCATAGCGTCGTCGGCCGAGGACGAACAGCCGAAAACCGGCGACGGCTGCGCTCTCGCCGCGTCGCATCCGCGTTCGGATGCCGCGCAAGATTTCCAGCAGCGTGACGATTCCGGCGAAGGCACAAGTGCCGAAGCCGACGACCGCAATCCAATGTCGGACGCCGAGCGCGAAGAGCAGAAGCGTGATCGCGAGCGCGGAAATGGCCGGCCGAGAAAGTGAGCGACGTAGTGCAGCCGAGTCGGATCGGCGCCATCCGACCAAAGGTCCGACGGCCATGAGAAGAACTAGAGCCCAGAACACAGGCATTACGAGTCGCTGGTAATAGGGCGGCCCGACCGTTACTCGCTCGTCCAGGACAACCTCGGCGATCATCGGGAACACCGTGCCCCAGAAGACGGCGAAAAGCGCTCCCATGAAGAGTAAGTTGTTGCCCAAGAAAGCTGCCTCGCGGCTGATCGGGCTTTCGATCCTCTCAACGCTCCGGAGCATCGGCAAGCGCCACCAGAGCATGCCAAGGCTGGCGACGATTACGATGCCAGTGAATACGACGAAGGGCATGCCGATCTCTGAGCGCGCGAAAGCGTGAACACTGGAGACGAGACCGGCGCGGGTCATGAAAGTGCCGACAATCACTAGCGTGAAAGTCAGGATCACGAGCGCGATGTTCCACACTCCGAACAAGCCGCGCCGCTCTTGGACCATCACCGAATGCAGGAAGGCCGTCGCCGCCAGCCACGGCATGAGCGCCGCGTTTTCGACCGGATCCCACCCCCAATATCCGCCCCAGCCAAGGACGTCGTATGCCCACCGGCCACCGAGCGTCAGCCCGATCGAAAGAAAGAGCCACGCGACCAACGTCCAGCGGCGCGATGCCATTGCCCAACCTGCGTCCAATCGGCCGGAGGCGAGTGCCGCCATCGCAAACGCATACGGAATGGTCATTCCGGTAAGTCCAAGGTACAGAGTCGGAGGGTGGAAGGCCATTCCAGGGTGCTGCAAAAGCGGGTTCAATCCCTGTCCGTCAGCCGGAATTACTGCAAGCCGAGCAAACGGGTTAGCGTAAAAGGCTACGAGGATGAGAAAGAACCCCGTGACGATGGCGCAAACGGCTGTGAAGTAGGGCGCAAGCGCCGCATCGGCCTTCCACTGGCGAGCGAGCGTCAGAGATGCGAATGCAGCCAGAAGCCAGCTCCAGAAGAGCAGGCTGCCGGCCTGCCCGCCCCAGAGGGATGTGAAGAGGTAGAGCGGCGGCGTCGTTCTGCTCGACGTCTCGGCCACGTATCGGATCGAGAAATCATGAACGGCGAAGGCGCGCATCAAGATGAGCGCGGCTGCCGTGACGAGCGCGGTCATTCCGAAGAGCGATCTTCGGCCGCATACGATCAGCTCGGGTACTCCGCGAGCCGCGCCGAGAGCGGAGGATACTGCCGAAAGGGTAGCGAGAACGAGCGCTCCGATAACGCTGAGGTAGCCGATCTCGGCCATCGTTTAGGACTCTCGTTCGGCGGGAGCGCTGCCTGGATCGTCAAGCCCGTCTAGCGGCTCAGCTTCGTACTTCGAAGGGCACTGTACCGAAAGAGCGTCGGCCGCCAACAACCCATCTACGTCCACCTCGCCGCCGACCGTGACCTCGTCGGCCAAGTCGAAAGTGTCGGGCACGAGGCCGCGATAGATGACGGGCAAGCGCCCATCTTCGCCGACCAAGTCGAAGCGGAGCTCGAGGCCGTCGTCCAGCCGCTCGACGGTCGAATCGTCAATCCTGCCGCGGATTTGAAATCGTTCTCCGTCAACGCTTGCTTGTGCCGGCGCGGCGAAGTATTCATCGACGGTAAGATATACCGACTTCTCGTCGTAGAACGTCGCTACCGATATCGCGGCGAACGCACCAAACAATAGCGCGCCCCCGAGAAGGTATCGAACATGCATCAACTACTCCATCTTGCCGCGCCGAGAGAGTACAGTCCGTTCCCCGTGAAGTGTATGGGCGCCCGTTGCATAGGTCAACGGCCCGCGCCATCTGGAAGTGGTTCGAATCCGGTCCCTATGAGCCTCAGGGACTGCCCGTACCGTTACTGTTCCCTGAGTCTTGGCCGTCATCGGAAGCGCCGTCGGCAATTGACCACGAGCCGATAAACGAGAGTTCGATCAAAGGCGCGAACGGATCGTTCGACCTGAGAGTCAGTTGTCGGCGGATCCAACGCCCTCGATCCAGGTTTTCGTCAGGGGTGATCGTGACCTCGACGATCGCTGATTGGCCAGTCTCCACCGCATCGGGCTCCACGACCGCGCTTACGCCAACGCCTGCAAAACCTTCGATAACCAGGGTTCCCGAGCCGATGTTCCGGATCTCGACTCTGGTCGTTATGTCGCCCAAAGGCAGGCTTTCGCCCACATCGACAACATCACCGCCCCTTCCATCCAACGCCAGCTCGGGCAGCCAGAGGCGGGGCTCGCCATCGCGGAGCGGTAACTCTTCGGGCGAGACCGGTCGTCTCAAGGTATCCAATTCACGGCCGTCGAAGACCAGCCGAATTCGGGTCTCATGGCTGAATTCGTCAGCCGGATCGAAGATCTCGTGCCTCTGATCGTTCGAGAAGATCTGAAGGTGTTCCGCCTGAGTGCCGTGCTCGATGAGGCGTCTTCCATCTAGTTGAAGCGTCATGGTCATACGCGCTCCAACTGGCACTACGAGCGGCCGTGGGGGATAGCCCGCGGCGTCGAGAATCTCTCCGTCAAAGCTCGCGCGGATTGCACGTGTGCCTGCGTAAACCCTTGAGATAACCAGATCGGCCGAGCCAACGTTGGCGACCACCAGCTCGGTCGCGAGCGTGCGCGTTACAAGGACACGGCCGAGGTCTCGCGTAGCGAGCGGATCGAGCCCGCCGATCGCAATCCGGGCTCCATCGCCGATGCTACTCTCCGCCGCAATACCCGCATCAACTTCCTCGAGACGAAGCGGGGCGAAGCTCGGGTCAAGCACGTTCGGGTCTGGAAGAATGGCAAGCGCCTCGTGGGGCCACGAAGCAAGGTCCGTGATAGGCGACGGAGGACGTACGGCACTGAAGCGCTCAGCCGGCGGGGGGATTGCTGTCGCGCTCCAGGGTCGAAAGTCAGGCGTG
>JBCLES010000032.1:0-31845 GCA_038913135.1 Anaerolineae bacterium
CTCGAACCGAGGGCGCCGATGCGCTTCGCCAGGCGATCGATGGGAGGAGGGAATGACGGAGCTATTGCTGGCGAGAAGCCGGCGCAAGGCAGGGATACAGCGGTGGCCGAAATGCTGAGGTTATTATCGGGCGAGGACTTAGCCATCCATGAGTTGGGTACACCTACCTGAGGTAAGGTCGTGTCTACGACGCTACCGCCGTCCCCAAAAAGAGTCTGCGGGGCACGGAATCGTCAAAGCAATTCGGGTGTAGATCGCCTCGAGCTCTCTCGGATCTGGGGAAAGGTGTAACTGCTCAACAGATGCGACTAAACTCCGTAGGTATTCTGCGTTCACATCATCACCGAGACCGATGACATTCAATGTGATTCCCGCACCCCGTATTCGAGCAGCGACCAAACCAGGGGCCTCAGGCGCGGCCTCCTGAAGGCCGTCTGTCAAGAGCACGATGACGGGGGTAACATCAGATTCGGCCCGTGAATCCTCTAATATCTCAAGACCGGCCTCAAGACCCTGATCAATTCGGGTTCCGGCCAGCGTATCAAGTGCATCGATTGAGGTGAAGAGCGACGGCTCATTCCCGCTGAGCCCGTGAATGATGCGAGACTCGCGACTGAACGCCGCAACACCGACTTGGTCTTCGGGGAGATCCATCGCGCCGATGAAGGCCTTCGCTGCCCACTTCGCTGCAGCCAGCTTATCTCCCGCCATGCTAGACGAAGCGTCTAGCACGAGCGCGACGTCGGCGCGGACGCGCGCTGGGTCGCAGCGTTCAGCGAGCGCTATCGGGACAAAGACGGGGAGAGGTGCGCTTGTCGCCGTTGGTGTGGGTTCGGTAGTGTTTGTTGGGGGTACGTTTGTGGCGGTGATGGTCGAGGATGGCAAGGGCGTCGACGTGGGCGTATACGTTGGTGTGTGAGTGGGCGTTGAGGTCATCGTCAGTGTTGGCGTTGGAAGGACGTGATTCCCGGTGAGAATATCGCCCTGTTGATTCTCACGTTGCGTACACACTTCGTAAGTGTTGTAGTTCACCAAGCCGATATCATTGTCTGCCCGCCAAGACTGGAACTCGATCCGGCCTTGAGTTGATACAGCGGCGATAACAAGCTCACCGCTCCACGACCAGTTGATGGCCGCTGGTGGCCCAGTCGTGCCTCCCGAGCTCCCGTAAACGCCACCGTCAATCACGACCACCGGGGCCGTGACAGATTTGCGCATCACCTCGGTAAGTCGACTCCCATCTCCAAAGTCATAGACTGAAACATGATCGATGCCATGCACCGCGAGGAGCCCATGGTTAAGAGGACCATGGCTGAACGATACGCCTCCCGTCCATGAGCCACGTCGACTGTCCGTGTCAAGGGTCCAGGACCGCCGGCCTTCTAGGTCAACGACGTTGAGCCCGCTATCGAGCCAGCGGTTCGTGACGAGGAAGCGCTCATCAGGCGATATCGATGCGTGCGTTACACCTATTGGGGTAAAGGCTGTCGCGAAGCACATGGGCGGCGGGACTGAAATGCTCTCCAGCTGAACTCGCGGTACTGCCTCAGTCATCGTCTCCACGTCCAACGTGATGACCTCGGGTAAGGCGAGAGAACCTGAGCGGATGCGGAATGGAACGCTGACTATGTGCGCGGTCTTTCCTCGGTCTGAAAGAATGATTTCAGCGGCTGGCCCACGCAATCCGAACCGGCCACGTTCGGGGCCGAGACGTCCCGCGTCGAAGTCAATCTCGTCAATCGAGAACTTCGATACATGGTAGTCCCGCTCACCGATAGTGGTGGAACAGTACGGCGCCGTCATCGTTCCGACGAGCAAGAATTCGCTGTCGCCTGTGACGGCAATCCCTGCGAATTCTGACGCTCTTGGGGTGCTACTAAGCTGGACCCCTTTCCGGCTGGGGAGAGGGCCTGCCCCCGAGATGGCGGAGTAGAGTTCTCCATTCTGGTCTGAGGTTGCAAAAATCAGCGAGAGGTCTGCAGTAGCGGCCAGCCTCGATGGACCCATTCTTGCATTTCCATGGAATTCAGCACTCTTGGCGGCTGCTCGGAAGACCGAGACGGCATCACAGCCTATATAGGCCCTACCACTATCGTTGGTAAAGACCACTATGTCCTCATTTGGCGAGGCTGACACGGTTTGAACCTCATCAGACGCGTCTGGATACTCGGGTGCAGCATCGACGACAAGCCAGAACCCGAAGAGCGCAGCACTCGCTGTCAGCCACAGAGAGAATCCAATTCGCATTACTGATGGCCCCCGAGAAGAAAGCTCAGCCCGGGGCATTTGCGCCCCGAGCCGGAACCACTCTCACAGATGTGTCTCACTCGTGCGCTAATTGTATTGGATGTAGATCGTGGGTCCGGTAACGGAGCCGCAATTGAGGTTACACCCAAATGCGAGGTCTACATCGCTCCAGGTCTGGCTTGTTGGACTGACTGATGACCCCTCGGAGCAGTCGAACTGGACAATGACATCTCCATCGTCAACTGAGGTCGTCTCAAACTCTACGCTGTACAGATACCCATTGTTCGCGCCACACACAGCGGGGCGAAACTCTTTCACCCTGGCCGTAAGTTTATACTCCCAACCATGGGTCCCACCGATTGCTGAACAACCACTCACGGCACAAACACCGAGGCTGAGAATCGGCCCGTTTGGCCAGTTGCAGCCGGTGCAGGCTACTGACCACCCACTCCCTGTCCAGGTAACATCAGCGGTCACTGACGATGTGTAGTTGTTGCACTCACAACTCTGCGGAATCACATTATCTTCCGAAGAGTGGGTAGCTGTAATGATCCATGAGTCTGTATCATCCGGCTCTACTGGGACGATATTGGTGCCGATAGAGCTGTAGTGAAATACGTCAACGCCGGCCATCGTCGAGAATTCTGTGAGGCAATTTCCAACGCCGGCAGGGGGAGCCACGCCACAGTTTTGCGCGTGGGCCGGAGTAGTGGCCAACGTGGTGAGCGAAAGAACGGCAATCGTCACGGCGAGAAAGAGGGTCGAAAGCGTTCGCATGTGAATTCTCCTAATGAGGTAGTCACGGGAGCCCAAGCTCACGCTTGGTACAACCGAGTACTTCCGTTGGAGGAGAGGGCTGCTTGACCAAAGATGCCGACAGAACCACTGTGACGGAGTACTAAGTCTCCATCGGGTTTCTGAGGGAATGGTACACTGAAGGCCATTCATTTGTCAAATACTGTTACCTTGCCGGGGGCCTGCGCGATCCCTTCCAGTCTGGTTGTAGTCGAGTCGAGATGTTTGCTTAGGACAGATGAGATACGATAGGTTTCAAATGGCGGATCACAGGCGGTTGGCTCAAGGCAGACGAGGTGAACCGAACCAGTTACCGCATACTTCGCCGCTGCCCGCTACACTTCCGCATGCACGTTCGCCCGTAGGCCGCTTGTCGCTTGTTTGGAACAGCGCTATCTCAGGAGTCGATCTTGTCATCAATCTGGAAGTTTATAGCTCCCCCCAAAAACTGGACAGGGTGTACTGGTTCAGCGTGACTTGGAATTTCGGCGGCTCGGATTTGTATACAGGCCCGCGGCGTTTGGCCGTGGCCTGAGCGTGTAGCGCGCTGGGCATTCGAATCTTCGATGGGTCTCTCCTCGGGTTCAGGCCGCAGACTCGCGGAGCTGTTGTTGAGCGTTGACTCGCGCGGCTCAGGCGGCAACCAGCTTGGCCTTTCGCTCGTGGGCGATGACAGCCGCGCTGCCGTCGAGCATCGCCCGGGGCGGCACGTAGCCGATGGCGCTGTGCGGCCGCTCATCATTGTAGAAGCGCACGAACTCGGTCACCACCTCGATCGCATTGCCAAGCGTCAGCGGCGTCTTGGTGCGGATCGCCTCGATTTTCAGGGTCTTGTACCAGCGTTCCTTTTTGCCGTTGGACTGCGGATAGTACGGGCTGGTGCGCACATGCGTCAACCCGACCAGCCGAACGAACTGTCGGAAGTCTCTGGCCACGAACTGCGGTCCGTTGTCGCTGATTATGCGGGGGCTCACCCCGGGGTAGGTTTCCAAGGCACGTTGGATGACCAACTCCACGTCGCCCTCGAGCATGGCCTTGGCCAGATCCCATCCGACGATCGCCCGGCTGTAGCCGTCCAAGATCGAGCACAATTAGTAGAACGTGCCGCCGATGTTGAGGTAGCTGATATCGATGTGCCAGTGTTGGTGGGCGCGCGTCGGCTGCACGAACCCGGTGCCCTTCTGACTGGAACTCTTCTTCCAGCGCCGCAACAGATCGGCATCCCGCAGAACGCGATACATCGTGGCCGGGCTCACCGCGACCGCGTTAGCGTCGAGCATGGCGTAGCACAATCTGCGATAGCCGTCGTCGGGTAGAAGCGCGTGCCACTCGATGATCTTGGCCCGCTCCCATGGCAACAGCCAGAATGTCCGCGGCGCTGCGCTATTGTGCTGGTTGGCTTTGCCATTGCGACGCCGCCAATCGTGGTAGGTGCTGGCCGACAATGCCAACCACTCCACAATGTGCTTCGCAGACAGCCCAGTTCGCTTGGTCCACTCGGCGATAAACGCGACCACCTCATCGCGCGTCTCTTGGGGCACCCAGACGCCACTCAGAGCACCCCACGAGCTTTTTTCAGCTGTACGTATTCCTGGCTGATGTCAGCGATGACCTCGTCCTTGGTCGCGAGCCGAGCCTTGAGGGCAGCGATCTCACGGTCCGCGCGGGTCTGTTCGCTGGCGGCGTCTCGCCCGAAGGCCGAGGCACCGTTCTCAAAGAGCTGCTTCTGCCATGTGTAGAATTGGCTCGGTTGAAGCTGATGGCGCTCACAGACCTCCGAGACCACTCGGCGCTCGATGAGCACTTCGCGTAGGATGGCCATCTTCTCCTGGACGGTGTAGTTGGCACGGCGACTGCGTGGCATGGGTTTCTCCATTCGGTGCCCGGACTATATAACTCGGGCGAGGGGAAACTCCAAGTTCAGGTGAGGCAGCACAGTTTTGTCAAGTGTCTATTCTGAAAGTTGGCCATTCTCGGTCGACTTCCATACATACCGTATGCTGTCCGGTGCGACCAGGAACATAAGGAGGACGAGGTGCAGTGCGGCAATGAGTATCCAAAATGCGTCGATCATGACGCCGTTGATGGTTACGGTAAACGAACCAGCCGTCCAAGGCCATAACATCCCAGCATTAATTGCCGTTGGTACGAAATAGATGCAATAGATCAGAAGCAGTCCCCACAAGAGTCTAGACTTTCCGATCACCATGCCTGCCAGCCCCAGGAACAGTAATCCTGTTATAAACAAATAAGAGGGTGCGGCCCAGGTGTCATCAATTAGTTCTCTAAATGTGAACGGTGCGTAGAATAAGACTAAGATGACTGCGTACATTGTAATTGCGAGTTTATACGTCAATGGCGCTGCGACTACCCGTGTCATGGTGGAACGCCAGTACTCCGTCAACGAGACTACCTTCAGTCGAACATTTGTACCCATCGTTGAGCCTCCTGAGCCTGACGTACCTACGAGGATTGAATTCCCTGGAGCGGGTTGCATTCGACCAATCATCGTTTCATTGGCAGTCCCCTCCTGACGCAATGACGGAGAAGCCACTGCAGTCGCCTCAATCCGTGTTTGAAGTGATGTTAAAATTACGTAAAGGAAACGCAGTGTCAAGCAAAATCTTGGAACTGACCCTGGGACGCGAGCAAAAGGCCGTTTACGGCGGGAGAAACCGGGGCGGCGAAAGCGGTAGCCTCAAGCCAAGCGGGGCCTGCCGAACCCGTTATGGCACACTTCGCCTGTGCCCGCTACACTTCCGGATGCCGCTTTCGCCTGTAGGCCGCTTGTCGCTTGTTTGGGACAGCACTGTCTCAGGAGTCGATCTTGTCATCAACATGGAAGTTCCGCCTTCTCGGTCAGTTCTCACTAGACAACGACGGCGGGCCGGTAGAGTTCTTCGGCAACCGCAAGGATGATGAGCTCCTTGCGCTTCTCGCCCTTGGACACAACCTGCCTCAACTCCGTGATGACATAGCCCTGGCGATCTGGCCGGACGTCGAGCTGCTACAGGCCCGCAAGTACCTTTCCTACAATCTCTTCATGTTGAAGAGGCGCCTCGACGCCCTCGGTGCTCCGAATCTCATCCTGGATTCCGGGAGCCGGGCGCTTCGCATCGCGCCTGGGGTTGTCACTGACCTTTGGGAATTCAACGTGTCTGTCGCAATCGCCTCGGCGGATCCAACGCGACTTGATGAGTTCGAGCGAGCTATGTCGCTATACAACGGTGGCCTCTTGCCGAAGCACACCTTTCTCTGGCTTAGAGAGCACCAAGACCGCGTACGTCAGCGCTTCGCGCTAACCGTCGAGCTGTTCGAAGAGGTTGCGCATCCATCGGCCATCCGTCTGGATTTGCTTCAGCAACTTCCGCCGTCGGGGAGGAGCACCGCGCCGGCGACCCGCCATATCCCCTCGCCCCAGGATACTCTCGACCGCTTGCGTGGCCTGGCGATCGGCGCCGAAACGGGACTTTTGTCGGCAACCCGCACGTCGTGGCTGGATCAGATCGATGCCGCTTGGCCGCAAATCGAGGAACTTCTCGCTCGCGCGAACCGAACAGGAGACGCCGGCGATGCCCTCGATATCGCTAGCCGCATGTGGCGTTACTGGCTTATGCGCAGTGATATCGCGACCGGGTGGCGGCTGATCGCACAGCTCTTCTTGAATCTCTCCAGCGGCCCGCATGCGCGCCGAGCGCGAGCGCATCATGCTCTGGGAATGCTCGCCAGTTATCAGGGGGATCACGATGTCGCGCGCGAGCACCTGGATGCGGAACTCGCGATTTGGCGAGAAGCGCAAGGTGCTTCCATAAGGCAGCGAGACACCGAGCCGGTGATCCGGCAAAAAGACGAGGTTACAGCAGGCATCCTGCGCGCCCTGTCCGGCTCCGCTGTTGCTCATTACAACGCGGGCGATTATGAGTCCGCCGGCACCTCAAATGATCAAGCCATCACGATAGCTCGCGTCTTGGATGATCGCGACGCCCTCATCCGACTTCTCTATAACCGTGCACTCGGCGCTCTCAAGCTTCGCGACGCCGCCACGGCTCAAGAACTACTCCATGAGAGGCTCTCGTACCTTGAGGACGGCCCGGATGACGAACGGTTTGGTTCCACGCACGCACACTTGACCTCGGCCTATATGTTGGACGTAGACGAGCGCCTTGCGTGGCACCACGGCGAGATCGCCCTGAAGTCTCTGTCAGATCGTGGCCCGCTCAGCGACCGGATTCTCTGCCATCAAGTGTTAGGGCGCATCGCGCACAACAACAATCAGTTGCAAGCGTCTGTCGAGCACCTTCAGGCCGCCGTTGCGCTTGCGCGGGAGTCTGAGAGCCTCTGGTGGACGGGCTCGTCAATGCGCTATCTTGCACTTGCGCTTCGGGACGCGGGCGAACTTGAGCTAGCACACCGGCACGCCGACGATACCCGAAAGCTCTTACGGGCCGCTGGCGCCGATGACGAACTCCGTCGCTTTGAAACAGCATGGGGCGAGGGGGCCGCGGACGACCCCCTCGCCTGATACGGGTTGCTCAGCCCATGTCAATCCTGGCATGGTTCAGATCCCGCCGCGCCCAGCTTGACATTTGAGAGCGCGGTCGGATAGACGGGGAAGGTGAAACGGCAGTGAGGCCCCGTGGCGAGTGTCTGTTGGTTCGACCGCGAAGCTCCATCAGAGAGTGTCAAACTCGAAATTCGGCAGCCTGAACCATGCCTTTTCAGTCGACCCTCTGCCAAGCCTGGTGCGGGCGGTTCGCTAAAAGCGGCAGGGCGCTCAAACGGGGGCAGGAATCGACAGGAGTCACAGATGATCGAACGCCGGAAGACCCGGACGAAGCAGGTAGGTGAGGGGCGCAGGGTCGAGCCGAGGGTCGCGCCGATTCTCACGCCCATGGTCGCGCCGATGTTCGCCCTCCTGGCGCTCTGCGCGCTCTGGATCACCGCCGCGCTCGATGGATCTGGGGGTGCCGGCATGACGGCGTCGCGCGCCGTTGCGCAAGGGACGCCCTCGCCGGCAGTCGATGTTGAGGCCGCGGTGCTCGACTCGGCGCGGCTTCGGATCGGCGGGCCGGTTTCGTCGGCAAGCGTCGAGATCGACGAGCCGGCACGGGGCGTTGTTCGCTATCGGGTGGCCACCACGGTCATGGCCGGCGCTGTTGACTCGATCGAGATTCGGCGATATCCGTCGGCCGAAGCGGCGGGCGAGGCGGTTGCAGGACTCGGCGGTGGCGTGGGCAGCCCGTTCCGGTTCGTGCCGGACTCGGGCGGGATCTCGACGTACTTATCGAGCCACTTCCAGGTCAAGCGGTGGTTCGCTTGGGCTTCAGGCGTGCGGGTGTTCAAGGCGGAAAGGCAATACGTGAGCACGTTTTGCGGTGACGCCCCGTCGCCGTCCACTTACGCCGAAATACTCGCGCTCGAGGCCGTCGATCACGATCTCATCCCGCCTTACCCGATCCCGGCACCGACCGCCACGTGCACTACGCCGCTGATTGCGAGCGTCGAGGAGTGCGCGACCGAATCGGACACGGTGCGCGTTAGCGGGACGACCGGCGAGGGCGAGTGTACGGTGACCGTCCTGAGTGGTGCGGAGTCCGTGACCGTGATCGTGAGCGATGGCGTCTTTGTGATTGATGTGCCGTTGCCGGACGTCGGCCGAGTCCATCGCCTGACCACGACCGCCGATTGCGGCGACGGCTGTGTGGCGCGCGCCGACGGCCCCGGACTGACGACCTGGCGCCTCCCGCAGCCAACGCCGAGCGCGCCGGTCACGGGCACGATCACCGCCACGCCGGCCACGGGCACCCGTACCTTCACGCCGGTCGCGGGCACCAATACCGTCACGCCGACCCCGACCCAGACATCGACCATCTCGCCCTCGCCGAGCGCGTCGCCCACGTCGTTCCGCGTGCTCGACCTCGCGGTTTCCGCGGAGCTGGCCAATGTATCCCCGACCGAAAAGCGCCTGTCGGCGGCCGTCGAGAATCTGGGGCCGGCGCTCGCGGTCGAGTGGAATCTCGTGCTTTCCGTGGAGCCGTCGGGCAGCGCGTTCTTCCTGAGCGAGCCCACGATCTCGGGCGCCTTCGTGACCGCCTGCCGGATGACCGAGGAACGCACGCTTTACTCGTGCCGGATGGGTCCGCTAGCCCCGCGAATGATCGCCGAGATCGTGGCGGAAGTCGGGCACGCAAGTCACGGCTCTCCATCAAGTCAGGCGTGCGTGCGTGTCGCGTTTCCCCCGGCCGGTGTGACGGGCAGCGACACGAATCCCGACAATGACCACCGCTGCGTCAGCCTGGGACTCAGCACGGGCGTGTCGCCGACTCCGACAGACTTGCCGACGCCATTCGCGCGTCTGGCGCTCCCGTGGGTGCAGCGGTAGGTCCTGCCGGATGCAGCGGCGGCCGAATCGGCAAGATTATTGCTAGACAGCCCCTATGCACCCCCTCCGTCGCTGGCCTGGCGTGCGACCGTGAGGAGATCGGCGACGCGAAGCACGTCCGCCCAATGCTCCAGGTAGGCCACGTCCAAGGCATCTCGCTGAAGCGTGATCATGCCCAGCACATCCTTCCATTGGCGGTCGGAGACCTCACCGCCCATTCGATACCATCTAAGTTTTGCCAGGATGGAGTCTTCTACCGAAGCGAAGTAGGCTTGGTCTTGGTCGGAATCGCCGACGCTCACGCGTTCGCGCCGATTCATTTGGCTTCGTTCCCATGGTGCCTCCGGCATGACGAAGACGTCCACTTTGAACATGGTCGCCAGGTGCAAAAGATTGAAGCTGCGTCGAGAACTCACCGCCACGGACATCGCGACGCGGTCCGCATGCCAGCCTGCGCCAAGCAGGTCCACCAAGGAATCGACGTCCCGGACCTCGAGGTCAGCCACTATATCGACATCCATGGTCGATCGAGCCAAGCCGTGGATGGAGCTGGCCATCGATCCGCCGATCAAGTAGGCGATGTCGAGTTGCTCGAAGGCGCGCGCTGCTTCGAGCATGATCTCGATCGGCGTCGGATCAGCGACCTTCGTCTCGAGGGCCATAGGCCGACTCCGCGAGCTCCTCCCCGAGCAGGATGTCCGCCAAAAGACGCCGACGTTGTGTATCGCTCAGCTCGGGGTGCCGGCGCTCCAGACCGCTGAGGGCCAAGCGCCGTGTGTCTAGGCAGAGCGCGGCGACCATCCGCAGCCGATCACGGGGTGAACGCCGACGCAGACCCTCGAGCAAGCGCTGCTCGGTCTGGGTATCGGTGTCGTCGAAGAGGCGCGGTCGGCGTGGATACTGTCTGACTTGCGCAGGCGTACTCATTATCTCATTGTAGATCACCGGCGCTGCACCGGCGACAGGGCGTCCATCGTCATCTCAAAACAGTGCGGGATAGCTGCTGCCGCTCCTTCGCAAGATCCACCATTCCGGCCAAGGGCAGCCACGCCACGACGCCCTCGCTTGCGACCACCGTCGCGTGAGCTTCCGCATCAGCGTGAAGAGCAAGGCGTCCGCGCCGTAGTCGGCGATCACGGGCACCATCACCGCCACGCCGGTCACGGGCACGAGTACCTTCACGCCGACCCCGACCCAGACATCGACGGACTCGCCCTCGCCGAGCGCATCGCCCATGACTCTCCGCGCTAGACCTCGCGGCGCCAGCCCATGCGTTGCGCCATCGGTTCACCGAACCCGTGGCATGGCATGGCACGTTGGTCGCCGGTGTCCTACAGACTAGAACGTGGAGAGTTCTGTGGGCAATCATGTGGATCAGACTCTGGAGAAATGGCCATGACGACTCGAACGATACAGGTGACCCTAGACGACTCGTTGCTCACCGAGGTCGACCGGGCTACCCAAGATTTGGACACCTCTCGCTCAGCACTTATCCGCGCGGCCCTGACGTCCTTCCTCGAGGAGCTGCGAACCAACCGCATGGAGCGTGAGCATCGCGAGGCCTTTGAGCGCATCCCGCAAAGCGAGGACGACTTCGCATTCTGGGAGGCCATCGAAGCCTGGGAGCAAGCATGAGTCAGGGCGACGTGCTGTCGGCCTCGGCGCCTGAGGCGTTGGGGCGGCGCCCCGTGGTGATACTCACCCGTACTTCCGCGATCGGCTATCTGAGTGCGCTAACCGTCGCCTCGGTAACAACGACGATTCGTGGAGGTCCGACCGAGGTGCTCTTGACCGAGGACGACGGCATGCCCGAACGCTGCGTTGTAAGCCTGGACAACATCCATACGATCCGCAAGGCGCGCTTCGGGGCGCAGATCGCTCATCTCTCGCCCGCCCGGATGAAGGACGTAGCGAAGGCTGTCGAGTTTGCATTCGGCCTAAGCGAACGTCGTTAGGCGTACGCGGCCATCATCGCCCACCGAACGGCAGGTAGATGCGCAGGAACTCCACGTCCACCACCCCCGACGCGACGTGTCGTAGCGTCGGCCGGCCCGCGTCGTCCGCGCTCAGCAGCGGCGTGTCGCGCACCAGGTCCCGCACGGCGTAGCGCGGCCGACGGCAGCGTGAGCTTCCCCACGCGCGGCCCGCCGCCCGGGTGGGTGAACGGCGTGATCGCGCGGAAGCCGACGGGGGTGAACGGCATCCGGAACGGGTACGGGAAGCCGCCCCCGACGGTCTGTGGTCGCTTGCCGACAAGCGCCTCCTCGCGGTAAGTACGGTGAACGAGCTCGACGACACCGTTCGACGCTGACCGTGTGGCCCGCCTGCCTCGCCTCCTGAAGGATCGTCAGCTTCTCTACGGCGGTCCACCGCCGCCGGCGCCTCGAGTCGTCCATGGACCCGTGCCTCCTGGCTCATACGATACACCTCCTGGGTGCTCGTCGTCGGAGGCCCCGACCGCTACCATGATTTCCGGCTCGGATTGTCTCACTACGTGTTGGGCAATACATAGGAGAAGGATGTGTCAGCTCAAAAGGCCGTAATCCTACTCTCTATGATGATGATCATGTCAGCGTGTAATTCTGGTAATGCCTCACCGGTCCCAGCGCTTAGCACATCGGCCGGCGGGACCACAACCACATACCTTTCCTCACCCGAGAACATGACGCAGGCGGTAGAATTCGGAGACCTGATTATCGAGGGCGAGATTACCGCAGAGAACTTTCTGGGACAAACCGGCGGATATGCTAACGGAGCACTCGTCCTTGGAACCCCTGACCCGTTAAGCCAAGGGTCGGGCATTCGCTGGTCATTGATGGAGTACACTATTAGAGTCGACACGATCCACAAAGGGTCCGAAGGAGTCGATGTCGGCGATCTTATCTATCTAAGAATGGAAGGGGCGCCCGGTACCGGGGACGGGTGCTCCGGTGATCCAAGGCTGTTTGATGAATATCCGCTCAAGCTTGAGCCCGTAGGTTCAACAGGGCTGTTTGTCTTGACAGAAACCTCCGACTTGCAAGCGTATGGGTTCATGTTCGGTGAGTCATCGAGGCTGGACATTTCGGGATCTAAAGTCATGACAACGAGCTGTAGTCCGCGGGTTGTGCCGTTCACATCCAACACAACACCGACGGCGTTCCTGGCCGAGCTGGCTGCTGCCATTGCGGCTGAGTAAGCTCGTCTGTACTTTTCCGCTAGCGTTGCGTACGGCAAGGGTGCGTCAATCCTTCGGCGTTGAGGTGGGTCAATTCTTGAGCGTTGGGTACATATCCCTCCTCCTCCGCCTCGATACCGTCGGTCTGCCTACTACTCTGTCACACTGATTCTGTCGGGCTCGGCCCCCTCCCTACCCAACAACTCCAGCGTGGCGACTAGTACTCCATCCAGCCACGTCTTGCGGTTGAAGCCGCCGCTGCATTCGGCGCTCCGGCCCGCAGCTCCTCGGCCATAGCCAAGGCTATTGCCTCGTCTCTGCGAACAAGATCGCCGGTACATCGACGCCCTCTCTATCCCGCTGCATCTGTGAGGTTGCACTTAGCCGGCCAATGTCGCCATCCGCTCCTCGAGTGCGGCCACCCTTCCCTCGGTTTCCGCAAGCCGGTCCCGCTCGCGCTGCACTACAGCTTCCGGCGCTCGGCTGACGAAGCCATCGTTGGCCAGGACGCCGGTCAGCCGTGCGACTTCGCCGCGTGCCTTTTCCAGTTCCGATTCCAGCCGCTGCCGCTCCTTCGCAAGATCCACCATGCCGGCCAAAGGCAACCATGCCACGACGCCCTCGCCCGCGACCACCGTCGCGTGAGCTTCCGCGGGCGCGTCCGGATCGGCCGCGATCGTCAGCGCCCCGGCGTCGAGGCGCGCGAGCGTCACAAGGAGTTCGGCGTCAGCGACGAGCGACTCCGCATGCGCGCCCGTCGCGATAGTGGCCGGGATGTGCCTGCCCGGTTCAACTTCGTACTCCGCGCGTGCGTTCCTGATACCGCGCACAAGATCCTGAATGAGTTCGAACGCCGTCTCGGTCGCCTCGTCTCGGCGACCGGCGGTCTTGCTGGGCCAGCGAGCGACGATCAGTGCCGGGCCGTCGCCGTCCGCCCGCGGCAGGTGTCCCCAAATCGCTTCGGTGACATAAGGCATGAAGGGGTGCAGCATCGTGAGAGTCTGCTTGAAGGCGTGGTAGAGGACCTGGCGCGCCGTATCGGCCGCCGCCGGATCGTCACCGTATAGCCTCGGTTTGGCCGCCTCGACGTACCAATCCGCCAGCTCGTGCCAAGCGAATTCGTAGAGTTGACGGCCGGCCTCACCGAGCTGATAGCGCTCGAGGAGATCTGCCGCGTGGACGTTCACACGCTCGAGGCGTGAGAGGATCCAGCGATCGGCGAGCGCGAGATCGTCCCAACCGCCGACAAGGTCGTCGAAGGCGCGCGGCGTAAAGCCGGCGCCGAGCGAGCTCTGGATGAAGCGGCCGACGTTCCAAAGCTTGTTCGCGAAGTTGCGGCTGCCCTCGAGCCGTTCGTCGGTCAGCTTCATGTCGACGCCGGGCGTCGAGCCCGTGATCAGTGTGAAGCGCAAGGCGTCCGTGCCGTAGTCGGCGATCAGGTCTTCGGGATCGACCGCATTTCCCAGGCTCTTCGACATCTTCCGGCCGGTGGCGTCCCGGACAAGTCCGTGCAGGTAGACCGTGTGGAACGGCACCTCACCCGTCATTTCGAGACCCATCATGATCATCCGGGCCACCCAGAAGAAGAGGATGTCGTAGCCGGTTTCCAGGACCGAGGCCGGATAGTAGCGCGCCAGGTCCTCGGTCTTCTCGGGCCAGCCTAGCGTCGAAAACGGCCAAAGCGCCGACGAAAACCACGTGTCAAGGACATCCTCATCTTGGACGATCTCGACGTCCTCGCGGCCATAGTGCGCCCGGGCCGCGGCCAGAGCTTCGGCCTCGTCGCGAGCGGCGAAGGGCGTTTCGTCCGGGCCGTACCAAACCGGGATCCGATGACCCCACCAGAGCTGACGGCTGATCACCCAATCCCTGATGTTCTCCAGCCAGTGGTAGAACTCCTTCTCGAAGCGCGGCGGGACGAACTCGACGCGGCCTTGGCGCACCGCGGCGATCGCCGGCACAGCCAGTGGCTCCATCTTCACGAACCACTGCGTGCTGAGCATCGGTTCCACGATCGTGTGGCTGCGCTGGCTGTGCCCGACCGGGTGGACGTGCATCTTCTTGCCGATCACCAGGCCGGCCGCCTCCATGTCCGCCCACAATTTGGCCCGCGCCTCGAAGCGGTCCATGCCAGCGTACGGCCCGGCATTGTCGTTCATCCGTCCATCCGGATGAAGGATACTGATCTCCTCCAGGCCGTGTTTCTTGCCAAGGAGGTAGTCATTCGGATCGTGACCCGGCGTCACCTTGAGTGCGCCGCTGCCGAATTCCCGGTCAACGTACGGATCGGCGATCACCGGGATCGCTCGTCCCAGGATGGGCACGCGCGCCGTCTTGCCGACTGAATCCGCGTAGCGCGCATCCTCGGGATGCACGGCCACGGCCGAATCGCCTAAAATAGTCTCCGGCCGCGTTGTTACGACGGGGATGTACCCGCCGTCGTCGAGCTGATACTTGAACTCGTAGAGTGCGCCCTCGACATCTTCGAACTCCACTTCGATGTCCGAAATCACGCTCTGTAGCTCGCAATCCCAATTAACAAGGTAGTTGCCGCGGTAGATCAGGCCTTTGCCGTGCAACGCGAGAAAGCATTCGACCACCGCCCGACTTAGCCCTTCGTCGAGCGTAAAGCGCTCGCGTGTCCAATCGCAGCTCGCACCCAGCCGCCGATGCTGCTCCGCTATCCGATCGCCAAACTCGGCCTTCCAATCCCAGACGCGCTCGACGAATTCGTCACGCCCAAGATCGTGCCGGCTGATCCCCTGCTTGCCGAGCTCGCGCTCCACCACGCTCTGCGTCGCTATGCCGGCGTGATCGCTGCCCGGAATCCAAAGCGCCGGCCGACCACGCAGCCGATGGAAGCGGATCATCAGGTCCTCGGCCGCCGCGGTCAGGGCATGCCCGGTGTGGAGTTGGCCGGTCACGTTGGGCGGCGGCATCGGGATCACGAAAGGCGTCGCGTCCGGGTCGACCTGCCCGAGCTCGATTTGGGTTTCAGGCCTGAAAAATCCTTGGCCCTCCCACCAGTCGGAGAGGGCTTTCTCGAAGGCGTACGGCACCCAGGCCTTGTCCATCTCGCCGGGCTTAATCGGACTTGAGAGACTTCGGTCGATCGAACTCAAAGCGGCGTTTCCTTAACTTGACGATGCTTATCCGAGGCGATTACCGGTCGAAATCAGTCGTTGGCAGGCCCGGTTCCATCGCGTACGGCGTCCGGGCTCACTAGACTCTCCGCAATAGGCTCCTCTACCAGCGTCACGGACGTCATCTTGGTACCGGGGGTTACTTTCAAGGCATTTTCCATCCCGGAGACCACATGACCAAAGACGGTGTACTGGCCATCCAAGTGTCCCGCCGCGCCATCCGCCAGGACGATGTACCATTGGCTGCCGGCAGAGTTGGGATCGTCGGTGCGCGCCATCGCTACGCTGCCCTTGGAATGCGGAACCGGACTTTCCGTGTTGAACTCGCCCGGCAGCGTGTACCCGGGACCTCCGCCGCCCGAACCGAGCGGGTCGCCGCCTTGGATCACGAAGCCCGGCTCCACGCGATGGAAGACCATCCCATCGTAGAAGCCTTCCCGGATCAAGAAGGCGAACGCGTTTACCGTCTCCGGTGCAAATGCAGGCCAGAGTTCGATCTCAATCGGGCCGACTTCAGTCTCCACGGTCACGAAATACGCCGTGTTCTCGGGATCCAGGGCCATGTCGTCCGGTCCATCGGGATAGGCGTTGGCGCGGGCGATGACGTCGGCTGAGCTCGCGCCGCCGGCACCATCATCACCGGCATCGTCGCCGGCCGCATCCGAAGCGCCTTCGCCGGCATCCGAGCCATCGTCGGCCGCGTCAGGCATCTCGACCGTACCCATTGCACCCGTGTCGCCTTCGGCCGGTGCGCCCGAGTCGGCGTCAAGTGCACCTTCGATCGTTGGTTCGGCCGTCGGCGCGTCGGCTGCCTGCTGGTCACCGCCGCCACGTCCGAAGAGAAAGCCGATCGCCAGGACGACGGCCAGAGCAAGGCCGGCTATCGATACTACTACGATCGGGTCGAGCCCAGTCTTGGGGCCAGCTGTCGCGCCGCCGGTGCCACCGCGGGTTGGTCGATTGCGTTCCGTGTACCGCTCTCGCTTCTTGGTCATCTGTGAACCTCCTCCTCGATTTTCTCGGCCGGTCAGGGATTGATTGCCTTCGTGTGGTTACATCTGAATGCGGTCGGTTGGTGGTGCTGTCGCGAGATTCTCGATTCCTGTTGTCTAGAGTCGCTCGCGACGCGGTGATGCGGTCCAAAGCCCATCGATGATGTGTAGGCTACATGCTCGTGCTCACATGGTCGGCGACTCGCCTGCGCTCGCCGTCAACTTAGGCGCCCCTAGTCTAACGACGTTGGTCGTGTCGAAGCCGCGCGTAGCGTCACACGTATCGACGATCAACTTGGCGTTAGCGATTATCCGCTCCACGTCGAGCCCGTCATGGCGCACTATCAACAGCACGACGTCCGCGCTCCTTAGGTTTTCGTCGTTCGCTTCCACGCTGCTGAGCGTGACCTGCTCCGGATGAAAGACGTCACCGCCGATGATGAAAGTCGGGACAAATGTGTCATGGTACGATACATCCGCACCCCGTTTTCGTAGCAAACCGATCACGCGCTCGGACGGCGAGTTGCGCGGATCCGCTACATTCGGCTTGAACGCGGCGCCGATGACCAGCACCGAGGCCGAAGAGACAGCGAGCCCGCGTCCGTCGAGCGCACGCGTGACCAGATCGACCACGTGATGCGGCATGCGTTGGTTGATCTCGGCCGCCAGCTCGATGAAGCGGGTCGAGAAGTCGAACTCACGTGCTTTCCAGCTCAAGTAATAGGGATCGACCGGGATGCAATGCCCACCGACGCCGGGACCCGGCCAGAAGGGCATGTAACCAAAAGGCTTGGTCGATGCTGCGCGAATGACCTCCCAGATATCGATGTTCATGAGCTCGCACAAAAGCGCGAGTTCGTTGACAAGCGCGATGTTCACCGAACGGAAGATGTTTTCCAGGAGCTTAGTCATTTCCGCCACCCGCGGACTGCCCACAGTATGGACCTCCGGCCCAAGCACGGACAGGAGCAGTGCCGCGAGCCTTGAGCATTCCGAGGTAACCCCGCCTACCACCTTCGGAGTGTTCAAAACCGTGTGATCTTTCACACCTGGATCGATTCGCTCAGGGACGAACGCCAAGTGAAAGTCTTTCCCGGCCAAGAGGCCGCTCTGCTCCAGGCGCGGCTGGACCACTTCCTCGGTCGTTCCTGGATAGGTCGTGCTCTGCAGGACGACGAGTGAGTCGGACTTGAGTTCGGGCGCAATTCCGTCGGCAGCCGCCAGCACATAGCGGAGATCGGGGGTCTTGTAAGCGTCGAACGGCGTCGGAACGCACACGAATAGCACATCACACAGCGCGACGGCGCCGTAGGTGGCGGAGGCACTCAATCGGCCGGACTCGACCAGCGATGCTAGCCGATCATGCTCGATGTCTTCGATTGGGCTCCGGCCCGATGAGATCGCGGCCACCTTTACTTCGCTCACGTCGATGCCGCGAACTTCGAATCCGCGTTCCGCGAATGCGACCGCGAGCGGCAGCCCGACATAGCCGAGGCCGACGACGCCGATAACGGCTTCCCGGCCGGCGATGCGCGCTTCGAGGCTGGAGGCAGACATCACACTGTGCCCGAGGCGCCGGCCGGCAGTGGGGCGAATTCAAGGCGCCATAGCGCCCAGACGACCGAAGCCGCCGAGGCCGCGAGAATGGTGAAGCCGACGGTAGGTGTCGAGCGGCTGATCAAGAAGCCGAGCGCTCCGCTCGCGATCGCGAAGGCGTAGATCGACAGCGCCGCAACACGCGTCGAAAGCCCGCGCGCCGTAAGCCGGTGGGAAAGATGGTCCTTGCCTGCCGTAGTAAAGGGGTTCACTCGTCGCCGGATCCGCGATACGACGACAAGACCGAGGTCGAAAAGTAGCGGCGCGCATACGAAAACGGGGATCATCCACGTAATCGAGGTCGGCTGACCGGGAAAGCGCAGCTTGATCGCGAGCGCCGCGAGGACGAAGCCGAGAAATAGGCTGCCGGCATCGCCCATGATGATCTTCGCCGGAAAGAAGTTGTAGACAAGAAAGCCGATGCACGCACCCATGACCGCCGCGGCCAGCGGGGCGACCAGCAATTGGTCGTTGTCGATCGCTAGGACGAGATACCAGCCTGCGCCGATCGCGCCGACGCCGCCGGCGACCCCGTCCATGTTGTCCATGAAGTTGAAGGCGTTGGCGATGACGACAACCCAGAGAATCGTGAGCGCGCCGTCGATAACCGGCGAAGCGACAAGTTGGATCGTGACGCCCGTTCCGATCAAAAGCAGTCCGGCTCCGACCTGCCCGAAGAGCTTGAGCGGCGCGCTGAGCGATCGCCGATCGTCCAGCAGGCCGACGGCGGCCGCTACAGTCGCTCCGATGACTATTCCGGCCAGCTCGGTCACCTCCGCACGGTCGCCGAGAACGAGGAGCGCCGCGACTACCGCGATGTAGAGCGCGGCGCCGCCAAGCATCGGCATCGGCTCCGAGTGGACCTTGCGTGCCGACGGAGCGTCCATGAAGCCGGAGCGCGCAGCGAAGCTGCGGACAACCGGTGTGGCGAATGCGGCGACCGCGAGCGCGCCCGCGATGATCAGCAGGTAGGCTTGCATAGCTTGGAGCTCGGCGCCGTTCGGGGATCAGCCATCCGAGCTGCCCTCGGTGGAATCCTCTTCGGTGGAATCCTCTTGGACGGCGTCCTCTTCGGCGGCCAGCTCTTCGAGCGCGGAGGTTGCATCGCAGCTAAGCGCCGCGTCGAGCTGAAGGAGCCCGCCGTCCGTGCTATCAACGGCTAGACCCTGGATGACGCGCTGGCACGCCGCCGCGAACTCCCCGGCGTCACGCTCGAGGATGGCGAGATTTCGAAGAGTGTCGAGATCGTCCGGCGCGAAGGCGAGCACTTTCTCGTTCGCTTCGCGCGCACCCACGAGATCGCCGCGCCGCGCCCTTACAAGGGCGAGCCCACTCCATCCGGTCGCGTTCTGCTGACCTGACTGTGTTGCAACGAACGCTTCATAATCCTCTTCGGCGAGCGCCCAGTACTCGTCGGCTTTCACATCGTCGCCCTCGGCGGCCGCCGCTTCGGCCTGGTCGATGCGGATCGATGCCCGCAAGCGCAATGGCCGCGCATAGCGCGGATCGACCGCAAGCGACGCCTGGATGTGTTCTAGGGCGGCGTCGAGATTTCCGGCAACATACTCGGTTGTCGCCAACTGCTCGCGCAGCTCGGCGTTGTTCGGATTGATCGAAATTGCGCCGGGAATGCCTTCATCGGGCGAGCCCTCGAACCATACTCTTGAGCGTTCCAGCCGCTCAGCCTTGCGATCCGGAGCGTATGTTCGATCGCCCCAGATCTGATAAGCTCGCGCGAGGTTGGCCGAGTGGTCGTGGTTGAGGGGCGCGGTCTCGTACGCTTGCATCAAGGCGGCAATAGCGTCATCGAATCGACGGTCGCGATCATCGACTATGGCTCGCAGCTCTTCGTCTTCGTATTCGGAAACGCCGGCTCTCACCCCGGCGTCGCGGAGGGTGGGCTCGATCTGGATCGCGTTGTTTTCCGCTTGCTCCAGCAGGGCTTTGCCCAGGAAGAGCATGTAATAGTCTTGTTTGGGATCGAGCTCGAGCGCCTGTTCGTAAGTGCGGATTGCGGCGGCGTAAGAGAGCTCGGCTTGATCGAGCCGTCCGGCGTTGCCTGCGCTTGTCGCGTTGGCATGATGCCCGGCAAAGCCTTCCTTGTAGATGATGTCGGCGCGCACCTTGTTCATGTTGGTCAAGAGGATCGCGACCAAAGTTGCGAGGGCGATGAATGGATACAGCCAGATCACACGGCCTCGCGTCGCCGGCACTTCCGCTCCGTCGCCCAAAGCCAGGGCAAAGGCCCATCCCGCGACGAGCAGGAAGAGGTAGAGATAGAAGAAGTAGAGCAACGTTGAGCTTACTGCGCCTGCTGCGGATTGGGCACCGGCGCGCAAGATCCCCCAATGGAGCGTACTGTGGGTCACGAGACCGGTCAGTGTCAGGCCGACGTAGCCCCACGGCGTTCCGCGTCCATTGGTCCGGGCAGTGTAGACCTCGCTGCCAAGGATTAGGGAACCAAGCACCCACGTTAAGCTGATCAACCACACGAGGACGAACAGATCGGCTCGATCATTGGTCTGCGCATCCGGATCGAGGTTGAAGCTGCTCCGCACGATGAAGTCGAAAGCAAGTGTTGCGAGCAAGACCAGCATCATGAAGGCGGCCGAACGCCAATCTGTCGTTGAGGGCGCGGGTCCGGAGACGGCGGAAGCTGTGCGACGCCCTTTTCGCTTTCGGCCTGCGCGCGCGGCCGCCACGATGCGCGGCCCCGCGTCTAAACCGGCGACAAGCTCCGGCCGCGACTCCGCGAAATGGCCGATTACGACCAAAAGCCCAGTTAGAACGAAGAAAAGCGTTCGGGTGGCGGCGATGGCGATGCCGAAGTGGATTTCGACGAAATGCGCCATGATCGCGGCGAGCAGGGCGGCGATGAGCAATTGCCCCGGACGATCCGGCACGCTCCAACCGCGGAGAGCTCGAAACACGACCCACACCAGAAGGCCGACTATCATGCCTGCCGGAATGGCGACCCCGAAGAACGTCGCACGTTCCAGGAGAGTTTCCCCTTCCGCGACCGCAATCGAAAGCAAAACGGCGAGCGCACCGCCCCCCAGCCAAAGGCTGAGAAATGCGCTCAATTCACGGCGATTCGTGATCAGCCCCAGCCAGCGCATGCCGTATGCGAACAGCGAAGTGAAGAGGAACATATAACTCAAGAAGCCGAGCAAGCCGGCTTGCACCAGAACATCAAGCGCCTCGTTGTGCGATCGATCCGGTGAGGCGTTGCGACTCTCGAGATTGCCGAGCTCAGGCGGGTAGAACGGCGGATAAACTACGTGCATCGTCTCCGGACCGTGGCCTATGACGGCGCGGAGAGGATCCGACGCGAAGAGCTCAAGCGCCCCGCCCCAGATGAGCACACGCACTCGGCCTGTCCCGCTCGTCGTTTCGAAAATCCTTCCGAGCCTTGCCGTATATGGCTGATCGCGAAGCGGCTCGAGCGGGCCGTTAGGAACGTTCAATACGCCGATGAAGATCGCTGTCGCCAAGCCAAGGCCGAGAACGCCGAGAGTCCAACGCCGACCCCGCGCCGCGGCCAAGAGCAGCATCATGAACGCCGCCCCGACGATCAACCCGAGGAGCGGGCCACGGCTCTGCGACAGTCCAATCGCCAAGATCTGGACGAAGAGAAGCACCAAATAGCCGGCTACTCTGAAAACCGCCGCCTGGCTCTCGTCTTCGTCAAGACCGCGCAAGGCCTCGACCAGCCTCGCGACGGTAAGCGGAACCACCATGATCAGGTATGCCGATACAAAGATCGAATTGCCCATCGTGCTGGCGACACGCCGCGTCACGTCGCCTAGCCACGGCATCGGATCAAGTCCGAACTTCTGGACGACGGCGTAAAGCGCGATGGGAAGGCTTGGCAAGACGATCGCGGTGACTAGCCGCTCGAGCTGCTCACGTCGCCGCAGAAGGGCGAGGATCGCGACGAAAAGTGCAATGTAGGCCAGCCACGTATAGAAGCCTTGGAGCCGCGTATGGGAACCGACGAAGCTGACGTAGGGCGTGTGCGACACGACAGTCGACAACCCGAGCGACGCCGTCAAGAGCGCAACCGGCAGGACGAGCGGGAGGCGAAGAGCGGCTCGGATAGCATCGAAGTCCGGACGCGGTGCGCCGCGCTCGAGCCAAACGACGAAGCCTGCGGCGGTCATCATCAGGGCCAGAGAGCGAAGCAAAGTCAACTTGTCGGGCTCGAAAACCCGATTCGACCAGACATTGAAGAACAGCGGCACCACGATGACCGCGGCGAGCCAGCCGGTCTCTGTCAGGCGCCGGGCGAATACGGCGAGGCGCGAGGTCATCAGCGGCGATCCTGTGAGTGAGGGTGGGCGGCGCGTGTTCGCGCGGACGAGTCGCAGGCATGCCCGGCGGCCCGCGACATTATATAGGCGGCGCCTAAGGGCCGGAAGCCGCCGCGCTGCGTTGATCGGCGGCTCCGACATGGGCTATTCTTCGCGCGACGCGTCCGCGTCTCTGCGGAAGGGGGGGCCAGCACATGATGAAAGGCAATGTTGAGCGTGTTCGCGGCGTTACACGGCGGACCGTGTTCCTGCTGAGCGGGATCGCGATCGCTGTCATCGCGGCGGCGGTACCGCACTCGGCGAGCGCGCTCGATCACTGTGGCGCTGTGAGCCGCAATGAGATTTGGAGTCCGTTCGACAACCCGCATGTACTGACGTGCGATGTCACGGTGCGCAATTCCACGCTCACTTTCGAACCCGGCATCAACATTCAGCTGGCCGAAGGCGTGAGTTTGGTCTTCTCGACCGGCTCTAAGCTCGAGGCCGTCGGAACGGCGGCGATGCCGTTGACGATCATCGGGGCGACACGCACTCAGGAAGCCGGCTTTTGGGGCCAGCTTCGCTTCGAATCCGACTCGCTGCTAAGCCGCCTTGAGTACGGGAGCGTGGTCGGCGGCGGCGATGGTGGCGTTCCGATGGTCGAAGTCTTGGGCGCCGGTGTCGACATGGCCGCAATGACCTACCGTCTGACCGAGGGATCACCGCTGGCGTTCGATGCCGGCGCGCTCGGCCCGAGTTTGGAACGGGCGGGGAGTGCGACCGTCGGACGCTGCGAAGGAATCGACTTTAGCGCTGTCGGCGAGAATTTCATAGAAATACGCGCGGGAAAGGAGATCGATGTCGACACCAACGCCAGTTGGAGTCACTTCTGCATACCCTACAGAGTCGACGGCACGATTTCGATAGGCGGAGCGGATGAGCCGACGTTGACGCTCAACCCGGGCGTGGTCCTTCACTTCGCCGCCGCGAGCGAAATGATCGTCGGTGTCGATGCCGAGAATCCCGGACAGCTGAACCTGAACGGCTCAATCGACGAGCCGGTGATCCTCACCGGGATCGAGGATGCCCCAGGCAGCTGGGGCGGCGTGACGCTCACCGAACACGGGTTCGGGAGCTTCCTCATTAGCGCGAGGATCGAGCGCGGCGGCGCTGGCGGTCGATCGATGCTCATTGTCGAGGATCCCAATGCGAGCGCTATCGATATCATCCTCACCGAGGCCGAAGCCTATCCGATCGAAGTCGACGCCCCGTCGGTCGGATCTTTCTTCGCAGGCCTGTATGCAGCTACGGAGCCGGTGGTCCAGGGCAATGCGATAGACCGGATCTTGATTCGCGCCGACTTCGACATCGACATCACACGAAGCGCCGCATGGGGCAGGATGCGAGTTCCGTACGAGATCGACGGCGACCTGCTCGTAGCGGGCGCCGATGCACCCGTGCTCGCTCTCTTGGGAGGAGCCGAACTTTGGTTCGGGGAAGGCGAGGGCCTGACTATCGGCCACGAAACCTTGGGAGCAGGCGGCTTCGAGGTTCGCGCCTCTGCGGAAGCGCCGGCCGTGCTCACCTCTGAAGAGGATCGACCCGGAGCGTGGCGCGGAGTTCACCTCGTTTCGACGCCTGATCCGGTCCTGATAGAAGGCCTTGTTATCGCAAATGGAGGCCAGGGTGGTGGTCCAATGCTCGATTGGGGCTTGGCCCGCGGCACGCTTATCCGCAGCACTTTCCGTGGAGCCGAAGGCTATCCGATCGCACTTCCATTGAGCAACATCGCCGCGATAGTCGGTGAGGAACTGAAGGTCGTCAGCAATAGGAATCACTTCCAGGACAACGGTGTCGATCGGGTCTTGGTCAGGGTTGACGGCCCATACGGCGAGCGACGCGCGACGTGGACGAGCCCAGGAGCGCCCTTGGAATTTGACAGCGATGTGGTGATCGCCGGTCCCGGCGTCCCGGTTGTCGAACTGTACGGCGGCTTGAGCATCCACATGCCGTCGGGCGGTAGTTTCATTATCGGCGACACGCGCGAAACGCGGGCAGCGGTGCGCTTGTTCGAAGATCCTGCGGGTGATGAAGAGGGCGTTACTTTCCGGCCCGCAGAAATATTCAGCAGCTGGAGTGGCATACGAGTGATCGAGGGCAGCACCTTTGAGACACGCTCCGATGCGACAAGCTTGGGGATCCGAGGACCGTACGGAGAAGGGGCGGCCGCGCTCAGCGTGGAAAGCGGCGCGAGCGTCGTCATCGACTCCGGCGGGACGATCTTTGGCGAAGGCGGAGATAGCATCGGCTTGCATGTCACCTCCGGCGGCGAGGCGGCCCTTCATGGTTTCGACATCCGGGGCCACAGGATCGGCGCGCTTGCGAGCGAAGGGGGGCGCTACCTTCTAGATTCGGGCTGGGTGACCGGCAATGCCGATTTCGGGGCGCGAAACCTTGATCCCACGATATGCGTGACAACGAACTTGATCTGGTGGGGCGACCCGGCTGGACCTAACGATCCTTCGGATGCCGATGACGGCTGCATGGATGCCGCCAACGAGAGCGGCGGCGACACCGTCAGCGACGATGTCGATTGGTCAAACTATGCGATCGACGACGAATTGACACCTGTTGGAGGGATCGTCGGCGGCGGCAAGAAGATATTCATGCCGGTCGGCTACAGTTCCTGAGGGGCGGTTTGAACGAGCTTGGAACATTCGCTATGGTCGCACTCTTTATACCTAGCGGAATCGCGAGTGGTACTGATCGGTATCGCGAGTGGTACTAATCGGTATTGCGCTGTCTTCGATCGCCGTTCTAGACTCTGGCGCCGGCGTTAGCTCGGCGCCGGTTTCGCTGTGTCAGCCACCATGCCCACAGTCCGGCGAAAACCACTAGCGCGCCGCCGATCAGAAGCGGGAAGATGATCGCCACGATGCTTGTCGCGAATGCGGCTACGTCTTCGACCGTGCTGACGATCGGGTTGCCGATTCCGCCCGTGCTCGCGGTCACCAGTGGGCGGGCGGTGGCCTTCGCACCGTGCGCCGCCCCTGCGACGACCAGGCCGGCGACTAGCGCGAAGCGCGGGTCGACGAATTCAAGCGTGCCGGTGCTCGCCGCGAAAAGCATTGCGCCCGCTGCCGGCCGAATCGCGAGGCCGAGCAGATCGTTCACGGAATCTACCACGGGAATCTTGTCGGCAAGGATCTCGATGAGCAGAAGCACAGCCAGCGCCCCGATGACCCAGGTAGAAGTCAACAAGTCATATGGCGCACTCAGGTTCACAAGCGGCGTGAATCGAGCCGCCAGGGCGACGATCAACAGTGGGATGTATGCGTTGAGACCGGCCGAAGCCGAAAGACCGAATGCGCTGAGCAGCGCGGTTATCGCTTGAATATCCATCTTGCCTGCTCCGAATTGCTTGCTGACTCGGACCCCGATGCGGTCCGCGCCGTCCGTCCTACGCTTTGCGGCCGTGCCGGTTGCAAATTAGGGGTCGGCGGATCGGCGCCGACTCTTGGTGAGTCATATCGCTCGACGGACCCTCACTCGATAACAACTTTTTCTTGCGTCGCGGGCCTCAACCGACCGACTTCTGCAGCTTGGCCAGGCGTTGAAGGAGCGTCTTCACGCCCTTACCTGTGAAAGCCACTGTTACTTCTTCATCTTCGCCGGATGGCTTGGCTGAGACGACAACGCCGTGACCAAACGTAGGGTGGCTGACCTTGTCGCCAGGCTTGAACCCAGTCTCGACTCGCTCGACCGGCTTCCGGTCGCGCGCCCCCGCCCTTAGTGTACTTTCGGCGATACTAGGGCCCGACCAAGTCGTCGCTCGCCGCGGCGCGCCGCCGCGAAAGTCGCCTTCTAGGAGGTGCTTAGGAAGGTCGTCGAGGAAACGCGAACGGCGGCGCGGCTCCGTTCCGCCGAATAGCGTCCGCCGGTACGCGCGCAAAAGATAAAGCGTGCGCTCGGCACGCGTGATGCCCACGTAGAACAGCCGCCGCTCCTCCTCGAGTTCGTCCGGCTCATCGACCGAGCGGGAGTGAGGCAGCGTATCCTCCTCCAAGCCCACGATGAAGACGACGGCGAATTCAAGTCCCTTCGCGGCGTGCAGTGTGAGCAAGGTCACCCGCTCGCTTTCTTCGTGCAAGGTGTCGACGTCGGCCACAAGGGCAACGTTCTCGAGGAGCGCGGCGAGCCCTTCGCGCGGAGCAAACGATTCGTAGTCCGAAGCAACGGATCGGAGCTCGAGTATGTTCTCCCAACGCTCCTCGCCCTCCTCCGTCCCATCCCGGAGCCAAGCCGTGTATCCCGTCGCTTCGAGCACTACATCGACCACGGCGCTCGGCGTAAGTTCGTCGCTGGCGGCGACGAGGGTGGACAGGATTCCATGGACGCCGGTAAGAGCCTTGAGGGCGCGAGAACCGAACGTCGACTCCTCATCCGGTTCGAGCAACCCAAGTGCAAGATGTTCGAGCGTCTCCCACATGGCCTCCCCGCGCGCGGTCGCGAGTCGGAGTAGCCCGGACCATGTCGTCGCGCCGATCCCCCGCGGCGGGACATTGATCACTCTTTGGAGCGATATCTCGTCGCGCGGGTTGAATGCAAGCCGAAGATAAGCGAGAACATCACGCACTTCGCGTCGTTCGTAGAAGCGTGTCCCTCCGACGAGCTGATAGGGAATTCCGCGCCGCACCAGAGCGTCCTCGATGGCCCGTGATTGCGCGTTTGTTCGATACATGACCGCGACGTGACCCGGCGCGGTACCGGAAGCGATATGCCGGCCGATGCGGCCCACCACATACGCGGCCTCCTCGGATTCGTCCTGCGCCTCGAAGAGCGTGATCTTCTCGCCCCCGTCCGATTCGGTCCAGAGCGATTTTGGCGTTCGCTGCCGGTTCTGATCTATCACGGCGCTCGCCGCGTCCAGAATGATCTGAGTGGAGCGGTAGTTTTGCTCCAAGAGGATTGTCCGAGCGTCGGGAAAGTCGGTCCGGAAACGCTGGATGTTTCTGTAATCCGCACCGCGCCAGCGATAGATGCTCTGATCTTCGTCTCCCACGACGAAAAGATTGCGCGGCGCGGATCGGTCCTCGGCTGATGCGATCGCCGTCACCAGCGAATATTGGGCGCTGTTAGTGTCCTGGAACTCGTCGACAAGGAGGTGCAGGTAACGCTCTCGATATCTGTCCCTGATCTCCGGCGCGGTGCGCATCAAAAGCGCCGTCTCGAGGAGGAGATCGTCGAAGTCGAGCGCGTTGCTCGTGCGCAAGATAGCCTGATACCGTTGGTAGACGCGGCTGACGGCTTCGTGCCAATACGTCGGCGGTCGATAGTCGTCCGGCCGAAGCATTTCGTTCTTGGCGTTCGAAATGGCGCCAAGGACGGCGCGCGGGCGATATTGCTTTTCGTCGATGTCGAGTTCCGCGATGGCTCGTTTCACCACGCGCTGTTGATCGTCAGCATCGAAGATCACGAATTTCGAGTCGAAGCCCAGTAGCTCGGCTGCCCCGGTAGCTTCGCGCCTCAGGATGCCGGCGCAGGTAGCGTGGAATGTCCCAATGGTAAGGCTGTTAGCCGCTTCGGCACCGACCAGCCGCTCGACCCGCGACTTCATCTCGCGCGCCGCCTTGTTGGTGAACGTTACCGCGAGGATCCGCCACGGAGGCACGCCCAGGATACCGATCAGCCAGGCCACACGATTGGTCAGAACACGCGTCTTTCCGCTGCCTGGCCCCGCCAGAACGAGGGTCGGCCCTGCGCCCGACATGACCGCATCGCGTTGAGGCGGGTTTAGGTCGGACAGGAGAGAGTCTTTGGTGACGGTAGGGCGGTCTCTCAGGTCGCTCTCGACGGTCGCGGCCGAGATCGAATTGGCCGGCGACGTGGCGTCGGGCATCGTCAAAACTCCAGGCCTTAGGTTATCAGGTGTTCGATCGGATTGGGTCATGAGTGGTCCGGAAAGTGCCTGTGGGGTAGAGCGAAAGGGGGTCAGTAGAAGACTTCAGGATGTTTCGGATGCGCCCTCGGCGGATGGAGTGCAGATGACTCGGCGGCTGATGGCTCGGCAAAGGAAGAGTAGGCGAATGTATGCAGGCGATTGATTGCAGGCGAATCCATCGCGACGGGATTGTGTTTGGTCTCGCCCGGTCGATTGTAGCATGTGGCCGCGGACGACCCGGACGACCTCGGAACGCTCGATCGTCGACTCCGAGGAGCGCGCGAATCACTCTCGCGAGAACCGTATCCATGCGAATCCGCCCTCGCGAGAACCGCGCCGTACAGTCAGATTTGTCGGCTAAGGGGCCGGACCGAGGTCGATCGCCCCATCAGACCAGGTGCTTCCATCCGTTGCTCGCGCGCGCAGCCGCTCGCCGCTCGCCAAATCGTAGAGGCCGACGAGGACATGAAGTTGGGAGCTTTCGTCCGGCTGCCCCCGGTCGTTGGGCGTCTCGCTCTTGGAAGCAGGCGCGGTCTTGATAACGCGCCGATCGAGAACGAGTTCGCCGGGCAGCCAGACGGAGGTCGGCAGTCGTCCCGCCACCGGCGGGCCATCGGCCTGAAAGTGCGGTATGCCCGCCGAGTCTACAAGGTGCACGAATACCTGCAGGTCGGAGCCGACCGAAGCCAGAGCCCGCCAGTGCAGCGTGAGCTCCATTTCATCGCCCCGCCGGGCAAGGTCGAAGCCCAGAAGCTCGAAGGATGTGGGCGCGCCGTCAAGCCCGAACGGACCTTCGAGGATGTCGGAGCGTTCGATTTCCGGAGGTTCGGGGAGGTCCTCGTCAGGTGCAACGATCACAAGCCGCGCCGTCTGGAAACTATCCCCGATCGGAGTTCCGTCGGAAAGAGCCGCCGACAGGCGCTCGACCGGAGCGTTGAACGGAGTGTCGAGCGGCGTGAGCCCGATGATGAGCGTCGCCAGGCCGGCCGCGGCATCGGCGGCGATCGGGACCTCGATGCGAGCGCCGTAGGCGTCGCCCGGCCGCCATGCTTCGGGCGGATGCCGGCCGTCGAAGGACGCGTCGACTCGGCCGACGACCTCGCCGTCCGCGGCCACCACATGTACGAACATCTGGCTGCCGGGTGGGTCTACGCCGGATTCGGTGTCGCCGGGCGGCGGCATCCAAAGGGCGCGCAGGGTCTGCCACACAGGCTGGACGACGAGGACCTCGCCCGCCGTTATGCGCTGAACCCCGCCGTATGACGAACTCGGTGCGGCCGGAGGCGATACTCCGACGCCGTCGTTCGAGTCGTCATTCGCGATCGAATCCTCACTCTCGACTGCGCCCGTATGCCCCATCGCGGATTGTCTGGGCACCGTGCTCGTACTCTCGACCCCGCTCCCGCTCCTCGCAAGGTCAGCGGCTTGTAAGGACATCGCGACGAGTCGGAGGCGGCCGTCGAAGTCGACGTCGATGCGGTGCGGATGGAGCGCATCGACATCGGATGTCGAAAGTGCTGCCGGCGCTCGATAGGTCGGCAATAGCACG
The DNA here is from genome assembly GCA_038913135.1 of Anaerolineae bacterium. Lineage (GTDB taxonomy): Bacteria > Chloroflexota > Anaerolineae > Epilineales > Epilineaceae > JBCLES01. The sequence continues at coordinate 30,095 of JBCLES010000032.1, forward strand.
CCGGAAAAGGAGTAGGCGCAGAGGCTGAACATTGCGCACGCTATCGCAAAGCATGCGAACCGTCTAGGTCGTAGCGGCATCCATCCCGTTAGGCCCGTGACCAACAGCACCGAAAGCGGTGCCAGCGCGACGTACAGGTAGCGCCCGTGGGCAGCGACGAGGTTGAGCGTCATGCCAAGCCGGAGCGCCGCGGCATAAGCGAGACCCGAGGCGATCGCGCAGATAGCGAGGCCGATCCGGGCTTGCAGCGGTACGGCCGCCCTACGGAACCCGATGACGCAGAGGCCAAGGCACGCTAGAGCGCACAGCAGCGCGAGAGCAGCATAAACCGGGTCCGGCAAAGGCACGTTGACCCAGCCGAATCTGCCCCAAAACGATGTGAATTGAATAGCGAAATAGGTTCCTAATTCGCGCCACAGCGGTTCGACGCGATCCAAATGCGGGATGCTTCCGGACCAGCGGCTCAATCCGAGCGGGTCGCCGATCCCGTACAGCGCGACATTCCTTGCCGGCCACCATCCGCCGACGACTAGAACGGCGCTGCAGACGAGCGCCGCGGTCTGCGCGAGCCAGCGCCGACCAGCGGTCCGCGCCCGCCAGAGGATGGCTGCCGCGGCGACGGCGAAGATCGGAAGAGTTGTGAGCTTGGTAATCAGGCCGAGGCCGAGGGCGGTTCCGAGGGCGATGCCCAGGCCGATCGGTAGCGCTGCCGCCCTCCTGCCTTCCCGGACGGCGATTTCCGCGCTCAGCCAAATCGCCATGGCCGACCATGCCGCCGCCAGCGCGTCGTTGTTGAATACTCCGGCCATGAAAGCGAAGCCGGGCATGAAGCCGACCACGGCCGCCGAAGCGACCGCCACTTCCGGAGCTTGCGGCCACACCGTGCGTCCCAGCCGCCAGGTCGCGAAGACGGTGAGTAGGCCGGCCAGTAGCGAGACGAACCGAAGTCGGCGGCCGGTTCTTTCGCCGGGAGTCCCTAGAAGAGACTTGCTTGGCGGATGAATGAAAGCGGGAGTACCTGAATCATCAGGGGAACGATAGGAGAAGTGCGGATTGAGGATGAAGCCGAGAGTCTCGAAATCGCCTCCGGAGGATAGAAGTTCGCCGAGCGCGTAGTAGAGCGGCGGGTGCTTGCCCTGCGGGAGGCGCGCGGCCCCTTCGGCTGGAACGATTGGAAGACCGGGTTCCTCGCGCAGGTACATCACGTATTGGATGTGGCTCGGCTCATCCGGTGCTTCGCCCATCGGCGTCGCGACCAGGAACGCAAAGGCGAGCGCGGCGTGCGCGGCCAGAACAATCGCGATAGCCGGCGGACGCCATCGGCGTGACCGTGAAGGAGTGAGGGAAGGACTGAGGGAAGGAATGGGCATCGAGCGGCAATGCTGCAGGTCCAATCGGTCAGCGGTCAAGCGGCGACGTCCTTCAAGGCGATCGCATCAAACCAAAGGCTCCTGAGACGTACACCGGAGGCACCTGCAACCGCCCGGCGTTCGGCACATCGTCGCTTCCGATTACCTGGAACCGAGTCCTCATCGACCGGATCACGCACATCCGTCGTTGATCGACCGTCTCCCTAACGCCGCCCCCAGAACATCTCCCTCGGACACGGGATCATCACCGCGATCTCCCGATAGATCCCCGCCAGTGCTGCCGCATCCGGCGACGCAAAGTAGTACGCCGGCCTGCTCGCCATCGCCTCGAGTGCCTCGGCATCGAGATCCTCGCCGAGCCCCACGGTGAACACGACGACG
>JBCLES010000033.1:0-31313 GCA_038913135.1 Anaerolineae bacterium
GCCGAAGAGGCTCGACGTCCACTCGTAGATGTTGCCACTCAGGTCATCCACGCCCTCCGACGTCCGGCCGCTCGGGAACACCCCCACTGGAGTGGTCCGCTTCACGTGTGTCTCCACCGTGTTCGCTGCCAGCCGGTCGAACTCATCCCCGAACGGGTAGGCACGCGCCTCCGTGCCGCGCGCCGCAGCCTCCCACTCGACCTCTGTCGGCAGTCGCACGCTTTGTCCCATCTGTGCGCCCAGCCACGCGCAGTAGGCCCGGGCCTCGTACCAGCACACCCCCACGACCGGCTGCGTCGGGTGGTTGTACCGCGCATTGTGCCAGAAATGTGGCTCAGTCTCCCGCGTCGCCTGCCACCACGAATCTATGGCCGCCTCGAAGGCTGCTTCGTCGAGCGCCGTCCAGCCTCGCCAGCGCTCACTCGCCTCGTCGCTGGCTAAGCGCCCCTCGTCGACCATCTGCTCGAAGAGATTCGGGTCCTCAACGAAGCGCCTGCGCCACGACCGGTTGTTTGCCTTCGCCCCTTCGTTGGCCAGCTCCCCACACCGCCACGCCTGCCCGGCCTCCGTATACCACCACCGGTCATCGTCGTAGCCGCCAGCTTTCATGAAGCACAACCACTCCGCGTTCGTAACAGGGAACCGCCCGATCTGGAATGCCTCGATCTCGACTTCGTGACGCGGAACGTGCGCCGCTGTCGTACCGCTCGCTCCCGTCCACGAATACTCGATCGGCTCGTCGTCCCCGATCGGGTACTTTCCGCTCGGGATCGATATCAGCGGCGGCATCAGGTACTCGCCCTGCGGCCCTTCGCGCATCTCGAAGCGCTGGTCGCCGAGTTCTCCCAGCGCGTAGCCGCAGGCGATGCGGTGACGAAGATCGGCCTCCGGGTTCTCCGTGCGCTCCACGAGTGCCGCCCGCAGCTCGTCCAACAGGCGGGCCGTCACGCGCGCCATGACCTCGGGCTGGATGGCGCAGCGCGCCGCGAGCACCAGGTTCGTCTCCGCTACCGCCTGCAGGAAGGTCTCCGGCTCCGCCGCCGTCGCCGCCGCCAAGAGCGCTGTCTCCTCCCAACCAGTTTGCGGCAGCCCCGGCAGCGGGTCGGCGGGGACGAGAGCATCGACGACCTCGTCCAAGCTCGGCTTGATCTCCGACGCTCGCCACTCGGATCTCACGAGCTCCGGGTCGAGCGCCCTTGCCAGCTCCCGGCCGGCGAAGTACTCCTGCACCAGCTGGTGCACGTACATCACCTCGTCGGCCGCCGGGTCCTCGTCCAGCACCGAGAGCGCCACGCCGGCCCGCACGATGTCCTCGTCCCGTTCGTCGTCCAGCAGGTCCAGCGCATCGTCGTAGTCCACGCGCACTTGCGACAGCTCGCCGTCCCCTCGACTGGCCTGCATCCCGTAGGCCAAGCTTGCCAGCTTGGGGATCAGCGGGCCGCGCTCGGGCAGCTCGTAGGGCGTCTTCCAGCGCCAGAGCGTGACCCTTCTCACGTCGCGGCTGGAAACCAGGGCCTCTGGCGCGAAGAGCGCGTTCTCCTGCTCCACCTCCCGGCGGAAACATTGCCGCACGAAGCCGGTGAAGAGTCCCGCCCGGCCCTCCGGCATCTCGCCGGTTGCCTCCACCTGCTCGGTAAGGAGCTTCAAGAAGTAGGGGCTGCGCAGCACCTCCAGCTGCCGCGCCCAGAGCTCGCGCCAATGCAGTGGGCTGAAGACCTCCAGGAACTCGCGCACCCGATCATCCGACATCGGCTCGATACGCACCTGCGGCACGCGCAAGCTTTGGGTCGAGAGCGGTTGGCTGTAGTCCAGGTTGCGGCAACTGAAGACCACCCGGTTGCCCGGCATGTCGCTGGTCAGACGCAGCAGCCAGTCCTTCCAAAAGACCCACCGCCTCGCGGTACGCCACTTCGCTGGGCAGCGGCATCTCGTTGAGCGCGTCGAGCAGGAGCACCATGCGGCCCGAGGCGAGCAAGATGATCTGCTGGACCTGTGCCGGCGACAGCCGCGCATCTTCCGTCTCGTCGAGCACAACGGCACGAAGGACTTCCAGGGACTCCGGAAGGCTACGCGCTTCGGCCCCGGCATCGATCACGATGCGGTCGCCGACGTGCAGCCGCTCGGTGGTGGTGACTGGGTAGGTGTGTCAAGAACCGGGCGTGAGAGCGTGGATAGTTCGGCTTGGACCGACCCGAATCCACCCTGCGAAGACCGCTGTCTTTGAATCCGTTGGTTCTGGGTTCGAGTCCCAGGGGGGCACCGCCACCACCCCATTCGGCCGGGCCGCTAGCCCGCCGCAAGCTGCAGGCAGGCCACCAGGTAGGCCTCGAACTCCGGCGAGATCGACGTGAACGTGATCCGGTACCGATCGCCGTCGCACTGCGTGACGTTGGCGTACGCCGAGCAGCGCCGCAGCCGCTCCGGCACGTCGCGCAGATTCATCTTGATGCTATGCTGGCTGGTCAGCGGGCTGCCGCATTCGATCCGGGCCCCGGCGCGGCTCAATTCGGTCATGCGCACCTCATGCAGGACGTCCTCGGCCGCCTTGCCTTTCACGACCACCGCCACGGCCGAGATTGGCCGGGAGAGCTTCAGGAGCGGCTCCGTGGCGCCTTGCAGCGAGATGTGGTGGCGCCCGCCGATCCCCCCGACGTCGTAGACGACGATGGCGGACTCGCTGCCCTTGGGCAGCAGCTCGCGTCGCCCGTCGATGCGCAGCGAAGCGCCTAGCGCGTCAAGCACGGGCTGGGAGACGAGGATCTGCCCGGCCGTCGCGTAGCTCTCGATGCGCGAGGCCGTGTTCACGCCGCTGCCTATGACGCCGTAGATGGCGCGCTTCTCAGAGCCGATCGTGCCGACCACCACCTCGCCGTCGTGGATGCCGATACCCATCGCGAGCGCAGGCATCCCACGCGTCTCAAGCTCGCCGTTGACGCCCTCCATCGCGTTCTGCATGCGGATCGCACAGGCCACCGCCGTCTCGACGCGGTCGCCCATGGGCTTCGGCGCCCCGAAGGTGATCAGCATCCCATCGCCGCTGATCGCGTTGATCGTCCCCCCGTACTCGCCGACCACGTCGGCCATAGCCGAGAGGTAGAGGTTCAGCATCTCAACTACCTCCTCGGCGCTCTTCCGCTCGCAGAGCGCGGTGAAGCCGCGGAGGTCGGTCATCATGATCGTGACCGCCTGCCGGTTGCCGGTCGCGCCGGCGGCCGCGGGATCGTCGATGATCGCCTCGAGCACCTGGTCCGACTGGAAGCGCCCGAAGGTCTTCTTCAGAAAAGTCGTGAGCTCGAGGAGCCTGAACTGCTCGTGCTCGAGGGACCGCATGAACCAGGCGGCGGCCGCAAAGACCACGCTCAGGGACACGCCGACGTTCATCAGCAGGAAGAGGGCGCTCACGCTTTCGGAGACGGCGATGGGCGCGCCCAGCAAGGCCGGATCGAGCAAGGCGGAGACAAAGACGATGACCAGGAACATGGCCATCCACAGGAAGCTCTGCCGGCGGGACAGAAACATCAAGGCGCCGATCGGACCGAGGAAGCTCCAGGTGATGACCATGCCCGCCCCGGAGGCGCTGCCGATGCTCCACTGAATGAGCGCCGAGATCCAAGTGATGCAGGCCAACAGGGAGTAGATCATGGGGCGCGGGTCGGCGATGCGTTCGGAGATAACGATGGAGCTCCCGACGATCACGACGAATAGCAGCGGAAGCGCCGTCGTCAGCCCCGGCCCGAACGCCAGGAAGTACATCGCGCTCCACACGAGCCCGGCGATGCAGCAAGCGCTCGCGGTGGCGAGGGCGAGTGCGTTCTTGAATGCCCGATCCTCGGAGTCTCCGGGCCGGGCAGCGAAGCGCAGGAGTCGGCGACCGATGGCTTCACGACGGATCATGGCGTCCCCAGCTCCTCGCCGGTTATCTTGCCAGCGTTTCTCGGTGTCCACCAAACCGGGGGAGGGTCGGTTCATGTTTGATCCAGATGGTAGCGACGAGCACGGAAACATACCACCGGGAATCATTTTCGCTCGACGTCGATGCGCTGTGGAGCCAGTACCATGTACAATTGTCCGCTCCACAATCCATTTCAGGCCGCTCGCCCCACGCGCGGCAGCAGCGATTCGTTCCGATCAGTCTCGCGAGGGGATCATTTTTATGAATGCGGCCCATACCAATTCCTCGGTTCAGCTCCTACCGACTGCTCCATTCGGGCGCGCGGTGATACGCGCCATCCCGATGATCGCCGTGATGTTCGCGCTCGGCGCATGTTCCACGCTCGAAGACATCTCGGCGCTCGACGGTATCCTCGGCGACGGCAACTTGAGCGAAGCCGAGGCTCTCGCGACCGCCGAGGCGGCTGGCGTGACCTACGACACCGAGAACATGGCGGACTTCCCGTGTCATCGCATGAGCGACACGATCATGGGGGATTGCAGCCCGGACGACATCGCCGGCTTCGTCGCCGAAATCGTGCAGGCTCGCGAGTCGGAGGATGAAGGAGCGATCGCCGACGGCTCGGGCGACGCCGGTCCGGGTCGCCCGTTATCTTCGGCGGACGTGCCGGAGGGCGCCCACGAGGGCCTGAGCGAAGACCTCATCGCCGATCTCACAGCCAAGGGTCTCCAGGTCGACCTCACGGCCATGACCGACCTGCCGTGCCATTCGATGTTTGATATCATCATGGGCGATTGCTCGCCAGACGACGTCCGCCGCGTCGCGGACGAGGCATTCGCGCTCCGGGGCGACGAGCCGGCCAACGTGGAGCCCGCGGCGTCCGCCGACTTCATGCCGGGAGATCTCGACCCGAACCTGAAAGCGCAGCCGCGCCAGCCGACGACTATTCTGGACCTCCAGAACGGCGCCCGGTTCTCTATGTCGGCGCTTCTCACCGATTGGGAGGTCGACGGCACCCCATTCCGCGGTTACGGCTACAACGCGCAGGTGCCGGGTCCGGTCATCAAGGTGCAACAAGGGTCGTCGATCACGGTCGACTTCACGAACGAGATCGACATGCCGACGACGATCCACTGGCACGGGTTGCGCCACGACAACGCACATGACGGCGTGCCGGGCGTCACCCAGCCGACGGTCAAGCCGGGCGGGAAGTGGACGTACATTCTGGAATTCCCCGACGCGGGCGCCTATTGGTATCACCCGCATGTCCGCGAGGACATTCAGCAGGACTCGGGTATGTACGGCGTCATGCTCGTGGAACCTTCAAATCCTCGCTATTACAACTCGGTCGACCGCGAGGAGATCATCATCCTCGACGATATCTTCATCGAGGACGGGAAGGTGGTCCCATACGGGAACGATCATGCGAACTTCGCCATAATGGGCCGCTTCGGCAACCGGATGCTTGTCAACGGCGAGACGGACTACTCGATGTCCGTCGCCCAGGGCGAGGTCGTCCGCTTCCACGTCGCGAACGTCTCGAACGTCCGCCCGTTTCGTCTCACGTTTGACGGCGCGCCCATGCGTCTCGTCGGCAGCGACCTCGGGAAATACGTCGTCGAGGACTTCGTCGACGGGGTTCTCATCGCGCCGGCCGAGCGATATACAGTCGAAGTACTTTTCGAGGAAGGTCGGAGCTATCGCGTGCTCAACGAGACGCCCGAGCGCGAATACGTGATCGGCAACGTCTTCGTGACCCCGGGCGAGCACGACGGCGGCGAGCACGCCGAGATCTTCGGCAAGCGGAGACTCAACGCCGAAGTGCTGAACGACATCGAGCAATTTCGCGAACATTTCGATCGCGAGCCAGACGCGGAGGTCGTGATCGACGTCGAGGTGGACGGCCTCGTCCTTAGCGCGCGTGAGACGGGTGGTTCGGAATCCGAACCGCCTGAAGAGGATGGCGATCACGCCGAAGACGAGGGTGAGGACGAACATGCCGCTGTCGAATGGGAAGACGAGATGCTCGCCGCGAACCGCCAATCATTCGGCGAGCGCGACGTCCGGTGGATCATTCGCGACGTCGAATCGGGCGCCGAGAATGGCGAGCTCGCGTACGCCTACAAAATCGGCGACATCGTGAAGATGCGCTGGTTCAACGATCCCGACAGCCCACATCCCATGCAGCACCCGATCCACATCCACGGCCAGCGCTTCCTGGTCACCGCGATCGACGGAGAGTCGGTGCCGGACGAGGACCTCGTCTGGAAGGACACGTTCCTCATGCCGATCGGAGCCACGATCGACATCGTGATGGAGGTCACCAATCCGGGCGCGTGGATGGTGCACTGCCACATCGCTGAGCACCTCGAGACCGGGATGATGTATCAATTTATCGTGACGGGCTGACTCTCCGACAAATCGCTTGACCTTCACGTTGCTTCAAGCCTTACAATTCCTCCCATGACGATCGAACGACCCATGACGATCGGCCGCGTCGCGCGAGAGCTCGACGTTCGGCCCTCGGCCCTCAGGCACTACGAGAAGCTGGGGCTACTCGATCCGCCGCGCCATGCCGAGAGCGGGTATCGGACATTCACCCGCAACGATGTCGAGCGCGCTAGGTTCATCGTTCGTGCCCGTGAGCTCGGTTTCGGTCTCGAAGAGATTCACGAGATTATCGGCGTTCACGAGCGCGGGCTGGCGACATGCGCTCTCGTCCTTGATCGAATTCGCGAGAAAGTCGAGGAGGCGGAACGCAACATCGCCGAGCTCGTCGCGTTTCGTGACCTGCTGGTGGAGATCGAGCGCAATGCGTCGCGAGATGGCGATGCGTCATCGGCCGACGGTCCGCCGGGACGCGTCTGCTGCGTCATCGAAGGATCGGATCCTCGTGGAGCACCAGGTCGACGCGCTCCGGAAGCCAAAGGAGAGAATTGATGTCAAGGAAGCGAAGCGTCGAGGTCTTCAGCGCCGGTTGCCCGACGTGCGACGATGTCGTCGAGCGCGTGCGCGAAGCGGGATGTCCGTCCTGCGGCATCACCGTTCACGACATGAACACGAGCGAAGGGTCCGGCCGGGCGCGCGAGCTCGGCGTCCACTCGCTGCCCGCCGTCGCCATCGACGGCGATCTCGCCGATTGCTGCTCGGGCCGTGGGCCCGACCTTGGGACGTTGCGCGCCGCCGGGTTGGGTCAACCGGCCGAGTAAGCGGTCGACGTGGCTTCGACCGTCAAAGTCCGAAGGGCGGACACTCTTGGCCAAGCGTCCGCCCTTCGCTTCCATTCCTTATGTTGAGAGGGCTCGTGATCGAGCCTCTCAAGTTGCAGGCGAAGGCCTGGACGATGCTCAGCGCTTCGAGCGAATCTCCTCAGCAAATGCCTGGACATCTTCCTCCGAACATTCGCCCATGATGGTGGTCTCCATCACGTGGCACTCCTGATCCTCCATGAGTTGAGTGTCATGAATGACGATCTGGCTCTTGTCCAGGCCCATCTCCGTCAGGAGTCCATCGACCTGTTCTTCGGTGCAATCACCCATGATCGTGTTATCCATGGCATGACATGGCAGGTCGGGCATCTCCTGGCGATCGATCGAGATCATGTCGCCCGTGATGGTACCTGCGACGCTTCCGGCGGCAGGCGGTGCGTCGGCGCCACCGGACGCACTGTCATCAGCGGCGCCACCACCGCAGGCTGCGATCGTGACGCCGAACACGACGACGAGGCTGCTGGCAAGAAGGGAAGGGAATCGGCGGATCAGAACCATCTGTGAAGCTCCTGTTAGGCTGTGTGGGGCGAACGGAGTGACATCGAAAGGCTTCAATCGAGACGAACGCTTCGCCACGGCCCCCCACCGGGGAGGGGCCGGCGCGAGTATATGTTGGTGACCGCACCGATGTCAATGATGGAGCGCTGCGGAACGCGGAACTCGATCGACGCCTTCGAACAATGGGCTTGTGCCCGGCAGGGGACTTTAGGAACCCACCGCTCGTACGTTGTGCGTTCGTTTGAGTCATGATACTCTTTCGGCGCCTTCTCACCCCCTAGGGGTAGGGGTGAAGTCCCGGCCGCCCCGAATCGACGGAGTCCAACTTAATGAAGCTCGCGCTCAGAAAACGCTTCACCAACCTCCAAACGCTCGTGTTTATGTCGCTCTCGATTCTGATCCTCGATGCTTGCGCCGAGCCCGGTGACTTCAAGACGCCGACCGAGGCCGCAAACGGCGTCGTCGAGAATGAGGCGGCAGGTGATCCGATCGAGGTCAGGTTCGGCTTAAGCGAATTCGCTATCGACGCCCAGCAGACCACCTTTCAAACTGGAGTGCCTTATCGATTCGTGCTCCAGAACGAAGGCGCACTGGCCCATGACTTCCGGATTACGGAGCTTGGCGAAGCGCAGACCATGGTCAACATGCATGTTCCAGGTGAGTCCCATGTCCACGGCACTGAGCTCATGCTGGTTGATGAGCCCGATCTTCAGGCGGGCGCTGAGAACGTACAGGAGATCACGTTCATGCGCCCCGGCGAGTTCGAGATCGCTTGCCACGTCGCCGGCCATCTCCAGGCCGGCATGTACATCCCGATCATCGTCGAGGGCGACGTGCTCGCAACACCGACGCCGATCGACCCGGCGAGCATCACGTACGACGCGGAGGCGATGCCGGACCTGCCGTGTCACGCGATGGGCGTGACGATCATGGGCGATTGCACGGAGGCGGACGTCGAACGCATCACGGCTGAGATCCTCGGGACGTCTTCCGAGGCTTTGTCCGGTGACGACGGGCACGGTCATGATGAGGCCGAGGCGGAAGACCATGCCCACGACGACGCTTCGATGTCAGCGTCGATGCCGATGATGTCCGACGACGCGAGAGCGGCAATGCACGAGATGATGGCGGGAATGGTCGCGAGCGGCGCGATGCCGGAGGACATGCTCGCGCGGATGGTCGCGGCGATGGAGCCTGCGTCCGGCGAAGGGGCGATGGGGCGACGGATCGTTTTCGACCTCTCGAACCGCCAGGACGAAGCCTGCCAGATCATCGAGCCGAACACGATCGCCGGCGCGTGCACGCCGGAGGACATCGCACGCCTCGTCGGCGAGATCATGGCATCGATGGAGTCAAGCACTTCCGGATCCATCGAGATAGGGGAAGAAGGCGCTGGCGAGGGTGAGGAAAGCGACGATCACGGGCACGAAGAGGGGACCGAGGACGATCATTCCCACGACGAATCGAGCGGAGGGTAGGCACATCTCATGCACATGAACGCGGACGAGCGGACGGCGCTGATGCGCCGGCTCAAGAGCATCGAGGGTCACGTGAGAGGCATCGCGCGGATGGTCGAAGAGGACACGTATTGCATCGACGTCATCCAGCAGATCAAGGCGGTGCAGGCCGCGCTCGACAAGGTCGCAGATCTGACGCTGCGCGACCACCTCGACCACTGCGTCGTCGAGGCGGTGCGGGGTGACGATGTCGGCAAGCGTGAGCGCGTGCTCGACGAGATCTTGACCGTGTTCGGCGCGGCGGCGCGTTAATCGGCGCAGGCGAACGGCAGTGCGCAGGGCGCGCTAATCGTCGATTCATGCCCGCCTCATGTGCCGCCCGTACAGTGCACGGCGGTTGATTCGAATCGCTTACCCCCTCCCCTCCAGGGGGCATGGAGATCAAGTCCTCATGACCGACCCTTCCAATCACCAGCAGCTTGAGATCGGCTCAGAGCGCGAGATCGTCATCCGATTTCGGCACGTGGCGCTCGCCGTTCTACCGTTCATCGCCATCATCGCCGGCATGGCGATCGGCGCCGGACGAATCTCGTTCGCCAACCCAACCGATGCACTCGATGCGTCGTCCGGACTCTGGCTCGTCTTCCTGACCGGGTTGTCCGTCGGCGGATTGAGTTGCCTAGCCGTCCAAGGCAGCCTCCTGACCACGACGATCATGCGGCGCGAGCAGCAGGTACTCGGCTCGGACGAGCAGTACGACATCGCCGGACGCCTCGGCCCCGTTGTCCAATTCCTCGCGGCTAAGGCCGTCGCCTACACAATCCTCGGCGCGATCCTCGGTTACTTCGGCTCGAAGATCCCATCGAGCGTTCAGGGGTGGCTGCTGATCGGCGTCGGCTTCTTCATGTTGATCGTCGTGCTCCAGATGTACGACGTCCACCCGATCTTCAGGCGAATCTCATTCCAGCCTCCCAAACGCGTTCAACGCCTGATCCGTGCGGAGTCGAAGAAAGGCGCAGTATCCGGACCGGCGATTCTCGGCGCCATGACCGTCCTCATTCCATGCGGTGTCACGATCGCGATGGAAGGTCTGGCGATGGCTTCTGAGAGCCCGATCCGCGGCGCCCTGATCATGCTCGTCTTCACGCTCGGCACCGCGCCGCTGTTCCTCGTACTCGGTTTCCTGGCGACCAACCTGAGCCGCGGCTCGTATCGCGTCTTCAAGCCGGCGGCCGCGCTGCTCGTGGTGGTCGTCTCGGGGTACACGATTCTCGGCGGCACGCGGCTCCTCGGCATGACGAGCGGGATCGGCGCCGGTGAAGGCGCGGTCGTCCGGGCAGCGATGGTCGCGAACGGCGAAAATGAAGTAGTTCAAGAGGCGACCATCAACGTGACATCTTCGGCATATTCGCCGGACGTCGTACGACTCCAGGCCGGCATACCCACCCGCCTCAGCGTGGTGAGCGAGAAGAACGCTGGCTGCACGCGCGCCTTCACCATCCCATCGCTCGACGTGGACATCGTCCTTCCCGTCACAGGTCTGGAGATGCTCGAGCTCCCACCGGTCGAGCCAGGACGCATCGTATTCACGTGCGGCATGGGGATGTTCAGCGGCGTGCTCGACGTCGTGGCGGCCGTACCGGCCGGCGACGCTTCGGACTCCTGAGGTTCGGAGTCGGCGATTTTCAAGATCCAGCATCAACATCCGCGGACCTGGCGATCAGCAGAGACCAGCGATCAGCACAGACCAACACGGAGATTGTGAAACGGTGAACGACCTGACGAAGACCTATCGAATCGAGGGCATGCACTGCACGTCGTGCGCGATGACCATCGATTGGGAGGTGGAGGACGTGCCGGGCGTCCGCGATGCCAAGACGACCTACGCGGCCGGCACGACGATCGTCACCTTCGACCCGGCCGTCGCCTCCGAGGAGTCGATCGCGGCCGCGATCGCGAGGGCCGGCTTCCAGGCACAGCCCGCCGGCTGATCATCGCCGTCGGCGACCTCGTGGAATGACGGCGGCGACGAGCCACGATCGAGCGGATCGTCGAGACGATGACGGAGTGGGACTTTCCGCCGTCGACGAGCTGAGCCACGGGAGGACACCATGCAAAGGGCTATGAGGCATGTCCTGATCCCATTACACGCATCGGCACTCGCTGCGCTGCTCTTCGCCTGCAGCACCGGTGTAGAAGAGACCGAGCAACCGGAGGACGATGCATCCAGCATGGGTTCGGGATCGGTTCCTTCGCAGTTCCAGACCGGCGCTGAGTCATTCGTCGCGAGTTGCTCGGAATGCCACGGCGCCGAGGCACTCGGAACGGACCAGGGTCCACCGCTCGTTCATATCTACTACGAGCCGAATCACCATCCCGACGAGGCCTTCATGATGGCCGCTCAGATCGGCGTCCGTCAGCATCACTGGGCCTTCGGCGACATGCCTCCGGTCGAGAACGTGGCCGACGAGGAACTGCAGCCGATCATCGATTACGTGCGGTACCTGCAACGCGAGGCGGGGATCCGCTAAGGGGATGCGAAGTGTCGGGGTCGAGCATCGAGGCTGGATCTTGATTGCGTCCTGTGGCACGCGCCCGATGACGGCGCGAGTGCGGCTCACCGTGATCTGCTGTACTTCCGTCGCGATCACTGGCTGTGGTCTGATAGGTCCATCCCCTACCGAGATCACGTCCGCGCCCGTCGCCGATCGCGTCCCCTCTCCGGTCGATCCGGCACTCCGTCCCGGCTTCGATGTCTACCAAGCCAATTGCGCCGCATGCCATGGCGCCCGCGGTCAGGGCGATCCGGAGTGGATGATCACGCAAGACGAAGGCTCGCTCCCGCCACCGCCGCATGATTCGTCGGGCGGACGGCGGGCAATAAGGGCCAGACGGTCGTCTATATCCTTGAGGATGGTGCCGCGCTCGCGGCGTTGGCGCTGGCGGACGTCATTCGGCCCGAAAGCCGTGCGGCCGTTGAACGATTGCATGAGCTTGGCGTCGAGGTCGCGATGCTGACCGGTGACAGCGAAGTTGATGCAGAACCTCGTGTGGGCGACCGGATACAACATCGTGGCGCTGCCGTTGGCCGCCGGTGTCCTTGCGCCCGTGGGGATCTTGCTGTCGCCGGCGGTTGGCGCGCTGTTCATGTCGCTCAGCACGGTGATTGTGGCGATCAATGCTCAACTGCTACGGCGGACGCAGCTCGTCGCGATGGCGACATCGCGATAATCTCCCAAATCGGTTTCACGCGGGGGGAAGGTAGTGACGATCCAGCTCCAGGTCTTAGGGGCCGCCGAAACCGCCACGGGTCCCGTTATCTCGTCGAAGCCGACTCTGCGCGCGCACTCGTCGATTGCGGCTTGTCGGCCGCCCCATCGACCCCATCACGAAGCCACCTTCGTAGCGGCGACACGCCATCGGACACGCGAAAGGAATAGGAGGATAGGCACATGCACGTTCAGATCAACACCGATAGCAATATCGAAGGTGAAAATGCGCTGACCCAACAGGTCGAAGCCGTCGTTAGGGGAACTCTAGACCGCTTCAGTGAGCGAATCACACGAGTGGATGTCCACCTTAGCGACGAGAACAGCGACAAGACATCCGGAATTGCCGATATGCGCTGTCTGCTGGAGGCCAGTCTCGTGGGCCTCCAGTCAACCGTGGTCAGCCATCAGGCGCGGACTGTTGAGCAGGCCGTTGAAGGCGCGGCCGAGAAGTTGAAGCATTCCATCGAAACTACTCTCGGGCGGATCGACGACCGCTCACGGGAGACACCTCCGGCTGAATGAACAGCTCACTAGAGTGCTCGTCCGTCCGCCCAGCGCCTGGCGGCCGACGGCATCTTGGGACCGTTGGCTGCGCTCTGAGCAGCCGACAAGCCCCCCGTGAGCCGCAATACACGCCGTTCGAAGCCGCTCCCACGACACAGGTAAGCCCAAACCGACCCCTTATGTCTAGGGACGGCGCGCTCGCGGCCCGTTCTGCCGCCGAAGAGGATCCGGAATCCGCCGGCGCCGGTTGGGAGTTTGGCGCCCGTCCTATGGGCCGCGCTATGCCAGCGGGCGAAGATAGGGCGCGGCAAGGGTGGAGTGCGGCGTCTAGCGTACCATTGTGATGGGCACATCACCCGGAGGAAGGCATGTCGAGTCATCGTTGCCGGCATAGGAAGCCTGATTTGGCGTCGGCGGGCGCTCGCCTCTGCGGTTGTATTGTGATCGGCGGCCTCTTCCCTGGATGCCGGAATGCGCTGCCTGCATCGCATGATGAAGAACTATCAACCATGTCCGTCCCGCTCAATACCGCCGCGGCAATAGAGATCCCGGTCATCGGGATGGCAACAGCCGAGCCGTTTCCGTTTACTCCGGACGAGCTTGAATCTGATTGGATCGCCTACGACTTGATCGACGAGATTCTGTGGAAGACGCTTCAGCCGGGTCCCAAGCTGGCGCTTGCAACCACCCCGGACGGCGATCGCAATCTCTTGATCATCGCCGAAGGCGGAACGTTGAGGGTAATGGACCGCGAATCTCTGAACGACGTTGGCGGGATAGATGTCGGATTTGCGATCGGAGCACTCTCTGCTGACGGAGCCACTGTCATCGCGGCGCCCGCCCGGCTGTCGGCTTCTGAAAGCGAAGCGGAAGACCGGCCGCGGGTCACGCTGCTCCAGCTCGATGGATCGGGTGCTCCAGAAGTGGTTGCGTCGTTCGACTTGGAGCTTGCAGGCGAGGGTGCTTCGACTGAGACAGTTCTTTTGGACGATGAAATACTGCACGTTGCGGAGGCCCACGAGGAACCGACGGCGGCTGCCAATCCGATGCGTCGTGGGCCAGCAGGAATCTGGTCCCGGCTCGGACTGCATGTCGTTTCGATTGCAGACCCGAAGCACCTCTCACTAGACGATCGAGTCGACTCTTCTGGCGAGCACGGTGTGCTCAGTCTCGGGCCGAACGGTCCCATCTTGTGGTCATCGGGTCATCGAGGATTTGATGAAGGCCTCCTCCTCCCGGTCGACGCGCTATCGAGCGAGACGGTTGAAGCGGATCGATTCCTGAGTTTGCGTGAAGGTGTGCTCGACGCGGACGGGGACACTGACTTCGCCTGGGCGGTTCAGCAGCGGAGACACCATCCAGCTGTCCTTCGTGGCATCGTGTGGGATGATGCCGGGCATCCGCGACTTTCGTCCGAGCTGGCCTTTCCTCGCGTACCCGAATCATCGGGCTCGGTACCGGCCGCCATCGTCCCAACGCACATCGCCCTCGCTCGAAAGGTTGCCTTCATTGGCGTCGCGGTGGGCGATCTCCGCCCCGACATCGACGAGATGTCGGACGAGTTGCTCGATGTGCGGGGCAGGCTGCAGCTCGTGGACATCAGCGATCCGGCTCGGCCTACATGGCGCGGCAGACTGACGATACACCAGCCGATTCTGGACCTCGTTGCGGACGATGGAATGGCTTGGGTTCGGCTCGAAGATGGCAGCATCGCACGCATCGATGCCGGCGATCCGGACCATCCCGAGGTCGTGACCGGTGATGCGTACGATCGATTCGTCGAGCGGAGAGGACGCTTGGTTGCAGACCCTCCCGATCGAGATGCTGAGAGAGCCTATGCTCGATATCACACCGAGTGGCACGACTCCGGGAATCTCAAGTTCTTCATCGTCTTCCCGTGGGGATGGCGCGCCGAAGACATCATGGACCGCGTCAGATTGGGCTCCGACCTTTGGCCAGGCGTGCTGATCATGATCAGGGCGTTCGAAGTCGATACTCCCGAGTATCGTTGGGCCATCGAAGAGATACCGCACGCTTTAGACGTGAGAGCTCAACATCGCGAAGATCTCGACGCGCCTCTGGATCCGAGCTCGGAGAATATCCACTTCTTTGAAGCGCATGACGGTGCTGAGGCAACATATCGCGCCCTCGTGATGGGTAAGAATCGAGTCTTCAGCGTGACCCTACACTCTCCGGTGAGCCTGTCGGAGCACGATGCACCACGGATCGCGTTCGAGACGGTCGCGGACAGCCTTGCGGACTTCCGCTGACCAACTCCCTTGCACCGAGCCTTCAGCGGCAGTGCGCGTTCACGTGGTCGGACAAAGAGAGGGCGGCGTTGAGTCTTGGACATCCTCAGACTAACTAGAATCCGACATGCGATACCGATCGTTGGGATCGTCTTGCTAATGACTGCCGTCGTTGTCTTGACCGAGTCGCGAGACGACGACACAGCAGTCGATTCCACGCCGTTGACCGCCACGATCGAGGCAATCGATACGGCGACACCAGATGGGGTCGCGGTGGAGACTGTTGAGTGGCTGTTCCCAAGGTCTACCGGCCCTATTCCTACAGCCGAGACAGAGACGCCTGACCCACTCGACCCTGGGCCATATCCTGAGCCGACAGGAACCTGGTAAGACCCGCAGCCGGATTCGCAATCTGCGATGTCGGCGAGAAGCAACGTAGTCACAACCCAATCGCGGTCTCGGAATCCGCTATACGAATCATAGTTTCATGAATTTGTTCTCGCACGGATAACGAAACCAGCATGCTCACTGGATACTCGGGTCTCGATCGACGAATCCTTCGATTGAGTGCCCACCATCAAGGCGACAACTAACTTGACACCGGGGGAGCATGCTTCTTCTCGGAATTCTCGGCAACCTCGGCATATACGAGGGGGCGGTCGAGATGATGACGCAGTGGCACCAGTTCTTCTCGCTGAGCCCGACGGGCATCGTGGGAGGCATGATCGAAGCCTTCGTCATCTCGTTCGTCGTGCTCTATGCAGGAGCATATTTATACAACCGCCTCGTCGAGAGGCGCCCGGCCGGAGGCTGAACCATGCAGATTAAAGGGTTGCGGTAGCAACTCGATAGAAATCTTCGCTCATAGACCCTCTCCCCGTGGTTTATGTGCCGGCGGCATGCACCCCATGTCGCTCAATCAGCCCCTTTCAGGAATTCGGCCACATCGCGGAGGTCTGCGTCGGTCATCCGCCAGCGCGGCATATCAGAGTGTAGAGCCTCGCCGTCTGGGTGTTCGCCATCCACCACAGCGCTCCGGAACGCGTCAAAGCCATACTCACCGTGGTTCATCGTGGCTGAATCTTCGCCGGCGAGCTCGTCTTCGCTTGAGTGCTCGTCGGACTCCGACTCCCCCGACAGCGTATCCCACCTGATGTCCGGGGCGTCCATAGTGTTCATGTGCATGACATGACGGCCCCCTGATGCATCGGGTCCGTGGCACGAAGCACAAGCAAGACGTCCGCCCATCATCATACCGCCCGAATTAGGACCACCACTATATGTTATGCGGACATCACGTTCGCTTGATCCCGCAAAGTAGATCCTCTCTCCGTTTGATTCGAACGACCCAGGTCCCCAAGCCGTCCCTGTCCGATTATCGGTCCTTGGAATGGAGCATGCCTCGAGAAGCAGCAACGCCAGGACGGTCATCGCCAACCACAGTGTCTTCAACCGACTACTCCTATCCGCGAACCCACGCCCAGCACAAACATCTTGGCGACTCCACGATCAAACGTTCTGTCACGCAGTCAGGTGGGCAAGGTAGAGTCGCTCAAAGCCAAAGACCACGGCGATTGCGACGACGGCGGCTATCATGATGAACGGATCAGATTGTAGTTTGTTCGCACCGAACACACTAAGTACGACCACATCGAGCACAATCGTAGTGATCAACACCCAGCCCCTCGCGCCAATCTCCCGACGCACACTGCGGAAGACGCCCAAGTGGATCAAGATGTCCATGGTCAGATAGAAGAAGACACCCAGAGATGCAATTCGGCTGAGGTCAAACAGGAGCGCAAGGACCGTAGCCACCACTACAGTGTAGATCAGCGTACGGTCGTGAATCGAGCCTGATTTGCCAAAATGACTATGGGGAACACTTTCATATCTGTAAGCATTGCCAGCATTCGCGAAACCGCGAAGACGCTGGCCAAGAGGCCCGAAGCAGTTGCCACGAGCGCGAGCGCGATGGTGAAATAGAAACCGACGGATCCCAAGGCTGGCTCTGATGCTTCGGCTAGCGCGTAGTCCTTGGCGGCCACAATTTCGTCGAGCGAGAAGAGTCCGACCGACCGGTTGCCAGCTCTGTTGACGACATAGGCGAAGACGATCAGCACGACGGCAAGCACCGACACTAGCCAACTGTCTTCGCCTACGTCAAAAGGCCTGAGCGCGTAAGTGCCGAAGGTCCGTGCCACCAAACTCTCATTGATCACCATCGAGAGTGTCATCAACAGAGCGGCACCAGCCGTTATTGTTCCAGGACCATAGGTCTTCTGGAGGATCATCGCGATTCCGCCGGCGGAGGGGTAGGCATTCGACATCTTAACATAGGTGTAGGCGCTGAACCCAGTGACGATCGCGCCAGCGACGAAAGAGAGCGGGAACCACGGCCCCGCAAGTTCTGCGATCTGCCCAGTCAGCGCGAAAATCCCCGCCCCAATCATCACGCCGGTCCCCATAGAGACGGCGCCAATGAGGGAGATACTGTTCTTCTCATAGCCCGACGAGTGCATCGCGAGCGTCGTCCCCTGACGCGAACCCCTGGGATGGGACCAGGAAGGCGCAAAACCAAGCGATTTGGTGGACGGTATCGATCTGGAAGAGGCTGACATAATTGTTGACTGAGCGGAGTCATTCTCAACCATAGACGAGTGTTGCGAAAAAGAGTGAGTCAATATCGAGCGGAGACGTCTGCGTTCACGTGGTCGGACACAGGATGGTGCTGCACCTCCCTTCCGGTCGGCTGATCCTGGCTCAGCCGATCGATTGGTGCAATGATCACTTGAGACCAAGAGGTCAACTCCAAGTAGCGTGAGATCTCCGAAGGTGCACCGATGAGCGACGCGCGCATCCTCGTGGTGGACGACGAGCAGACGACTCTCGACACCGCGCGAGCCTACCTCGAGCAGGCGGGCTTCCGGGTCGAGACCGCATCGGACGGACGTTCGGCCCTCGTGGCGGCCAGAGCCTTCCAGCCCGATCTTGTCGTGCTGGACATCATGCTTCCTGAGCTCGATGGCCTCGAAGTGCTGCAGCGCTTACGTCAAACGTCCAGCGTGTACGTCCTGATGCTGACTGCACGCGTCGACGAGGTGGACAAGATCGTCGGTCTTAGCATGGGTGCCGACGACTACATGGCCAAGCCGTTCAGTCCGCGCGAGCTCGTGGCGCGCATCCGGGCCGTGTTGCGCCGAGCACGCACCTCGGACGCTCGGGAGCCGTCGCTTCTCTTCCGGCGCCTGCGAATCGATCCGGAGGCTCGTCGAATTTGGAAGGATGGGGACGAGATCATGTTGACGCAGATCGAGTACGATCTTGCAAGTGCGCTGGCCCGCAACGCCGGACGCGTGCTCAGTCGCGAGCAGCTCATCGAGCAGGTGTGGGGCCATGATTACTACGGCGACGAGCGCATCGTCGATGTTCACATTGGGCGCGTGCGGAAGAAGATCGAGGACGATCCGACCGAGCCGACGCTGATCATCACGGTGCGCGGTGCCGGCTACCGCTTCGAAGACTTGCCCTCATGACGGCAAGGCTTGTTGCCGCACTTCGGCAAAGGCTAGGGTGGAAGCTCTTCCTGTCCTACGTGATCATCGTCTTCGTTGGGTTGATGGTGCTTGCAGGCACGGCCTCACTACAGGCGCCCACAGCTCTGTCGCGTCATATGGTGCAGATGCAAGCGGTCTTGGGCGACGATCCGGCGATGATCGCGGACCTGCGCGCGGGTTTTCGCGCCGCCGTGAACGAGATCCTGATCGTTGCCGCGTTCGCCGCCTTCGGGGCCGCGGCCGCGGTGAGCCTCTTCACCGCCCGCCGCATCGTCGGCCCTATCGAAGACATGATGCGGGCCAGCCGCAAGATCGCCATGGGTGACTACCTCCAGCGCGTCCAAGTGTCCGGCGACGATGAACTGGCCGCATTGGCCAAAGCATTCAACCAGATGGCGCAGACGCTGGGGCAAGTGGAGCAGCGTCGCATGGTGCTCATAGGCGACGTGGCCCACGAGCTACGCACGCCGCTCACCAACATACGCGGCGTCATGGAGGGACTGGTCGACGGCGTTTTGCTCGCTTCTCCCGAGACCTACTTGCGCGTGCAAGCCGAGGTCTCCCGCCTCCAGCGCTTGGTCGACGATCTGGCGGAGTTGTCGCGTGCCGAAGCCGGCGAGTTCCCGCTCGACATAGTCGAAGTCGACGTGGTGGCGTTGGCCGATGAGGTGGCCGAACGCCTGCGCCCCCAATTCGACGATAAGTCGGTGTCGCTCGATGTCGACCTGCCCGACGATCTACCGCGTGTCCTTGCCGACCCCCTACGTGTGACGCAAGTGCTCCTGAATCTGCTCGGTAACGCGCTGCAATACACTCCGATCGGCGGAATGGTGACGATATCCGCGCATCGCAAGGGGGAGGCCTTGGCAGTGGTTGTCCGCGACAATGGAGTGGGCATCTCCGCCGATGCACTGCAGCAAGTGTTCGAGCGGTTCTACCGAGTGGACAAGTCCCGTTCCCGCGCCGGCGGCGGCAGCGGTCTGGGCCTAACGATCGCACGGTACGTAGTCGAGGCTCAGGGCAGCCGAATCCACGCGGAGAGTTCAGGCGTAGGTCAGGGCAGCACGTTCTTGTTCACACTGCCGGTGGTTGCCTGACACATCTCTGGTCCTTCATAGAATCTTCATGTGCGCGTCAATCGCATGTCGTGGTGAATCTCTATCCTCTGTTCCGTATCGATAACTCTGGAAGATACCGGATGGGAGGAAGGACGATGATGGGTTGGGGATTCGGAAATGTCGGCGTCGGCATGATGTTCCTGTTCTGGGTCGTGGTCATTTTTGGCGCTCTGTGGTTGCTGGCCAACACGTTCCCGCGACCTATGCGTGACGGGTATTCCGTTGGTCGGGAAGGCGATCTTCATCTGGCAGAGTCGCCGCAGGACATTCTCAAGCGCCGTTACGCCAGTGGCGAGATCGACAAGGCGGAATACGAGACGATGCGCCGGGACTTGGATCGATGAAGGACAACATCGACTTCCAGCGCGCGCCCTTTGCCGTGGCGGTTCTCATTGTGACGCTGGGCGTGTCCGCCGCTGGAGATTGGTCCGGCGGTGGACTGAGCGCGCCTGCTGCGCCGAGCTCGGTCGCCGATTCCGGCGCTCTCGGTGGGGCGCCTCAATCGGCTCCTATCGCCGCGACCCCGGAGAAGGCTATGATCGCGTCTGTCGTTGCCGAGCCGGATCCGGCTCAGGTCGAGGCAGTGCGACGCGATCTCGAGGAGGCGTTCACGGCCTACCAGTCGGCCATTGCGGTGGAGGGTGGTACCGAGCGCGCCTTCGAGCTGGTGGCCGCCGAGACCGATATCGGCCTGGTTTCATGCCGGACTTCGGATCGCTCGATGTGAAGGTGATCGCCAACGACGGGGTTCTGGTCGAGGCGCCGTTCGTGCCGGACCGGCTCGAGTTGGCACCGGGCAACCGAATCGACTTGGACGTCGCCATCCCAACGTCAGCAGCTGGCCGCACCGTCGACATCTTCGACCGTACGATGGGACAGCCAGTGCGCCTGGCACGGATCGAAGTCGCTGGCGACGCAGTGCAGACGCCGGACTTCGACGCGCCACGCAATCGCTCGTTCCCCGATTGGGGGGCGGCGAGCAACGTGCCGGCGGACGACGAGCACTTCTGGCGCGACACGGTCCTGGTCTATCCGAATGAAGTCGTCGAGATCGGTCTGGTGCCCATCGATCGTGGTTCATGGGCGACCCACTGCCACATCCTGGAGCACGCCGCGGCCGGCATGCTCACCGTGACCGAGGTGCAGTAGATTTAACGGCCCTTCAGGTGGCGGAATATCTTCGCCAAGCGGTCAGTTCGTGCGTTGAGTCCAGGGAGGAGTCCAGTCAATGGTGACGAATTCGACGAACTCGTAGATCGCCCGTACCCGTCATGAACAACCAAAATGGGAGGTTCAACATGAATCACAGACTCGACGCGCTGGCATTCGGCCTCAGCGGCGGAATCATCAGCGCCGTCTGCATGCTTCTGCTCGGTATTCTCGGCAACCTCGGCATCTACGAGGGGGCGGTCGAGATGATGGCGCAGTGGCACCAGTTCTTCTCGCTGAGCCCGGCGGGCATCGTGGGAGGCATGATCGAGGCCTTCGCCATCTCGTTCATCGTGCTCTATGCTGGAGCATATCTATACAACCGCCTCGTCGAGAGGCGCCAGACCGGAGGCTGAGCCATGCAGATTAATGCGATCCACATTCGAGGTCTTGCCTTACAGCGCGCCGTGTTGGCAAGCGCCGTGGTGCTCCTTCTATCCACGGCGTGCGCGTCCGGAGTATCGGAGGTCGAGTCCCCAACGGTTGTCGAGGACGACGTTGCCGCGCTCCAAGCTCGCTTGGATGCTCTGGAGGAGCGGCTGGCCGAGCAGGGTGATTCTTCATCCAGCGAAGCGGCGCAATCCATGATGGACGAAATGCGGGGCACCACGGACGCCATGGGAACGATGATGGAGGAGATGGGTCCGGAGAACATGGACCCCACGACCATGGGCGACATGCAGAGCATGATGGGTCAAATGGAGGCTATGGCCGCCCAAATGGGCGGTATGGGCATGGGAGACATGATGAGTGGTGGCCAGTCCATGCAGGAGATGGTGGACCACATGCACGCCATGCACGGCGATCTGGACCAACATGCGGAAGAGAACCATCAGCATTGAGCGATCTCAGGGATCTTCGGTGACGAGGACGGACAATCCCCCCATCGGCTCCGGCGCTTGGCGCGGGTTTCCACCCCCTGCCGGCGACTGGCCGCCCAAAGTCAACTAAAAACCCGCACGGGGTCCAGGTCGATGTGCTCCTGCGAAAGCCGTTCGGCGGCGTGGAGGAGGGCGAATCCGAGTTCGACGAGTCGATGATCACGGGCGAGTCCAGGCCGGTGACCAAGAGTGTTGGCCGGTCCGTGATCGGCGGTACCGTCAATAGCGGCAGCGGGAGCCTCCGAGCGCGAGTGACCGCGATAGGCGGCGCTACGGCGCTGGCCGGGATCATGTGGCTCGTCGAGGAAGCGCAGCAGAGCAAGTCCCGCACTCAGGTACTGGCCGATCGCGCTGCAGGCTGGCTGTTCTACATCGCGGTAGGTGCCGTGTTGATCACGGCCATCGCCTGGACCGCTGCCGTCGGCTTCGAGATCGAGACGGTGGAGCGAGTAGCGACGGTCCTGGTCATCGCCTGCCCGAATGCCTTGGGGCTTGCCGTACCTTTGGTCGTATCGATCACCACGGGGCTTGCGGCCAGCAATGGCATCCTTGTCCGCGACCGACTCGCTATGGTGCCGCGCTCGCGGCGTTGGCGGATGTCGTTCGGCCCGAAAGCCATGCGGCCATCCAACGATTGCATGAGCTTGGCGTCGAGGTCGCGATGCTGACCGGCGACAGCGAAGAAATTGCCAGGACGGTTGCTCAAGAGCTTGGCATCGATCGATACTTCGCACAGGTACTGCCGGAACACAAGGTGGATCGGGTTCGGGCCCTCCAGGCGGAAGGCAGGTCCGTAGCGATGATCGGCGATGGCGTAAACGACGCTCCGGCGCTCGTACAGGCCGACGTGGGGATCGCCATTGGCGGCGGCACCGACGTCGCCATCGATATCGACCGGCATCATCCCCGTAAACAGCAACCCGCTCGATGTCGTCAAGGTCATCGGTCAGAGTCGCGCGAGCTATCTGAAGATGATGTAGAACCTCGTGTGGGCGACCGGATACAACTTTCGTGGCGCCTCCGTTGGCCGCCGGTGTTCTTGCACCCGTGGGGATCTTGCTGTCGCCGGCGGTTGGCGCGCTGTTCATGTCGCTCAGCACGGTCATTGTGGCGATCAATGCTCAACTGCTACGACGGACGGAGATCGTCGCGATGGCGCTATCGCGATAGTCCCCCAAATCCATGATCTCGCGCTCGGTGACGGCGCCGACGCCGACGAAAGCTCTGAAGCCACTTGACCCGGACATGGTCCTCGTCTATGCTACCCACCCCCTCCCCCCATGGGGGGCCTTTCGGAATCCGGCTCACCGACGCCCCCATTCATATCGGATCGGATGATTTGCGCGCTCAGCGTATCAAATGAACAAGGACGGTAATGTGATGAGCGACCGACGGATCCACACAACTCTCGATATCGGCGGCATGACGTGCGCGTCGTGCGTCAACGTGCTCGAGAAGACGCTCGGCAAAGTGACGGGAGTCGAGAGCGCCAGCGTGAACCTCGCCACCGAGGCCGCTTCCGTCAGCTTCGATCCGGAGACCACGACCGTCGAGACATTGGTCTCGGCGGTCGAGCGCGCCGGCTATTCGGCCGAGCTGATCGGACAGTCTTCCGAACATGCGCAGGGGGGCGACGGCGATCCGGCGAACGGGCCGTCTCGATCTTCGGGCGCGAACACTTCGGGTGCGACGCTATCGCATGCGGGGCCGCCCACGTCCGCCACGGCGCCGACACACGCGGCGCCTTTCACCCCCGCCGCGCCTCCCGCATCCCCCTCGATCATCGCGCCACCCCCCCCCCGTGACGCCCCCCACCTTCACCGTCTCGGAATCGAACACGATCGCCGTCGCCCCTCCGACGGACGATCTCCCCGACGAGACGCCGCAAGAGCGCCGCGCACGCCATGAGCTCGCCGCCCTCAAGCGCAAGCTCGTCGCCTCCTTGGCGGTCGGCGTCGTCATCATGTCGACGATGATCCCCGAGCTCATCGGCTTCGAACTCGGTGGCCGCGTGATGTTGGCCATCATCTGGTTCCAGCTTGTGATCGCGACCCCGATCCAATTCTGGGCCGGCGGGCAGTTCTATCGCTCGGCCCTCGGGGCCGCCCGCCACTTCACGGCCAACATGAGCACGCTGATCGCCGTGGGCACCTCGGCCGCGTACTTCTTCAGCATCTTCGCCGTGATCGATCACACGCTCGCGCTGGGCATCCTGCCCGCTGTCGGGATGGCGGCGGGCCCTCAGATCTACTTCGACACCTCGGTCATAGTCATCGCTCTCATCATCCTGGGCAAGTTCCTCGAGACCCGCGCCAAAGGTCAGACGGGCGCCGCGATCAAGCGGCTGATGGGCATGCAGGCCAGGACGGCGCGGGTGGTTCGGGGTAACGTGGAGGTCGACCTGCCGATCGAGCAGGTGGTCGTCGGGGACATCGTGATCGTCCGGCCGGGCGAAAAGATCCCGGTCGACGGCGAGGTGGTCGACGGCCGCTCCGCGGTCGACGAGTCGATGATCACGGGCGAGCCCATCCCGGCCGCCAAGGCGGCGGGCGACGAGGTGATCGGCGCGACGATCAACAAGACCGGATCGTTCCGTTTCAGGGCCACCCGCGTCGGACGCGACACGGCGCTCGCGCAGATCGTGCGGCTGATCCAGGAGGCGCAGGGCTCCAAGGCACCCATCCAGCGCCTGGCCGACTTATTCTCGGCGTACTTCGTGCCGGTCGTCATCGTCATCGCGACGCTGACCGGGGTGTTCTGGTACGTGATGCTGCCCCGCCTCGTGCCGGACAGCGCCTTCACGCCGCTCACGCTCGGGCTCGTCACGTTCATCACCGTCCTCGTCATCGCGTGCCCCTGCGCGATGGGCCTCGCGACGCCGACCGCGATCATGGTCGGCACCGGCAAGGGCGCCGAGAACGGCATCCTCATCCGCTCGGCCGAAGCCCTGGAGACCGCGCACAAGCTCGACACGATCATCCTGGACAAGACCGGCACGATCACGGAAGGCCGGCCGAGCGTGACCGACGTGATCGTGGCGCCCGGATTCGCCTCCCGCGATACGGGCCTGACCCTGGCGCCGGAGGACCAGGTGCTCTACCTCGCCGCCTCGGCCGAACGCGGCAGCGAGCACCCGCTCGGCGAAGCGATCGTGGAGCACGCCCGCGACGTCCGCGGGCTCGCGCTCTCCGAGCCGACAGACTTCGACGCCATCCCCGGCCACGGCATCGAGTCGACCATCGACGGCGCGCTTGTGCTCCTTGGCAACGCCAAGCTCATGCGCGAGCGCGGGGTGGCGCTCGACGGCTTCGACACACGCTCCGACATGCTCGCCGACGAAGGCAAGACGCCGATGTTCGTCGCCGTCGATGGCCGGCTCGCGGGCGTCGTCGCCGTCGCCGATCGGATCAAGGCCGGCTCGATCGAGGCTGTCCGGAACCTACAAGGGCTTGGGCTCGAGGTCTGGATGATCACCGGCGACAACGCGCGGACGGCCAGCGCGGTCGCCCGGCTGGCCGGCATCGAGCACGTCATGGCCGAGGTCCTGCCCGAGGGTAAGGCCGAGAAGGTCAAGTCGCTTCAGGCCTTGGGCCGCGTTGTCGGGATGGTCGGCGACGGGATCAACGACTCGCCGGCCCTGGCTCAGGCGGACGTCGGCATGGCGATCGGCACCGGCACCGACGTCGCCATGGAGTCGGCCGACATCACGCTGATGAGCGGCGCGCTTGAGGGGATCGCGAAGGCCATCCGCCTTTCGCGCGCGACGATGCGCAACATCAAGCAGAACCTCTTCTGGGCATTCGTGTACAACGTCGTTTTGATCCCCGTCGCGATGGGCCTCCTGTACCCCTTCTTCGAGATCCTCCTCAACCCGGTGATGGCCGCCGCCGCCATGGCGCTGAGCTCGGTGACGGTCGTCTCCAACGCGCTGCGCCTGCGCGGCTTCAATCCAGTGACCGGCGACGGGCCGATCGGGCTGCGGGTCCGGGGCGACGCGAAGCCCGCCCGGCACATCGATCGCAGTGACGACGCTGGCCGGCCGCGCTCGGCGTGGCACCCGGCCTCCCTCGGACCGGCGGCCGCCGCGGGCGCTGTCGGCGCGCTGCTCGCGCTCGGCGCGGCGTCGGTCGCGGGCGGCGGTTTGGCGGCCTTCGGGGCGGGTGGCGGTGGTTCGGCCGGAGCGTCGGACGCGCGCATCGAACGCCTCGAGTCGAGGGCCGCCGCGCTGACCTCGTTGCTTCAGGACTACGCGAACGAGCCGGATGCGACCAAAGCGGAGCCGGCGACCGGTGCATCGAGCGCTTCCGGCGATTCGGACGCCTCGGCCGATAACGGATCGCCCGGCGGATCTTCGTCGAACGGTGCCGACCGGGTTGGATCGCCGAGCGGAGCCGGCTTCACGGCCGGCGGCGTCGCGGCCGAACGCCTCCGCACTCGATCCTCGGAAGCCCACGCGCGCCTGTACACGCTCGAGATTCGCGTCGGCCAATTGGCGGATGACCTGACGAGTGCCGTGACCGGCGTCGGCGGATCCAAGACCGCCCGCCCGGACCCGGCCGCGATGGCCGGGCTGTGGAATGCAATCGAGCAGCTCGAGTCGCTCCAAACCGATCTGGCGGAGCGGGTCGATGTTCTGGCCGAGCGCGAGGGCCGGACCGTGACCGACACCGATTCCAAGACCCTTGCGGCCGACGCCGCCGAGGTTCAAGCTGCCCTCGAGGCGGCCGCCGGCGAGATGCGCGCGTTGTCGCGTGAGACGGAGGCATTTTCCCCACTCGGCGGTGATAGCGCGGCGCCTGCTCTCGGGCCGGCGCGGGATCTCCAAGCAGCGCTCGGCGAACTCGCGCGGCTCGGAGACCGGCTCATGGCAACCGCCGTCTGGTTCGAAGGGCTCACCGAGATCGAGTAGCTCTCGATAGCGAAACAGCCAACGTCCTCACGAATCGCAAGAGTCCGACATCACGCCGGACGGGAGATAGGCGCCGTCCCACCACTACCTCACCCCACCGTCACCCCTAGCTCCGCCAGCAGCCGCCGCACCGCGCCCATGCCGGTCTGCTGGGCGCGGTAGACGCTCTCGCGGGTGAGGTTGAACTCCACGGCGCGGTCGGCCGAGAGGCGCTCGGCGAATCGTTCCATCTCTAGCAGGTCCACCTCGGGCACTGGACCGAAGGCGACCAAGTGGAAGTTGGGCTGCAGCACGATGCGAGCGCCTTCGACGGCGGGGAAGTGCGGGACAGGGCCGTCCCGCAGAACGTGCCTGCCAAGTGGGGTCAGACGGATGGCAGTCGGGGCGCCGCGGGCCGGCCCGCTGTCGTCCAGCAGCCCGAACCCGCGCAGTGCGTCGAGCACGAGGTAAACGAAGCCCGTCTCGACACGTGGCCAACCGTCCTCGTCGCTGAGCAGCATGTCGAAGGACCAGCCCACGTTGTTGTTGTAGATGCTGTAGCGCGCGGCACCCCGGTAGCCCTGCTTGCCGCACGGCGGCACCAGGAAGTCGCCATGGCTCTTCTGCAGCGCCGCGAGCAGGTCGGCCACGGGCACCCACTCGCGGCTGGCGGCCACTTCGCTCATCTGTGTGAGCACCGCCTGTCGGGCGTTGGCGAGGCGCAGGGTCGTGAGGCGGGTGTCCTGCTGGTACCACGTCACGGTGGGCAAGTAGGTCAGCTCCTGCCGAATCGACTGTTTCTCTGAGCTCACCAGATGCCTGATAATCGCTACTCGACCCATCTCGATCATTCCTTCCTCCAGTTCTTCGAGCGCTTAGTCTCGCCAGAAGATACCGGTTGGGGTGGCCGAGGTGGGTCAATTCCTAATCGTCGCCTGGGTCAGTTCCTGAGCGTTGGGTACAGCACTGCGTCTCGTTGTACACGGACGCACGGGACTGGCTTCGATTGCGCTCGAAGCGCTCGACCAGAGCATGCACGATGTCGGGAACGGCCATGGGGGCGTCTGTAATTGTGTGGGTGATGGGGTCTCTCGGTTATGTCCCATGCCGTAAAATGCCAAAGTCTCCCGTCGCGGCCTGGCGCGGCAACACGGCCCTGACCGCGGCCAACTTCTAGCTTGCCGTCGCGGTTGCGACATCTTGGAAGCACAACTCCAGTCTACTCAGACCACCTGAGCGCTTGACAAATCGGAGCCAGTCTGGTATTATTGTCAAGTATGAATGAAACTGAAATTCGCGACATCATGACGCCTGAGCAGGTCGCTGAGTACCTACAGCTGGCCAAGGACACGGTGTATCGGCTCATCCGCCAGCGGAAGCTCGCGGCAACCCGCATCGGCCGCGCCTACCGTATCCCCCGGAAGGACTTGGAGTCCTTCATCGCCGCCAACAGCACGCGGGAGGAGGTGCGCGAACTGCTGTTCCGCCGCGTGTTGGCTATCGGTGACCGCTCGTCACAGTTGGATGGCGACGCCCTGCTTGAACGCCTTGAGGCAAACGACGAGGACAGACCAGGACAGCGCTCGAACTGATGCTGGCCGTCGTCCTGGACGTGGACGTGAACGTCATC
Source organism: Anaerolineae bacterium (assembly GCA_038913135.1). Classification (GTDB taxonomy): domain Bacteria; phylum Chloroflexota; class Anaerolineae; order Epilineales; family Epilineaceae; genus JBCLES01. The sequence goes on from JBCLES010000033.1 coordinate 28,422, forward strand.
GTCTCAGCCGTCATGTCGCCACGTGGCGCCCCACGCCGGGCGCTTGAAGCCTGGCAGGCCGGTGCGTTCGAGGTGCTCGTCTCCGAAGGCATCATCGCCGAGGTCTCGATCAAGCTTCTTGACCCGGCCATCGGCGGGAGGTTCAGCATCACGCCGGCCGACGTGAGCGCAGTCACACAACTCCTACGCACGCAGGCGACGATGGTGCAGCCGCTATCCCCTCCTCCCGTCACGGGTGACCCCGAGGACGACTACGTCTTGGCGACGGTGACCCGCGCTCGCGCTGACTACTTCGTCACCGGCGACAAGAAGCTCTTGAGACTCCTCCACCACGGCGGTACCAAGATCATCTCCCCTCGGGAGTTCTCCGACCTCCTGACTCAACCTGACGACACCGAGTGAGCGGGGCACGAGGGTGAGCGACGAGCTACTTCGTTCTGGGGTCGGCAGCGGACCAAAGGCCGCTGGCTAGCCAGAGCCAACCGACGGCCGTCAACAGGATCGGAATCTCGATATTGATGGCGCCAGTTGGGAGGACCGCGAGCGGAAGCACCGCCACGATCAGCGCCGCCCAGCGCCATCGCCACCGATCATGGCCGGCGCGGGCGATGGCGATCCCGATCAAGAGGAGTGCCAGGACGCCGCCAAGGCTGCCGGTCAGCACGAACAGCGAATGCGGCATGACGAAGTCCTCGCTGGTCGCGGCCCGCGCCCCCGGCAACAGCGAGTAGACCCAGCCTACCGACGTCCCGACCACGCCGATGATCGCCAGCCACAGCCCCGCCCGCGCCAGTCCACCCGGCCGCTGGAGGGTGGAGTACACGCCGATGACACCGACCGGAAAGAACAGCTGGCCCAGCTCGAAGCTGAACGGCGGCTGGTAGCCGGTGACCAAGATCACTCCGGCTTTGATGCACCACGCCGCGCCAGCGAACGCGAGAGCGAGGGCGCCGGTTCGAACGAGCGTGCGGCGATCCATCACCTTCGCCTGACCAGTGAAGCCTCCGTCGGGCTTACTCAAACGTTCGCCTCCCCGTCATCTGACCGCAGCAGCTTCGCATACGTGGCCAGCCACAACGCGAACAGGTCGCACCAACCCGCCCTGCCGATTCCACCGGCCCAGGGGCCGTCACCATAACTGATTAACGGGTCCGGATCCCTCACCTGGACTGTGTCACCATGCATCACGAGGGCGATGTACTTGCTCGCCCTCTGCCGAAGCTCGCGGATATCGATAGAAAGCATGCGCTACCTGTAGCACATCATGCCCGTCACGACGAACCTGCACCGCTGGACGCTCGCCGGCAGCGTCGCGATGACCGTCCCATCGCTGGTGGGAATCCACGAACCTGGCGCGACCGCGAGCGCGCTGAATCGATTTTGCTTCCCTACGACCTCCAACTTGCGCATGTGACCGCCGATCGACGGCAGGGCCTGCCTTCTTGGACTATGCGATGCGCGCGAACGCGGGGTAACCTTATGCCACCGCCATCCCATTTCAGAGTCTTTACAGGGTCGCCTCGTACGCTGCGCCCGAAACTGTCGCCAACAGGCATCCGGAACCGCCGGGCCTGCTAACAATGAACGGGAGAACGATCATGAATACCCCCTCAAGCTGATATTCCTCTTGCTAACATCCATCTTCTTCACTCTTGGCGCGACGGCCGCCGTCCCGGCTCTCGCCACCACGCCCGACGAAACAGGGCTCCCGACAGCCGACCGCGAACCGGCACCACTGCCCGCCGAGATCGCACGGCTAGCCCGTGAGCTCGAGAGCCAGCCGACCAACCGCGACGGTGACGAGGCGGAAATTGAGCTGGAGCCCGGCGTGGGTGATCCGACGGCGCCCGCCAACGCGCTGCGCGCCGCGCTCGACGACCTGCGCCTCCTCATGCGCGGTGCCGATCCGCGCAGCGCACGTGCGCTCACGTCCGCGCTCGACGAACTCGAGGCAGCTTGGGGCACCTACGCTGCCGGTTCGGACGACCTTCGGCATTTGCCAGACGCGCTGCAAGCGATTCATCGGACGCAGAACAATCTGCGGCAGGCCTCCCGAACCGCCACGCCCGGCCCGTCGGCCGCGATCGGCAGGCTGCAGGCTGACCTGTCCGCGATCTGCATGCGAGTAGCGGGCGACTTGATCGCCATCGCTGAAGCTGCCGGCGTGCGCCCCCAGCGCCTGATCGCGGCCAAGCGGCAGTTCGAACTCGGCCTCGCGGCTGCTCGGCGCGGAGATCACGGTGGGGCCGCGGCACACCACGGGGCATCGAGCAAGGCCGCCGCGAACACGGTCGTCTTCGACGTCGAACTCTTCCGGCAGACCGTCCTTGGCACCCTCGAGGACGAGACCGTCGGCCACGCCCTCTCGATAGCCTACAAGGGTCTCCTGTACGACGGCGGCGAAGGCGTCGGCCTGGCACGGACGAGCGCCGACGAGCCCGAGACGGATCAGTCCCCGAACAAGGAATCGCACGTCGCCAGCGTGAGCAAGACCATTACAGCCATCGCCCTTCTCCGCCTCCTCGACGACCTCGGTGTCTCGCCCTACGATCCCGTGGCGCCGTACCTGCCAAGTGACTGGGTTCTCGGCGACGGGGTGGACGAACTCACCTTCGCCGACTTCATGAAACACGAAAGCGGTTTCGATCAGAACGGCGTCGGGAGCAGCTACGAGGCACTGAGGACCGGTATCGCGACCGATGTCGGCGTGTCGACCTATAGCTACAATAACGGTAACTACGGCCTCATGCGGGTGCTGATCCCCGGCCTGCTCGGTATCGACCCGGTCAACTTTGTCGAATTCTCCGCCCCAAGCCTCATGTCCGCAGCATTTATCATCCACGTCCAGTCCCTGTACGACACGATCGGCGTCGATGTAAACTGCCAGTCGAC
>JBCLES010000034.1:0-30627 GCA_038913135.1 Anaerolineae bacterium
TCCCGCTGCAGGTATTGTGATTCGACCCACGCGACGGCCGCGCCACAGACCGTCTTCTCATTCAGCCGGCCTTTCGGCATGATCTTCCCCTCGCCTCCGGATCAACAATGCTCGCGTCGAACGTGAGTCGACGCCGTGCCGTCCCCTCGATGGAGCCCACCACGATGTCGGACATATCATCCCTCCCCACAATCCCACAACTCCTCGACCGCTACCACTCCGACGCCAACGTCCTCGACACCGTCCAACACAACGTCGAGTACTTCCAGCGGATCCATGGCGGGCGCCGAATGGTCGAGCTTCACCGCATCGACTTCGATGGCCGTGCCGACTACTGGCGGCCGCCGGAGCGGCGCATGCTCGTCGCGTACTTCTCGCAGCGATGGCACCGGAAATACGCGCCGGCCGCGGCGCTCCGGACGCACGCGCTCGACCTCTTTCGGCACTTTCAGCGCGGTCGCGACGACGGCGTCTACGACTGGCACACGGTCGAGTACGAGCGCGTCGGTGGGTGGGAGTCGGTCGCGCGGACGCTGATCGACCATGCGGCTCAGCTCCGTGACACCGAGGCGTGGGGACGGCTCGGAGAGGTTTGGCGGATCGGCGACAGCGCCGCCGAGCATCTCGTGTCATTCCTCCAGCGGACGATTGAGGATGGGGATCTCCACTTCAGTGAACCGTCTTTCGTCAGCCGAATGCCGTGGTTTCCGTATTGCGATTGCTCAGACATCGACGTGCTGGCTGATCGGCAGAGATTCTTCTTCGGCTACACCTACCTCCTCACGTCGACGAATGCCTATCACGTCGGCGGTGCTCAGACGTTCGCGTCCGTCATTCAAAACACGCCCGTCGATGTCGTCCTGAGCTCCATGCAGGCGTGGCCGGAGCGCCACCGCTTCGAGGCTCTGAGCAAGGAGGTCGATGAGCTACAGGACGTCTCCCACTACGCGACCGTGATCGAGCTCTTCGGCTTCATGCATCTCCACCAGATGCCCTTCATCAACAGCAAGACGACCGCCATTCTGCGAGATGCCTTCGGTGTCGACGACAGCTACGCGTTGATGCGCGTCGGCGGCGACCACTGGAGGGGGCAGCTCGAAGCTGATCCTGAAGCCGTCCGGCGCCTGAGCGAGATCTTCGACCATCACGTCAGCCGCCCGCTCGAGAATCAGAAGGTCATCATGGAAAGCCTGGCAAGCTCGCAGGCCGCGCGGAGGGCGAAGGAAACGGAGGACGATCGGATCGACGCTGTCCTCCACGCCGAGCTCCACCAACACGCCCTGGCCCATGCCGCCGAGCTATCGCCCTTGGACAGGGCGGTCTGCGCCGTTCATCTCCTGCAGGACAGCGTCCTCTACCACCGTGATGTACCGACCACCATCGAGACCACCCCGACGTCGCCAAAGCAGGCGCCCTCCAATGCATCGTCGATCGCCACCGAGCGCCTCACCCTCCCGTCGGAGCTCCACTCCGTCGCCGAGAAGGCGCTTGCATACCTCAATGCCGGCATGCATGTGCTCTTCGCCGGTGCGCCCGGAACAGGCAAGACGACCCTGGCGCAGATCGTCGGCTACGCGTGGAACAACAGGCTCGACGTGCCACCGGAACAAATCGACCTCGCCGATGCGCCGCTCACGACGGTAGGAAACTCAGCGTGGTCGCCATTCCACACGATCGGCGGTCTCATGCCGGACCCGAAGGCGGAAGGCGGATACTCTCCGCACGCCGGTATCTTCATCGACCCGTCCGCCGAGTCGGGTGCTCAGTGGTCTCTGCGCGGCGAGTGCATCGTGCTCGACGAGATGAACCGCGCAGACCTCGATCGATGCATCGGCGAACTCTATCCGTTGCTCAGCGGGAGCGTCGCCATAGTCCATCCCGCCGGCCTGCCCGGCGTCCAGTCCATCGCCGACCATCCGCGCTTCCGGATCGTCGCGACCATCAACGACGCGACGCTCGACGACATCGTCTTCCCGATCAGCCAAGGCCTGGCCCGCCGCTTCCTTCGCATCCAGCTGTTCGGCGCCGCGCAAGAGTCAGTCGAGGAATATCTGCGCGCCACGGGGTCAGATGCCGGGGAGCGATCTCGGTTCGAGGCGGCCCGGAACGTCGTCGGTGAACTCTATCTGTACGCAGGCGAGGCCAAGCTGCTCGAGAACCTCGATGAAAGCGATCGGCTTCCCTTTGGCGTCGGATACTTCAAGCTCCTTCGGCGCTGGGTCAACGGCAGATTGATCGTGCCGCCGCTGATCGCCCAACACGATCTCGAGAAGCAGGCCCGCCTGCTCCTCCGCGACGCACTCGCGACGCTCGCCCGCGACCAGGCGCTGCTCAAAGTCCTCGATAAACTCGATGAGTGACGCGCTTGGAGGGCAGGTCGAAACACAGCGAGTCGATTCACAGCGAGCGGAGTGCTTCGCCGCCGAGATCCGCAAGTACCTGATCGGCCGCGTCGGCGCACGTCCCATCACCGACGAATTGGACCGCTGGCGATCGACCGGCCTGGACGGATCGCTCTACGGTTCGCCCGTGCTGAGTTGGTGGGTGCTCGAAGGCCAGCGCTTCGGGCGACGAAACGAGTCGCTCTGTGAGTCGTGGTCGTACCTCGTGCGCCAAGCCCGCATGTTGCTCACGGCGTACAGTCCGCGAATGCGTGTGACCGAGTCGCCGGACGGACCCGTCGACTGGGTGGGAACGATCCAGCAGCGAGCTAGCGAAGGATCGAGCAGCTTCGTCTGCCTCACGTCCCACGTCGGCCTTGGGGATGACGAACGCCGGGCGCTGTGCGGCTGGGCCGGATGGGTGTCCGGCCTGTGGCGCGACTATTGTGCCTCGATACGAAAGGATCGCAAGCCGAGCGAAGTCGAGCCGCTGGAACGGATCGCTTCAATCACATCAGCTCGAGGCGGCGCGCCGAACATGTCGCAGATCCACCGCTGGGCGCACATCGCCAGGCGCTCCCGGTGGCCACTCCTGCGCAACGTCGTCGCCGAGTCGCTACGGAGCGCGATCGACATGCGGCAGATCGACCGGATCCCGCTCCCGGCCGAGCCCGCCGAGCTCTTCGAGTTGCTCTGCTTGGTGCGGGTGCTTCGAACGCTCGAACCTAAGCCGACGGCCATCCGCTGGATGATGCACGATCATGACAACACCATCGCCGTCCCCGGCATGACCGCGCACTTCCAATACACGTTTCCAAGAGCCGAGGTCGTGCGCAGCGGCGCCTTCAACCCGCAGCTCGCGCACGCCTTGACCGCCTTCGGAATCTCGGAAGTCCCGGTCCGCACCGACGTCATCATTCGCTTCGCTGAGCCGCGCCGAGGCTTCGACGGCATCCTGATCGAAGCGAAGAGCGGCGGCGCGAGCCACGGCGACGCGCTCCTCCAGCTCCAGGCATATGGCGCGACGATCCGAGCGCGGTGGGGCGGGCGCTGGATTCACTGGGCTGTCGTGGAGCGTGAAGATGGCGCGATCAGGCCCGAGCGATGGGAGCGGCTGGCAGCGCGTGCATCGGCTCCGGAACACGGTGATCTCGTCGTGTTCTCGACGGCCGATGAGATCGAGCGGGTTTTGTCAATGACGATCGGGCTGATCTAATCCGTCCGCCTCAGTCAACCTCGCGTTTCGGCTCAAGCCACTCCGGCCCCAGGCGCTCCAACGCCTCCCTCATCAGGAGCCGAAGCGCACTTCGCCCGTCACCGCCCTCTTCCTCCATCCACTCCATCTTCACGATCTGCTCTCGGCTCGTACGAGCATGATTCAAGGACTACCACCAAATCGCGAACGCCATCGAAAATACAGTTCGTTTCGTCGTCGAGGATCCTGGATTGACGATCAGCGAATCCTGGGTTCGACAAATAGCCACATTCCGTTCATCTACGGCGAGGGCAGATCGATGATTGGCTGCTGCAATGGAACGTGACGCTTTTGATGAACATCATCGAAAACGGTGCCGTGCTGCCTCAAGGAACGCGACCGCATCGACCATTTCTCCAACCTTCGCCTCATTTCGAAGCGCCGGAACATATAGAAGAGCAATCTCGATCCGCGCGAGTATTTCGAACTCGAGCGGTGCCCGTATCGTGCTCGGAAAGAGTGTGGTGAAGAGTGGATGTTCGCACGATTCTAGGTCCAGGGAGGAGCGCAGCGTGGGGCTACGGTGCCGTATCCTCCTCGACGTCGCCAACCCAGCGAACTAGCTTGCCAGGACGATCGGCAAAGAGGACCGTCTCCAGCTCGTCGATGCGCGAGACGCAGCTGTACACGGAGGCGCTGGGGATGCCGACCTCCTTCATGACGATGTCTCGCAGCTCGGCGAGTGACATCTCACGACTTGGCTGATCGGCCAGGACGCGCCGGGCGACCGATCGCACATGCTCAAGGGCCTTGCTCTTCCGCTTGCGCCCCCCTTCGCGCGCCATTCGGATCCGATAATCCGACTGCAGGTGGGCGTATCGCTCGCCATCGGCAGTCTGCTCGGTCTCGATGACGGGATTAGTCCCCAAGAGGCCGCGGGCAACTCTTGGCGGAACGTCCGCCGCGGTCGCCAGCGCTTCTAGCACTACCGAGTAGAGCAGGCGCTTCGTCGCGCGTTCCTTGAACAGGTTGGCGACGAATGCGGCAACACCGGCGCGGTTCCATGCCGCCGCTTCCCGCGCCTCCTTCCAGTGGCCCAAGCCCCAGCGCTCACGGTCGATGCGGGCGAAGCGATCATCCGAGGTGGCATTGAGCAGGATAGAGCTCTCTCTGACCGGCCGTCGCGCGGCGACCCAGTCATAGATTTCTCTCTGCGTCATCGGTCGATTATTCTCGACGAGGCAGCGCTCCATGAGCTCGATCACCGTACCGAGCTCGATGTCCGGCCAGTCGGCCATGACCCAGAAACCGCTCCGGCCTATCGGTACCACTTGGTTGGCCTCGGACATTTGGTTGCTGAGATTCAAGAGATTGACAGGCCTCCCCCCGTACAGCGCGGCCCTGTGATTGATAATCCGCTGGATATCGGACAGGTGCATCGGCTCACCAATTTCGCTCAGGATCCGTTCCACCTGCCCGGTGCGCCTGCGCAAGTATTCGAAGCGGCCCTGATAGCGGCCCAGATGGCGGCCATTCTCCAGGACTTCCACCGTGCTGCATAGCGGTGCGAATTCACGGACTTCGGCCACCGTGATCGATGAGCCATCCTCGACATGCTCGTTGATCGCGACGGCCAGCTCCACGACCGTATGCTGCTCCGACGAGCGCTCAGTGAGCGCATCATGTATCTGTGTCACACGCTCCTTGATTGTCTTACGGACTTTCGTGTCGCCGCCCGTCCAAACGGATGCCACGTCCTTGCGAGGCGGCATCGTCGGACTGATGCCGCCGACCTTGGCCAGCAACAGCACCAACGAGTTGATACCTTCGTCGTGCTGACCGAGGATCGATTCACTCCGTGCGGCGAACTCCGCTTCCGGCATCGGAGCGACGAGCACCTCATCGAACAATGTAGCAAGCGCGCTCAAGGCCTTGAGCAGCGCGGGGTGCAGTCGTGCGGGGGCGATCATGGCCACCGGCTCGTCAAACCAAGAGCGAACGACCCTGAGCGCCTTGTTTTCGCGCTGCCTGATGCGCTCCCGCGTCAAGCCGTACGCATCTCCGAGCTGCTGAAGCGTGAAGCGCTCGGCATCGAGCAGGCCATGGCGATGCTGCAGGATGAACCAATCCGTCTCGTCGCGACGCTCGGAGACAACACGATGGAGAACTCGGCTGAGCGCCCGGCCCTTGCCGCCCGATTCCTGCAGTACATACCCCTCCGGTATGACCTCGATCCCGCGCTCACGCCAGCTCTCAGCCCACTCGTCGTCGGTACGGTCAGCGGGCGCCTTCACGAGTGCTTCCAGCTCCTCGACCAGCTCGGCGCCGAGCCCCTGAACTGCACTGAGTGTGCTCCAAAGCGCGGCGGACTCGTCGGCACCAAGGGTGGCAAGGCTTTCGACCTGCGGGCCGGGGCAGGCGTCGATCAGCCGCTGCGGCCACGCGAATTGGCGAACGGGCATCGGGAGCAGGTCCTCGCGTTGAGCCAACTTCGCCATTACATCCGTCCATCGAGCCAGTTGCTGACGGCCATCGAGAATGTACTCTGCCAGCGCCACAAGCCGCTCATGTATTGCCGTCAAAGACTGGGCGCTCACGCCGCCCGTGCGTCCCCACGTAGCGTCGACCGACAGTAGGTCGCCGATCGTCGCGGTCGTGCGCTCGCCCTTCAGCTCGTCCACGATATCCGGCGGCAGATCCAAGGTTCGCAAAGGCGCGCGGAGAAAGTGCTTTGCGAGCGGAAGCCGCCGCCCAATTGGAACCTCAAACCAGAGGCGCCCCGAGTCGGCAGCTCCCGTCACCGAACGCGCCGCTTCCTCGATGAGTTCGAGCTGTTCATGGGATGTGGGCTGCTCAGGCAGAGCGCGCGACGCCCGATCGAAGAGCTGCGTCAAGGCCGCATCGATTTCGCGAAGTGAGGTTATCCCAAGATTTCGAACGCTCGCGATGTCTTCCTCAGCCATCATGAGATCACTGACATCTGCGTACCAACCAATACGTCGAAGCGCGTTGTGCGCTCGAGCGCCGAGTCCAAGATCCGCCAGAGGCATGCCGACAAAGGCCCGGACGAAGAGTCCGCGCTCCACTCGGGGCATCTGGTACCAGAGCTGTTCGCCAACGTCCACGTTGTCCGGCCTCGTCATCTAAAACGCTCGCAGTGGATGTTCGGGTGTCGATAATCGCGCACATCGTCCGGCCAGCAATAGCGCCAGGGTATCTTCTTGTTGGAGGATTTGTCCACCACGTATTCGAAAGTGAACTCGCAATCTGTGGGGATATGGAAGTCAACGTGACGAGGTGTTAGCCTGGCACCGCAGGTGGGGCAATGGCGGAACGGGGGCCACTGCTCGCTTCGACGTCGGCGACGACGTAGCGGCGGCTTCGGACTTCGACGAGCTGTCCTTGTTCGGGCGCTTCGTGGTGCTTTGCCTGAGCCAGAGGAGACGCGACGCGATCGCCAGCCAAGTATGGCAGCGCGGAGCGAGAAGGGGCACCATGGCTACGCGCAGCGCTTCTCGACGGGCATGTGTTTATACCGGACATGCCGGGGGCTGACGAATTGGGCGCATGCTCGTCGCCTACGGCTTGGAGACGTTTGGCGGATCGGCGACAGCGCCGCCGAGCATCTCTTGTCATTCCTCCAGCGGACGATTATCGACGTGAGCGAGGTGTTGATCCGGGGTGGAGAGTAGGGCGGGCACTGTACATGGGGGCGGGAAGAACGCCAGCGCCTCCGGAGGGACGCCGGTGATCCTCGCGCCGCGGAGCGCTTGACAGCGCCCCGATCGCGCGCGAGACTTGTACACAGCCTCCCTGACACGCGTAGGTGGCGAGACCCTCGATGCGCCGCTCCGGCGGTATCGGTCTCGTGCCGAGAGGATTGACGGCATTGTCCAAGAATAAGACTCCGGGGAAACGGAAGCGGCTCAAGCGCCTAACGCCGCAACGCTTGCCGGCGCAGCCCCCCAAGGCGGCGCCCGTATCAAAGGCGCCGGGCGACCCCACGCCAGGTCACAGTCGGCCGCGCCGGCCGGCGACCCCCAACGAGATCGAACGGATCCTCGCCACGCGGAAGCGGGTCATGACGGCGTTCGTGAGCCGTGTCGCGGACGCGCCGTTGGATCAGATCTCCGGCGCTCTTCAACGAACCTCCGATTCGCTGTCCGCGGATGACCGACTTCAATTGGGGTGGTTGCGCGAGAACTACCCGCATCGGAAGACCTTCATCGGCGAGCACGCCCGCATTTGGCGCGAGTATCGGCGCGACTTCGCCCTCTACGGCGGCGATCGGCCCTTCCTCTCCCGAGAGGCCTTCGAGGCGGCCGACCAAAACTTGGCCATGCTGCGGATCCCCGAGATGTTGGCCACGGTCGGAATAGACATCGAAGCACTGCCTCGCGTCGGGCAGCGCCGGATGAAAGCGCTGCAAGCGGCCTACAGCGACGAGGAACGGCTACGCCTGGAGGATCAGCTGCTGAAGGATGTGTGGTTTGTCAGCGACATCCTTCCAGTCTCCCCGCCTCCGAGACCGCGCGACTGGCCCGAGATCGACGTCGGTGCCTTCGGCGAGGACGTATCGAACCTGCTGGAGGTGGGTGCGGACTTCCGGCCCATGAAGGAAGGTCCGGGGTCGGCTAGCGCGTCCCCGCCGCGGCCTGGGACAATCGGGTCTTTGGTAAGCATGGCGACGGACGAGCGCATGCTGCGCGGCTGGCCGGCGGATGCGGCGGCCTGGGCGCCGTATCATGCCATGACGCTGCTCGGCGTCCTGGGGGAGCACGCGACGGCGCCGCTGCTGCTGCGCGCCATCGACGTCGTGGGCAAGGACGATTGGATCTCCGACCATCTCGTCGGTGTCTGTCTGGCCTTGATGGGGCCGCCGGTGGAACCGTTGCTCTGGGATCTCGCGCTGGACCGTCGCCGCGATACCGAGCAGCGTGGCCTGGCGCTGGAGGCCCTGACGCGGATCGCCGGCGACCACGCCGATCGCCGGGACGACATCGCGGGTCGCATGGCCGAGGTCATGTCCAAGGCGCCCTACCTGGACCGCGGGCGCAAGACCGTCAACGCCTATGCGGCATGGCTCCTGCACAATGAGCCGTTCGGCGACGCCCGGGCCCGGGCGGCCATTCAAGAGGCGGACGCGGCAGGTCGGCTCGACCACACGATCCATAATCCATCGGACAACGACGCACTCTGATCGGGTGGTGGTGCGCGGCGATCCTTCGTCACCCCTGCAGCGAAGCGGTACGAGTTCATCGATGCGGGCCGAGAGCGCTGGCCGGTGGTGGTCATGTGTCGAGTGCCCGAGTGCTCGCGCTTCGGGTACAACCTCGAGGTGGAGTGACCCCGCTTTCACGGACAGCGGATAATCATGGAGCTCAAGCAGAAATCTTGAGCGAGCGGGCCGCGCTCCGATCGGGCGTGGATTCCGGCGTACCGAGCGGGCCCCTCTCCGATCGAGAATTGACCGTTCTCGATCGGTCGGAGACGCGCTTGGGAAAAGCCCTCGCCCTTGACAACGCGCGGCGACTACCACAATATTTAGGGCATCCTAAGAAATTGCGTAGCCGACGCTCAGCGCGGCGAGCGCCCCCGCACCCAAGAGAGATGCCCATGCCTTCCCTGACCCGCCGCCAATTCGTCGGCCGTGGCGCGGTCGGCGCCGCCGCCGCCGCGCTCGGCGGCCGCCTGATCGCCGATCGCTCGGCCGGCGACGTGCGCGCCGCCGGCCATACGGTGCCGGAACAACATGAGGGCGAAGATCACGGGGGCCACGATGGATCGATGACCGTCGGCCGGGTTGGCGAGGGGGCGATCGGGGTCGACCCGCTCGCGTTCCTCTCCGAATTCGACTACGGCACGACGAGCCGGATGGACGACGGCCGGACGCTTCGGGAATGGGACATCGTCGCCTTTGATCGCGAGATCGAGATCGCGCCGGGCGTCTTCTTCCCGGCGTGGACGTACAACGGCCAGGTGCCGGGACCGACCTTGCGCTGCATCGAAGGCGAGCACCTGCGCGTGAACTTCGTCAACGCCGGCAGCCATCCGCACACGATGCACTTCCACGGGATTCACGGCTCCTCGCAGGACGGGGTGCCGGGCGCCGGCGACGGGATGATCGCGCCGGGCGGGACGACGACCTACGAATTCGACGCGGCGCCCTTCGGCGTCCACCTCTACCACTGCCACGCCGTGCCGCTCAAGCGCCACATCCACAAGGGGCTCTACGGGGCGTTCATCATCGACCCGGACCCGGAACGGCACGACGGCGAGGACCGGCGCGTTGCGCGCACGCGAAACCACCTCAGCCGCGAGAACACCGACGTCAACGAGATGGTGATGATCATGAACGGCTTCGACACTAACTTCGACGGCGACAACGAGGTGTACGCCGCGAATTCCGTGGCCTTCGCGTACATGCACCAGCCTATTCCGGTCCGATCGGACCAGCTTCAGCGGATTTATCTGATCAACATCACGGAGTTCGACCCGATCAACTCCTTCCACCTGCACGCCAACTTCTTCGACTATTACGATCACGGGACGACGCTCACGCCGACGTTGAAGACCGTCGATACGATCATGCAATGCCAGGGTCAGCGCGGGATCCTCGAATTCTCCTTCGAGGGCTTCGAGGCCGGGAAGTACATGTTCCACGCCCATCAGAGCGAGTTCGCGGAGCTTGGGTGGATGGGCTTCCTCGAGCTGGTGGACGGGAACGGGGGCGGACGATGAGCGATCACGAGAACGCCTCGACGAATGAATCGACGTCGGACCCGGCCTCACTGGCGGAGTCGAGTCGAGTCGCCACGCCTCGCTTGATCGCCCTCGCCATCCTGCCGCTCCTTCTGCTCGGCGGATTGGTCGCCGCTCTCTTCGCGACCGGGGGCGGCCTCAGGCCATCCGGCGCGCCGCCGATCGAGGAGCTGACGATCGATCGGATCACGTTGCCGGCGGCCGGGCAGATCGAGCTTCGCGTGACGAACGGTGGACCATCGCCGGTCACGGTGGCGCAGGTCCTCGTCGACGAAGCGTATTGGCAATTCGAGATCGACCCGGCGCCGACGATCCCGCGCCTCGGCTCGGCCGTGATCCGCGTGCCCTATCCGTGGGTCGAGACCGAGCCGCACGAGCTGCGGCTGCTCACGAGCACCGGCGTCACGTTCGACGCGACCGTTGACGTCTCGCTCGCGCAGCCGGACCGCGACTTTGGCACGTTTCTGCGCTTCCTCCTCTTGGGCTTCTATGTCGGCGTCATCCCGGTCGGGCTCGGGATGCTGTGGTATCCGGTCGTGAAGCGGATGGGCTCGAAGGCGCTCGTCTTCGTCATGAGCCTGACGGCCGGCCTACTCGTCTTCCTGCTCTTCGATACGCTTCTTGAGGCACTCGAGATCGCCGAGAGGCTGCCCGAAGGCTTCCACCCGGTCCCGCTCGTCTGGCTGATCGCGATCGTGACGGTGGGCCTGATCGAGGCGATCGGCGCGATCGGGGGCAGGGGCGCCGGCGAGGAGCACTCGCCGCTCCGGCTGGCCGCCCTCATCGCCTTCGGGATCGGGCTCCACAACTTCGGCGAGGGGCTCGCCATCGGATCGGCGTACACGCTCGGCGCGATCTCGCTCGGCGCCTTTCTCGTCATCGGCTTCACGCTGCACAACGTGACCGAAGGGCTCGCGATCGCCGCGCCGCTCGTCAAGGGCAGCCCGCGCCTCGTCGACTTCGTGTGGCTGACCGCGCTCGCGGGCGCCCCGGCGATGATCGGGACGTGGGTGGGCGCCTACGCGTACTCGAATCTGGCGGCCGCGATCTTCCTCGCGATCGGTGCGGGAGCGATCGCGCAGGTGGTCTACCAGGTCGGACGCTTCACGCTGAATACGACACGGCGCGACGGGCGGCCGGCGCTGACGCGGATGGCTGTGGGCGGCTTTGTCGCCGGGGTGGTCGTCATGTACGTGACGGCGCTGTTCGTGGCGGCGTAGAGTTCTTGGCGAACCGCGACTACGCGTATGCTAACCGTGGTATTCTTGGCACAAGGTGACGAGAAGGAGTTTGAGTCATGACGTTGATCATTCCCGAGGATGTCCTTCAATCCGCACACATGTCGGAAGCAGAAATGCGGATTGAAATCGCTGTCATGCTCTTTGCTTCCGAGAAGCTGACGCTGGGTCAGGCGGCGAGACTTGCGGCCCTAGATCGGATCGCCTTCCAACATCTCCTCGCCAGCCGTCGAATCTCCCCGAACTACGGCATCGCCGAATTCGAAGCAGATCTCGAAACTCTTGATCAGCGTACGGGCTAAGCCATGGTGGTCGTCAGCGATGCCTCGGTTGTAATCAACCTCGCTGCCGTTGGCCAGTTGGATCTGCTCCATCAATTGTTTGGCAGCGTGTTGATCCCACAGGCGGTTTATGACGAGATCGTCGTCGCAGGAAAGGGTCTGCCGGGCGCTGAATCCGTCGCGCGACTGGCATGGATCGAGACCCGCAGCGTCGCAGATCGATCCTTGGTCGAAGGATTACTTCTCGAACTCGATCTCGGTGAAGCGGAATCGATCGCGTTGGCTCGTGAGTGTGATTGCGACTTCCTACTTATCGATGAGCGGCGTGGACGCGCCGCGGCGGAACGCCTCGGGATTCGCGTAATCGGATTGCTCGGCGTCCTCGTGCAGGCGAAGCGAGTCGAGTTGATCACGAGTGTTCGACCGACACTCGATTCATTGCGAAGCAGTGCCGGTTTCTGGATTCACGACGAACTTTACCGCCGAATCCTTGAGGCGGTGGACGAGCACTAGGCCGGCGCTGAAAATGAAGCGGACGGTCAAGTCGATGTCCGAGGAATCTTGCTCGAATTCACTTTGGACCTGCCTTCGATCTGCCATAGCTCAACACTCGAGACCTTGCTACAACCGCACTACAATCTCCTCGTCGAGCTCACCACCTCCACGATCGCTGGCCCGTCGAGCGCCAGCGCCCGCTCGAGCGCCGGACGGACGCCGTCGGCCTCCTTCACCCGGATCCCAAGGCCGCCGCTGCTCTCGGCGTAGGCGGCGAAATTCGGGTTGACGAGCCCTGTCTGCCAGACGTGGAAGGACTCGGCCTGCTGCTACTTCGTGATCTTGGCCAGCTCCTCGTTGTTGAGAAAGACCAGCGTGATCGGCATCCCGTACTTCACGGCCGTCGTGAACTCGGCCATGTATTGGCCGAAGCCGCCGTCGCCGGCCGCCGCGCTGTGTGAAGCGTGAGGCGCTTCGGGATAGAGCGGGGGGCTTGGCATCGACAGGCCCGACCATCACGTCAAAGAGCCGTCCGCCGGTCGGCCTTGGGCGAACTTCGCGGGACCGTTAGTCGTGCTCTATTCGCTGCTCTAGCTTCAGCTCCACATGGGTGTTGCCCGTGTCGGGCGGGATGTGAGGTGTGTCGGCGGAGTACTCGTAGACCCCGTCGTCGAACGTGATCTCCGCCCAGCCGACGAAGTGGGGCACCACGTAGGGGAACGGATCTCCACCACAGGTGCCAGTCGGCGTGACGATGATCGTCTGCGACGACGGGTCAACTTCGAAGCTCAGGACTTCGTCGACGAACCGGCCAGTGATCGTCACCGGCCAGGACAGCTCGAAGGGGCCGGTGTAGGTGACGCAGCGGCCGATGGAGATGTTTACTGTGTAGGCGAAGTAGTCGGAGACTCCCGAACCCTCAACCGTACCGTCCTCCATTGGCTTCATCGAAATCGCCACCTCGTGGAGGATCTCCGTGTGAACAATCTGGTGCTCGGTGACGGAATCACTGTTCGACACGAGCCTGAATTTCCCGGAGATGCAGCGATCGTCCTCCGGTTCGAACGGCGACGTCTCCTCTAGATCCGGTGAGATCGACCCGTTGAGGCTGAGGTCTTCCAGCCCATCGACGCAGCCTCCATCGTCCGTATCAGCGTCAAGCTCAGGCGCCTTGCCATCGCCGTCGAGATCGTCGCGGCCGTCCTTGTTCACGGCGAGCCCATGGTCGTCGTCAAACATGCTGAGCTTGATCTCGTTCTTGTCATTGAGCTCGTCGCCGTCGGAATCGACGTTGCCCGGCAGCGTCTTGAAGCGCTCGACCTCGTCGAAGTCGACGACGCGGTCGCCATCGCTGTCGGCGGCAACGCCGATCTCGTCGACGCGTCCGGTCGCCGCAACGGGCGGAATGGCGTACATCGTAGCCGGCAATCGGCTGGCCCTGATGACCCGTTGGCCGGTCCAAGGGTCGTTCACGTGCAACCGCAATCCCAACAGGCTGTCGGCATAGCCGTAGATGACGACACAGTGGCCGTCTCCGCAGACCGGTACCGGTTGGCCGCTGTCCAACGCCAGCCGCACGGACTCGACGAAAGTCTCGCGCTCGCGGTCGGACGGGGGCGATCCGAAGTCACCGTCCTCACCCGGGTTCCAGTAGGCCACGACGCCGGGCCCCACTGCCCAGTTCAAGAGCTCGACGAACTCGTGGTCGAAGACGCCGTCCCCCCAATTGAGGTCATCTTCCGGCCCCGCGGTCCTGGAATGGAAGAGCTCGTAGCCGATGCGATCCTGACTGCTTCCGCCTCCGTAGTAGGCCGCGGTCATGGAGATAACGGCCAGACCACAATTCATGGCATCGGCGGGGTCGTTCGGATCCAGATCGGGATGGGAGGCGTCCCACCCATGCGGGCCCGTCTCGGCAACCACGGCGTAGGCACCCCTGTTGGTCGCGGGACGGGAGATTAACAGCATGGCAGTGTCCTTGCGCTGCTTGTACATCGGAACTGCCAGAGTGACCTCGCTCGCCATATGTATGGATGGTTCCGCAATCTCGACGCTGAGATGCATAGGACGGGAGAAGCGGGACGTCTCGCCACCTGGACCCACGGCCTGTACACGCCAGACGTACTCGCCGGGGGGCAGCACGGGTGTCGAGAACCGCGCGGACGCGACTGTCGCCTCCGTGAGTAACGGGTCGAACGCTTCGTTGTCCGCTAGGTGCAAGCGATAACCAACCGCCCCGATCCGTGGATACCACGCCAGATCGACCGAACCGGGAGCCGTGATGATGCCGTCGAGCATTGGGAACGCGTCGACCGCTGGCATGGAGTTCTCGGCCCCAGGAGATTCATCGGCCGGGCCATAGAATGCCCACCGTGCGCCGCTGCCTCGTGAAGCGGCGTACGGCGCCCTGCCGATAGTCGATCCGGGGGCGACGGGGAGCATGACTCCTCCAGAGCCCAGCCGAACCGCGTCACGGTGTGCTCTCCCCCAGGCAACGTGATCGAGACGCATTCCGCCCTCCCCTTCAAGCACGAGGGCGTCCCGATCCGCGGCCAGAAACCGGATTCGGTCCGCGTGAATGCGGAGACCCGCACCCCAGGTCTCCACACGGTCCTGCCCGTCGAACAGCACCAATGCGAACGCCGATGCTTCAAGGGGCGGCAGCCCAGAGGGGAGCATGAACGTCTCTGAGAGGCCGTTGGTGATCCGCACGCCCTCGAGTCCGGCCGGCTCCGAACCGGCATTCGTGATCTCCAGGAATGCCGGGCGATCAATCGGCGGCTTGAAGCTGACTTCGTTGAGGAGCAGCACCTGTGTTGCCGCCACCGGTGTGGCGGTCGGGCCGGATTCCGGTGTGGCGGTCGCCCAGGGCCCGGGACCGCCCGCGAAGCCGGCCGACTTCAGCGCCGCCGGCAGGAAGACGCGAACCGTCGTGCTCTGCTCCGCCGATCGTGCCTGGACGGAATGCGGGGCACCGGCCGCGGCGAGACCGGCCACCAGGGGAATGCACGAGACGAACATCTGTACGCAACGGGCGGGAACGCCGAGGGACCGTGGAACGCTCATGGCAGCCTGCCTCCAGTCACCGACTTAGGGCTCGCGCGACAATAACCTCAGCAATTCGGCCACCGCTGAATCCCCGCCAGGAGGGCGGAGCGCGTTGCCAGATTGAAGAGCGGTTGAGAAGACATGCGCAGGGGATTGTAGTACCGCTTGGGGCGCGAGGAGAAGGGGGCGGGCGGACGTGATCGACGTGGGGCACCGCTAAGAGACAGCTGCAGGAGTCACGCAGTTGGCGGAAGTCTGATCTTGGGCGAGCGCGTGGACTCCGCCCCGGCGGGTCTCAGCGTGCTAAAAGGCCGTCAAGCAATAATTTTCGCAATTCCGGCCGGCCGGCCAGGCCACCCGGATCGTCGACCCGGAGCGCACCGATGAGTGGCGACGACGAGCGAGCTGACAATGTCCGACATGAAGTCGCCTGCGGCGCATGCCGCCGACAACCACGACCTGATCCGAGTGCACGGCGCGCGCGTGAACAACTTGAAGGACGTCGACGTCGAGATCCCGAAGCGCCGGCTGACGGTGTTCACCGGCGTCTCCGGATCGGGGAAGAGCTCGCTCGTTTTCGGCACGATCGCCGTCTGCGTCAGGATCCAGGCCCGAGCGTCCGATTGTGTCGATGTCATTCGATCGCCATTCACCTCCCGCGGAGCGTTCATCCGCACCTCAATCTCCTGTTCGATCGCCGCGTGCCGACGCCGTTGCATGGTGAGCCCGCCGGTCGGCTCCGACACATCGCTTGCATCCAAATCGATCGGAATGTCCGCGAACTGACCCGAGACGTCGAACTCCATCAACGCGATGTAGAGATCCTGGTCTATCGACGTCGATCCACGGAGCGCGACGAGACGCGCAATCTCGAACCATTCGAAGTAGAGCGTCGCGGCGTCGAATTGGGGAGTGTCGAGCCAGTCGCCCACGACGAAGGGGTTCGCGACCTCGACGGTTCTTAGTCCCCTTCGATATCTTGATGGTGAAAGAAGAGCCGAGGAAGACCACCTCATCGACCGACAAAGTAAACGGCGGGTTCTCGTGGCGAACCGTGAGGACCTTCGAGGGCCGCAGGACGAGCATCACGATCGCGATGGTCAGGAGTGACTTCAATGCAAAGTGAAATGCCACGGCTGAGATCGCCAGGAGGATGATGCCGCCGCCCTCGCGCGCTCGCTGAGGAACCACGTCGCGTACGTTTCGCATCGATCGTATGCCGTTACGCGACCTCCGCGACCGCCGCCAACCCTCGCCCCAGATCCTCCAGCACATCCTTCACCGCGCCCAGCCAGCACGACACCCGCACCATCCCCTCGCTGATCCCGACGCTCGCCAGCACCTCGGCCGACTGCCCGCGATGCGATGTCGTCCGCGGATGGCTCAAGGTCGTCTCGGGTATAGGGCGCATGATCGCGTGCCGGGCTTCGGCCCCGGCCGGTAGAATTGAACCATGACCTCGGATTCCATCTGCACCGGCGGCTCCTGTCAGAATCCCGACGTCGGGATTACGGGTGAACCCCTGCGCGGCTTGCGTTCGTATTGGCTCGATGGTACAAGCCGATGCAATCGTTTCGTCGAATGAATGGAGGGGACCATGAAGCGCATGATAATCGTAGTTGTTGGCCTGATACTCGTTGGGTGTGGCGGGGCCGATGTTCCGGCCAACACTCCGGCCGATTCGCCCGCTGTCGATACCAGCGTACCCGTTGAGGACGTCGTCGAGGTCGAGCCGACCGACGAGCCGAAGGCCGCCAACGCCCATAAAGACATTCTCGATGCGTTCATGGCGGCCGGGCTCGACGGGGCCGACGCCGTGGTTATGGAGGCCGACGACTACGGCATGGGGCCGTTCGTCTGCGACGGGCAACAATTCCCGTTGCTCATCACCCGCCCCGACGAAGAGGACGCCTTCGGCCGTCTGTTCATTTGCGATGACGGTGCCGACGCCGACAAGCTGGCCGAGTATTACACCAGCATCGGCGAGTCCACGGCCATGCTCGCGTCTCACGTCTTCAATGACGGGCGGATTGTTATGCAGGCGAGCGCGAGCATGGAGCGCGCGACGTGGGATCAATACGAAGCGATCCTCGCCAAGTAGCCCACTCCCGACGTCGGGAGCGGGGGAGGGTCGTTGGGGTCGTTGGGGTCAGGGCATCAGCGTACGTCGCGGGGAATCGTTCGGCCGAAGATGCCGCCGCCGAAGCGGGCGCCGACCCAGTGGGCGGCGGAATGTTCCACGCGTCCTCCCTGAACGAGCGCCTCGGGCAAGGCCGGTCGCGCGATCGCACTCGCCGGAACCGCCATGAGGTCGTAGGTCCAGCGTCCGCCAAACGCAGCGTCGTCTTGCCGCGCCGATCGTCGTCACCATCCGGGTCGGTGGCCGCACCTCCGAGTCGATGAGCCGCATCTCGAACCCATCCACGGTCTGGCCTGTACGTCATGTCGATCTCGGCCGGCTGGGCGATAGGGGCGGATGGCGGGCGATAGGAGGCTTCGGATCACGGGTCTTTACTGCCCGGTTGCACCGAGACTTCAGGGTTCGGTCAGCGACAACCCGATGAATCCGGTGTGGGCCCTATCTATGCACCGCCGCTGGCCCGCGCCCCCCGGAACACCCCGATCTGCCCCGCATGCTCGCGCTTATGGCCGTAGAACGTGTAGACGACGAAGTCCTCTAGGTCGTAGTCGTCGCCGTACCATGACAGCAGGCCGGCGGTCGTCCACAGCTCGCTCGGGAGCGCCGTCACCAGGTCGATAGCCCGCGCGGACGCCGAGCGATATTCGTCCACGATCTCGTCCGGCGAGCGCCCGGCACGAAGGGCAACCTCGTCGTCGTTCCACGTGCCCGAGCCAGATGTGAAACGATCAAGTGTCGGCGTCTCGCTTCCACCGTCGATCGAGCCGGTGATCTCGATCAGCACCTGCTCGTACGAGGCGAGGTGCGCCACGATATCCTTGATCGACCAGGTGCCGCATGCGCCGGGCACCGCCCAGATCTCGGTCGGCATGTCCTCGATGGCGCCCATCAATGTCGCGTGCCCATAGCGCATCACGTCGATGAGGTGCATCGGGAGTCGTTCCCTCTGGCAAGTGCGGAGCCGCGCGGCGGACGGTGTCGTGTACGCCGCCGCAGGCGATGGATCGTTCCGATTCTACCCGCGGCCGGACGGGATGCGCAAGCACCGGCCGACGTCCGGCCCGGAGATGGCATAAGGGCGACCGTCCTTGACCCACCGCGCCCTTTGACCTTTGTGCGCCAGAGGACTAACCTGCGCGAGTCGCTCGTCGATGAAGCCTCTCGGCGGCGTTTTGATGGAGGTGCACCATGCTTCGATCCCGCCGATCCACTCCGTCTTCTCCGGCTACCCCGTTCACACTTTCCATAACGCCGTCCATCATCCGCGCCGCGTGCGTCGTCACCCTCCTCGGCGCGCTGTACGCCGCCCCGACGGCCCGGCCGCCCTCGGCCGCGACGGCACAGGCACCCGCAAGCGTCATCCACCTGCCGGTGGCCCTCGAGGGCCGCTTCGGGCCTGCGCCCGTGCCGATCGTCCGTCCGAGCGCTACCCCAACGTCCGGCGACATCACGCCGCCGCCCTCTGAGACCGCTCCGCCCGGCACGCCGCCGCCCTCTGAGACCGCTCCGCCCGGCACGCCCCCGCCCAGCGCCTCGCCGCCGCCGGGCACGCCGCCCCCAACCGAGGAGCCCGCGCCCACGCCGGCGCGACGCTCGCGCCCGGGCCGTGTCTCAGGCTCCGTGTACGCCTTGCTCGAACCCGGGGAGCGGATCGCCGTCCCCGACATCGCCGTCAGACTCGTGTCGCTCGACGACTTCTCGACGCTCGCCACCACGTCGACCGACCTTTACGGCGCCTATCACTTCCCGCCCCAGCCCGCCGGAACGTACGGCCTGTGCTGGGAGGCCGCCGGCTTCCCCGGTGAATGCGTCGAGCCGCCCGTCACGGTCGCCGACGCGGACGTCACGATCCAGCCCTTCAGGGTCAACCCCGAGCCCGGTGTCATCTTCGGCCGCGTCACCTTGCGTGATGGCGAGGCGTGCCACCTGTTCGACCCGGCGCGCGACCTTCACGTCTGGACCGTCGTCGAGCTTCAGGAGAGCGATGGGACGCCCATCGGCGATGCCATTCGCGCAAACGCGATCGGAGAATACGTCCTGGCCGGCGTGCCGATCGACGGGAGCTTCCGTATTCAGGCACGCTGTGAGGCCGGCGTGGCCGAAGCGCGCCTGATCGATCCCAGCGACACGCCGCGGCGGATCGACATCACGTTCCTCAACGCCCGGCCCGTGCTCGATGGCATCGAGGCGACGATCGACGGCCTCGGCGTCCGAGTTGCCGCGCCGAGCGCGGAGGTCGAGGCCAGGGCGATCGCGCGGGACGCGAACGGCGACGCGCTGAGCTATGAGTGGTACGTGACGGACGGGACCGGCACCGTCGTCTCGACCGAAGGACCGCTCGCGCGCTGGAGCCTCCCGGAGTCCGAGGGCGTCCACGCCCTCCACGTCGTCGTCGCCGACGGGCGCGGCGGCTTCGCCCGCGGCACTCTGCGCCTCGAGGTGCGAGACGGGGGCGGCGCGCGCTTCGCCGGCCGCATCGTCGACGGGGAATCCGGCAAGGCGCTGGAAGGCGCCGTTGTGCGCGTGAACCGCCTCGGCGGGGCGGCCGAGAGGTCGACCGATGGCGGCGGTCGATTCGAGCTCGAGGCGTCGGGCGCCGCGGAGGAAGAACGACTCCTCTACGTCCACCGTCCAGGCTATTCGCCGATCGTTACCGCCGTGGGCGGAGAGGCGCGCGGCGCGACGCTCGCGCTCTTCCCGCTCGAACACCAGGCCTTCGACCCGGCGCGCGCCGTGACGCTCGTCGACCGTCGACCGTCCGTCATCCGGTCCCGCCATCCTGGCGCCCGGGTCGAGCTTCCGGCGAATAGCCTCGTCGGCGTGACGGACGGCGTGCGAGCGGCCGCGATCGTGACCGGGACCACGACCGGTCCCATCATCGGCGGCGGCGATGGTGGCGGTGGGACAGGCTTCCCGGATTACAGCGCTCGGCAAGGCCGCTCACTCGGCCTCGATCGCGAGGGCACGCCCGTTCATCTCGACTCGTACGGCACCGTGAGCATCGCCTTCTTCGACACGGAGGAGAAGGCGTATGCCCCGCGGCCCGGCACGAGCCTCGGCTTCAGCGTGCCGATCAGCCCGACGACCGCCATCAGCGCGCCGACCACGGCGCCGATCTGGTTCCTGGACGGGGAGACGGGCATGTGGTGGAACACGTTCGGGCGCGCCGACCTTGTAGAGACTCCGGATGGGCCGATGTACGTCGGCTCGGCGACGGTGCCAGACGCGCCGGCGTCGCTCGTCGAGCAGATCTACCAGATCGCGCTGCCCGACGGCTTCGGCCTGACGTGCGTGCGGGTGGCGCCTGACGTCACGGTTCGGCCCGGGACCACGCTGCGCGCCGAAGTGCGCTATGGCAGCACGCTGATCGCGGCGTATCAGCAGCCGATCGTCATCGGCCAGACCCTCTACCCGTTCCTCCAGATCCAGAAGGCCAGCTCGCTTCGCCTGATGCTGCACGACACGAAGGGCCAGCGCATCGCGACCGCCACGAAGAACGTTCCCCTCGCCACGCGCCCGGCCATACCCGGCGAGGGAGCGGCGAACGTCCCGGCGCCGTACAGCGCGTGCGGGACGCCGATCCCGCTGACGATCCCGCTGCCGGCCGATGTCGCCGTCGACGGAAGCGGCGAGCCGGTGTTCCTGACGGGCATGGGCTTCCCCGACTACAGCGGCATGGGCATCTCGTACGCTGACGTGACAGATGCCTACTACGCGGCCGTCGACCCGCTCAATCAGCGGACGACGCTCTCGAAATGGTGGCAGCTGAACGGCTTCGGCGTGAAGGGCGCCGCGCCGGGCGGGACGGGCGAGCTGGTCGCGGCCTATCTCAACCACAACGACCTCGGCTTTGGACGCGAGATGCACTGCCTCAGGACCGGGCCGAAGGTGGCGTGCTGGGTGACGAATTACGGAGCGCCGGACTTCGGGCCGGACACGGGCTACTCGTATCCGAGCAACGCCGACCTCGCCGCGGGCAAGCTCGGCCCCGGCCCGACCGTGACGATGGAATTCACCGACGTGCCGGCGCAGCCCGGCCGGCGCTTCGTGACGTTCTACGCTTACGGCGGTGGGACCGGCTCGGCGCCGCGCGTCGGATCAGTCGATCTTGACGGCTCGTATCCCAAGCCCATCCCACAGGTGTGCGCCGTGTGCCACGGTGGGCGCTACGATCCCGTCGGACCGGTCCCGACGGCGCCCGATCCGCTCTCGCCGACGGTCGACGACCTCGACTTCGGCGCCAGCTTCCGTGAGTGGGATCTTCCGTCGCTGCGCTACACGCTCGGGCGCGCGGATACGCAGCTCACGCCTACGGAACTTCAGACGTTTCGCGGTCTCAACGAGCGGGTGCGCGACTACACCGCACCGTCGGCGGCCATCGTCGAGCTTCTCGACGGCTGGTATGGCCCAGCCGGCAGCCCCAAGGCCGGGCCGGGTCCGGACCTGGCGTTCGTCCCGCCCGGCTTTGTCGGGCCGTCCCAGGAATCGCTTTACACCGAGGTCATCGCGCCGTCGTGCAGGACGTGCCACATCGCGCGCGGGCCAGGCCAGGACTTCAACGCCTACGCCGGCGAGCTCGACATAAGGCGCGGGGTGATCGAATACCTGGTGTGCGGGCAGGGGAAGTACATGCCGAACGCCCGACTGACGTTCAACAACTTCTGGTGGAGCACCGACCCGCACCGTCCGGCCAGCCTGGCGGCGTGGGACGATGGATCGGTCTGGACGCCGGCTATTGGGGTGTGTGACTGAAGCGGCGGATCACCTCCGGCGCGCGTTCTCGGGAACGAGCGTCACGTGATAGAGCCATGAGCCGCCCTCGTCGTCCGGTAACGCAAACACGGCGTGACCGGGATTCCCGTCGCGGCCCGCACGAGAGTGGATGAGCACCGCGTCGCTCGGCACGCCGCTGGGCGCCTCGTGCTTGTTGCAGCCCTTGCCCGGCGGCGCTGTACAACTGCCGCCGGAACCACCTCCGCCGCTTCCCGTGTCGTAGCTGTCGTACGCGTCCGAATGGGCATATATCGTTTCGAACTCTCCGAAGTCGTGGGCGTTCGGCCACTGGCTGGCCAGGCTGGTGGAATAGTCCATGCAGCTGCCCTGGCTCGATCCATCCTCGGACGTGTGATCGAGGCCGAGAACGTGGCCCGTCTCTTGGCACATGACATGGTTGTCCTCGCCGGGCACTTGGGCATAGTACCAACCGTAGCTGTCGTTCATCTTCGCCGTGCCCCGGGTGATGTGTCCGTTCGAGTCCAGGTTGATCATGGCCAGACCGATCCAGCCGTTCTGGCCGTACGCCGCGTTGCAGACCCGCATCTGGCCTACGACCGCCTGGCAGCGCATCCGACTCCGATTCGACTCGTCGACGGCCCCCTCCACGAGGTTGAGCTTCGAAGACGTGCTCCACTGGACCAGCGTCTGGTCGAATGCCGCCTGCCACCCCGAAGTTACGCTGTCGATTACCAGCAGATCGAACGACGTCGTCGTTCGCGCCCAGTGATAAGAGCCCCACGAATGGTCCGCGCTCGCGGTAGAGGCCAGGGCTCCGGCCACCAGCAATGCCGCGATCAGGGACCATCGGATACGATTCATTGTCTCGCTCCTCTGTTGTTCGAAGTTCGATTCGCTACATCTCAACTCATCTCGCTACGTCTCAAATCATATGGAGTCGGCTCATATGGAGTCGGCAGACCCCACGTTGCGGCTTCCGGTGCGGCCGCCGTCGTTTGTTTCGCATCCTTGGCGCCCAGGGCGCTCCAGATGTGCGCTATTCCGTCGCGCCCTCGGCTTCGCCCCACAGCCCATAGCCGATCCATGCCAGACCGATCCCGAAGATCACGCCGAAGACCTGGACCAGGAGATGGCTCAGATCCATGAAGATGGAGATCGTGAACAGCGGAGCGCCAGCCGCGAGGGCCAGTGCGCCGAGCTTCGGCGCCTGCCTCCCCTGGTACAGGGACCAGCCGGAGAGGAGCCCTCCGAGCCCGATCCCGGCGACGAGCGTCATGAACATTCCGGCGAGCGAACCCGTGAAGATCGGACCGTCATCCGCGAGCAGCGACTCGGCATCGGCGGCCCGCTCGGCGAGGACGGGCACCACGCCAGCTTCGAAGGTCGCGATGGCGACCACCGCCGCAAAGCCGATCGTCGTCAGGACATATCCCGCCAATCCGACCATTCCCGCTGCGCTCAACCACCGCTTGTGGACGCTACCGATGCCGAGCAGCGCCAGCATCGCGGCGACGACGACAATCCAATGCGCCAAGGGCCATCTCGGCGACGTGAAGTTGGCGAACTCGTCCGGTGGATGGACCACGATTCCGATCGCGATGAGGGCACCGGCGAGCGCCAGCGCGCCACCGGCCCATCGGGATGTCGAACCGTTCATGGCATTCTCCTCGACGGCGAACGATGGTCGGCTTCAACGAAGCCGAATTCACCTGCACCGTCCATGATGCGCCACGTCGGACGGCCCGGTCACTTCCCCCGAGGGTGGATCGATCCGGGTCGTCGAGCGGGCGCTGCGGCAACGCAGCATATCTTCGGCCGCTAGCGTACACCGTTTGGGGGGGTGGGCACAACTCGAGATGACCCTTCGACGGCCTCTACTCGACCACCCCACTCAAGCGCGCCAAGAATGGGACATACGCGCTCCACCGAACGGGCGCATCCGCTTGACCCGACCGTGGAAGACGGCGTCCGCGCCGGCCATGGAGGAATCCTTGGCGGCGCCATCGAAAATGCGTGTCGCGCCGTTCCGATTCAGTCGGCGCCGACCCACGGCAGATGGACGCCTGCCTCCGGCGAGGGGAGCGCCTCGGGCGTCGCCGTTGGCGTGATGCTGGTCGCCGTCGGCTCAGCCGGCGTCGGAGCCGGAGGCGGGACGACGCCCGTGCCACCTCCCGACCTGAGCGGGTAGCGCAAGACGACCGAGCCCAGGTAGTCGTCGTCGAGGACGAGGCCGCGCATCGAGCCCCAGTACGACGTCATGTAGATGTAGCCGTCCCTTCCTTCCGTGATCCGGCTGTGGATCTTGCCGTGACCCCACGCGCCCTCGACGTGGCCGACCGCCGAGAGCGTGTCGCCGATGCAGACGAGACGCCGCGTGGCCGGGTCATACGCGTACAAGTAGGCGTTCCCGTCGACGCCCAGGTGGTCGCCGATCGCCGCGTAGAAGCGGCCGTCCGACGCGAAGAGCCCAGCGCCCCATTGCGACCACGGATTGCCGTCGTAGTCGGGACGATCGAAGGGGACGAAGTCGACGGTCGGCGGGGTCGAGGCCACTGAATGCGGCGGCAGCTCGACCCCGATCGGCGGCTCGAGGAAGCGCTCGGATCGATCGCGCACGGCCGTCGAGGCCAGACCGAGGTGCGGCGCCGGCTCGTCAGTGCCGAGCGGAAGCGTGAGCATGCGATCGGCGGGCACCGCGAGCGCATCGATCGTCGCGCCGCCGAACGGCAGATGGGCGACGACGTCCACGACCGACACCGTGCCGAGCCCGAAGTGCACTTCGGGATGGCTGGAGCCGGAGAAGCCGTCGCTGGCCGTGATCTCGTCGGCTCCGAGGAGGGCGTCGGGGTCGCCGGCGCGACCGGCCTCGTAGACCAGGACGCGCGTTCCGACCCCGCTCGAAATGCCATCGACCGCCACGCGGACGGTGAGCCAATGACCTGACTCGGTCTCGTTGCGCAGGAGGAGCGAGCCCTGCCGGGGCGCCCCGTCCGGCGTGCCGACGAGGACCGCCCGCCAATCGGCGAGGAAGGCGTCCAATCGGCCGTCGCGATCGTAGTCGGCCAGGTGGCCACCGACGTAGTAGGTCGTCTCGTCGAAGGACGGCGCGTCGAATCGCGGCACGTCGCCTTCAAGGCCGAGATGGCGGTAGACGAGCGGCGTCGGGGTGTCCGCGCCGTCGAGCGTGACCGAGACGAAGAGGTCCGGCCAGCCGTCGTTGTCGATGTCCTGTATCTCCGCGTGCGGCGCCTTGGAGCGGATCTTAGGCAGGCAGGCCGCGTCCGTGACGTCCTCGAAGATGGGGTCGCCCTCCCGGTCCAGTCCGCGATTCAAGAAGAGCCGCACGGCGGCGCCGTCGCCGCGCTCGGCGGCCGTCCCGAAGTGGTGGGCCACGAGGAGGTCGAGCCGGCCGTCACGGTTCACGTCCCCGAAGTCGCCGCCCGACACCCAATCCTCGTCGCCGTGGACGAAGGGCGCCCAATCGAGGGTCGTGTCGTCGGCGCGGTGGTAGAACCCGCCACCGTCCGCCATGAAGAGATAATTCCGATGGCCCGCGTCCTTCGGCCCGCCCGCCACGAAGATGTCGGGCCAGCCGTTGCCGGTGACGTCGGCGATCGCAAGGCCGAGGCCGTTGACGTCGTCCGGAAGCCCCGCGTCGGCCGTCGCGTCCGTGAAGTGCAGATCACCGTCGTTGCGCAAGAGCACGCTTCGGCCACGCCCTCGGAGCGCGTCGGCGACGATGAAGAGGTCGAGGTCACCGTCGCCGTCGTAGTCGAGCACGCCGACCTGCCGGCCGTTCGTGTCCTGGTGCTCCAAGCCGCTGCCCGCCGTAACGTCGACGAAGACGCCGTCGTCGTTCCGGAGCAGGCGCGATCGCTCGTCGGACGGCCCGCTCTGGCCTTTGATCCGATTGTGCGAGATGACGAGATCCGGGTCGCCGTCCTCGTCGAGGTCGACGAGCGCGGATCCGGTAGCCCGCCCGCGGAGGGCGACGGCCGGTTGATCGGCGTCGACAAAGCGGCCCCGGCGATTGAGAAGAAGCCGCGACGGCTGGACGGCCGGACCCTGGACGAACGTGCCGGCGAAGAGGTCGAGCCACCCGTCGCCGTCGACGTCGCCCCACGACGAGCTGTGAAGGTACGCGTCCTCCAAGAGATCGGCGATGCCCGTCTCGCCGGAGACTTCAGTGAAGCGGAAGGGGGCGGGCGGCGGCGGCGATTCGTCTTCCTGGGGCAGGTGCACGACGAAGACGGCCGGGTCGCCGAAGCCGCTGTCGGCGCCGGGTTCGGCGCTCAGGTCGACGGCGTTCATGTTGATGTAGAGCCGCTCGCCCGACGGGTCGATGTCGAGCGCGTAGGTGCCGCCGAGCCGGAAGCCGTAGCGCTCTTCGTAGAAGGAGTTCAGGAAGGCGACGACGCTCTGCTCGTTCGTCCGCGTGTCGTGGCGGACGATAGGGGTACCTGAACGGTATGCGCCGCCGTGGGCGTCGGGAATGAAGTAGAGATAGCGCTCGCTCGGGTCGAGGACCATGCTCGTGGTGTAGCCCCAGGCTGGGCCCAGGTCTTCGATCGTGTTCGTCTCCGGCTGGAAGCGGAAGATCCGATCGTCGCCCCGATTCGTGGCGCCGTAGATCCAGCCGTCGGCCGCTCGGCGCGTCGCCGCTCGGAGCGATGCCGAGAGCGTGACGGGTAGGACGTCGACGGAGTTTGTCGCCGGGCTGTATCGCGCGAGACCGGTCACGTTGACCGAGAAGTACGCGTTGCCGTCATCGTCGACGGCGATGGTGCGGAAGCCGGTATGGATGTCGTCTTCGCCGCTGTAGATCACCTCCCGCCGCTCGACATCGTAGACGAAGAACGGGCCGACCTTCTCGCCTTCGCCCGGCACGACGGCCTCACCATAGAGGAGGGTGCCCCACATGTTCGTCGACGGCACGCCGACGCCGGGGATCGAGACGCCGAGGCTCTCGAGCGCGGGCTCGGCGACGTCGGCGGCCGGCGCCGCGTCGGTGGCGCCGGAGATCATGGCGATCACGGTGGCGATCACGAGGAGTGGGGCAACGAGGCTCCGGGTCGCAGCGTATCGATCGCTCATGGTGACCTCCGTGCTCGCTAGGGAGCCGTCGCGACAACACCTCGTAGGCGACAACTTTGTCGTAGGCGACAACTTAAGGCGAACCATCCATCCGCTGCCCTGCCCCACCCGGCGATTCATCGCCGGGCGATCGGTCGGCCGCACGTTTACCTGCAAGCGAGCCTTAACTTGTCGCCTACGGGGCTGGGGGGCTGACGCGCCCCAGCCCGCACCGGTCGATGATGATGTCGACGATTTCGATTTGGCTCCCCTCCGCCATGAGGGTATAGGGGTCTAGAAAATTCAATCGCACGACCACGCGATTACGCACCGACCACCCCCGTGTCAACCGCCTCTTCGCGCCCCGTAACCGCGCCCGAGCGCCCCACCCGCATCGTGCCGCCGCAGCGTGGGCACGCCAGTGGGTCCACCTCGTACACCTGGCGGATCAGCTACCCGGGGCCCCCGCGCGGCGAAGCCGTGTGGGGTGGAGCTCGGCTCATCGGCGCGCCAAAACGCAGGACGATTCAGCGCTGGAAGGGGATCGGACTCGTCTGGCGCGACATCGATTCGTGAGCCGTCGCGGCGTCGACGGCCGCGGCGCGGGTCCGTCTACGGCGCTGTCGTGGGCTCCGGGTCGACCACAGCACTGCCCTCGCCGAGTCGCACGGGCACCACCAGCCGATCGGCCTCGATCGCGGCCTCGACACCGCGAGTGCCGAATGCACTGAGGTCGGTCGGGCTGGCCGCCAGCGTCTGCCAGTCATCGCCCCCGACGGTGTACACTCCGATCGAGAGCGTGTATGCGCCCGGCGGAAGATCACGCACGTCGAGCGCGTGACGCGTCTCCACGACCGTGCCCGCACGCCAGTCGGCCGTCGAGAGCCCGTCCTGATCCACGAGCGTGGCGTCCAGCTGCGCCCGCTTTTCACCGGCGTTGTCGAAGAGTTGGGCGCTGAGGGTAGCCGGCGGATCGATGACCGCGCTGGCCCGCCAGGCAAGCGACAAGGCCACCTGCCGATCGGAGGACCAAGGGGCCTCCGGCATGCCGAGGGACACCAGTCGGAGCGCGCCGGAAGGACCGAAGTCCAGCTCCAGTGGATAAGGCTGCGGCGGCCTGGCCAACGCCTCGAGATCGGCGTCCTCATAGAGATCGACCATCAGATCGCCCAGCTCCACGCTACCCACCAGCCGCGCCCCCGTACTGAGCACCAGCGCCATGAGCCGATCCACGGGCACCCGCTTGTCGTCGGCGCGGTGGACGAACCAGAGGCGCTCATGTTCCGCGAAGGCGGCGGCGAGGCGGCGGGCGACCGCGGCCTCATCGTCACCATCGGCGAAGCCATAGATCGGCAGCGGCCCGGTGTAGCGGCGGGTCAGGATGTGGCGCTCGCGGACGATAATCGCGTCGCGTGCCGGATCGGCCTCTTCGCTCAGGTGTGACGAGACGGGCTCATCGGCGCGGTTGCGGTAGACCCAGGCAAGCGTCGTCCCACCGATCACCGCCGCATAGACGGGCGGCTCGACGCCGTAGTACTTGGCTAATAGCTCCGGATCCTGTTGCCGCTGAACTTGGTTGAGCATGACCACTAGGAAGTCCGTAGTATCCGGATTGTAGCGCTCGCTCTGGACATTGGTGCCGCGCAGCAGCAGACCAAAGGCGGCGCGGTAACGGCTGGCCACCTCGAGCTCGTCAGCGCGTGGCTGCGCGTTCAGGTAAGTCGCCGCTTGATCCAAGCCCTCGCCCCAGCCGACGAGCATGAACCGCTCCGCCGTCCGGGCACCGCCAAAGAGCGGATTGAACCAGGTCACCCAATAGGGTCCGATGGGTAGGACGAGCGCAGCCTGGACCGCAAGCACGACCGCGCCGAGGACCAGAGCGGAAGGCCATGATCCACCCCAGGGCGACGTCGCTGCAGCCTGTGGAGCCGTGGCTAGGTCGGCGGCGCCAGCCATCTCGTGCGCGCGCCTTCGCCGCGAGGCACGGGCCCACCACCGCTGGGCGGCATCCGTAGCGCCGAGCAGGACCACCGCCGCGGCCACGTTGGCCATCGGGAAGGCTGGCAGGAGGTAGCGGTCGAATTTGAGCGCGCCGGCGCTCAATAGGATGGTGAAGACCGCGGCGCTGCCGGCCAGCAGCCACATGCGGACTCGGCCGATGCTTGGTCCGCGCACGTTGTTCGCCTGTCGCATGGGGGCGGCGGGGCGGCCTGCTACAGCGCCGCTGGCCCTTGGTCGGAAACGCTTGGCGACGCGCACGATGATCCAGACGATGGCGATGGCCACGGCCAGCGTCACCCACGGGCTCGTCCTCAGGAGCCAGACGAGCGGGTAGAACATCACGCCGGCATCATCACGAACGGTGCCGGCGAAGAAGCTGTTGCGGTACAGCGGTCGCGAGCCAAGGTGGAAGGAGCGACCGAGCGCCAGCTCGATGGTGGCGAGCGGCATCACCCAAAGCGCCGGCCACAGCGCGACCATCGCCACCGCGGCAGCGGCGAGCCACGCTGCGCCCTCGGCGATCATCGCGCCGACCCGAATTCGGCGCCACCGCAGGGTGCCGAGCCATGCCGATCCGGCGAAGCCGATGACGAAGAGCGCTGGTGTCTTTTGGATCACCGCCAGTCCAAGGAACACACCGCTCGCAATCAGCCAGCGGCGCTCTGGTGGGCCCGTCAGGTAGCGGATGAGGCAGAGCACGGTGATGGCGACGAGTCCGGTCAGTACAGCGTCCAGGTGCAGGAAACGTGAATTGGCCAGCCACAGCGGATCCAAGGCCAGGAGCGGCGCGGCCACCACGGCAACGCGCAAGCCAAACAGTACGCCGGTCAAGCCGGCTACGACGGCGGCTAGGAGCGCGGAGAGCATCGCCAGATTCCGCCGACCCTCGTAGAGCCGCTCGAGAATCACCTGGCGGTCCGCGGGGCCGAGTTCGTACAAGTACTGGCTGGAGGCCGCGGCGAAACAGGCTTCGGACCAGGGCGCCTCCCGATCGACGGGCAGCCTGAACCCGCCCGCGATCATCGTGATGACACCGGGGTGCCCCGTCTGGAGGGTCAACGCGAGTTCGCCGTCCCGTACGCCAGTATGAAAGGCGAGCGTCTGGCAAACCCAGCGCAGCTCGTCGGGCGTAAGGTGGGCGTCGATACGCCACAAGCGGGGCGCGAGGCCTATGAAAAAGACCGCGGCGGCCAATGTCAGCAAGCCCAGGCGGCGGCGGTTGGTCGCGAGCAGGGTCATCGCCGAAGATTGTACCACGCGCGACCGGCCGGCCAGGCCG
>JBCLES010000035.1:0-28149 GCA_038913135.1 Anaerolineae bacterium
TCCATCCACTCGTCTTCAAGGTCGAAGACATGGACATCTAAATAGACGCCAGCCCCAACCAAGTGTGTTGAGCCGTGCTCCGGCGACATGATGGACACGCCGGGTGTAAGGTCGGCCGCCTTCCGAAGTCCTGATGCTACGGCAACCGCCGTGTTGAACCCATCGGTCACCCGGACGCGGACTGAGGCATCGGAGCTGGCAGGAAAATCTGTGGGATCGAATGCCGCTACTGTGTCCGAAATGTACGTTGCCACTACGATTTGTCGCACTCCGTCTCCGCTAAATTCGGCATGGTTCAAATCGGCCGGAATCGAGCTTGACACTTTTGGGAGGTCCTCCGGAGCAGGCCGTTGACGCACTCAACGATCGATGAGGCGCGGACGGCGTGGTCGAGCGCGGCGGACAGGTCGGCCGCGAGCGCCGAGGCCGAGGCGTCTCCGAGACACAGGCCAGCCAGGAGCGTGCGTGCGCGCTCCGCTGCGGCGCGCTGGGTGTGTCGGCCGTTGGTGACGGCCAGTTCGAGACGCCAGGAGCGCAAGACGACCCGCTCGAAGTACCCTGCGACCTCATCGTCGCCGAAATGTTCGCGTGCCGAGCGGCGCCAGCCCGGCAGGCCGCAGGCGAGCCAGTCATGGTAGGTCAACAGATCGGGTCGCTGCCGTTCGATCATTTCGGCCAGATCGGTGGCTTCCGTCACGCCGATGTCCTTCAAGCCGTCGAGGATCAGGTCGAGATACCACTCGGCGGTCTCACGGTCGAGGAGCGCGTCGGTCCGGGCGTCGACGAGCTCGAGTGCCGGGCCGAGCAGCGAGACGGCATCGCGCATGGCCTGGTCGCGATCGAGCGCGTGATCCGCCCGCTCGTGAGCCGCCTTCCAGCCATCGAAGTGACGGTTGAGCCACCATCCATTCGCCTGCCGAGTGGCCATGGCCTCAGCCGCTTCCAGGAACTTCATGCTCCGGCGTTCCACCGCGCGCACCGCCGCGCCGGCGTGACGCAGCAGGTGCCAGTGGTCCTTCTGAACGGTGAGACCCCTCGGCGCGTCGAGCAGCTTTCGTGCGCCCTCCAGCGACGGCGCGAAGTGCGTCGCCGCGTCTTCCACCACACCCTCGATGCGGTAGTCCGTCACCTGGGCACCGTCGGCCAGCGCCAGCGCCCACGTGTCCGCATCGACCCGTTCGACCACCTCCCCGCTCACGATCGCCGTGCTGCGCGGATCGACCATCGGCAGGAAGGCGAACTCCCCGTCGTACAACTTGAGCGCGACGGCGTCGCGATCGAGTCCTACTCCAGCCTCTTTCCTGAACATGGTGACGCCATGTTCGACCAAGGTTCATCGGGTCCGGTCACCGTCACGACAACAGCAGGGACCTTCGAACATTGTTGGGCAAGCACCTTCGTTTTTGGCGTAGCCGCTGGAGCGCGACAATGGATATGTCCGGGCGTAGGGATCGTGGCCTACGGCCGTGGCCATGCCTCCGGCTCGCACGCGGGAATGGCAGTCGCGCAGCTTGTGCGCTGGACGCGCGCGGATTTACCGACGGAGTAGCGCGATGACTTCAGATCCAACGGAGTAGTTGAATGATCTCCAAGAGGGGGCCGCGTGGTGGGCGGCGGTGGCGACAACCACGTCGCGGCCCCGTATGCAACCAACCGGTCGCGACGATGGACCGAACCGGCCCCGTGTGCAGCCAACTGGTCGTGTGCCGTCCCGTTCACAACCGAAGGAGCCCGGCGCTTGGCCGAGACGCTCCACCGACTCCTCGACGACACGGTGCGGACCAGCTCGCCCTGTGAGAACGTCAACAGCATCCTGCGGGCCTATCTCTGGGGCCGGCTCCGCCAGGCGAGTCAGGAGCTGTCCGAGCCGATCGTCGCTGAGCTCGTGGTCCCGCAGCCGCTGTCCCGTCAGCATGCTCAAAGTGCCCTTCCTCTGCCGCGACCAGTCCTCGACCAGCGCTCGGCGATGCCGGCCAGTTCCCAGAATGCGATCTCCACCGGCGCCGCCGGGTCGGAGATGTCGAGCAGGCGAACGCCGGTGCCCCAATCCGCGACATACGCCACGGCGCTTCCGAAACCTGGCCCGCCTGTATGCTCGATGCCCTTGGGGACGTTGTTGAGGAGCAGGTCGCCGAGGACCAGCGTCTGCGGCACTGCGTAGTCGGCGAGCGCGTCGAGATCGGCGAGGATTTCCGGCACCTCATTTCGCAACTGCGCCAGCAGTTCGGAACCGATCGCCTGTTCCAAAACGGGATCGTCGACGATCGACTGAAATAGACATCGCCGTCGCGGATCGCCGCACGCAACACGCACGAAAGGCTCCACGTCCGAACGAGCTCGATCGGGCCGACAAGCGGCCGGCCGAGATCGATGAGCCGCTCGCCGATCCAAGCCTCCGCCCGCGCGAACCAGCCCCGCAGCGCCCACGGGGGCCGCTCGGGCGGAACGTCACCGCTCTCGTCCCGGAGCTCCTCCAAGTCCTGGATGCGCGCCGGCTATACCCTATACCCTGACGGCCACATCCAATTCAACTGCTCGGCAGTATCCGCTCAAGGTCACGTCGCAGTTCCGGAATGCTATCTTGAACCACGATCCAGGTGCGCTCGACCAATATCTCACCGTAATCGTGCGCTAGCACGTTGCGAAGTCCCACGATACTGCGCCACGGAATCTCGGGATGGGCAGATCGCAACTCCTCGGAGACCCGGCCCGCGGCTTCGCCGATGACTAGGAGCTGTCGTTCGACGGCGAATCGGGTTCGCTTGTCCGCCTCGAAGTCGGCGAAACGCATCCCCGCGACGAAGCCCGCGACATCGCTCGCTGCTCGCCACATGTCCCAAATGAAAGCAGCATCACGATCCTCACTCGGCATAGAGCAGCACCCGTGTCTCCAGAATGGTCTCCCGGCGGAATGGATTCGTCAGCCCACCCTTCTCCACGAGATCGATCTCTCGTCCGAAGATATTGGCGAGCTCATCGCGCATCGACACGAGGTCGAACAGACTCGTTCCGCTTCCAGGTGCGAACTCGACAAGCAAGTCGACATCACTTTCCGGCCGGAAGTCATCGCGAAGCGCCGAGCCGAACAGGCTCAGCTCAGTGACCTGCCACCGACGACAGAACGCATCGATTGTCTCAGCCTCAACGTTCAATCTATCAGGAATGTTCTCGATCATCTCGGCGCCCCAGCTCGGACAAACGCGAACGCATGTTCTCCGCGCGGTGTATCGCAAACCCCGCTACCACTGGCCGCCACCAGCCTTTACTTCAGTGTCCCGGCAGGACGCGAGCGTGCGACACGTGATATAGGATACCGTCCAGAGCGGCCGCAGGATCGCCGATCTGCCTGTAACTACGGGCATTTTGCACCGGCAGCCCCATGGTACTATACCGCGGCCCACGCGACCAAGGGTAGGAGCAGGGAACGCTGGGCGGGGCGGTGGGCGATCGGGTGCGCGCCATTGCCGGCACGTGATCACCCGCGTCCATCGCTTCGGGGATCGCATCGCTCGGGCCGAACAGCATTTCGGCTGGCAAGTGCTGGTCACGAGCGTGGACGCCGAAATCCTAGATACCGCGGACACCGTGCCACTCTACAACGAGAGCTGGAAGATCGAGATGCAGGTCCGCGACGTGAAGGACCGGCCGCTGGGTTTCCGGCCGCTGCATGTCACTCGCGACGACCAGATCACCGGCCTGACGCACCTCATCGGAGGCATAGTTAGGACGCACCGAACCCGAACAACCGAATCGGTGTCTCACCTTGAGTCGGCCCTGACGCTGGCTTAGTCTTGCCGGTGCAAACGCGATTGAGAGGTCTGGACATGCCAGCACGCACGACGACTCACCCGAAGGCACCGGCATCAGCCGCGCACTCGATCGGCGTCGATCGTCGAGTCCGGACCAATACCATTGATGTGAGCGCACGTACTGGGCGCACATACCGGGCGCTCAAGGAGCTCCATATGACGGACTCACAGGCGACGACACGGAGCCGGAGTAGGTTACGGCGATCGAGTCTTCGCTTAGTGCGCCCAACACGCCCACCGCGCCCATGGTCGAAGGCCATCGCCGTCGGACTCACCGCCGTCGTCCTTCAGTTCGCGGCGCTGGTTGCCCCTCCCGTCGGCCCCACCCACGTTGCGGCCCTCCGCGGCCCCACCGATGACTCTCCCCCGTCAGCCGCGCCGCAACGCGTGTCGGCCCAGACCGCGCCCGAGGCACCAATCGCTTACGGGTTCAGTGCCACCTTCGGCCAGACCGGATTCCCTTGGCAGCGCGGTAGTGCCCAGCTGAACCAGCCGTGGGGCATCGGTGGCGACCGCGAGGGAGTGTGGATTGCCAACGGCGCAGGGCGCAACGTGGTGCGCTTCGGCGCTGGAGCGATTGAGGATCTCGGGCGGGCCGGGACGCTGGACGCGCTGGCCGGTCGGCCGGTCCGTTTCGTCAGCGACGTGGCCGTCGCCGTCCATGAGGTCCGCCCGCCTGGCGCGACCTCCCTGCCGCGGCGCACCGTTTGGATGGTCGATGAAGGCGGTCATACCGCGTTCGGGGTGCCCATCGACAACTTTGGCGCGCCCGGCACCCCCATGACCATCGGCCAAGCGGACGTTTCCGGCGACGACGACGCACACTTCAGGGGTCCCACGGGTGTTGCGGCGGACGACAACGTTGTTTATGTCAGCGACACCGGGAACCACCGCGTCCAGGTCTTCTCTTCGTCCGGCGCCTACGTGGCCACGATCGGGCAGACCGGCGTGCCCGGGCTTGGACCGGATCAGCTGAACCAGCCGGCCAGGCTGGCGATCGGACACGACGGGCGATTGTACGTTGCCGATGCCGGCAACCATCGCGTGGTGGCCTACGATGTCACCGATCCGCGCGCGCCGCGTGAAGTGCAATCCTTCGGCACGGCGGGCGCGCCCGGCAGCGGCGACGACGCGTTCGATACGCCGCTCGGCGTGTACGCCGATGGCACGTTCCTATACGTCGCCGACAGCGCGAACCGGCGTGTCCAGGTGCTGCGCTGGCGCACCGGCGAACACTGGCGCACGCTCGATGGGGATTCGATTGCCGGCTGCGGGTTGCCTGGCAAGCACTGGGGTCTGGTGTCCGACGTGACACAGGATGCCGGCGGCAACATCTACGTCGCCACGCCCGACAACATGCGCGTCGAAGCCTGCGATGCGGCGGAGATGACCCACCGATCCGAACTATCTTACGGTATCGCCGGAGTCCCCTACGTCACCAGGGGCGACCTCCACAACGCCCCGTTCGGCGTAGCGGCGGCGGCGGACGGGATCGTGGCGGTGGTCGAAGGCGAGGGGCAGCGCGTCGTCGCGCGGCAGGCCGATGGCGGGGTCGCCTGGATGGCCGGGAGAGCGGGCGTTGCCGGCGACCTTGCCGGCCCTGGTGCCGGTGGCACCGCAGGTGGCACCGCGGGCGAGGCCATGCGCTTCGATCGGCCCGCGGGCGCAGCCTACCTGCCCGATGGCCGGCTTGTCGTCGCCGACGCCGGCAACGGTCGGCTGGTCGTGCTGGATGATCTCGGGCGCCTTGACGCCATCTGGGGCGTCGGCGATTTCGATGAACCCATGGCCATCGCCATGCTCGCCGACGGCTCAATGGCTGTCGCCGACGTCGGCGCCGGGCATGTGCGGCTCGTCGACGCCACTGGTGCCGTCACCGGCGACCTCAGCGGACCCGGCGGACCCCTGGCGTTCGCCGAACCCGCGGGCGTGGCCGTCGATGCCGCAGGGACATGGTACGTGGCCGAACGTGGGCTGCACGTCGTACGCGTCCTCGACTCCGCGGGGCGGG
The DNA here is from genome assembly GCA_038913135.1 of Anaerolineae bacterium. GTDB lineage: Bacteria > Chloroflexota > Anaerolineae > Epilineales > Epilineaceae > JBCLES01. The sequence continues at coordinate 5,821 of JBCLES010000035.1, forward strand.
TGACGCGCACGCTGGGCGAAGTTGGAGTGGCCGGCAACGACTTCGGCCATTTCGCTTATCCCACGGGCCTAGCCGTAGACGGCGAGGGCCGCCTGTTCGTCGCGGACACCGGCAACCACAGAGTGCAAGTATTCGGAGCGGACGGCACCTACCTGACCACAATCGGCGGCCGACGCGGTGATGGGAGCGGTGGCTTCGTCGAGCCGCGGGCGGTTACAGTGGCGCCCGACGGTCGCGTAGTTGTCGCCGACGCGTACAACCACCGCGTTCAGGTGTTCGCCACGGCTGTCGGGCCGTGGCGTCCGGAGGCTATCAACGGCTTTGGGACCCGTGACGCCGAGGCCGTCGAGGCCCTGGCCGAGCTGGACGGCGTGCTTTACGCCGGCATCCGGGCCGCCTCGGGCGCATCAATCCTGCGGCGCGACGGCGACGGGCCGTGGACTACAGTTATCGCGGGCGGCCGCGGCGAGCCTGCTAACCAGGCGGTCGTCGCGCTGAGCGTCCACAACAACCGGCTGTACGCGGGCATCGAGAACGTGAGCGGCGCCGACCAGAGCGCAATCGGTCCGTTCGAGACATTCGACGGCCACCTGTACGCCGGCACGCGCTCGATCGACCCAACAAGTCCTCCAAGACTGTGGCGCTCGGCTTCGGGCGATTCGGGAAGCTGGGAGCGCCTGCGACTCGACCTGTCCACGATCAGCGAATGGCCGAAGAACGGCGGCATCTCGGCCCTAGAGGTCTACTCCGGCTCGCTGTATGTGGGCACGTGCGCCGCCGACATGGCGCAAGTGTATCGCAGCGCTGATGGTGCCATCTGGCGGCCGGCCGCCCAGCTCGAGCCCGGCGGCGACGCGCGATACGCCCTCCCGCAGCTCGGCTCCGGTGCGCCGTGCATAACCGACTTTGCGGCATATGACGGCCACCTGTATGCCGCGCTCGGCACCGACGCGCGCATGGGGGCGCGCCTCGGTGTCCATGTTGACCCGAAAGCCCGGTGGCGGGGACATCGGCGTAGCCCTGCGCTGGAATTGTGGCGCTGTAGCCATTGCGACGGCACCGACTGGGAGCCCGCCTCCGCGCCTGGCTTTGGCGATGCCGAAAACCGAGGCGCAATGGGCCTTGCCGCCTTCGAAGAACCACCGTTCCGCTACTTGTACGCCTTCGCGGGCAGTCCGAAGTCCGGCCTGGCCGTATGGCGCGCTTGGGACGGAGAGGATTGGGAGGCGGCGGCACCCGGCCGGAGGCCGTCCCCACCCGATCAGGGCCGGCTGCCACCCCAACCGCCACACCCCGATCGAGCCCGGAGCCACCGACCGGGCGGGCGCAGTACCGGCAGGTCGATGCGTGGCCATTGACGGCCTCCGGCCAGCCCGACCGGCCCGGCGCACCGATTGACCTGGCGCTGGCGGCGGATGGGACAACGTTCATCTTGGACAGCGCGCCAAACCGCGTCCTCCGCCTCCTTCCGGACGACACATGGGGCGCGCCTTTCGATGGCTTGGGGAGCGAACGCATCACGCAGGCCGGTGCGATCGGGTGGGACGAAGCGGCCGGCCGCGTCTACGTCGCGGACCGCGGGACCGAGAGGCTCCTGGCCTTCAATCGCCTTGGCATGTTCCAGCGCACCGTCCTCTCCCGGGCCAATATTTTCGACATCTCAGTCCAGCCGGACGGATCGATGTGGCTGGCCGACGTGCGGGCAGGCGCCGTGCGCCGCGTCGACTACTCCGGCACGGAGCTGGATCGCTTCGGCCGCCATTCGGTCGAAGGTGACGATGGCTTTGAGGGCCTGGTGGCGGTGGACCAGGAGCCTGGCGGGCGACTCTGGGTGGCCGACGAAAACGGCCGCCGGCTGCGCGCTTACCAGCGCGATGCGGCCGGCGGTTGGCTCCTCCAGCGCACGCTCGACCTCAACGCTGCTTCGCTTGCCGGATGCGACGGGCAACGCCTCCAAGTGCTGCGGGACGACGTGCTGCTGGCCGGTCGCTGCATCCTGCGCGACGGCACCCGCGTCGAAGCATTCCCGCCCGATCACCGCGGCAGCGACCTCTACGCGACCACCCTTCACACGGCCCTGCCGAGCGCCGGCCGCTATGTCGCCCTGGCCACGTACGATGTGGACCGCGTCGACCCGGCAAACGCCGAATTGCAGGCTGTCGTCCGTTACGCCGACGAAGGCTTCGACATAGTAGCGGGCTTCGTGCTCGGCGGCCGAGAAACGGTCGCCGGTGCTGGGGCGGGAGCGACGGAGTCGTTGGACGGCCCGTTCCGCCTGGACGTGCTCCCGGGTGGCGATGTCGTTGTCATGGACCAGTCGTCACGGCGCGACACTACGATGGACCCGGGATACTTCCAACGCTTCACCCCCGATGGGCGTGTCGTGGAGGCCCTGGGTGTGCGTGGGTATCCCAGCCGGTCGCGCTTGCTGATGCTGGACGCGGACCTCACGGTGGCCACGGGCGAGCCTGGCCAGGTCATCGGCGTGGCGTACATGCGCAGCGGCAGCCCCAGGCAACCGCAGGAACTCGAGATCGTGACCCACGCCAACTCGATCAAGCGCCGTCGATGTGAGGACGGCCAGTGCATTTGGGCTACGTATACCGACCCACTCTGGGACACCACGCTGGTCAACCTCAACCTGAAGCGCGGCGCGCCAGACTACAACTACGCCGCAACGTTCGAGCACTCGCGCCGTCGCTACTGGTTACTCCAGGTCTGGGCGGACAAGCCGGACGACATGGCTATGCCGGTTCGCCTGTTCCGGTTCGACGTGGACGGGCGCGGCCGCAAGACCGCCGTCCACCTCGATGGTACCGAGCGCGAGGCCATGTGGACCGATGTCGACGCTGGGCCGGACGGCCGAGTTGTGGTGTTGGACGCGCTCAACGACCGCGTGCAGGTGCTTGACGCTGACGGCATTCGGCTTGGCCAGATCGAGACGCCCAAGGACGCGTGGAAGGTGGCCGCTGGACCGAACGGCGAAGTGTTCGTGCTCACGCACTACGGCCACGTGGTGCGCATGGCCGCCGATGGCACCATCTTGTCGCGCTTCAACGGACTCCCGAACGACCTCGTGCCCTCGACGGCCCTCACCGACCTCGGCGTCGACGCCTGGGGCCGCGTCTACACAGTGGACGACCTGTACGACCAGGTGACGGTGTTCGAACCCGAGGGAACCGAAGAAGACGTGCTTGCAGGCGACCAGTGCACGATGGGCGGCGACAAATGGGTGGCGCCAGACGAGGTGCTGCTGGGCGACACGGCGCAACTGCACATGGCGCTCTTCGGGACATGCGGCTTTGTCGAGGACGAGGCGGATATCGTGCTCATGCTCAACTCGTCCTACGAACGCGACTTAGTCAATCTGTCGCTCTATATGGAGGCCAGGCGGCTCCGCGCTGCCCGCCAGATCTTTTCGATCATCGACCTCGACCGCCATCGGGTCGGAATGGGCCGATACATGTACAGTGCCTTGATTGACCAGCCTCTTACCCACGACCGTGCACGCATGATCCGTGCACTCTACGATGTGCCGACGAGCCGGAAAGCGTGCGCGGGTACCAACACCCTCTCCGCGCTGAGCACCGCCCGCGAGATGTTCGAGGACACGCCGCCGTGGCGGCGTAAGCTCCTAATACTCATTGACCCGGATAAGGAAAAGGGCCCGATCAAGTCGCCGGCGGACCGCTGTTGGCCACCGTGGAGCATGCTGCCCGTTAGGCGTCTAGCGGCCGAGCTCGAGGCCGAGGGCGTCACCATCGTGTCGGTCAACGGCTGGACCGCGGCCTGCACCAGCGCGTTGACGTGCAACATCCCCGTGGCTGAGCGCGGCCAGGGCACGGGTCGGCGCGCCGTCAGCGTGTCCATATCGCGCCAATGGCCGCCGAACCTTGTGCGGACCGGAACGCTGGTCGACGAGCTGCCGGCCAACATGGACTACGTGGCCGGATCGGCCAATCCGCCGGCCGCATGGGATGCGGCTCGGCGCACGCTCACGTGGGATCTTCTCGATTTACCACTGGGCAGCACTCCGCGCTTCTCGCTGACCATCCGCCCGCGCGAGGAGGGCTACTGGCCCACGAACGTACGCGCCGCCGCCGATGTCGTCGACGGCTGGGACAAGCCCCAAAGGGTGGTCCTGCCGATCCCGTACATCCGCGTCTACGGCGAGCGCCAGCCGACGCCAACCTTCACCCCGACCATCACGCCGTCGCCGGCGCCCACCGAAACCCCTGAGCCGACGCCAACCTCTGAGCCGGGCACGATCTACCTGCCCATCGCGCTCAGGACCGCGTTGTGCAAGCCGGACACGCAGAGCGCCGACGTTGCGCTGGTCATCGACACATCGGGCAGCATGACCGAGGTCACCTCGCCGGGAGGACCGACCAAATTAACGGCCGCCCGCGATGGGGCGCGCGCTTTCCTTGGCGAGCTGAGCGTAGGGCGTGACCAGGCCACGCTGATCCAGTTCAACGCCGAGGCGACCGTCCTTCAGCCGCTCACGGGCGATATCGCCGCGGTAGATGCCGCGCTCGACCGCCTCACGCAAGCCTCAGGCACGCGAATCGACAGCGCACTGGAGGCGGGCCTCAGCGAACTGACCGGACCAGCGCGGCGGCCGGAGAACAACGCGGTGCTGATCCTGCTCACCGACGGAGAGCCCACCGGGACAACCCCGGAGGCGGTGCAGGCGGCGGCGGAGCGGGCTAAGGGAGACGGGCTCATGGTGTTCACGATCGGCCTGGGCATCTCCGTCGACGAGCCGCTTCTAAGAGCCGTCGCCAGCCGGCCGGAACGGTACTTCCCGTCGCCGGACACCAGCGACCTGGCGGCCATCTACGGCCAGATCGCGCATTCTATCCCGTGCCGGCCGATGTGGCCGTAGACCGCGCCAGAGCCGCCCAGCGCGCCGCGCGATGTCACGACGGCTGGCCCGTGCGTATTACGACGTCGGTTCTCTACTAGATTCGCCTCTCGCCCTCGTTGATCGCCCTCGTGGATCAGTGCATGGCGAGAACTCTCGGCAAGTATATAGGTACGAGTTCCTTGGGGATTTCGGCGACAAACAACCCAGACCCAGCGCCCGGGACTAGCACGAAATCGCCGACCACCTCAATGCTGCCAAGCCGGAAGCTACTGACGTACGGCGCATCGCCCAGGTCGACGCTCCCAGTTCGCTCTAGCCCGCCTGAGCCGTCGACGTCGAAGCGCGCCAACCGGGCGATCTGTTCCTCGGGATTGCGCGACCGCAACAGCGCGAAGGCGGTTGGGCCACCGCCACCGACGGTCAGAACCGATTCCTCCACGATCAGAGACTCTTCTATCCGCGGCATGTCCGCGTCGCTCACATCGACGAGGACGAGCCCGGCTTCGCGAGCGGCCAGGATCACGCCGCGACCCAAATCGACCAGCCCGACGGGATTCGGGCCGATTGTCACACTCCCGCGGAACCTAGGGAGAGCTGCGTCGCTCACATCGACCATGGTTACATCGTTGCCGAGCAGCACAACCACGCCGCTCACCACCGCCAGTTCGAGGACGTCGAGCGGAACGTCGGTCCTTGAAACAAGTACCGGAGTGGACGGGACCGCGAGGTCGACCACCCACAGCTCGTTGACCGCAGGCCTCTCTCGACCCTCCGGGCGGCCGGCGATCATATACACCGATCCGCCGACCACAACGTGAGCGCCGAAGTGTGGGTCACTTGCCGGGTCGCGGGCTAACTCGCCGACCAGCGTCGTCGTGCCACCGGACGGAGCATGCAGCACCAGGAGTCCTTCGTTCGTGGCGGCGACCAGATGATCGCCCCAGACCGTCAGTTGGTTTACAACGGCGGCCGGGATCAACACGCGCCCACCGACATCGACCCGGTCGGCGGCGACTTCGAGTGCCCACGCATCAGAGCGCCCCACCGCGAATACTCGCTCGTCGTCTACCGCAACCCGCCTTATCGCTCCCGGCAGGCGAAGGACGCCCCTCTCCGCCATCGACCCTGTGTCATCGATGTCGATTACGCGCACTTCGATACTTCCACCTTCGCTCTCGCCGAGAGCTAACAGCCGGCCCGCCTTCAGGTCGATTGCCGAGAAGTTCCCCGCAAGGTCCAGATGAGCGACTTCAGGGAGTCCTGCTTCAGGCTCTCGGGCGTCGAGCGCGACGAGTCCATGTCGCTCGCCCGCTGACATCGAGACGCTGCTGAGCACTATTAGTCGGCCGTCCGTCGTTAGGCGATCGGGATAGAAGCTCGGAAACGGATCGTAACGCTGTACGAGCTCGGGTGCCGTAGGGTCGCTGACGTCGAGCACCACGACAGCGTACTGGTCGATAACGAAGAGATTGTCGCCGGCAACTGCTGCGTCGTACACGTTGAGGTGGTCGACCTCCGCCACTCCCAGGATTGTCGCCGACGGTCCCGGTTCAATCTTGATAGTGGCAAGGAAGGAGCCGCCGTAGTTGTCCGAGTAAAACACGAACGCCTTGTCGCCTGCGGCAAGAGTTCGATAGCCTGAGTTGAAGTTGTCCGGGAGATCACAGATCGGAAACTCGATCGGCTCGAGCACAGTGGGTCTGCGGGCATCGCGGAGGGAGACCAGTTCCACGCCGCCCCCAGGTCCGGAAAGTTCGCCCCACCCGGTCAGCAGGAGACTATCGGGCACCGCCGCCACGGCCTCGGTCTTCGACCGCGACAGATAGGCGACGACGGCGAGATCGGCGCCCGTGTCTTCGAGTGTATACAGCCCGCCCCCTGCCTTGGTGGCGTAAAGCATGCCGCCTTGAGCAGCCAGGCCAATGATGGCGCCGCCAAGTGGCTCGCTGTCGCCGGTTATCCGCATCTCCCCCGCGACCGAGTCGAACTCCATGCGAAGCACGCGCGCCCCTACACCGGCGTACGCCTTGGCGCCCGACACCGCGCTTGCGCCAAAACTGCCGAGATACTGCGCTACGGCCCCGAGATCGCCCACCGAGGACGCCATAACACCCGCTGTGGTGCCGAGCTGCGCTGGCTGCGCAGTCTGCGCAGTCTGCGCACTCCGCGCCCCGACGAGCGCGATCGAACCGAGGAGAAGGGCAATGAGAATCGATCTGCTCATCCGAGGACTCCTCTAACAAATTTAGATTGGCTATGCGTTAAAGACGGTGCCAACGGGCGCGCGGTTCCCCGAATTGGACGTGGTTCATAGGACCCGCTCGTAAATCCCCGCCACGTCCAACCCGACTTCGATCGCGCCCAATTCGATGATCTCTTCACGTGACCCGTACATCTCAAGCAACCAGGCGTCCCCGTGTCGCCGGAAGTGCTCGACCCGTATCGCGTCCTGAGCGACCAGCAGGAAGTGCTGCAGCGAGGGCATCCGTTGGTAGCGCATGAACTTCTCTCCGCGGTCGAAGGCCTCAGTGCTCGGCAAGAGCACTTCCACGATGACCACAGGACTCAGCAACATGTCCGCGCTCGTATCGGCCAGCTCGATGGGTGCGCAAGCCACGACGACGTCCGGGTAGGCGAATAGCCCGGTGTCCGCTACCTGCACCCGCATGTCGCTCTGGTAGACCTCGCATGTGCTCCCGCGCAGCGCGTTACGCAAATCGCCCGTGATGTTGCCCGCGATCAGCGTGTGCGCTCGGCTGGCGCCGGACATCGCGAAGATCTGCCCGTCGACGAATTCGCTCTTGAATTCCGCCGCCCGTTCGACGAGCAAATACTCTTCGACGGTGAAGCGACGCGGCGTATCGGGTAGGATCATGGCGCGATGTCCTGGAGGTTCGATCTGGAAGGACTAGTACTTCATCGCCCTCCTGCCCAGCATTTTCATTGCGACGAGGTACTAGCCGTTTCGAGAAATGGGGTGTGGGCGAGCGGGCGTCAATCGGCGCTAACATCTTTCAGGCGAACTCGACTTCCGCCTTCACCTACCGCCGTGCCACCGCGCCACCTCCCGCCACCCCAGCCCCACGGCGATCAGCACGAGCCCCGCCGCCCACACCTTCGGCTCCACCCAAAACGCCAGCCCCAAGCAGGTCGCAAGCCCAAGTGCCGGCACGCCCCACGGGACCAGCCGATTCTCCGCAGGCAGCCGCAGCGCCGCCAGGTTCGTGATCGCATAGTAGATCAGGACCGTGAAGGCGCTGAAGGACCATGTCGTCTTCACGCTGCCCGTCAGCGCGAGCGCCGCGATGATCGCCCCCACAACAATCACTGCCCTGCGCGGGGATGCGTGCTCGCCCTCCAGTCGGGCGAGACCTCGCGGCATGTCGCCCCGGCGTGACATCGCCAGGAGCACACGCGACAGACCCAAGAGTAGGTTGAGCAGCACGCCGAGCATCGCTGTGACCGCCCCTGCCGTGACCAACCACGCGACGCCCGGAACCTCGAACCCGCGCGCAATCACCTCCAGCGGCGCCGCGGCCGCGAGCGTCGCCTCCGCCATCGCGGGCGCGCCCGAAGCCGCCACGGCCACGAACGCGACGGCCGTGTAGAGCGCCATCGTGGCGAGCAGCGTCGCCACGATCGCCTTCGGGATGTTGCGCTTCGGATCGCGGATCTCTTCGCCAAGAGTCGCGATCCGGCCGTACCCCGTGTACGCCACGAACATCAGGGCCGTAGCGTGGAACAGGCCGATCACCCCATTGCTTTCCGCAACGAACCGATCCACCACGTTCGATTGCGCGCCCGCCAACGCAAAAGGAACGCCCGCCATGACGAAGCCGATCAGCGACACGAGCGTCACCGACACGATCGCCGCATTCGCCCGACTTGATCCTCTGATCCCGCCCGCCACGATCGCCGTGAGCACCACTACTCCCGCCACCGCGAACCCGACCCGCTCGACCGCCCCCGTTCGCCCGAACACGGCGAGCACATAGCCCGAAAAGCCAAGCGCCGCTGTCGCCGCTGATGCCGACTTCGCGCAGAGGAACATCCACCCGGCCGTAAAGCCAAGCCGTGGGGTCAGATATCGATGGCCGTATTCATACGTCCCGCCGCTGACCGGATGGCTCGCCGCGAGCTGCGCGCTCGACAACCCGCTCAGCGTAGCGACCACCGCCGCCAGCGCGACCGCGAAGATCACCGATGGCCCGGCCACGCCTGCCGCGATCCCGATGCTCACGAAGATCCCGGTTCCCAGGACCGACCCCAAGCCCATCAGCACCGCCCCGGGCACGCCGACCACCCGTGCCAGGCGCCCCTCTACGACGCCAGCCTCCGCCGAGCCAACGCTTTCCACCACGCCTCCGCGCTCATGTACACCGGCGTCAGGGCTTGCCGTCGCCCGCTATCTCACGCCATCTCACATTGTCGTCCAGCATCGCGCAGCATACCCGAGCACCGCACCTCCGCCAATATCGTTCGCCGCACATCGAGCCGCCGCTCCCGTTCTCGGTTATCGACTCGTCGACGACGGGCTCTCGACTCAGGCCCGACCGCCCGTCCGAACATCCACAAGAACCCGCGCACCGTTGAACCGCCTGAGCACATCGATATACGGAGTTGGTGCGGGCGAGTGGGCAGAGTGGGTCAGGGCATCAGCGTCGCCAGGGTCAGTTCCTGTGCGTTGGGTACATATGGACGCAGTCTATGCCAAAGTATATAATGCGGTTTATGAAATCAATGCTTGTTGAGGTCGATGACGATTTGGCTCGGCGTCTGGATCAGGTTGCACCTGCGCGTACTCGCCGCCGGTCGGAGTTCATACGGCGCGCGATCATGGCAGCAATTTGGGAGATCGAGGAGCGGGCCACCGCCGAGGCCTACGGGCGCCAACCCGATAGCCCCGACGTGGTCTTCGATACCACGGTGTGGGACGCATATGGCGGCGAGGATGGCCCATGAAGCAGTACGAAGTCTGGTGGGCCGACCTACCGCCACCTGTCGGGCGCCGGCCCGTACTCTTGCTGACACGATCAAGTGCATATCAGTACCTCAACAAGGTCATTGTGGTGGAAGTCACCTCGACTATCCGGGGCATCCCACAAGAGGTGCCCCTGGGACAAGCCGAAGGTCTGGCGCCATCCGTCGCCAACTTTGATAATGTTCACGTGCTTGCCACGCGCCTGCTCGCAGGGCGGGCGGGTTCGTTGGCGGTCATGCGTGAACCGGAGGTCAAGCGGGCGCTAGGCTACGCGCTCGACTGGCCCGAACTCAAGGCGACCTGAACGCTATCACACCACCCGTCGCCGTCTGCGCCGTCCACGCAGACGAGACATGTTCGCTCTTACCGGCATGGAAATATGGTCGATGGTGCTTACAATCACTAGCATGACGAACTGAGACGCCCAAGGCATGGAAAGCGTATTGCGCGCCGCCGCTCGCCACGGTCGCCTTCGCCAACTCATATCTCAGACCATCACCGATGGCAAAGACCATCACCGACTACGGAATCTCGCGCGCGATCCGTCCGTAAACTTCCACGAGCTCATCCGGACTGGGCGCAAGCCGCACGCGCTCCGTCCCGCCCGCAATGGCGCGCAGGACCTCCTCCGACACATCCGGCCCCAAACCTATCGCCCAGACCGGAACACGTACGTTGCGAGCGAAGAGGAGCGGCATCCGGTGGTCGTGCATCGTGTCCAGCACGATCTGAAGGTCCAGGTCGTCCGCCGTGCCCGACACGCCGTCGCGGCCCGGATCGAGCACGTACGGCGACACATGGGCGCGCCAGACATCACCCGGATCGATCGGCGGCGACGCGACCCGCTCGTTTAGGTTGTCGTCATGCGGGACGTAGTCGCCGAACATCACGACGAAGCGCCGGGCATCTGAACGCCAGGCGATCGCGTTGTCCGCGTAGCTCTCGTGAAGCGCCCGCGTGTACGCCTCAGGCTCGTCCCCGCCACCGCCCTGGTTCGTCGCGTTGATCGCCGATTCCACCGACTCCCGGCTGCTCGTGATCGACTGACGCAGCAGTTACGCCCAATCGCCGCTTTCGCCGAAGGGCGGGATCGGATAGTCGCGGAAGTCCACGACGCCGAAATGGATGTCCGGGATCAGGAGCGTGAGATCGTTCATGATCAGGACCGCATTCGTCCTGGCCGATTCGAGGATGGGCCCCATGCTGCCGCTCGTGTCGAATGCGAACAGGACATCCGCCCGTGCCGGCCTCGGCATCCGCGGCCTTGCGGCGCTCACCGCTGGCGCGGTTGGAGTAGTAACCGTAGTAGCACCGCAGGACCTGGCCCTTGTCGGGGATGTGAGCCAGCAGGAGGTCGATGAAGTCCAGGGGCTCGAAGTCATGGGCGCCGGCAGTGGGGCCGGTAGCATTGTCGGAGCGGTAGGTGACCGTGCCGGCCTCGGCATCGTACTCGAGCCGGCCCAGCGCGAGCGGGCAGCGAGCGCAGTAGCGGGCCAGCCGCTCGTGGGCCGACCGGTCGTCCTGGTCGAGCCAGACGGCGTCGTGGACGCTGAAGCCGGAGTGATGCCAGGCCAGCATGGCATCGGCCGTCTCCGGATCGAAGAGCTCGCGCTTGACGAAGAGACTCAGCAGCGTCCCGCCCACCCCGCGGGCGCGTGACGCTCACCCTTCCCGCGATCGCGGCCTCACGCGAGGCGCTCTTCCTCGTCTCGGGGGCAGCCAAGCGCGACGTCCTTCGCCGGATCTTCGGGCTCGACGACTCCGCGACGATCGTCGCATCCACGGCGGACTTCCCTGCCGCCAACGTCCGGGCGCGGTGCGGCGTCACGTGGTTGGTCGACGAGGACGCCTACGGAAACTCGTAGCGCAGAAGATCATCCCATCCGCGGAGTCGCAAGAGGAGCGGCCCCGGTGTGTCGCGATCGCCCTTGTAATATTCCTTGAGCGGCACGAGGTCGAAGCGCAGCTCCTCCAAGAGGAGCGCGCGACAGAGATCTCCGTTGGCGTTATGGCTCAGGCGGACATCGGCCTGCGGTGGGAAGGATTCCATGATCGCCCGCCCGGCGAGCAGCCGGAAGTCGTGCTCCATGCACCCGCCGCCGTAGCGCACGCTGAGGTCGACCGAATCGCCATCGATCGAAGCGGCGACGATGGTCACCGGATCGAATGGGAAGTCGTCGAAGTCCTCGTCGGGAAGGAGGACGTGGATGGCCAGCGTCGCCGTCGGCGCGGGCGTGGCGTCGAGCGTCGGGGCGGCGGTCGGATCGGCCGGCACGGCCGTGGCCGTCGGGGTCTCGGTCGCGGCGGGCGTTGGGCTCGAGGTCGACGTGGGTGGAGGCGGGGCGCCGGTCGAGTGGATCGGGGCGGACCGGGAGAGCGCGAGCGGGAGGTGGATGCGCGGGGAGGTAGGGAAGACTTGGGCGGGGGCGGAGGCGCTGGCCGGGCGTGGTACCGTGGTGGAACGCTGCGCCGGCCAGACGACGAGCGCGAACAAGAGCGACGCGAACACCGCCTGGCGGGGTGTCGGCACGTGCGATCGACTTGAACGAGTTGGTGCAGACTTTGCTACGCGCGGAGCGTTGGAACCGAATCGGTGGATCATCACGAGTCTCCCGTCCCTGATGCGGCCACCCCCGGTCGATCGTCGACGCATCGATGGGCGTGGAGACCGACCTCGTGGTGAAGGTCAATCATCATGCACTGAACCGCTCGTTGCAAGCGTGATCGGACGGATCGTCCTGCGAGCCGTGAAATGGTGTGGCTGACACGAATCAGGGTGACGGCGAGATCACGAAGGAGGTCAGGCGATCGAAGATGCTTCGGGGCGTCCGGTGGTCGCAGCTCAAGAGCCCGGTGTTCGTCTCGCAATGTCGAGCGCGGAGCGTGATGTAGTGCGAGGGCCAAATGCCTGTTGATTCACTCGTGAACCACGGGGCGATCGGGGCGGTGGAGCTAGAAGCAGAGTCCATCGTGGACTTAGGATCAGTGGTACACGTCGAAGACGGTCCTTCTTAATGCGATCGCCCGCGCGGTCCCGGTTGCCAGCGCCTTCGGCTTCGGCGACTTCCAGCCGGACGCGTGAGTGGGCCAGGGCGCGACGGCGATCAACGCGGTCGTCAACCCGTTGCTGCGCTTCCAGACGGGTCGGCCCATCGAGTCGTGATGTGAGGTAGGTGATCCGCGTTTCTGGCAGCCCCGCGCTTGGGCAGGCGGGGCCTCTTGGAGTAGGGCGAACGTGGGGTAGTCATAGGGGAAGTTTAAGGATTCTCCAGAAGAAACCGTGGTAGGGTTGCGTTGCCTGGCGCGCAACGAGATGTATCGCGCCCACGGGGGCAGGCACTTTCATCCGAGAGGGCGTGAGTTTTTCGCCCTCGTGGCCCCGTTTGGGCAGAGGAGCACGTAGCATGCGCTGCTTATCGGTAGGAATATTGGCCCTAGCAGTATCATTTCTTGGACTTTTCGGAGATTCGGACATTACTGAGGCTGCGTGCCAAGCCCCGCACGGGGCATGCCTAGACGAAGACTCTACAATGGCTGGGGTCATCGTCGATCACTACGCAGCTAAGGGAGTCAACCTGGTACACGTAGAACCAGATGACACCGACACTTGGTTCATTGTCGCAACACACTCGACTGACACAGGCACTGGAAATCCTCCGTGTGACTGCAACGACTACACGTCGTCCGTAACGGCCGAAGTGTCATGGACGGGCTCTGATTGGTCTGTGAGCTGTACGGGTTGCAACTATCCGAACGGCCCAATAATGGCGCTCGGTGTGTGTGCAGTCGAAGGGTGTATCGGAGTCAGCGGCACTCATAGTTGGAAATACCGCCTGACGGCTCGCGTGAAGCAAGCACGCGTAAATATCTGCAGTCTTGGTACTACACCACCTTCGTGGACTGATGCGAATCTGCACAGTGTCAAGTTCACGACTACCGCCGTCGATGATGGTGACAAGATCGACACAAGCGATTGCTCGGAGAACGGAGCAGTGAGTCCTACGAGCCAGACTTGGACTGCGACGGACTTTGCTTTTTCCTGCAATTTGAACTGTGGATCAGTCTCAGGTCCTTTGATCACCATCGCCTATGAGTAACCGTGACGTCTCGGCAACGGACAGTCGCCGAGACGTCACAGCGTCAGGTTGCGAGGTCCTCCCCTCTCAAGGCTGAGACGGGAGAAACTCGGATTCGCGTGCTAAGGATAGAAGCGATGCGAAAGAAGAGCGTGGAGACCGGTCGTCCTAGGGCATTTGCTGAGCATGCCGCCGTAGCAACGTGCGCACTTGTTCTTGCAGCCGCGACGGCCGCGATCGTCGCAGCAGACTCACATTCTATCGTGGACTCCAAGCATGGCAGCGGCGAACTCGTCTTTGTCACCGAAGATCGCGCACTCTCGATTCCAGGCTGTGATGCAATCTCTGTATTCGAAATCGATGAAACCGCCCCTTTACATCAAGGCTCAACCCGAGTCTCGCCCGGCCGGCTGGCTTCGACTTCGGATCAGTCCCTCGTCATTGCTGGCGCCTCGCAATCCGGGCAGTTGTACGCGCTCTACAGGGACTCATCTGAGTCCGGCTGGCGCGACACGAATCTCTCGAGCAGCCCGCCAGCAACCTATTTCGGAGACATCGGCTTTGCTCAACAGGACCGAGCGCTCTTGGTTGCGACGGGTCTGTCTCCTCGATGCATACCGGCCCCTGACACTCCCTACGAGTACTTCGTTTCGAAGTTTCTGGTTGATGAGATCGACCTGGGCGAAGGCAGTTTGGGGCCAGAGATTGCACGGGTAAGCCTACCTGGGCCGGCAGCCCAGATCATCGTCGCTGATGAAGGAAGGATTGCCCACATCGTGGCCGTGCCATATCGGACAGGAGCTGGCTCACTTGCCGTGCCGACGGTTGTCACAGTGGACGTCGAGACGATGATAGAAGTGGCGGCGAGGATTCCCCTCGCCTCGATCGGCACCAGGCAGACAACGTGCAGAAGAGCATTCGTCCCGATCGGCGTCACGCATGCCACGATTTCTCCAGATGAGAACGTGCTCGTTACGAATCGATGGGAAGGCGGCGGGTTGAATGTCGCGGACCTCGTGGCGCGAAGAGCAACAACGATCGATATCGGCCTTCCTCGAGGCTCGTGGGTTGGGGGTGTATCGTTCAGCCATGGCGAATCCAATCATGGTGCATTGGTCATCCACGCGATACGATCGGTGCGCGTGTATGACTGGATAGACCCCTCCACGATCGCCCTCCGAGCGAGCGCTCCCGTCCCGGCTCCAGTCGAGTTACGAGATGGAGTAATCCTGGGAAACAACAGTGTGGACTCGGGCCCCGTAGCGGCCGTCGAGTGGTCGTGGAGCGGAGAATCTGTCATCGCCGCGATCAGCATGAGCGGGAGTTCTGAGTTCAGATCGTGGAGCGTGGATCCTTCCGAGTCCTTCATGCGCGAGCTCCTGGACTATGAAGCATGCACGGCGACGACGCAGAATCGGCCCAACGACATTCTCACCGGCAACCGAGTGCTGCCGACATCGACTCCTCTACCGTCGCTCACTCCGTCGGCAACGACTTCGCCTTCGGCCACTCCAACAGCAACTGCGATCTCACCGAGCGCGACAGTACCGCCCTCCGCCAGCCCGATGCCGAGCAGCACTTCGGCGCCATCATTGACACCCGTTCTCACGCCCATCTACCTGCCAATCTCGCTGACCGAGCGCTGCGACCCAACCCACGTCCGCGCGAACGTCGCCCTGATCCTCGACGCCTCCACCTCCATGACCGGCGAGAAACTCGACGCGGCCAAGGCGGCGGCAGTCGCTTTCATCCGGGCGATGCGGCTGCCGGAGGATCGGGTCGGCGTCGCGGCCTTCAACCGTGACGCCCGCGTCGTCCACACGCTCTCCGGCAACGCGGCCGAACTCGTCGCCGCGATCGAGGCGATCGACGTGGCACCTGGCACCCGGATCGATCGAGGCCTCGACGCCGGGAGAGAGATACTTGCCGGCGCGCGAGCAATCGATGGCGTCACGCCGGTCCTGGTGCTGCTAACCGACGGCATCCAGGAAGCCGAGATTGAGCGGCCGGTCGAGGTCGCGTTGTCGGCACGCGGCGCCGGAATCGATCTCCACGTCGTTGGGCTTGGTGCGGACGTCGACGCCGACTACCTGCGCGACGTCGCAGGGTCGCCGGACCGCCTGCATCTGTCGCCGGATCCGGCCGAGCTCGAAGCAATCTACGCTGACATCGCTCGAAGCATCCCGTGTCCGGTCGATTCCTATTGGGGACGCCGGTCGTCAAGCGGCGCTCGAGCCAGGCGAGCCTCGCCAGCGAGGATCCGAGCGATAGGGCTTGGTAGAGACCGATCGACCCCTGGCTCAAGCCGACCTCCTCCGCCAGCCAGGCTTGCCCTGACCGGCACGGACAAATGATCGATAGTGACTACAATCACTAGTATGACGAACTCAGACGCCCACGGCATGGAAAGCGTATTTCGCGCCGCCGCTCGCCTTCAGCAGATCGTGCCGGACGCGATCCTGGTGGGAGGCACCGCCGCGGCATCGCATGCGCATCAAAGGGAATCACATGACGACGACCACGTCGTGGAGCACCTGCGTGAGCGATTCGACGCGGTGCTCCAAGTTCTCGAAGATTCCGACGGATGGATCTCCGCGCGATTCAAGCGGCCGGTGCTGATACTTGGGAGTCTTGACGGAATAGAGACGGGCGTCCGAAACCTTATCCGCCGAATTCCGCTCGAAGTCGAGATTCATGAAACCGACCACGGCCCTATCCGTGTGCCTACTTTGCAGGAGATGATGCGCCTCAAGGCGTGGATGGTGCTCGTACGCAATGCCACGCGCGACTATCTCGACTTGGTGGCGTCGGCCGATCGCATCGGAGTCGATGCCCCCGGCCTACTCTCCTCGATCGACGACTATTACTCAGATCAAACGGGTGTTCATGGCGGCCGCGTCGCGGCACAAATCGCGCGACAGCTAGCCGATCCCCGGCCGTTCGATCTGTCCGATGTCGACTTGCAGCATTATCGGCAGCTGCTGCCGCGTTGGCGCGATTGGACGAACGTCGCCGATGCCAGCCGTGCGCTGTCCGTCGCGATCTTGAACGAGCTGGCGGACGACGGCCAATGATTTACCGCCACCTGGACTATCCAGCGGACACTCCGATCACCGAACTGGGAGACGCCGCCCTCGACGACTTGCTCGATAACGCGGATCTCGAAGCGTGGCGGCCGCTGGCACGCGCCATCGCCACCGATCCACATGGCGCCCTTGCGGACCGCGTCCTCAATCTATGCGATGCCAACCCGCGCTACGGCACCAGCCCCTTGTGGCGCGCATGGATTGCGCGACGGCGCGCGATGGCGATATCGCCGCCTGCGCTCGAGCTGACCCTTGCCGACCTGCGGCGCACCCGTGGCATGAGCCAGGCCGAACTTGCATCGGAGATCGGCATGTCGCAATCCGATCTCAGCAAAGCGGAGCGGCGAATGGACTGGAAGGTGTCGACGCTTCGAATGATCGCCAACGGACTCAGTCTACGCGTGAGGATCATAGTCGAGGACGGCGATGGCCGGATGATCGGAGCCATCGTGCGCGAGCCGGATTCCAGTGGGATCGACGACGGGGCGCCGCGTGTGCCCGAAGTCTAGCCCGACGACGCCATGCCGCCCTCGCCCGGAAGCAGCCTGAGCCCCAAGTCCATCGTTGTCCGTCGTAGCGGGGTAACTCCAGTTTGGAGTTGCCTGCGTCGGACGGACGATTCGAAGGTAGGTTAGGCGGTGCCCACGATGACAAGAGGCAGCGGTAAACCAGCGCTCCTCCCGCCTTGCTCGCGATTCGCGCCCAGCTCAACCGCCCTCTCGAAGCATCGCCATCGACCGATTCAACCGCTCGCCCCAAGCATCCGCGTACCGTTGCCACGCCGGCACGCGAGCCGCGACAGCCGTATACCGCTCCCCCATCTCGACGAAGACCGAACAGAGCTCTTCGGCGAGCGCGGCCTCCGCATCGTAAGCCCGCGCGGTCCGGAACAGGTCTAGGAGCACTCCGGAGCGCTCGCCGGCCCCGCTCGGCACGGGCAAGCCCGCGGCGCGCGCCGCATCCTTGATCCGCTGCCGACTCAAGTAGAGCCCCGCCTCGCGGGCGATCGTCAACCGCCGAGCGCGCCGCCGGTCCGTTGACGAACTGTCGCTGGCGCCGTCGCGATCACCGTCGCTAGTGCTGTTGCGATCGCCGTTGATGTTGCTGCCGCCGTCGCCGTCGAGATTACCGTCGATGTCGCTGGCGCTGCCTCTACCGCCCCCGCCCTGATTCGTCTCCCCCTCCACCTCGCTCCCACGATACTTCGGCGCCGGCGGCAGCTCCGGAAACGGGTCACGGTTTACCCGCACGTCCCTGCGCTCGACCGTCCCCCCACTCGCTTCTCGCTCCTCACCGCGCGCCTTCTCCGACCCGACCGCCGCCCCCCCGTCACTCGCCGCCCGCCCTGATTCCCGCTCCCCTTCGGCCAAAGTCCCGATATCGGCCGCGGCCAATCGCCCCAGCACCACCTCCAGTGTCAAATCTCCGAGCGCCCAATACACGCCGTGCGCCCCCAAGCCTTCGAGCGCGAGCACCATCGGGGGCGCCCACAGCGCCAAGTGGTCGCGGACTAGGCCGTCCGCCGCCTCGTCCGCTCCCGACTCAACGAGATCGCCGAGCGCTAGCAGCTCCAGGCCGATATGATCCGGCGCCGCCACGCGAACTCCCGGCGGTTGCTGCCATCCCGCTCGCTCCAGGCGCGCGGCTACCCGTTCGGACGCCGGTGCCCCTAGCATCCCGGACGGGTCGACGAACACGCTTTCGTACGGCGGCATCTCGATCCCGAAAAGCCGATGGTGCTCGACCGCCAGGTCGACCAGCGCAGCATCCGTGTCACCGCCGCGCGCGCGGATCGCCTCGTCCAGCTCAGGGCCGAGCTCCGGCAGGCCGCGGATCGGATCCACATCCTCCGGCACCAGCTCGTGCAGCCAGAGGCGGCCCAGCAGACGGATCGCCCGCGGGAGCGCCGCGCCGATGTTCCCTCGCGTCGAAGTCATTCCGTCCCCTTGATAGGACCGCTGAAACCAATCCGCTTCGGGCCGCGCATCGGATCGGTAAGTGAGTCGCGCAGGCTCCCACCGCCCTGATGATGACCGAAAAGAGCCTGACCAAGATAGCCATCAGGCGTAGAATGAACCCCGATGGCGAAGGCTAGCCGCGCCGACGCCCATACCCCGTCGCGCCGAAGAAATCTGGAGGCAAGTCATGGCGCAGGATCAACTACTTCGCCGTATCACGTCCGACCCCGCCATCTTCGGCGGCAAGCCCATCATCCGTGGAATGCGTGTTTCCGCTGAGATGATACTCAGCCTCTTGGCACAAGGAGAGTCGCCGACGGAGATCATGGCCGACTACCCCGATCTTGAGCCTGCAGATATCCAGGCGTGCCTCGCCTATGCCCACGCCGTGGTCGCACATGACTCCCTTGACGCCATTGTGATCGTCGGTTCGTGAGATTTCTCGTGGACCGCTGCGCCGGTCGACGCTTGGCGGTCTGGCTGACTGAGGATGGGCACGATGTCGTGGAGTCGCGGCAACTGGGGCCTGATCCCGGTGATGCGGCCCTGCTCGAGATCGCCCTCGGCCAGAACCGAGTCCTGGTCACGATCGATACAGATTTCGGCAAGCTTGTCTATCGTGAGGGAGTTGCTCATGCCGGAGTCGCGCGTTTGCCGGATGTGCCCGCGGCCAGGCGCATCGAGCTGATGGTCCAGGTACTTGCCGACTTCGCTGATGCTCTTGAGAGCGGCGCAGTGGTCACCGTGCGCGGTCGACGGATTCGAGTCTCACGAAGGCCTGCTGTTCCGTAAGCTCACGGACTTGGACCCAACAACCATGGCTCCCGGCACCCGCGAGTTCATGCCTCACGAAACCCATGCCCGGCACCAGCCACTGTCGCCCGCGGAAGCACCGCTCGCCCCTCCTCGCTCATCGAAGGCATGCGCTCAACCCTCCAGCCGATACGCATCCTTAGTCGGCCGAAACGGCCGCAGCAGCCAGTGCGGGCGACGCAAGCCGTTTGGTGATACCACGTCCGCCGATCGCGTAAGCGCGAGCCACTCGCTGAAGATCTCCTGCGAACGCACCGTGTCCACGTAGACATCGCCGTTCTGATCCCCAGCCTCCGCCCGTGTCACCGTCACCTTCTGGTGCCAGCAGTGCATGCCGCTCACCGGATCCGGCTGGACAGGGAACGTCAGGTTCTGGTGAACGCCCACGTCGGACCACCAGATCCGGCTGGTGTCCGGATCCGCGCTCTCGAACGGCCCTGCCGGCTCCAGGATGCGCAGGCTCAGACTCCCGTCGCCCCGCTCCATGTCGACGAGCGCCGACGACATCTTCGAGCCCCCATCCGCCTGCACCCGCCAGCGGCCCAGGTGATGCGAACAGCCCACCACCCCCGGCCGAATCCCTTCCGTTACCCAGCAGCGGACGACGAAATGACCGATCTGCGTCGTCACCCGTGCCAGGTCGCCCGTTTCCAGGCCGACCGCCGCCGCGTCCGCCGTGTGGATCCAGAGCGGGTTCTTGTGGCTGATCTCGTACAGCCACTTCGAGTTACCGCTGCGCGTGTGGATCAACGTCGGCAGGCGGAACGTCGACATAAGAATGCGCTCGCCCGCTGCCCGATCGATCCGCTCCGGGTGCACATGGCTCTTGATGTACGTCGGAATCGCGTACTCCGGCCAGCCCCATTCGACCAGCGTCGGGCTATAGAACTCGAGACGCCGCGACGGCGTGTCGAAGCCGCGCACCGCCCGGCCGTCGTGAAGCCGAAGGCCGATAGGCCGGCCGTCGCCCTCGTCCGGGAAGACCGGATGGGGCGTGATGTTTGAGCTCGCTGCCGCCTTGACGCTTGTCCGGATCACGCCCGTCGCCGGATCATCGTGCGCCTCGGCGAGTTCCGCCTCCGCCGGCGGCTGGGAGTATGGCGCGCTGGCCCCGCCGCGCATCTCGAAGGCGCCGTAGCGGCGCATGTATTCGAGCGGGCTCAACCCTTCCGCGGCCGCGGCCTCCGGAAGACCCGGCACCGAGTTCTCGAACATCCACCGGAAGTACTCCTCCACCCGGATCTGCTCGCCCGGCCGATACGGTGATTCGAAGTGCTTCCGGATCCCAAGCGAGCCGTCCGGATCGATTCGCCATGAAAGCTCGATCCAGAACTCCGTCTCTTCCCACACTTCTCCCGGATTCGCGTCTCGGGTGTCCTTCACAACCGTCCCGGCCCGCTCCATCGCCACCCGCCGTACCGGCT
The DNA here is from genome assembly GCA_038913135.1 of Anaerolineae bacterium. Taxonomy (GTDB): domain Bacteria; phylum Chloroflexota; class Anaerolineae; order Epilineales; family Epilineaceae; genus JBCLES01. The sequence continues at coordinate 27,029 of JBCLES010000035.1, forward strand.
GGCGGAACGCGATCCAGCAGCCCGCGTGCGTCTCTTGGCTTACGATGTCATGGCGTTCCGCGCCGTGGCCCATCGGGAGGATGTAATCCGCTAGCCACGCCGTTTCGCTCCACGTCGGGCTCATGCAGACATGCAGCCCTATCTTGTCCGGATCGGAGAGCATCTCCACCCAGCGCGCCCCGTCCGGATTCGTCCAAACCGGGTTGTAGACGCGCGTGAAGTACGTGTCGAGAGTGCCGCGCCCTTCAGCCATCAGGTGCGGCAGGAGGAATGAAAGCTCGAAGAACGTCAGCGGATACTCGCGGGGCCACGTCAGCTCGTTCCAGCGTTCAGGGTGTCCAGCCAGACTGTGCGGGCGCGGGATCCACTTGTCCCACGTGTTCATCGACGTCCCACCCGGCACTCCGATCGAGCCCGTCAAGACGTTCAGAAACCAGAGACAGCGCGCGACCTGCCAGCCGCCCAAGTTGGCCGCCGTCGCACTGCGCCACGTGTGCGTCGCCAGCTTGCCTTCGCAGCGGGCGACTTCTTCGGCGACAACTCGGATCTGCGCGGCGTCCACTCCGCTTTCTGCCGCGGCGAAGTCGAAAGTGTATTCCGCATAGAGTTCGAGCAGCGCCGCCTCGAAAGCTTCGAACGTGCGCGGACTCGTCGGGCGCTCCGCGTCCAGATACGCTTCCCAATTGACCCACGTCCGCACGAAGTCCCGATCGTAGCGGCCTGTCGCGACTAGGTGGCGCGCTATGGCGAGCAGCATCGCCGCCTCGGAGCCCGGCCACGGGGCTAGCCAGTGGTCGGCGCGGCTCGCCGTGTTCGAAAGCCGCGTATCGAACACGATGAGTTTGGCCCCTGCGTGCATCCCTTCGATGATCCGCTGCGCGTGTGGGTTGAAGTAATGGCCCGACTCCAGGTGCGAGCTGATCAGTAGGATCACACGCGCGTTGGCGTAGTCCGGCGAAGGCCGGTCAAGGCCCGTCCAGAACGCATAGCCAGCGCGCGCGCCGGCCGAGCAAACGTTGGTGTGACTGTTATGACCGTCGATGCCCCAGGCGAAGAGGATCCACTCCATCAGGCCGTCGTGCCCCGGCCGCCCCACGTGATACATCACCTCGTTGTGCCGC
>JBCLES010000036.1:0-27805 GCA_038913135.1 Anaerolineae bacterium
CTCAAGGCTTACGATCACCGAGTGATCGATCAATCGGCGAAGAAGATCGTCGAGGAAGCTGAACGTACCGGTGCTCAGTGCGTCGGGCCGGTGCCGCTTCCGACACGTATCGAGAAGTTCACGGTCATGCGCTCCACGTTCATCGACAAGGACTCGCGCGACCAATTCGAGATTCGCACGCACAAGCGGATGATCGATATCGTGGATCCGAGTCAAAAGACGCTCGAATCGCTAACCCGGTTGAACTTGCCGGCCGGTGTAGACATCCAGATCAAGTCGAGCTAGTGAGCTCGCATCCGCAGCGGTGCGCCCTGCGCACGGCACGGGAAGTGGGATCGAGACGATGAAGGGACTATTGGGCTACAAGCGGGGCATGACCCGCATATTCAACAGTGAAGGCGTCGCCGTGCCGGTCACAGTGATCGAGGCCGGTCCATGCCGAGTTACCCAGCTGAAGACGCCCGAGCATGATGGCTATCGCTCGGTGCAGCTTGGCTTTGGCGAAACGAGCGAGAGTCGCTTGACGCGTCCCGCGCTCGGTCACCTAAGGGCCTCGGGCTCTTCGCCTGTGAAGCATCTGCGCGAGTTCCGACTTGCCGATGGCGAACAAGTGTCTTTGGCAGTTGGCGATCGGCTCGATGCCGGTATTTTCGAGCCCGGCGATCGAGTCGATGTCGTCGGCGTGAGCCGCGGCCTTGGATTCGCAGGTACGATCAAGCGTCACAATTTTAGTCGGCAGCGCAAGACGCATGGACAGAGCGATCGTGAGCGAGCCCCAGGTTCTGTGGGAGCGGGGACGACGCCCGGCAGGGTGGTCAAGGGCAAGCGTATGGCTGGCCGGATGGGTGGTGAGCGGATCACGATTCAGAATCTGGAAGTCGTGATGGCCGATCCGGAGCGCAACCTCGTCGCCATTCGCGGTGCCGTGCCTGGTTTCGCAGGGGCGCTTATCGAGCTTCACGGTCGGGCGCCAAAAGCGAAGAAGGGGGGGCTGACCTAATGCACGCTCCTGTTTTCGACGTGAAGGGCGCGCGGCTCCGCGACCAGGAACTGCCTGACTTTGTGTTCGGCGTCGAGCCTAATCGCTTCGTAATGCACCAGGCACTGGTCCGCCAGCTTGCGAACGCGCGGCAAGGTACACACGATTCGCAGACGCGTGGCGAAGTGAGTCGAACGACGAAGAAGTGGTTCCGACAAAAGGGCACCGGCAATGCGCGTCACGGATCGCGGCGTGCGCCAAACTTCGTCGGTGGCGGCGTCGCGCATGGCCCTCATCCAAGGGACTATACGCAGCGGATGCCTAAGCGGATGCGGCGACTTGCGCTCCGGTCCGCCTTGTCGACCAAGGCAGCTGAGCAATCGGTCTTCCTCGTCGAGGATATCGCGGCGATCGGCCCCAAGACGAAGGATATGGCGAATCTCTTCAATTCGATTTGCCCGGACTGCACCGCACTCGTTCTCCTAGCGCCCGGCGACAAAATCGCCCAGCGTTCTCTCCGCAATCTGGCCAACATCAAGTACGTTCATGCCGGATACCTGAACGTCCGGGACATTCTTGGCCATGACCGCGTGATTCTGCCGCTCGACGCGCTTGAACAAGTGATCTCCCACCTCGGGGAAGACTCGGCCAAGGCTGATTCCAATGGCCACGGCGACGGGGAGGCTTGATCATGCACGATTACGATGTCGTGATTCGACCCATCATGACCGAAAAGACGGACGTGATGGCGGACGACAACAACCAGTACGTTTTCGAAGTGGCGCGCAAGGCGAACAAGCGACAAGTGAAGAAGGCGATCGAGAAAATCTTCGAAGTGAGCGTTACGGAAGTTCGAACGATGGTCGTCCCAGGAAAGTCGCGCCGATGGGGACGGGTCATCAGAAAGACACCATCTTGGAAGAAGGCGATCGTCAAGTTGAGCACCGGCGATAGCATCGACGTAGTCGGTTGATCGGGGAGACGCGAATATGCCTGTGAAAGTTTATAAACCGACGTCTCCTGGGCGGCGTGGTATGACCGGCCAGAATTTCGACGACATCACGCGATCTCGTCCGGAGAAAAGCCTTCTCGAGCCATTGAAGCAATCGGCCGGACGCAGCCGTGGCCGAGTGTCGGTGCGGCACCGAGGTGGCGGGCACAAGCGGCAGTATCGGATCGTCGACTTCAAGCGAGACAAGGTCGGCATTCCCGCGCGCGTCGCGACGATCGAGTACGATCCGAATCGAACAGCCCGCATCGCCCTGTTGCACTATGCGGACGGCGAGAAGCGTTACATAGTGGCTCCGCTCGGCCTATCTGTCGGAGACGCCGTCCAGAGCGGTTCAGGCGCCGAGATCCGCGCCGGCAATGCATTACCGATCATGGAGATCCCACTCGGTTCTGTCGTACACAACATTGAATTATCGCGTGGCAAAGGCGGACAGATCGCACGTTCGGCCGGCACTTCGGCCCAGGTGTTGGCCAAGGAGGGCGACTACGCGCAAATCCGCTTGCCTTCCGGCGAGGTCAGAAGGGTCAGGGTGGAAAACTTCGCCACGCTCGGTCAGGTTGGGAACGTCGAGAATTCGAACATGAAGATCGGAAAGGCCGGGCGTAATCGTTGGCTAGGGCGCCGCCCGACGGTCCGGGGTTCCGCCATGGATCCGGCGAGCCATCCGCACGGTGGTGGTGAAGGTAAGGCACCGATCGGTCTACCTGGCCCGAAGACTCCATGGGGTAAGCCGGCGCTTGGATTTAGGACGCGCCGCAATAAGTCGACAGATAAGTTCATCGTGCGGCGTCGCCGCTCGAAGCGCCGCTAGACGTAAGGATCGGAAGGGAGACGGGAACGATGTCACGTTCGCTGAAAAAGGGTCCTTTCTGTGACCCAAAGTTGCTCAAGCGCATTGAGGCGCTTAACGAATCCAACGACCGGCGCGTCATCAAGACGTGGTCGCGGGCGAGCATGGTCTTCCCGCAGATGGTCGGTCATACGATCGCGGTGCACAACGGGCGGACGCACGTCCCTGTGTTCATCAGCGAGAACATGGTCGGACATAAGCTCGGTGAATTTTCTCCGACACGAACTTTTCGGGGCCATAGCTACAAGGAGAAAGCGGTCCGCCGCTGATCATGGAAACGACCACGATGGGCTTCGCGGTACGGGCGACACTGCGCCACTTGAAGATGTCGCCACGCAAGGTGCGCCTTGTCACGGACATCGTGCGCGGCATGCAGGTGGCGGACGCGCTTGACCAGCTGACCTTCCTTCCGAATTCGGCGGCGTTACCAATTCGCAAGCTCATTCGCAGCGCCGCCGCGAACGCCGAAGAGAACTATGGCCTTGAGCTCGGCGAGCTTTTCGTCGCGGAGATTCAAGCCAATCCCGGTCCGACGATGAAGCGTGGACGTTATGGTGGACGGGGGCGATTCAAGCCGGAACTCAAGCGATCGTGCCACATCTCGGTCGCGTTGCGAGAAACGAATGCGCAGCCGCTCGGCGTCGAAAACGCCGGGCCCGAGGAGTAGCATATGGGACGCAAAGTACATCCTTACGGCTTCAGGCTTGGTGTCATCAAGCCGTGGCGCGCGCGGTGGTATGCCGAAGGCGCCGAGTATGGCCGACTTTTGCAGGAAGATCTTGACGTGCGCGAATTGATCCGAAAGGATCTCGGACACGCCGGGATAACGGAAATCGTGATCGAGCGCTTCCCCAAGCGCCTCAACGTCACGATCGAGTCGGCTAAGCCGGGAATTATCATCGGTCGTAAGGGCGCAAGCGTTAATATTCTGCGCGATAAGCTCAAGGCCATGACCGATGCGCAGGTGATTCGGGTCGATGTGTCAGAACTGAAGCAGCCCGACATAAGCGCGAGCATCATCGCCCAATCGGTCGCAAGTCAGCTAGAGCGGCGAATCAGCCACAAGCGGGCGATGAAGCAAGCGGCTTTCAGGGCAATGAGGGCCGGCGCCGAAGGGATCAAGATAGTTGTCAGTGGTCGTTTGTCCGGTTCGGAGATGGCGCGTACCGACAAGGTAATTCTGGGTAGAGTTCCGCGCCAGACTCTCCGTGCAGACATCGACTACGCGTTGTGGGAGGCCTTGACGACTTACGGTCGAATCGGCGTAAAGTGCTGGGTTTATATCGGGGAAGTATTGCCGGGCGATGAACCGCTTGGCGCCACCGAGAGTGACTTCTCGAACTAGTCGTCGCGTGTCGGGATTGACCGGCGCAGACGTTGCGGGAGACTAACGATGTTGATGCCAAAGCGGACTAAGCACCGCAAGCAGTTTAGAGGGCGAATGAAGGGCACCGCGTCGCGCGGCAACTCCGTCGAGTTCGGAGACTACGGACTTCAGTCGCTTTCATGCGGCTGGATGACAAGCCGGCAGATCGAGGCGGCGCGGCGCGCTATCGTCCGCTACGTCAAGCGTGGCGGCAAGATTATCATCCGGGTCTTTCCGGACAAGCCGGTCACGGAAAAGCCGGCTGAGACCCGGATGGGATCCGGCAAGGGTTCGGTTGTGGAGTGGGTAGCGGTCATAAGGCCGGGAACCGTAATTATGGAAATGAGCGGTGTGACCGAAGATCAAGCTCGCGAGGCGTTTCGCCTTGCCGGTCATAAGCTCGCGGTGAAGACACAGGTCGTGAAGCGTGGCCAGTTCCGTCTGGGCGGAGGTACCGGCTGATGCGCGCACATGAGATCAGGGCGCTTTCCGACACGGAAATCGCAGAAGCGTTGGACGCTGCACACATCGAGATGTTCAACCTTCGCTTTCAGCGAAGCGTTGGTCAGCTCGCGGATCCAAATCGATTGCGGTCGCTACGTCATGAACATGCAAGGCTGCTGACCATCCGCCGGGAGCGTGAACTTTGGGCCGCATACGAAGCATCGGCAGCGGCGCCTGAAAGTGAGCAGGAGTAAGAGAAATGCCAAAACGACGCCTACAGGGGACAGTGGTCAGCACTGCGAACGAGAAGACGGCAGTAGTGCTCGTAGAGCGCATCACTCAGCACAGCTTGTATCGCAAAGTGCTGCGGCGCCACGATCGGTATATGGCGCACGATGAGTCAAACGAAGCAAACAACGGAGACCGGGTCATAATCGAGGAGTGTCGTCCGATGAGCCGTCGGAAGCGGTGGCGTATCGTCGATTGGCTCGAGAGGAGCGAAGACTAATGATCCAGATGCAGACGCGTCTCCGATCAGCCGACAACACCGGCGCGAAGGAGCTGATGTGCATCAAGGTGCTCGGAGGCTCGAAGCGTCGATATGCGCACGTAGGCGATGTCATTGTTTGCAGTGTCAAGCAGGCTGCGCCGCGCGGGACGGTTCAAAAGGGCGAGGTTGTCAGGGCGGTCATCGTTAGAACAGTTAAGGGTTACGGCCGTCCGGACGGAAGCTACATTCGATTCGATGAAAATGCGGCCGTTATCATCGACAAGGACAACAATCCGCGTGGCACGCGGATCTTCGGACCGGTGGCGCGTGAGCTTCGCGAGCGCAAGTTCATGAAGATCGTGAGCCTTTCGCCGGAAGTCCTCTAGGCCGCAGTCGGAGGCGTGAGATGCAACGGATTCACAAGGGTGATCAGGTCGAGGTTATCGCCGGCAACGATCGTGGGACGCGAGGCGAAGTGCAAAGCGTTGACCCACGTAAGGGCCGCGTCGTGGTGCACTCGGTCAACATCGTCAAGAAGCACCAACGTCGGACCGGCGGTGTTAGAACTCAGACCGGGATAATCGAGTTCGAAGCCCCGATCAATCTTTCGAATGTCATGCCGGTATGCGGTTCGTGCGACAAGCCGGTGAAGGTTGGATTTACTGTGCAGCCGAGCGGGCAAAAAGTCAGGATCTGCCGCGCTTGCGGTGCCGTTCTTGACTGAAGGGAGGAGTTGAATCGTGGCAACGATGCTGAGTGAGCGTTATCGACTAGAGATCGCGCCGGCCCTTGTGGAAGAGTTCGGTTACAGCTCTGCCATGCAGGTTCCGCGCTTGGAAAAGGTGGTCCTTAACATCGGCCTTGGCGAAGCGCTCGACAATGCCAAGGCGATCGAGCACGCGGTTGCCGATCTCACAGCGATCACAGGTCAGAGTCCGGTCGTAACACGCGCGAAGAAGAGCATCGCGAACTTCAAACTGAGGGAAGGCAATCCGATCGGGGTGATGGTTACTCTGCGCGGAGAGCGGATGTATGACTTTCTCACCCGGCTGATCATGGTCGCATTGCCGCGCACCCGCGACTTTCGAGGGATCAGCCCTGACGCATTCGACGGCCGAGGAAACTATACGCTCGGCATCAAAGAGCAGCTGATCTTTCCGGAGATCGATTACGACAAGATTGACAAAGTCCGCGGTCTCGAGGTGACGATTGTCACCTCCGCGGAGAGTGATGAGCAAGGGCGCCGACTTCTGGCTCACATGGGCATGCCGTTCAAGGATCGCTAGCAAAGGGGAGTTTCAACGATGGCCAAGACATGCATGAAGTATCGAGAGCTGAGAAGAAAGTATCCAACTCGCGTGCGCAATCGCTGCGAACGTTGTGGCCGGCCCCGCGGGTATATGCGCAAGTTCAAGCTTTGCCGGATCTGTTTCAGGCAGCTGGCGTTGGAAGGCAAAGTGCCCGGCGTCGTAAAGTCGAGCTGGTGATCAAGCGCATCGAACGTGGACCAACTGTCCTTCGCGTACCATCCGACCTTGTTGAAGCGGTAACGGAGTTGAACCGATGAGTATGTCTGACCCGATCGCCGACATGTTGACTCGAATTCGCAACGCGAACGAGCGACGTCATAACTTCGTCTCGATGCCGGCATCGAAGATGCGTGTCGAGATCGCGCGAATTCTGAAGGAAGAGGGTTACATAGACGGTTTCGAAACGCTTGAGATCGACTCACGCCCCACTTTGCGCCTTGCGATGCGCTACACCGAGCAGCGCGAACCAGTGATTTCCCACCTCGAGCGGGTTAGCAAGCCGGGCCGGCGAGTCTATTCGAAACGGCGAGATATTCCTTGGGTGCTCTCTGGGATGGGTACGACTATCTTGACCACCCCTCAGGGCGTGATGACAGGTAAGGACGCGCGTCGCGAGAACGTCGGCGGCGAAGTTCTCTGCCACGTCTGGTAGGCGACCGCGAAGCTTCAGCGAGGAGAGCAACGGTATGTCGAGAATTGGAAAGCAACCCATCACAGTTCCAGAAACAGTCACCGTGACGATCGATGGTTCGAAAGTGTCCGTCGATGGACCAAAGGGTCGCCTAGAGCGGGTGATCAATGCTGAGATCAGCGTGGCGCTGGATGATGGCGCTCTCGTCCTGACCCGTCCGAGCGACGAGGCGCGTCATAAGGCACTCCATGGACTTACGCGTTCGCTCCTTGCCAATATGGTCGAAGGGGTAACGGATGGTTTCGAGCGCAAAATGGAGCTGATTGGCACGGGCTATCGGGCCGAACAGGAGGGTTCGACGCTGGTCTTACACGTCGGCTTCTCGCACTCAGTGAATGTCGAACCGCCTACCGGGATTGAGTTCGCGGTTGAAGATAGGGGCAAGTTGCTGACGGTTAGCGGCATAGACAAGGAAACGGTCGGACAGGTCGCTGTCAATATCCGGAATCTGCGTCCGCCCGAACCCTACAAGGGTAAAGGCATCCGATATCAGGGCGAGCACGTTACGCTCAAGGCCGGCAAGGCCGGCAAGGCGAAGGGATGATGTCGAAGGTCTCTGAGAAAAGACGATCGAGTCGCAGCCGTCGGCATGTGCGCGTTCGGCGCCGCGTGAGCGGGACTGCAGAAAGGCCCAGAATGGCCGTTTTCAGGAGCGCACGTCACATCTACGTTCAACTTATCGATGACGTCAGCGGACATACGCTCATTTCCGCGTCGACGCGAGAGCCCGGCGTTGTCGCCGACGGTGCGGCCAAGAGCGATCGAGCGATCGCAGTGGGGCGAACTGCGGCTGAGCGGGCGAAAGAAGCCGGAATCGAGAGCGTTGTTTTCGATCGCGGCGGGTTCAAATACCACGGCCGGGTGCGGGCGCTCGCGGATGCGGCGCGCGAGTCCGGGCTCGAATTCTAAAGGTTAGGTGATTTGTATGGCGAATCAACAGCAGGACTCAGGCGGACAGCAGCGCCGGCCTCGAAAGCGGAAGGAACGGTCCGAGCCCGAATTCGATGAGCGGATAGTAGACATCGCGCGAACGGCGAAGGTCCTTAAGGGCGGTCGGACGTTTCGCTTTCGGGTCGTGGTTGTCGTCGGTGACAACCGCGGCCGGGTCGGTGTGGCTATCGGAAAGGCGAATGAGGTTCCCGACGCAATTCGCAAAGGGATCGAGCGCGCGAAGCGCACAATGATCACTGTTCCGATTCTCGATAACACAATCCCCCATGAGGTCATTCACCGGCATTCCGCTGCAAAGGTGATGCTCCGTCCCGCCGCGCCGGGCACCGGGGTCATCGCAGGCAGTGGCGCGCGCGCCGTCCTCGAGGCAGCCGGTGTCAAGGATATCCTTACCAAGAGCCACGGTAGCAATAACGTCCTCAACGTCACTCTCGCGACCTTCGAGGCGCTTCAGAAGCTCAAGGATCCGCAGGAGGAGGCGCGGCGGCGCGGTCTGCCGCTCGAGCGCGTGCTTCCGTTCTGGAGCCGGACCCATGCCGAATAGTCAAATGATCAAGGTCACTTACACGAAGAGCGCTATCGGTTATTCGAAGCGCCAAAAGGAGACCGTGCGTTCACTCGGGCTCAGCCACCTCGGCGATGAGGTCCTGCAGCCGGACAACGGCGCGGTGCGTGGAATGGTGTACGCGGTGCGACATCTTGTCAGCGTCGAGTCGGTGCAGGATGCCGATGCGACGTTCGGAGATCCCGGGTCGGCCGACTGAGCTTGATCCGAGCGGAGGAAAGTATGGAACTGCATGAACTCGGGCCGAGCCCGGGACAGCACAAGCGCAAACGACGCGTCGCACGAGGTAATGCCGGCCGAGCCGGTTACTATGCGGGACGCGGTCGCAAGGGTCAGAATTCCCGCAGCGGAGCCGGTAAGAAGGCCTATTTCGAGGGCGGGCAGTTGCCGTTCGTTCGCAGGCTGCCTTATCGCAAGGGCTTCACGAACATCTTCCGAGTCGAGTATGTTCCGATCAATATCGAACAGCTCGATTCGCACTTCGAGGCCGGAGCGGACGTAACACCGGACTCCTTGGCCCAGGCCGGGCTTCTTCGAAACGTGCATTATGGATACGAGCCTTACAAGATTCTTGCCGGTGGCTCGCTGCAGAAGGCGCTTAACATTCAGGCGCCCCGCGTAAGCGCAGCAGCAAACGAAGCCATCGTTGAAGCCGGCGGCCGGGTCGAGTTGCTCGAGGACGCTCATGCTCTCGTCGGCATGCGGCGTGAACAACGCCGACGGCGCTAGCTCGACCGCCGCGCGTTCGCCCGATTTTGTTCAAGGGGACGTTCATGTTCAATTCGCTGCTTCAGACATTCCGAGTTCCGGATCTACGTCGAAAGATCCTTTTCACGCTCGCGATGCTCGGCGTTTACCGGCTTGCGGCTCATATTCCGGTACCGGGATTGGACCGGGCCGCTATGGAGTCGGTTTTCAGCAGCGCGGGAGCTGCTGGCCAGCTGACGCGCATGCTGAACCTGCTTTCCGGAGGGGCGCTCGAGAACTTCTCTGTCGTCGCGATGGGCGTTTATCCGTATATCACTGCATCGATCATCATCCAGCTCTTGACGCCTCTCGTGCCGGCGCTCGAGGAGCTTTCGAAGGAAGGCGAGGCGGGACGGAATAAGATCAGCCAGATCACCTATTGGATGACCATTCCCCTCGCTATTGTCCAAGCGGTCGCTCAGATCCAGCTCCTGAACACGCAGGCGTTTACGGGGGCCGCAACCAACGTGATCGACTTCGGAATCGGATCTCCGTTAAACACGATCACTGTTCTCCTTTCGTTGACGGCCGGCACGATGTTCGCGCTTTGGCTCGGTGAGCGGATAACCGAGGATGGTATCGGCAACGGCATCTCGATAATCATCTTCGGCGGCATCGTTGCACAGATACCGCGTAACATGTTCGTGTTGGCCAGATCGAGTGTTCCCGCGGTTGTGTTCATCCTCGTCTTGACGGTGCTGACCGCTTGGGCGATCGTCATCATCCAGGAAGGGCATCGGCGGGTGCCGGTCCAGTACGGCAAGCGGGTGAGGGGTCAAAAGACCTACGGCGGGCAGTCGACGTACATTCCGCTGCGCGTAAACTCGGCGGGTATGATTCCTCTGATCTTCGCAGGTTCACTATTGGTCTTCCCGGCTGTGATCGGAGGCCTGCTAGCGAACACCCCGCCTGGAACGGGTAGGGACGTGGGAGTATGGCTTCAGGAGACGTTTCAGCTGGGAAGCAGCTGGGTGTACTTCCTGACGTACTTTCTGCTCGTGCTGGCCTTCACCTACTTCTATACGGATGTAGTCTTCCGGCAGCAGAACCTACACGAGACTCTCCAACGCAATGGCGGATTTGTTCCAGGCATTCGGCCAGGTCGTCGAACCGAGGAGTTCCTGACCACGATCGTACACAGGATCACGCTCGGTGGCGCGCTGTTTCTTGGCGCCGTAGCCGTCATACCGTTTTTCGCCCAATTCCTGACTCCGGCCGGCTTGGGCCCAACACAGTCCATGATTATCGACTCGACAGGACTGCTGATTGTCGTCGGAGTCGTTCTCGATACTATTAAACAGCTCGAGGCGCAGCTGCTGATGCGCAACTACGAGGGCTTCATACGATAGACTCCGAACTTTGACGGATTGGCGACGTTAGGCTATCCTCACCAATCGGCCTGACAACCGGACAAGCGCCGGGAGTGGTGAAAATGAAGGTCCAACCGAGTGTGAAGAAGCGCTGTGAAAAGTGCAAGATCGTACGTCGCCGTGGGCGTGTGTACGTCATTTGCGAGATCCCTCGACATAAGCAACGCCAGGGCTGAGCTTAGAGCTCCGCTTCCGGCCAGGAGTCCTTCATGGCACGCATCGCAGGCGTAGATCTTCCACGAGAAAAGCATTCCGAGATCGCGCTGACATATATTTTTGGTGTGGGTCGGACCAGGAGCAAAGAGATCCTCGCCGCGACAGGCATTGATCCGACTGTTCGGATTAAGGAGTTGACGGAAGAGGAGCTTCGCCTTCTGCGTGCCTATATCGAGCAGAACTTGACCGTTGAAGGCGATCTCCGCCGGGCGATCTCACAGAACATAAAGCGTTTGCAGGAAATCGGCTGCTACCGCGGGATCCGACATCGTCGGCGGCTACCGTGCCGCGGTCAACGAACCCGAACCAATGCGCGCAGCAATCGCGGTGCGCGCAAGACCGTGGCCGTCCGGCGACGGGCGGCGAAGTAAACACGGCGCACGGAGGCGCGAATGACTCGACGGGTAGCGAGCCGGAAGGGGCGTAAAAGCGTTCGGAAGAACGTACCGTCCGGCAAGGCTTTCATCTATGCGACTTTCAACAATACGATCATCACTATAACCGACCAGGGCGGCAATGCACTTTGCTGGCGAAGTGGCGGAACGGTCGGTTTCCGCGGTTCCCGGAAGAGCACGCCGTATGCGGCGCAGCTTGTCGGTGAGGCGGTTGCGAAGGACGCCGGAGAACACGGGGTGCGGGAAGTTCAGGTTTATGTGAAGGGGCCAGGCCCTGGCCGCGAGTCGGCTATCCGGGCATTGAGCCAAGGCGGCCTCAGGGTAAACTCCATCACCGACGTTACACCCATTCCGTTCAACGGCTGCCGGCCGCGGAAGAAGCGGCGAGTTTGATCCTACGAAAGCGATCGATATGCTGGAGCGTCCGAAGTGGAAGCTGAGATAACTAAGACCACTGAACCTGCACGCGTCGAGGTGAGTCGGTCAACCGAGCGCTACGCCAGAATCACCATCAGCCCGCTCGACGGAGGCTATGGTACGACGATAGGTAACGCCCTTCGCCGCGTGCTTTTGTCCAGTCTAGGCGGCACAGCGATCACCAGCGTTAAGCTGGGCGATGTCTATCATGAGTTCTCCGTCATTCCGAACGCGCTCGAAGATACCACCCAGCTCCTTCTGAATTTGAAAGCGATCCGATTCAAGGCGCTTGCTCAGAATGGGGATGACGAGTGGCGTTTGAGACTCATCTCCAGCGGCGAAGGACTGGTCACGGCTGCGGACATCGAAATCCCGTCTGATCTTGAGATCGTGAACCCTGAACAACCGCTTCTGTCGCTAGATTCGCATGATGCCGAGTTCCAGATGGAGATTATGGTATCCCGCGGCATTGGTTACTCCCCGGCTGACGATCGGGGCAAGCTCGCCATCGGAGAGCTGCCGGTCGATGCGATATTCAGTCCGATCAGGCGCGTGGCATTTTCCGTCGCCAAGACGCGCGTCGGCAAATTGGCGAACTTCGACAGCCTCACTCTCGATGTCTGGACAGACGGGAGTATCCGGCCAGAGGACTCTGTTCGAGCGGCTGCTGCAATTCTTGCAGATCGATTCCGCTCCATCGCCGGTTTCGGCGACGAGGTGGATGTCCCTGAGGAAGCAGAGTCCGAGGGTATCCCGAAGCACATTTACGAGACGGCGATTGAGGAACTCGACCTGTCGGTGCGTGCCTACAATTGCCTCAAGCGAGCAGGGCTTACGCGCGTAGGAGAGATTCTCGAGCGAATGTCGTTAGGCGACGACGAAATGCTCGTGATCAGGAATTTCGGACAGAAGTCGCTTAACGAGCTGAAGGATGCACTTACCGACAAGGGCTTTATCGAGTATCTGCCCGGTAACTCGGACGGTTCCGAGGGCTAGGGCTAGGGCTAGAGGCGAATCTTATGGGTCATGGCAAAGCAGGTCACAAGCTAGGAAGGAGCAGCTCGCATCGCCGCTCGCTCTTCCGCAATCTGATGACCGAACTGTTCCGCCACGAGCGGATTCGGACTACGGCGACTCGTGCCAAAGCCATTCAGGCCGAGTCCGAGCGTATCATCACACTGGCGCGGACAGGCGATCTCCACTCCCGCCGGAGAATCATGCGCGAGATCAGCGACAAGTCGATCGTCGACAAATTGATCCATGTTATCGGCCCGGACATGGCGGATCGTCCAGGCGGGTATACTCGTATCATTCACATTGGACCGCGCAGCGGCGACGCCGCACCCATGGTTTACATGGAATTGGTGGACTGAACGGTCGGAGGCTCAAGGCCGTTGTCGAATATGATGGAACCGACTTTGTCGGATGGCAGAGACAATCGGGTCAACGCACTGTACTCGGCGAGATCAGCGAAGCGGTAGCTAGGGTTTCGGGAGAAGAGGTCTCGATCGTCGGCGCAGGCCGAACTGATGCGGGCGTGCATGCCACCGGTCAGGTTGCGCACTTTGACACTCGATGGATGGACAGCACGGAGGCTTTGCTGCGTGCGATTAACGCGGTTCTGCCGTTGGACGTCGCGCTCAAGTTTCTCGAAGAAACGCCGGCCGGCTTTCATGCACGCTATAGCGCCGAAGGACGTGAGTATCTCTACGTCATCTGGAATGGTCCTGAACGCGCTCCGCTGGTTCGACGGACATCGTATGCGGTCCGCGATGCTCTCGACGAAGTTCTGATGACTCGAGCATCAGCTCATCTCGTCGGTATACATGACTTTGCAGCATTCGGGCGGCCGATGACAGTGAATGGTCCGACGATCCGCAACATGATGCAGGCGGGAGTCACCCGCGTCGGCGATAGGATCGAAATTGTACTGCAAGCCAACGCCTTTCTTCGGCACCAGGTACGTCGGACGATAGGATTCCTTATCGCCGTCGGACGGGGCAACTTAGAAACCGATCATGTGCTCGCGCTGTTGGACGGATCTGCAAGCGGTCGATCCGCTTGGCGTGCTCCGGCTCACGGGCTTACTCTAACAAAAGTGCTGTATCCTTCGAATGAAACGATCGCGACGGCCGCTGATCGGGCAGGGCGCCTGTCGGGCCGCGAAGTGGAGAACGGAAGATGAAGACGTATGTACCCAACTTGAAAGATGCCGATAAGACTTGGTGGCTCGTCGATGCCGACGGTCAGAACCTTGGTCGACTCGCCACGCAGATCGCTTCAGTTCTGCGGGGCAAACACCGGCCCGAAGTGACTCCGCATCTTGATCTGGGCGATCATGTCATCGTGGTCAATGCTGAGAAGATCGTGGTCACGGGCAATCGCTTGGACGGCAAGATGTATCACCGCCACTCCGGTTATCCCGGCGGTTTGCGGTCCATGAACCTGCGCGACATGCTCGACCGACACCCTGATCGCGTGCTGAAGCTTGCGGTCAAGGGCATGCTCCCACGCGGCAGACTCGGGCGTCAGCATCTCACCAAACTTCGTGTTTATTCGGGCGCCGAGCATCCGCACGAGGCGCAGGTGCCGACTCCATATTTGCTCAACGCGTCTCGCGGCGCCGACGCTTCTTGATTTCCTTGAAAATTTCGAAAGAGGATGGCGTATGAAGATCAATATCGATGGAAAGTACCACTATGGAGTCGGTCGACGGAAGACATCGTCGGCTCAGGTGCGGTACTATCCGACCGGAAGCGGCACCATGATCGTGAACGGCAAGCCGGCGGATCAATTCTTCACGCGTGCGCGCGACATGAAGTCCGCGCTCGGGCCGCTCGAGTCGATCGGGATTAACAAATTTACCGTGACGGTCATCGTCAGCGGTGGCGGATTGTCAGGTCAGGCCGGTGCGGTGATGCAAGGTCTGGCGCGGGCCCTCGTCGTTGCCGACCCCGACCAGCGGGGCGCTCTTCGACGCGGCGGTTTCCTGACGCGTGATCCGCGCGAGAAGGAACGTAAGAAGCCGGGTCTCAAGCGAGCTCGAAAGGCGCCCCAGTACACCAAACGCTAAGAGCGTTCGCGGTTGGAGTGGGTGGCATCGAGCCCGCGCACGGCTAGTTGTAGAATCAGAACTATCTTGATTGTACGAAGAAGTATGAGGGCGGCCCGTCCGAAATCTCGGGCGGGCCGCCGTCTTGCAGTGGGCCTTGGCTCGGTGCAGTCGCACTGTTCTACCCTACAGTCAGTCACCAGGATTGAAACGCCTGCACGATGCGGACCGATCCATTCGGGCGTAGACCGGTCGCCGGACCTGCCATGTCGAATCGAAGTAATCGTTCAATAGAGGTCGAGCCCGCCGCGCGCCGCAGTCGGATCGGCGCGCTCTTTGCCGCACTCAGGCCGCGACAATGGACGAAGAATCTCGTCGTTTTCGCTGCGATCGCACTGTCCGGACAATTGACACAGCCGGCTCTCATATTGCGGACTTTGGGCGTCTTCGCGATCTTTAGCGCCGTAGCGAGCGCGGTTTATCTGCTCAACGACACGGTGGATGCGCCCCAAGATCGATTGCATCCAGACAAACGCTTAAGACCCATCGCTTCGGGAGCGCTCGGCACACGCACGGCCATTGTCGCGTCTGGAGTGCTCGCCTTGGCCGGTGTTCTAGCCGCGATCGCGATGGCGCGTTCACCAGGCGCGAGCCGGATGCTGCTCGTCGCAGTCGTCGGTTATCTCCTCCTTCAACTGACGTACATCTTCGCGCTCAAGCACATTGTTATCGTGGACGTCCTCTCGATCGCCGGAGGATTCGTCTTCCGTGTTTTGGCCGGAGGAGCCGCGATCGACACCGTAATTTCGCCATATTTGTATCTCTCAATGATCAACCTCGCCCTCTTCCAAGGGTTCGCCAAGCGGCAGAATGAGATCAAGACTCTTGCTGATTCGGCAGGCGGACACAGGCGAAGTCTCGACGACTACACGCCGCGATATCTCGATCAACTGATTACCATCGCGGCCGCCTCGACAATCGTCACATATGCCCTTTATGCGATTACAACTCCGCATCGACCCGAGTCCATCAGCCCGAACGCGCTGCTCATCACGGTTCCCTTCGTGATGTACGGCCTGTTCCGCTATCTGTATCTCGTCCAAGTCAGAGGTGCGGGCGGCGCCCCTGAGGATATTCTTCTCAGGGACAAGCCGTTTCTACTCGACGTTATCGCTTGGGCGCTCGTTCTGGTGTTCATCCTTTATGGCATACCGACCTTTGCCACTCGGTGGTCCATTAGCGGGTCGTGACGGGCGTCAATGCCATGCGCTAAGTTCGTGATCAACTTCGGGGTCCGCGGGCATCAGCTCTAGCCCTGGCCCCAGCCCTGGCCCTGACTCGGGCCCTGGGCCGGGACCTTCTGCCGTTCCCCAGCCTCCACCACCCGGCGTCCGTATTTCGATCAGATCCCCCGGTTCGACCGTGAGCGTTGCCTTCGCCGAGAGGATGGTGTCAGCGTGTCCGCTGCGGTGAAGAATGTTCTTCCCAGGTTGGCCGGGCTTGCCGCCCGCTGCGCCTGGCGGCCTGCTTTCCCGGCGCTCACTGAGGATGGAGATAGTCGCCGCTTCGAGGAATCGATAAGTGCGGACAATGCCGTCGCCGCCCATTCGCAATCCGTTCCCGCCGCTGTAGCGCCTGAGCGCATAGCGTTCGACTTGGATCGGGAACTCCATTTCGAGGGCCTCGATCGGGGTGTTGCGCGTATTCGTCATGTGGACCTGGATCCCGCTGGCGCCGTCACCAGCAGCCGAAGCTCCCGAGCCACCGCCAATTGTCTCGTAATAAGCCCATGGCCGGCGGGAAAGCGTGCTCCCAGCAAGGACGTTGTTCATCGTGCCCTGCGACGCGGCAGGAATGAGCCAGGGGGCAGCTTGTGCCAGCGCGCCGAGTACGACGTCGACAACGCGCTGGCTCGTTTCGACATTGCCGCCTGCGACCGGTGCCGGGCGATGCGGAGCGAGCAGGGATCCAGCCGGAGCATAGACGCTCACTCGTGAGAGGACTCCGGCGTTGATCGGCGCATCTCCTACCAGACACGCCGCCACGTATGAAACCGCCGAGCGCGTCACCGCTAGAGGAGCGTTGATGCCGCCCTTCGCTTGCTCAGCCGTGCCCGAGAAATCAGCGTGAAGTCTGCCATCCCTCATCGTGACCTCCACTTGGATCCGGAAGGGACCCCCGCCAAGGCCGTCATCGTCCAATTGATCCTCGTAGCCATAAATCCCGTCAGGAATCTGTTGGAGGCGCGCCTCAGCCAATCGCCCGGACCATTCGAGAAGTTCCGAGCAAGCGGATTCGAGATCGATCGTAGCTGTCATCACCTCGGCGAGCCGGCGAGCCCCAACCGAATGGCTCGCGACTTGCGCATCTAGATCGCCTTTCCGCTCGTCAGGAGTCCTTGAGTTAGCGCCTATGATCCTGGCGATGTCGTCGCAGATCGCTCCTCGCCGCGCAAGGTGGACCGGAGGTAGGATGAGACCCTCGCCGAATAGGTCGGATGCTATCGACAGTGATCCGGGAGTGGTGCCACCGATGTCAGCATGATGAGCTCGCGTGGCAAGGAAGAACGCCGGCGTGACGAGCGAACCAGCATCGCGATCATGCATCTGAAGAGGCGCGAAAACAGCAGAGACGGTTGTGAGGTCGGGAAGGTGGCTGCCGCCCGAATAGGGATCGTTGAGGACGATGACATCACCCTCATCCCAATGGGAGACTTGGCTGCGGGCCGCATCCACCGCGGCTTCGAGCGCGCCAAGGTGAACAGGAATGTGGGCGGCTTGAGCGATCAGACGGCCTTCGGCGTCGAACACCGCGCACGACAGATCGCCGCGCTCCTTTATGTTCGCCGAGCGCGATGCCCTGACCAGCGCCGACCCCATCGACTCCGCGACAGAAGCAAGTCGGTGTCGAACGACCTCTAGTCTGGCCAGAGCTGCTGGATTCATATTCGTCTTCGTCTCGACAAGCCGCTTCGCTCTCGGGATGGCCGGAGGGTCTGCGTAGTTTCAGCCGCCCGGATATGGAGAGGAGACGGTCGGCGTTGGCGTGTTGGTCGAGTCATCGCCACCGGGGTAGCCGGTTGCTCGCTTCGGCAGTGACGATGGCGTTCTACTGCGTGTCGGGTCACCCGGACCCGAAGGAATTGCCAATGTCGGACTCCCATCGCCAGGCTCGCTTGTCGACGAATCGTTGTCGCCGCCCCCGACCCCGAAGGGATTCGCGCCCTGTGTCTGCACCGGACGCATGGTCGGCACGGGCCTTGAGAACGCCGGCTCTTCGGTAGGAATCGCGTTGATCGCTCCTTCTTCAGGCGAACCAAAGGGATCCGTGAAGCCTGCGTCGACATCGCCCGAGTCATCTGCTTGATCTTCGTCCGTTTCCTCGTTGGACTCACCATCATCCGATTCGCCGGCATCCGAATCCGTCACCATATCGGCGTTAGGGCAAAGCCACCGTGCCGGACCCACGGCGACACCCCTACACGAGAACTGAAAGACGAGCGCTCCCACGATCGCCATCCCAACGATGGCTGCGGCGAGTTCACGCTCGCGGCCCTGTCGGCCCGGGCGATCCGGCGACTCCTGCGGCTCATAAATCATGAAGGCGTTCCAGAAGCGTTGACGGAAGCGCTAGACGGGTGATCGAAACTCCGCTGTAGCTCCAGCACCTTTTCGAGTGCTTCTCGGGCGAGAGTATCGACGGACTCAAGGTTGGCCTCACGTTCGCTTTCACTATCTGAAACAGCGTCACGCAAGCCTCTCAACACCGAGTAGAACATCGGATCCAGCAGTCCTGAGAAGGCCATCATCCGTATTTGCGCGCCGCGCTCTTGGTTTCGCGCGGCGACGAGGTGCTCGATCCATAGGCCTGACGAATCAGCCCATCGACGTTCGAAGGCATCCACTGCATCTATCGCAGCTGTCAGAGCGCCTCGCAATTCCACAAGGTTGACGGAAGCCTGCTGGCCGTTCCGTTCGGCATTTGCCTCTATCCGCTCGGTCAAGGTCACAAAGAACGTATAGTCGAGCACAGGACGGATCTGTTGAACCAGCTCCTCAAGCCGATCTTCGTTTCGGGCGGTTTCGAGCGCTTCGAGTACTGCGTCAAGCTCGATCTTGGGCGGTTCGATGTGCTCCCGCAGACGTTTGGCCAGAGAAAGCATTCTGTCCGCCTGGACTTGATCGGCCTTCCCGATCGAGCGTTCAGCAAGCTCCAGGCAGACTTGGATGAGCATTGGGTCGGAGCTGTGAGGAGACTCGCAGAGCGCTTCGATGAGTGCGGCATCATCGTCGATTCCTGCAAGTCGCTCGGCGAGGCTCGTCAACTGTCGCGCTCGCTCGAGCGACTCTTTGGGCACACCGCTCGCGACTAGCACAGCTTCATGAAAGCTATCTTCGGTTAGAAAGATCGTCGGATGCAAGAGGTGGCCACGCGGTGACCCTTCGGCAAGGCCTTGTAGAGCCGAGTTGGTCAAGCTGCCGATGGTCCTTTGCTGCTCCTCATGGGAACTGGAAAGCCCATCCAGCAAGTAGACTAACGCTGCCGACGCTTCTGGATCGTGAAAGAGGAGAGGTGCAACAATCCGAACCGGCGCACCACACGCAGTGCACTCGAATACATTCAGGCGACCGGAGAGTAAAGCATCGCGCAGCCCACTGTCAGTGGACGAAACGACGCGGATAGGCTCCGCTAAAATCCTAACGCCACAGCGCGGGCATGATGCCCGCGGTCGGGCAACATCGGCCGCGGCGACCATGCGGGATCCGTCCGGTATGTTCACGATGGCGAAGTCTAAGAAGCGGGATGCCAACGGTCAAGCATTCGACGGTGTCCGGCCGATCGGTGCACGCGAAAGTACAAGGTGCGGCTACGGAAGTACCGCAGCTCCCCAGTTGCGTCGACCCCGATTCGCCCCGGGACCGCTCTACAGGCCTGCGCCGCTCGCGATCTTGACCAAGCGTTCCGGTTTCGTATACTTACGCCCTACGTTCTCGAGCGCCGAAGATGCATGTTTTCGGGCTCGGGGCACGATACGACGACAGGCGACCGCGATCTTCCGATCATGATCCGGGCACGGTGCCGAGCGGCACGCGTGCCTTGGAGCTTGCCTGAAGGACCCGTCCAGGAGGCCACTGGGTTGGACATCAAGGAATTCCACTCCATCCGCATCAGTCTCGCATCACCCGATGAGATTCGGTCGTGGTCTCACGGTGAGGTCACGAAGCCTGAGACGATCAACTATCGTCGTTTGCGCGCGGAAAAGGACGGCTTGTTCTGTGAGGCCATCTTCGGCCCCACGAAGGACTGGCAGTGCTACTGCGGCAAGTACAAGAAGATCCGCTATCGAGGGATTATTTGCGACAAATGTGGCGTCGAAGTGACGCGCGCCAGGGTTCGTCGCGAGCGCATGGCGCATATCGAGCTCGCAAGCCCTGTGGCCCATATTTGGTACACGCGCAGAGTACCGAGCTACCTCGGAATCCTCCTCGACATCTCCCGCCGTAACTTAGATCGAGTCCTCTACTTCGCCCAATACATCGTAACGAAGGTGGACGAGGATGAGAGGGAGCGCGCGATCAAGTTGCTCGAAGAGGAGCACTCGACGCGCCTCGAGGTCATTCGCGACGAGGGTGATGAGAACGCGAAGGAAGCCCGCGCCGAGGCTAAGGTGGCGCTCGAAAGTTTCGAGGCACTGGCGGGCGAAGAGCGCTCCGCTGCCGCTGCGGAGCTCGACGTCCAGACTTCCGCTCTGATGACCGCGGCCGCTGAGATGCAGGAAAGTCTCAACGAATTGCGCGGGAAGAAGGCGCGCAAGAAGATCGTTTTCGAGCCGACCGGAACCACGCTTGCGATGCGCGGTGATAGGATCGAAGACGAAGCTTACGATCGGTTGAACGAGGTGCTCCAGGCACGATTGTCGGATATGCAGGCGGAGGCTGAGGATCAGGCGAGAGAGCTTGAAGCGTCGCTCGCAATGCGCAGAGACGAGTTGAGCGCCCTTGCTAGTGGCCAAGGCAACATGGGCAACGAGTCGGAGATAGCCGAAGCTGAATCGGAGTTATCCACCCGGTTAGATGAGATCCGTTCGATCGAGGTCATGCAGCTTCTGACCGAAGCCGAGTATTGGGATCTCAAGGAAGCTTTTCCGATCGTATTCGAAGCTGGAATGGGCGCCGAGGCGCTCTTCGACATCGTCACGAACATGGATCTTGCGCAGGTCGCGGCTGAAATGCGCGATGAGATCATGTATGGTCGTTCGAAGCAGCGCCGCAAGAAGTCGACCAAGCGACTGAAGGTGGTCGAAGCTTTGCGGCGATCGAGCAATCGCGCGCAGTGGATGATCCTCGAAGTGCTTCCGGTTATCCCGCCGGACTTGCGTCCGATGGTTCAACTCGACGGGGGACGATTCGCAACCTCCGATCTCAACGATCTCTATCGCCGCGTGATCAATCGCAACAATCGGCTTCGACGGCTCTTGGAGCTTGGCGCTCCTGACGTAATCATCCGTAATGAAAAGCGGATGCTTCAGGAAGCCGTCGATTCCCTGATCGACAACAGTCGGCGCGGTAAGGCGGTTTCCGCACGTGGTAGGCGAAAGCTCAAGAGCTTGTCTGACATGCTGAAAGGTAAGCAGGGGCGTTTCCGGCGGAACCTTCTCGGCAAGCGCGTCGATTACAGCGGCCGTTCCGTTATCGTTATCGGTCCGCAGCTCAAGCTCGATCAATGCGGGCTGCCCAAGACCATGGCGCTCGAGCTGTTCCGGCCGTTCGTGATGCGCAAGCTCGTTGAATACAACTATGCGCACAATGTTAAGGGCGCTAAGCGACTGATCGAGAAGATGGATCCGGTGGTTTGGGAAGTCCTGGAAGAGATCATCATCGACTATCCCGTTCTGCTGAACCGAGCGCCGACACTGCACCGTTTGGGAATCCAGGCGTTCCAGCCAGTGTTGGTCGAGGGCAAGGCGATTCAGATTCATCCCCTGGTGTGCGCAGCTTTCAACGCCGACTTCGACGGCGACATGATGGCGGTTCACGTCCCTCTTTCTGAGAAGGCGAAACGCGAAGCGCGCGAACTGATGCTGGCCAGTCGCAATCTACTAAAACCATCCTCTGGTGAGCCGATCGTCGAGCCCCAGAAGGACATGGTTCTCGGAATGTATTACATGACGATCGCGCGTGACAAAGCGCTCGGCGCCGGGAGGGCCTTCGGGTCGCTCGAGGAAGTCGATCTCGCGTATGCGCTCGGTCAAGTTCATTTGCATGCGGCAATCGTGTTGCGTACCGAGACTTACTACGATGAGGATAAGGTGCGCTATGCCGACGGCAAGGCGCGTGTACGGATGGTGAATACGACTGTTGGGCGCGCGATTTTCAACAGCCACATCCCGGAGCACGTACGCTTCTACGATCCCGGCACTCCGATGGGCAAGTCGGAGGTCAAGGATCTTGTCGCCGAGATCTACGACGAACTCGGACCAGCGGAGACGGCCGAGGCCGTTGATCGAATGAAGCAGGTCGGTTTCGAGTTCGCGACCCGTTCCGGCCTTTCGATCGCGGTCGACGACATCGTCGTCCCGGCCCGGAAGAAGGAGATCATCGCCGAAGCCGACGAAACCGTCCTCGAGTTGCAGCGGCAGTTCAGGCGGGGCCTGATCACCGATGACGAGCGCTATCGAAGGACTATCGAGGTGTGGAATCGTGTTACCGATGTCCTGACGGACGCGGTGAGGGATGAGTTGCCCGAATTCGGCTCCATCCGCCTCATGGCGGCGAGCGGTTCCACCAAGGGCGGATTCAACCCGATCCGCCAACTCGCTGGTATGCGGGGTCTGATGAGCGATCCATCCGGTCGGATCATCGATCTCCCGATCCGTTCTAACTTCCGCGAAGGCCTTTCGACGCTTGAGTACTTCATCTCGACACACGGTGCCCGGAAGGGTCTCGCAGACACAGCGCTCAGAACTGCGGACGCCGGTTATCTAACCCGTCGCCTAGTCGATGTCGCGCAGGATGCGATCATCAACGATACGAAGTGCGATACGACCCGTGGGATCGCTATAGGCCCGAGGACGGATCCGGTAATGGCGGAGCCGATCGGGAGCCGTCTCGTCGGGCGAATGGCCCAGGGCGCCGTGGCGGATCCGAACACAGGCGAGGTCATCGTCAAGGACGGTGTCCTCATGGACGAAGTGGATGCGGCTCGGGTTCAGGATGCCGGCGTAACCGAAGTGGTCGTCCGGTCTCCGCTGACTTGTGAGCTGCGGCACGGTATCTGCCAGGCTTGCTACGGCCGCGATCTCGCGCGCGGTGGCGTCGTAAACATCGGTGAGGCCGTCGGAATCATCGCCGCCCAGTCGATCGGCGAGCCTGGCACTCAGCTGACGTTGCGCACATTCCATACCGGTGGCGTGGCCGCCGGCGGTGGCGATATCACTCACGGTCTTCCACGCGTGCAAGAGCTTTTCGAGGCTAGGAATCCGAAAGGTGAAGCCCTCCTGACCGACATCAGCGGACGCGTACGATTGCATCAGGAAGGTGAGATCCTCACGCTAACTGTCGCCGACTCGCAGATGATCGCGGACGAATATGTGCTAGAGAAGGGTTGGCGGCGCAAGGTCAAGCCAGGAGACGAGGTCAAGGCCGGTGAGGAGCTTGCGACCCCGCCGAAGGCCGAAGAGGACAATCAGCGCCTTGTTGCGGAGAACGACGGCATCGTCGACATCGACGATCGGACGATTCTTGTCCGGAGGGAGCACCGACGCGAAGAGGAGTACATCGTGCCGGCGGGTGCCCATCTACTCGTCGATGACGGCGGGATGGTCGAAGCGGGCCAGCAGATGACGGAAGGCCCGAAGAACCCGTATCGGATCCTCGAGATCCAGGGTGTGCACGCAACTCAGACGTATCTCCTGGACGAAATCCAGAAGGTGTATCGCTCTCAGGGTGTCGCCATCAGCGACAAGCACATCGAGATCATTGTTCGCCAGATGCTGTGCCGCGTCAGAATTCTCAGACCTGGCGACACTGGGCTTCTTCCCGGCGATTTCATTGAGCGGATGCAGATCGAAGAGATGAACACGTCCATGGCAGATCAGAACCGCAAGACCGCGACATATCAGCCAATGCTCCTCGGAATCACCAAGGCATCGCTCTCTACGGAAAGCCTGCTCTCCGCTGCGAGCTTCCAGCACACGATCAACGTTCTGGCTGAGGCGGCGATCCAGGGCAAGACGGATTATCTGATCGGCTTGAAGGAGAACGTGATTATCGGTAAGCTCATACCTGCGGGTACAGGCTTCGAGCGTCGCTCTGTACCGGAGGACAAGAAAGTGGCCATTGCTGGCGGCGGCGGTGAGCTCGATTTGAGTGATGCGCTGCTTGCGGAGCTGTTCGAGGACGATATCGACATTGAGCGGATCGCGATCGACGAGGACACGTTGGATCCGCTGACGGCGTCGACTGCCGCGGCGACGGACGATGTCGCCGACGAGGCGCAGCCGGACGATGACGAAGAAGACAGCCTCGATGTCGGCGACGATAGGGAGGACGACGAGGTTGAGGACGAAGACGAGGACGAGGACGAAGATGTGATAGAAGAGGAAGACGAAGCGTTCGACGGCGATGACCCCAGTGACGAGGATGACGACGACGACTAGTGGACGAGCCCAACGAGACCCAACCGGCCCAAGACGACGATCCCGAGGACGTAGCTGAGAACACGTCCCCCACCTCGTCCACTGACGACGGCTCACCGTTGTCAGCGGATGAGGTGGCTCACGAAGAGCCTTCAGAAGCAGTGAAAGGCGAGGAGCCCGAGACCTCGGAGGTGGTCGCCGAAGAGGGATTGGACTCGCGTGAGGAAGCTGACGAGAGCGAAGCTGATGCTGCGGCTGGGGATGAGCCGGGGGAGGAGTCGCTCGACGACATGGAACGTCGGGCCGAATCCGAAGGTGTCTCGATGATGGAACTGCTGCTGCGCGAGGGCGATTACCTGCCTGAGCGGATGCAGCGGGGTGATCTGGTAGAAGGCGTCATCGTAGGCAAAGAGCGTAACCAACTCACAATCAACATCGGCGCGAAGCAGGACGGCGTTGTTCCGAGCAGCGATGTTTTGCGCCTGCCGCCTGGCTACTTCGACAAGATCAACGTTGGCGACACGGTCCAGGCGATCGTGATTCGGCCCGAAAACCGTGAAGGCGAGGTGCTCGTATCGATTCATCAGGCGCTTACCCTGACGGATTGGGATGATGCCCAAGCTGTGATGGAGAGCGGCGAGATCATCGAGCTCGAGATCGTCGGCTTCAATAAGGGTGGCGTGCTGGTCGGCTTCGGTAATTTGCAGGGCTTCCTGCCGCGCAGCCATCTGTCCAGGCTTGCCGGTAAGGATCAAGGCGCTGCCGAGCGACTCGCTGAGTTCATCGGGGAAACCGTTCCTGTGAAGGTCATCGAGGTAGAACGCCGGAAGCGACGCCTGATCATGAGCGAACGTCTAGCGCTTCGAGAGTGGCGGTCGGTTCAGAAGAAGAAGATTCTGAACGAGTTGGTCGAGGGCCAAATCAGAAAGGGTCGTATCAGTTCCATCGCTGACTTTGGTGCATTCGTCGATCTCGGTGGTGCGGACGGACTCGTCCACGTGTCGGAGATGTCGTACGAGCGTGGCAAACATCCGCGCGACGCCGTCAAGGTCGGGCAAGAGGTCGACGTTTACGTGCTGCATGTCGATCATGAGCGCAGCCGGATCGGCCTTAGTATGAAGCGGCTGATCGAAGATCCGTGGGCCAACGTTGAAGAAATACACTACGTTGGCGAGCTGGCGGAAGGCACCATCAGCAATCTCGCGGATTTCGGTGCGTTTGCGCGCCTCGAAGACGGGCTCGAGGGCTTGATCCACATTTCCGAACTCTCTGACGGTCACATAGAGCATCCGTCCGAAGCAGTGCGGGTTGGTCAGAAAGTCACAGTTGAGGTCGTCTCGATAGAACCGGATAGGCAGCGCATCGGACTCAGCATCCGTCGAGTTCCGGAGCACCTACGGGTGGGGCTCGCCGATCAAACTACCGAAGGCGATTCAGCGGACGCAGGCGATGAATCGACCGGCGAATCGATGATCGAAGCGGAAGATTCCGATGCCGCGCTCGAGTTCAGCAGTGAAGCCGCCGGCCCGACCGGTGTCGAGTCGGATAGCGATGACGAACTTGAGTCGGATGGGGCCTCACCGGAACCCGATAGCGACGACAAACTCAATGACGATGTCGAATCGAACGCCGAAGCCATGACCGACTATGGCGAAGTCGAAGTCGATGCCCTCGGCGAAGACGGAGACGCCAAAGCTGATGGCGACGATAACTCCGACGATGACGACGAAGATGAAGCCGGCGACGATGACGACGATGACGACGACGATGCCGAACACGACGACGACGAAGATGCCGACGAAGATGAAGCCGAAGCCGGCGACGATGACGACGAAGATGACGAAGATGACGAAGATGACGAAGATGACGAAGATGACGACGATGCCGAACACGACGATGACGAAGTCGACACCGACCCAGGCGTTGATCTTGAAGTAGACGGTTCCGAAGAGGAGTGATCGGAGCTGACGAATAGGTGACAGCGTTCGCTTCACGACACTTGTTCGTCGAATATCCGGTAGCCCGTTTGGGCGACCCGGACCAGCCGATTGAGTCAGCGCCACTCGCAGGAGTAGTCAATATGCAGTTTCGGGATCAGGTACTTCGTTGCGCCGCGACCGGAAGGGAGTTCGTGTGGACGGTCGCCGAGCAGCGTGAACGCGCACGGAACGGATTGCCGCTCGACCCGCCGCTCTATTGTCCCGAAGTACGGGCGGCAGACACGAGGCTCGCTGATCCGTATGACAAACCTGTGGTCGTAGATGAGCCTGTGGTCGACGATTGGACAGAACCTGGCGCGAGCACTTCCGACTGGACTCGTTCGAGTTCGAGCCCTGCGATTGCCGCGCGGGCAGGGGATCATGAGACAGCGGAGACGGCCGCAAGGGATCGGGGGCTCAGCAGCACCAGCACCCGCACTAGCGATGGTTCTCGTGGCAGGTCCCGCGGACACAGAAGCGGTCGCACACGTGGCCCGGCACCGCAGACGGAACTCCGAGTCCGCCACACTGGTACCGTCAAGTGGTTCGATGAAGATCGGGGTTATGGTTTCGTAGCCGACGACGATGGGGGCGAACTCTTCCTGCATGCATCGTGTCTGTTAGTCGAGGATACAGGCGGACTTCGGGAAGGTACGCCGATAGAGTACGAGGTGGAACGAACTGAACGCGGCCCTCAGGCCGTCGACGTGATTTTGCTCGCTTGAGCAATTTCGCAAGACGCTGGTATCCGCCTGTGGCATACCGCTCGGAGGCGATTTAGTGAAGTTCAAGGTCGGAGACAAAGTCGTACATCCTGCACATGGTGCAGGTGTGATCGCTGCTATCGAGGACAAAGACGTTCTCGATGAATTCAATCGCTACTACGTGATCAATCTGGCTGTTCATGAACTTCGGGTTATGGTCCCAGTGCGCACAGCGGATGAAATCGGCCTTCGACCTGTCGCGTCGCAGAAGGTCTCCCGTTCAATTTTCAAGATTCTGGCCGGCGAAGCTGAGGAGCTACCTGACGATTTCAAGAAGCGTCAGGCGGATATCATCGGCCGATTGCGTGAGGGGGATGCAACATCCCTAGCGTATGTCGTTCGCGACATGGCAGCCCGCAGCCGAAAGAAGACTTATTCGCCCACCGAGGCGCGGCTCTTCGAGCAGGCAAGATCCATGCTCAGTGGCGAGGTCGCGCTCTCGTTGAACGTCGCCGTGGACCAGACTCTGGAAAGGATCGATGCCGCCGGCCAGAGGGCGACCGACCAAACGGCGAACGAGGAAGAGGAGTAAGAAGTCCGGGGGGCGAGGTTCTCGCTACTAAGCTCGAC
>JBCLES010000037.1:0-27771 GCA_038913135.1 Anaerolineae bacterium
TCCTCAAGTCTACAGGATCGCGATAATACATCGCAAGGGCACAATGCTATAGGGTGGGGCAGTACGCGGATCCGGCTGGCACTCACAGAACTTGAACGCGCTGTCTAGGATGACTGCCAGGTAGGCCCCTCCCGCTCTCGATATAGATCAGACTAATCCGCAGGAGATATGCGGGGGCTCAGGACTCGAGCCACGACGGCGCGAATAGCCTATCGCCGTCCCCAGTAGGACTCTGTGGGGCACGGGATCGTCAGTGCGATATCCGTATAGATCGCCTCAAGCTCGTCTGTTCCGGGTGATAAGTGCAGGAGCTGAGCAGTCTCCACCAGACTCCCAAGAAATGCTTCATCAACGTCGTCGCCGAGTCCTACTACGTGCATTGTGATTCCCGCGGACCGGACACGGTCAGAGACCGAACGGGGAGCTGACGGTTCGGCCTCCTGGAGTCCGTCCGTAAGAAGAATCAGGAGAGGTGTGACGGCGGAGTCTGGCCGAGCATCTGCCAGAATGTCGAGACCGGCTTCCAGCCCACGATCAATCCGGGTTCCGGCTCCGGGTTCGAGCGCGTCTATCGTTGCGAAGAGGGAAGCAGAGTCTCCGCTGAGAGAGTGGACAACCTGTGCCTCGCGGCTAAAAGTGGCGATGCCGACGCGGTCTTCAGGAAGGTCCATTGCGCTGACAAACGCTTTCGCTGCAGACTTGGCCGATGTCATCTTCTCACCAGTCATACTCGATGACGTGTCCAATATGAGGGCAACGTCTGCACGCACTATGGTAGGGTCGCATTGCTCTATGAGGGCGATAGGGAGAAAGAGTGGCAACAGCGCGGTCGTAGCCGTCGGTGTCGGGGTCAATGTGGTTGGGATCGTTGTCGCGGATGGAGGAGCAGTGAGCATGCTCGATGGGGTCTCAGTTGGAGTGCTTGAGACCGTCGGCGTAGGTGTTAGAGTGGGAAGTACTCCGTTGCCGGTCAAGATCCCGTTCTGCGTGTTCATTTCACTGAATCCGCAGACCTCATACTCGGAGTGGACCGACATTGTTGAATCCACAGAGTTCACCGTCCATGCACGGAATTCGACTCGCCCCCTGTTCGAGACCGCGGCCAACACCTCCTGACCGCTCCACGTCCACTCGATAGGCGCAGCTGGTCCGCCTGCAGAACCCGAACTTCCAAATAAGGAACCTTCTCGCAATTCGACGGCGGGCTCGACACGCACATGCACGATCTCCTTCAAATCAGTCCCTTCACCGAACTCGAAGATGGAAACCCGATCGACTCCGTGCACCGCCAATAGACCGTGGTTGAGGACTCCATGACTGAACGAGACACCTCCAGTCCATGCACCGTGGCGCCCGTCAATATCAACTGACCACGAGAGCCTGGAAACGAGGTCAACTACATTAATGGCGCTTTCGTCCCATCGATTCGTAACTAAGAATCGCTCGTCTGGGGAGATTGTTGCGTGAGTAACGCCGACTGGTCTGAAGGGCATTGCGCAGGATGTCTGCGCTGAGCCGATTCGCTCGAGTTCAATGCGCGGGGCAATTTCAATCATGGACTCGACGTCTATTGTTATTACTTCCGGGGCGGCCAAGAGTCCGGACCCTTCTAGGTAGGGCACACTCACAATGTGAGCGGTCCTCCCAGAGTCCGCGGTGATGATTTCGGCAGCGGGGCCTCGGAGCACGATTCTTCCTCGCTCCGGGCCAATCTCCCCAGCCTCAAGATCAAGCTCAGAGACCAGATACTTTGAGACGAAGAAATATGGTTCTTCCGCTCTACGTGGACACTCTTCGTAGTGGTGCTGAGTCGCTGAAAGGAGATACTTATCACCACCGGCGATTGAGATTCCGCCAATGTGGGTGGGAAGATAATCTCCTCTCAATTCAGTGTCATTCCATCCTGAGTCAGCCGAGGAGTCGCGATGTAGAGTCGACATGAATCCGGAGTTGGCTGCGGATGCCACGATTAGCGACAGATCACTTGTCGCAGTCAGTCTCGAAGGCGATGGTCTGAATTCCCCAACATGAACTGGCTTCCGCGATCCGAACTCAAACACCGATATTGCGTCGCAGCCCAGCAAGCGAAAGCCGATATCCTCCGTAAAGAACACCCAATCTCGTCGATCGTCGACCTCATCGGTACGTAGCGCGAATTGTCTTGATACGTCAGGTCTAACTGGCGCACCTACCGAGGAGTACGACTGGCCGACTTCCGAACCTACGAGCCCAACGAGAACAGCCCCGAGGCAGCTAGCGAAGACGAATGCACTCTGGACTCTTCGCATTACCGATTCTCCATGGAGGGACCGCCAGAATAGTGCGGCGGCCCCTCATTGCTCGTCCGAATAGGCCTCTTCCGTCAGCTGCTAGTTGTATTGAATTGTGATCAAGGGACCGGCGACCGATCCACAGTTAAGGTTACAACTGAAGGCAGCGTCGTTCGCGACCCACGTCTGACTCGTTGGGCTGACAGATGACCCCTCCGTGCAGAACGTTTCATCAATAATGTGGCCGTCGTCTACGGCGGTCGTCTTAAATTCCACGTTAGTTAGGTACGCCGGATGATTGATTGGCGGGGGCCCCGCGTCGAAACATATCGCCGCACGGGTCTGAGAAACGCGGGCAACGAGCCGATACTTCCAACCGTGCGTAAGGCTAGAGCAGCTAGCTACGTCACAGACGCCGAGACTCAAGATTGGACCATTCGGGTAGTTGCAGCCCGTACAACTCACGGACCATCCACTTCCCGTCCATTGGACCGTGCCGGTGACAGAGGATGTATAGTCATTGCAACTGCAAGAGTTGCCAGGAATGGTCAAGGTCGAGTGCCTTGCCGTAATCGTCCATGTATCGGTGTCGTCCGGCTCCACAGGAACTATGTTGGTGCCGACTGACGAGTAGTGATCGACGATAACTCCCGCCATAGTGGAGCCGTTCGAAAGACACGCGGCCGGCACGACCGAACAGTGTTGTGCAAGCGCAGAAGAATGGTCAATGACGCTAAGTGCAATGAAGCAGAGTCCTATGACGAAACTGCTTACAAGAAACTTGCGCATCCTAGATGCTCCTTTCACTCTAGGGCGCGAAATCGCAGCACAACAGAACTGACTTGCAACGACTTAGCGGAGCGAGATGCATAAGCCTTGCCCAAATCGGGCAAGGTCAATACTCTAACTACGTCTCGGCCGTGAGTAACCACTCGCTCTATGTCGGTTGTCGTTCGGGTTCATCTCGATTGGCGAGCCTCCTTCCGCTTCACGGCGGCGCTCAAAGACTTAGGACCTAATCGCCGGCAGCGCACATGACGTTGCAGGCCCAAAGAGAATACTCTCGCATCCAAACAATTCCCAATGTCAAACAATTCCAGTACCCGTTCATGGGTCGTTTGCGCGTAAGGATGAGTTCGGGTAGGGTGGGGGTAGGATGACCGGCTCGGAGATAGTGCGCCCAAGGACTGAGCTGGTGGCGGAGATACGCCGCCAGACCCTGGAGATCGAGGCCCTGCGCATCGAGAACACGGAGTTGCGCGACCAAGTCGTCGAGCTGCAGACCACGGTGAGCGCGCAGATCGAGTTGGGCGAGAACCTGAAGACTCAACTGGCGGACCTGCGGTCGAAGTTGGCGGTGACGAGCTGCAACTCGTCCAAGCCCCCATCGTCGGACCCGCCCGGCGCCCCGCTGCGGAAGAGCGGCAATCGGGGTCGCAAGGGCGTCCGGAAACCCGGCGGTCAGCCGGGCCACGAAGGCACGACACGGGCGCTGGTGCCAGTAGAGCAGGTCGACGAGGTAGTCGAGTGCGTGCCGGCGGTGTGCGAGCAGTGCGACTGCGCGCTGGCGGGAATCGACGAGAACTCGCAGCGGCATCAAGTGATTGACATCCCCGATCCGCGATTGGTCACGACGGAGTACCGGCTGCACCAGCTGCCGTGCCCGGCGTGCGGGGCTCGGACCCGTGGGAAGCTGCCCGCCGGCGTGCCGGCGAGTTGGTTCGGTGCGCGGCTGCACGCGATGACGGCGATGTTGGTAGGGTGCTTCCGTCAAAGCAAGCGACTCGTCACGGAACTCTACGACGTCGTGTATGGGCTCTCGATCAGCCCGGGAAGCGTATGCGCGATGGAGCGGCGTGTCTCGGAGGCGCTGGTCGTACCCGTCGAGGAGGCGCGTGAGGCGATCCGGAGGGAGAGCGTCGTCGGCAGCGACGAGACGAGCTGGCGGCGCATGAGGCGAAAGGCCTGGCTCTGGGTCGCGGCGACGGATCAGCTGGCTATCTTCACGATCGCCCGTCGCCGAGGAAGCAAGGTCGTCAAGCGGATCTTGGGCGAGGCGTTCGCCGGCGTGGTAACCAGCGATCGTTGGAGTGCCTATTCGCACCCGGACCGTCGGCAACTGTGCTGGGCACACCTGCTGCGGGACTTCGTCGGCATGATGGAGCGCTTCCATAGTCCGTGGCACGGCAATCGCCTGCGACTGTGCGCCCTGGAAGTCATGGCCGCCTACGCCGACCGCCAGGCCGGCCACATCAGCCACGACGAGATGGTCCGCCGACTGCAGCCGGTTCGAGAGCGCACGAGACGCCGACTGACGTGAGCCTCGAAGAACGCGCCGGGTCCGACGGCCAGGGCGAAGGCACGCGAGATCTTGGGGCTCGAGCCCCATCTGTGGACCTTCCTCGACGACCCAGCCATTCCGGTGACCAACAACCTGTGCGAGCGGCTGCTGCGCTATGCCGTGATCTGGCGCAAGCTGAGCTACGGCACACAGTCCATGGCCGGCACGCGCTTCATGGAGCGGATCCTGACCGTCTGCGCGACGCTCCAGCTCCAAGATCGCGACGTGTTCGGCTACCTCACCGAAGCTGTCGAGGCCCACTTCTCCGATCTGACCGCGCCCTCTTTTTTGCCCGCTACGCCGTCATGAGGGCTGAACAAGTACCGCTCCGTCTGCAAGGCCGCAACCCCTTCGACTTCCTCGTCGAGGCCATCGCCTGCCACGCCCAGGGCCGGCCGATGCCCTCGCTCGTTCCGGATAAGGCTGGTCCTGCCTGAACGCTTACCTCACCAGAACAGTAATGGCGCTAGAGAGCGACTATGGGTGGGATCTTGGCACTATTGAAGTTGATGGGGACGAGCTTCATATGCGAGCACTGAACTGGGGAGTGTTACAGGAAGATATCGAAGACGAGATTGTTGCG
This sequence comes from Anaerolineae bacterium, assembly GCA_038913135.1. Lineage (GTDB taxonomy): Bacteria > Chloroflexota > Anaerolineae > Epilineales > Epilineaceae > JBCLES01. The sequence goes on from JBCLES010000037.1 coordinate 5,195, forward strand.
GGTGAAATTGGCGAGATGGGCGGGGAGGAGGGATGGCCCGGCGACCGGGTGCGATTGGTTGAGGACCCGATCGGGCTGCGTGGATACCTCGAGGCGGAGCCTGACGTGATGGACGGAAGGCTCCTCATTAGGTTTGTGCGGGTTGTTCCAATGAGCGCGGCCGACCATATGCCGGAGGGGGCGTTTCAGCAGATTTCTATCATCGCGGTTCTCATTCTTACAAGCGCCTTGGCAACTATTGCGAGGGAGCGAGGGAGGAAGATAGAAGCATCATGAGAGCCAACAGAGCACGTCTCTTTGAGGGCGGCCTTCTTAACCCTGCTGGTGGTGTGCTCTTTCTTGTCTTGTTCGAGGTCCTAGCCTCCTGTACGGGCAGTCGGACTAATGATGCTAGTAACTGGGAGAACTCGATGGCTGTTCAGAAGGAGCACATGGACCTTGACAGCCTCTATCAACACTTTATGGCCGCAGGTGTGATAGATGTTGAGGCGCTTCGTGGTGGAGGCGTTAATTCTGAAGGGGTCTTCACTATTAGAATTGGAGCGCTGTTGGTCGGAGAAAGCTTGGGGGAGGAGCGGCTTGCTGTGGAACTTTGTGATCGAACAATGGATTGGCTTGACGGTGTGGCAGTGGAGGGGGTGGGCGCCGTCGAGGTTCGTGACGCATTGGACCGAATTGCGGCATCTGGATCAATCGATGTGGGATGCAGCTTTGTGGGAACTGCACTACCTGAGAACCCATAACACTACAGGAGTAAATTGCTAGAATGACCGTGAAGCTCCCACCAAACGCTGGACAACGATCGGGCTTGTATTAGGTGGAACCGCGGACGGTAGTCAGCGCGAGCGTGAGCTCGCGGTCCTTGGATGAAAGCCGAAGCGAGCACGTCTGACTAGGCCGCGCGTAGCGCGCCGCGAAGCGGGCGAAGCGCCTTGGTGTGCCGGGCATGGATGCCCGATTGGAGGTGGAAGTCCTCTGCGGGGCCCACTGGAGGCAACCGCGAGCCGGAGGCAACTGCGCGACCGCGAGAGCGCGTGGGATGGAATGGGACCATGACTCCGTCGCCAGCGCGCTCTTCCGAGGCTCGTCACCATTTCTCTGGGCTTCCAACCCTTGCTGCGATGCCGTTGGCCACACTGCGGACATGCCGGCCACTTCGTCGGCTCCGCGGGCCGCTCGGTCAGCACCGTTTCCAGCACAAGCACGCCCAACTCCCGCGCCTCCCCGCGAACTCCGTGCCTCAGTCCTCCTCCGCCGCCGCCTGCACCGACGCGATAACCTCCTCCGCCAATTGGTGCGGCACCCGGGCATAGTGGTCGAATTCGCTTGTGAAGTAGCCGCGGCCCTGGGTCATCGACCGGAGATCCGTAGCGTAGCGTTGGATTTCCGCCAGCGGCACATGTGCATTGACCACCGCCTTGTTGCCCATCTGCTCCGTGCCCTGAACCATGCCGCGACGCGTGTTCAAGTCGCCGAGGACGTCGCCCATCTGGCTCGAAGGGACGACTACGCTAACGGCATAGACAGGCTCCAAGAGGACCGGACCGGCGTCCTTGAAGGCCGATTTGAAAGCTTCGCGGCCCGCGATCTGGAAGGCGATGTCCTTTGAGTCGACCGGATGCTCCTTTCCGTCGAAGACCACCGCGAGGGTGTCGACCACCGGGCAATTCGCGACGACCCCGTCGCCCAGCATCTGGCGGATCCCCTTTTCTATCGAGGGGATGAAGTTGTGGGATATCGTGCCGCCGACCACTTCGCTCCTGTACTGGAAGCCGGCGCCCGATTCCAGCGGCTCGACCCGTATGTGGACTTCCGCGAATTGGCCCGCCCCGCCGGTCTGCTTCTTGTGGCGGTATTGGCTCATGGCCGTGCGCGTGATCGTCTCTCGATACGGCACCCGCGGCACCGCCGTGTGCACCTCGACGCCGAATTGCTCCTTCAGGCGGCGAACCGCGACGTCGATGTGCGCATCGCCCATTCCCGACAAGATCAGTTCGCGCGTCGCCGACTCGAATTCGCTGTGCAGCGTCGGATCTTCTTCGCAAACCCGATGAAGCGCCTGCCCGATCTTCGCGCCGTCCGCCTGGCTTACAGGCCTGACCGCCACCGAATACAGCGGCTGCGGCAGCCTCAATGGCGGCATCTTGAAAGGGTTGCCCTTGTCGCCCAGCGTATCGAATGTGTTCGTATGGGCAAGCTTGGCCACCGCGCCGATGTCGCCCGCCCGGATGTGGCCCGCGATGACCTGCTCTTTGCCCTTGATCGTGTAAACCGGACCGATCCGCTCCTCCTCGTTGACCGATTGGTTCTCCACGCGCGAATCAGCGTCGAGGCTGCCCGAGTAGACCCGAACGTATTGGAGCTTGCCGACATACGGATCAGCCAGCGTTTTGAACACCTGGGCGACCAGTGGGCCGCCGTCGCTGCTGGGAAGCTCGACTTCGTCGCCCGATGCGTTGATCATCTTGCGCGGCGGAGCTTCGACCGGGCTGGGCGCGGCTACCTCCATGGAGTGCAGGAGAGCGTGGACACCCAAGCCTGAGCCGGCCGCCGTGAAGAAGACCGGAACGAACTTGTTTTCCTTGGCACCCTGCACCAATCCGTTTCGGACCTCGTCGGCCGTCAACGTCTCGCCGTCGAGATACTTAACCAGGAGTTCGTCATTCGATTCGGCGGCCGCTTCTACGATCGCTTCGCGCAGCTTCTCAGCCTCCGCCAGCATGTCTTCGGAGATTTCGCCCTTCGAACCGTCCTTGCCGAGGCTCGTGACACCGCTGATCAGGCGATAGACCCCCTTGAAGTCGGGACCGGCGCCGAGCGGAACCTGCAGAGGCACGAAGCGCGAATCGAAGCTGCTGCGCAGCTGCCGCAGGATCTTGACCCAATTGGCGTTGTCGCGATCCATCTTGTTTATGACGACACTACGCGGCAGCCCGGCATCGTCGAGCGCCTGCCAAGCGAGCTCCGTGCCTACCTCGACGCCTGCGACCGCGTCGACCACTACGATGCCCATCTCCGCCGCCTGCAAAGCGCCGATCAGCTCGCCGCCGAAGTCGGCGTAGCCGGGCGTGTCGATAAAGTTGAGCTTGAAGCCCTCGAACTCGACCGGGATAAGGCTGGTGTTGATCGATATGCCGCGCCGAATCTCTTCGGGGTCGAAGTCGGAGACCGTGTTGCCGTCGTCGGTCTTCCCCATCCGGGTCACAGCGCCCGTGACAAAGAGTGCCGCTTCGGCGAGCGTCGTCTTGCCCGCCCCGCTGTGCCCGACAAGTGCAATGTTGCGGATCTTGTCCGCGGGATAGTCCTTCATGGTGGGCTCGCCTCCTCGATCGCTGAGCGCGTTTGCCTTCCAAAACGCCGCGACCCGTCCGGTGGCGGGCGCGGTGGGCGTGTGCGTGAAGGGCGCTAGTATAGTCTTGGGTCGGAAAGCCGGCCAGAGCCGCGGATCCCTGCCTTCTACGGCCCCTCTGTGGCCTCGGTCGAGCCGCCGATCACCCTGGTGGTCGCCGATTCCGATGCCGCCGTTGCCGTTGCCGCGGCGCTTTCGAGCACCTCTCGAAGCCTAGCGGCCGCGACGTCTGAAAGCGCGGCAAGGCGCGGCGACGGGACGCCCTGATGTGTCCATTCGAGTTCGGGCAGCCCGCCTTGGACCCCCGCCCCGACGTCCAGCCCGGCGCCGCCGATGAAGGTCACCCCGCGCCCGATACGGATCGAAATGGCCTCGAAGCCAGTTGGTCCTGCATGCCTGCGCGCCAAGTCGACACCCTCAAGGGTCATCGGTTCGTCCCCGAGCCCGAAGTGCTGCCTGAGCAGCGCTGAGGCGGAGCCGCTTTCGAGCGCGATCGCATCCGACTCGTCGTCGTATACCAGCGTGACCTGGAACACCGTCGCGCCCGTCGCGGGGTCGCGCCAAGCGCTTGCAAAGCGGTCGTCGGGCACGGGGACGAAAGCGCGCGCAAAGACCGCGACCGACTCCAGCTGAACAGGCGGGCGATCAGGCGCCCACTTCCCGCCGAGAGTCCTGCCGATGTCATCCCCGTCGAGCGAAGCGCGGATCGCCCACGCCGGCCCCGGCTCCCCGCCGCCGTCGGCATGCACCATGAACAGGATCGCGACGGTGACGACCCCCACCAGGACCAGCGCCGTGCCGCGGCGCGGTGTGCGATGTTGCGGGGGACGAATGGGTTCCGGCGTCATGATCGGGCGATTATATCAGTGCGGGCCGAGCCGCCGGCCGGCTGATCTCTCATAGATCGCTCTCCGATCACAATCACGCACCGCAAAGCAGCACCGTGATAGACTCTCCCGCTATGGCCAAGCCCACGCACGACGAGCCCGAGGGGGGTCGCGAACTCGAGGGAAACCGCGAACTCGATCCCCAGGGCAATCGCGATCCCGAGCGCGACCGCAAGCCGCAAGGCGACCACGACCCCGAGGTGGGTCCCGCCCCGATCGTCCTCTCCGTCGATCCTCTTCGGCCCGACCCGGCGACCATCAGGCGCGCCGCCGACATCCTACGTGCCGGCGGTTTAGTTGCCTTTCCGACCGAGACCGTGTACGGCCTTGGGGCGAACGCACTCGATCCGGCGGCGGTGGCGCGAATTTTCGTGGCCAAAGGCCGGCCGGCCGACGACCCCCTGATCGTACATATCCTTGAATCGGCCGCGCTCGCACCGCTCGTCACGCTCGTTCCGAGCGTCGCGGTCCGCCTGGCCGAGGCCTTCTGGCCCGGCCCGCTCACGCTGGTTCTTCCACGATCCGGCGTCGTTCCGGACGCGGTCACTGCGGGCTTTGACACTGTCGCCGTGCGCGCGCCATCCCATCCAGTGGCGCGCGCTCTGATCCGCGCAGCGGGTACCCCCATCGCCGCGCCGAGCGCGAATCCCTTTGGGCGCACGAGCCCGACGACCGCGGCGCACGTCGTCGCGGACCTCGGCGGGCGCGTGGACGTCGTCCTCGACGGCGGCTCATGCACGATCGGCGTCGAGTCGACGGTCGTCGATTGTACGACGGAGCCGCCCCGCGTGCTCCGACATGGCGGCGTGTCGCTGGAGGACCTGCGCGCGATAGTGCCGGACATCGTGGACATCGCCGATGGCGAGCACAGCTCTATCCGTAGACGATCACCCGGCACGTACGAACGGCACTATGCGCCGCGAGCGCGGCTCGTTCTGGTGATCGGCCCTCGCCGCGAACTTCGGGATGCCGTGCTGGCCGCCGCCGAACGGCTTGATGAGGGAGGCGGAAGGGTCGGCCTCCTCCTGGCCGAAGAGGATCTGGTCGACCCGGAGCCCGAGCGCCCCATCGTGCGGGTAATCGGATCCCTCGAGCACCCGGAGGACGCGGCCCGAGATCTCTTCGCGGGCATGCGCGAACTCGACGCTGAAGGGGCGACGATCATCATCGCCCGCGACTTCGGCAGTGCGGGGCTCGGGCGCGCCGTTCGCGATCGCCTGAGCAGAGCGGCCGAAGGACGAATTGTCGAAGTTGAGGCTGGGCGAATCGAAAAGGCGGTCGCGGCGATCATCGCCTTCGCCGGCGTCGACCGACCTTAAGCGAACGAGGCGGGCGAGAGCAGGACGATCAGGACGAGCAGGCACGACCAGGCACGAGCAGGCACGAGCAGGCAAGAGAGCGTGCAATCAGGATGGCCGCTCAAAATTCCTGGCACAAGCCGGAATTGAACTAGCGAGCGCGCGAGCCGATATGCTCGACCCGCGCGCTCATGAAGATTCCCTACATCCCTATATCGACATTCGTTCACCCAGAAGTCAGAGAGCGAATGTTCAGCTGCCTAACGTCGGAACTTTACGGATCAGCTCCCTGGCCTTTCCGCCAAAACGATCGGCACCACTACCTGCTCCCCGTCTCGCAAGACTGTAAGCTCGATCGTCTGGCCCGGCTCCGTCTCGATCGCGATGAAGCTCAACAGATCGTCGAAGGAGGTGACCGGGTCGTCGTCGGCTGCTATCACCACATCGCCGCCGATGAACGTGTCGTCCGAGGGCGGGAAGCCGTCGCAGGCGGGGTAGTTCTCCGCGCCACGGGAACCGCGGAGCCGTTGGAGTGACGGGCCGTTGTTCGGTACACAGCGTATGAAGGCGCCGAAGGTATCGGCCGGCAGATTGTTCAAAGTCGCTATGTCCGACGTCATCGACGTGCCTTGCACCCCGAGATACGACCACTCATGGTCGCCGTCTTCGATCAGGGAGGGGACGATCTTCGCGACGATGTTGGACGGGATTGCGAAGCCGATGCCCGCGTTGGCTGCCATGCCGTTCGACCGGATCTGCGCATTGATGCCGATGACTTCGCCGCGAGCGTTCACGAGCGGTCCGCCTGAATTGCCGGGATTGATGGCCGCATCCGTTTGGATGGTTTCCGGAATGCTGAAGCCTCCCGCTCGGCTTGGGTCGACTGGAATAGTGCGCCCGAGCGCGCTGATGATGCCGGATGTCATCGTGTTCGCGAACGAGAACGGATTCCCGATCGCGGCCACCGGCTGCCCGACGGACAGCGCGTCGAAGTTTTCCAGAAGCGGCAGCGGTCTGGCGCTCGCCGGCATGTCGTCGACTCGAATGACAGCCAGATCTGAATCCGCGTCGGCGCCGATGACCGTGCCGACGCGCTCCGTCTGGTCAAAGAAGATCACGCGCAATGTTTGTGCCGCACCGGCGACGTGGTTGTTGGTCACGATGTGTTGCGAGTCATACACAAAGCCCGAGCCGGAGCCCATTGCATCAAATAGAGCACCGCCTTGCTGGCCGACGTTGACGCTCACAACGCCCGGATTCACCTGGTCATAGATTCGAATGAAGTCCGGCGCTAAGCCCTGGCTTGCCTCGGGCAATGGGAGCGGCTCGCGGCCGGCGCCATCGCGGCCGGCGATACGTGCCTCGGCCAAAGCCTGCTTGCGCTCATCCGTGAGTGGTTGAGCCAATTCTTCGAGACTTACAGCCCTGCCGGTCGTTCCCTCAGAGTCCAACGCGCTCTCGGCCGTGATGCCGGGCGAATCGGTGGAAGGATTCATGCCGATCATCGCCGCCAGGTTGCTCGGGAGCCTGACACTTTCCGGCGACATCACCGCAAGAGCAAGTGAGCCGGCGACAGCCAGCGAGCACATCAGCAGCCCGGCGACCAGCGCGCCGCAGCCGAAAAGGATTCGTCGTTCGCCACGGGACATGGTCTCTACCTCGCGATCACCGGCCGGACCGCCTGACGGATCTGTTCGAATCCGGCGGCCCATGCGGTAGGTTGGGGGATGGAAATGCTGACAACGTAATGCTACCGATATTGTAGGAGGTGGGGTGAAGCGCTCCTAAGCCGCACCTGAGAGGTGCGTGAAGGACTCGATCCCGCTCTGGAATCGATTCGTCGGTCCGAAACAGTCCGGTTCAAAACTGCCTCCGCGATGTCGAAGCGGGTATGATCGAGGCGTTGCTTGAGGTTCGAAATGGAGCTTTCGCCGGCTGAACGGCGTCTCGGGCACGGCTCGTCGCTAAGACTATTCATTGTTCGACGTTACAGGAACGTAGTTCACGAGGTCGCTCCATCGCCGGTCGACTAACCATGAGAGGTGATCACGTGCGGACCAGTCTACCTTCCGCTCCCCGCTCGCTCCAGATCGCAGTTATCGCGCTCGCTCTCTCGGCGCCGATGTTCATGCTCGTCGCTTGCAAGGACGACTCGACTCCTCCCCCTCCCACGCCTTCGACTTCGGACAGCAGCCCGCTTTCAGGTCCTGGCGGCCGGCCGCTCGGTCAGCCCGATCCGGGTCCGGGCACGCACTTCCGACTTTCGAACGCTGATCCGGTTTCCGCGGAGGACGTAGCGGGGGTTCGGAGCACCGCGGGGACTCCGATTGAAGGCGCCGAACTTGATGCGCTGGTCGCCCGCCTTCCGGAACTGCCTGAGGCGGCCGCCGATTCGGCCGATTTCCGTATGCCGCCCGGCCCACCCCGCCCGGCCATCGCGGGCGAGACCATCGAGGTCGTTTTCCCACCGGCTGAGGACGCGGCTGCGCCGCCCGCCGGAGCGGATGGCCCGCTCGTCGTGGAGCGCGTCCAGCCGGAGGGCGATGTGTCTATCGCTTCACACTTAGCCGTGACATTTTCTCGCCCCTTCGCTCCGCTGGCCGCCAATGCGGCCCTCGACGCGCTCGACGTTCCCGCAAGCATCGAGCCGGAGCCCGCCGGTCGCTGGCGCTGGGTGGGGACACGGACGCTCCTCTTCGAGCCGGAACTCCGCTTCCCGATGGCCACCGAATATTCGGTCGACGTGCCCGCCGGCGCGGAGGCTGCAGACGGGACCGCACTCGCGGAGGGGCGAAATTGGACCTTCCGTACGCCCCCGCCGAGCGTGACGACGTTCTGGTCGACCGTCCTCGCGCCCGAGAGGAGTGCGCTGATCGTCCTGGGCTTTGACCAGGCGATCGACCCCGGGGCCGTCGTACCGTTCGTGTCGGCGCGCGTCGGGCGCGAGGACATTGCGCTCAGGTCGGCTACCGAGGCTGAGATCGACGCCGACGAAGGGGCCGCTCAGATGGTCGCCGGTCTGGCGGACAACCGCCGACTCGCCCTCGCTTCCGACTCCGGGCTGCCGGCCGGTGCGGACGTCGACATCGTCGTCGGTCCCGGCGTCCCTTCCGCCGAAGGGCCGCTCACCTCCGAGGAAGCTCAGGAGTTCAGCTTCGGCGTCTACGGGACGCTGCAGGCTAACTTCATCCGCTGCAATAGGTCGGGAGAAGATCGCCACGACGCCAGCGTTTCCGGCGGCCGCGGTCGCATCACGTCATGTGACCCGTTCTCCGAATGGTCGATCGACTTCAACAACCCCCTGGATGGGGACCCTCTGACGGACGACATGGTGACGGTCGAGCCGGAGGTGCCCGGCCTCCATATCGAGGAGAACGGGGCGACCATCATGCTCCGCGGGCTCTTTGTCGGAAGAACCCGCTACACGGTGCGCGTCGCGCCCGGGCTTCGGGACGACTTTGAACAGGTGCTTGAACGCGATCTCGAGCTCACGTTCGAGACCGGCGACGGGGCCCCCGGGCTCCTCGTGCCCGGCGAAGAAACGTTGATCCTCGATCCCTCCGGTCCGCGTGCTCTCAGCGTCTTCACGCTGAACAACCCGCAGCTGGATGTCACGCTGTACCGGGTGACGCCCGATGACTGGCCGGTCTATCGGGATTGGTACTACGACTTCGAAGGATGGACGTATGGAGCCTGGCATGAAGGCGAGCCCATGCCGCCGCCCTTCCAGCGAGAGCCGGACCATGTGATCACGCTCGACATCGAATCCGCGCCTGACACCTTCGGCCGCGTCCTCGTCGATCTCCGGCCCGCGCTCGACGGAGACTTCGGACACGTTGTCGCGATTGTAGCCCCGTCGGACCGCGGTTCGGAGGAGGATTCGTGGCGCAACCGGCCCTACACCCGATGGGTGCAGTCGACCAACCTCGGGCTCGACGTGATCCGAAGCGCCGATTCACTCCTGGGCTTCGTCAGCGATCTGCGGGATGGCGCTCCGATCGACGGCGCGCGCGTCTCGGACTCGCTTGGTCTCGCTGAGCCGGCTACCACGGACGGCGATGGGCTTTCGCGAACGCGTTTGACCGTGGACGGAGAGGGCCGCGACGGCTACGTCCTCGCCGAGCTCGGCACCGATTCGACCTTGGTTCCGCATGCGTTCTGGCAGATCGGATCTGACGAGTACTCGCTCCGTTGGTTTGTCTTCGACGATCGTGGCATCTATCGACCGGGCGAAACGGTCGCGGTCAAGGGCTACGTCAGGCGCTTGGGCTTGGGCGTCGGCGGCGATGTCGAGGCGGTAAGTACCGGCGCGACCGACGCGGTAGCAACGGACGAAGACGCAACAGACGACGAAGCGTCGGAGGACAAAGGCGCCGCTGGGGACGATGACGACGTGGCAGCAACGGACGATGACGCAGCTAACGATGAGACGTCGGAGGACGAGGGCGCCGTTGGGGACGATGACGGGCCGGAAACGGCCGGGGTCAGCGTGACCTGGACGCTCCGCGGATGGGACGGCAACGAAATCGCGGCCGGCCAGACCGAGATCGGCGCCTTCGGCGCCTTCGACATCGAGATCGATCTCCCTGTAGACGCGCCGGTCGGGCATGCCTCGTTGGAGCTCAGGGCGCCCGGCGCCGAGCTCGGCTCGGCTAGCGAAGAAGGCCACATCCTCGACGTGAACATCGCCGAGTTCCGCAGGCCGGAATTCGAGATCTCCGCTGATGCCGAGGTGCCCGAGATCATCGTCGGCGAGAGCGGGTTCGTCTCGGTCCAGGCGACCTACTTCGCGGGCGGTGCGCTGCCCGGTGCCGAGGTTCAGTGGTGGGTGCGGCCGGAGCCAAGTGACTGGCGGCCGGCCGGTTGGGAAGACTTCGTATTCGGGCGCTGGCGGCCGTGGTGGTTGTTCTGGGATGAGCCCAGCGACGTGGATACGCCCGGGCACGAGCTGACCAGCAGGACCGACAGCGAAGGCCGGCATCGGCTTGCTATCGACCTTTCCGCCATTTCGCCGCCGTCCGCAATGTCACTTGTGGCGCAGGCGACCGTATACGACGTCAACCGCCAGGCTTCGTCGGCGAGCACGGCCGTGATCGCTCATCCGGCGGCGCTATACGTGGGCGTTCGCTCCGTCGATCGGGTGGTCGAGCCGGGCCGCCCGGCGCGCGTAGAGGCGATCGTCACGGATCTCGAGGGCGAAGCTGTCCCGGATCGGATCGTGGAGGTCGTTGCAGAGCGGATCGAACACCAGGAAATTATGGGTGAATGGCAGATGATCAGAGAGGTGGTCGATACCTGCCAGATCACGTCGGCCATGGAGCCGGAGGGTTGCTCGCTCACGCTTGGCGAAGGCGGGCAGTATCGCCTCCGCGCGAGCGTTGTCGATGACGCCGGCCGCGCCAATGAGAGCGAACTCACCGTCTGGATGCCCGGCCAGCCGGCGCAGCCGCGGCCGTCGAACCTCGAAGAGGAGCAAGTCGAGCTGATCCCCAACAAGGACGAGTACGCGGTCGGTGAGACCGCAAGCGTCCTGGTTCGAGCGCCTTTCGCGCCAGCCGAAGCGGTGGTCACTCTTAGGCGCTCCGGACTTGTTGAGACCCGTCGCCTCCGGTTGGAGGAGGGTACAGGCACCGTCGAGGTCGAAATCGAAGAGGCGCACATCCCTAATCTGTACGTCGACGTGCAGGTGGTCGGTGCTGCGCCTCGCGCAGTCGGCTTCGACGAGCCCACGGGCGAGAGCGAGGGCGCTGGACCTGTCGAGCCACGTCCGGCTTTCGCGCGCGGAACGCTTGAGCTTCGCATCCCGCCGCTGGTTCGGACCCTCGGCGTCGACGTTCGGCCCGAGTCGCCCGAGCTTCGTCCGGGTGTCGAGACGACCGTAGCGGTGACCGTCACCGACGCGGCCGGAGGGCCATTGGCAGACTCCGAGATCGCGCTTATCGTCGCCGACGAATCCGTGCTCGCACTGACGGATTACCGGATCCCGGATCCGATCGAAGCGCTCTACACGTCCCGAGGCCCCGACGTGGACGACACGCGGAGCCGGCGCTACGTGCAGCTCGCGGCGATCGAAGATTTCTTCGGCGCGGCGGCCGAAGGGGAAGGGAGCGATGATCTCGAGTCGATGGATAGCAGATTGCCTGCGGGTGCTGTTCCGGCGATGCTCGCCAAGGATCAAGCTGAATTCGCCACTGAGATGATGTCAATGGGACAAGCTAACGGGCGCGGAGGCGGAGGCGGAAACGCCGAAATAGCGACGGTCGCGGAGCGCACCGACCTTAACCCACTCGCCGCCTTCGTGCCGTCCATGGTTACCGACGCCGAGGGCAGGGCGAGCGCCACGTTCACCTTGCCGGACAACGTGACGCGCTATCGGATTACCGCGGTCGCTACCGACGGCGCGAAACGATTCGGTTCAGGCGAGGCTGACGTCACGGCCCGCCTGCCCCTGACCGTCCGCCCATCCGCGCCGCGCTTCCTAAACTTCGGCGACGCCTTCGAGCTGCCGATCGTCGTGCAGAACTTGAGCGGGGCCGATCAGGAAGTCGACGTCGTCGTGCGCGCATCTAACCTCAGTCTGCGCGATGCGGTCCAGCCATCCGATGCGGGTGGGCTGCCAGTCGTCGCGGCGCGCATTTCGGTGCCCAGCGGTGATCGTCTCGAAGTGCGTTTCCCGGCCGTCGCCGCCATGCCCGGCACCGCCGCCTTCCAGGCGGCAGCCTTCGTAGTCGGCGACCCATCGATAGCCGATGCCCAACGCGTCACCCTGCCGGTGTACACCCCGGCGACCACGGAAGCGTTCGCCACTTACGGCAGCATCGCCGACGGCGCGATCACTCAACCGGTCCTCCGCCCGCAGAACGTCGTGCCCGGCTTCGGCGGGCTCGAGATTACGACATCGTCCACCGCGCTCGCCGAGCTGACCGACGCCTTCCTCTATCTCGAATCATACCCATTCGAATGCGCCGAGCAGGTCGCGAGCCGGCTGATCGCAATCGTCTCGATGCGCGACGTCTTGACCGCCTTCGACGTTCCGGAGCTCCAAGACGAAGCCGCGATCGACGCGGCCGTTGCGGAAGCCATCGACAAATTGTGGTCGATGCAGCGCGAGGACGGCGGCTTTGGCTGGTGGCGCGGCGGCTGGGAGCCGTCGAGTCCGTGGGTGACTTTGCACGCCACGCATGCGCTGGTCCGCGCGCGGGAGAAGGGCGCATCGGTCGACGCCGATCGGCTCGATCGGGCGCTCGGCTACCTCGTTGACATCCGCCCCCACCTAGACGAGCAGCGCTACGGATGGTCCGAGGTCGCCAAACGCGCGGCCGAAGCCCATGCGCTCTCGATCCGGCGCGTTGCCGGCGGGGGCGGAGCCGACCAGGGGTTGAGCGCACGCGCTGTCCAGCTCCTCGAAGAAGGCGATGACGACGAATCCGTCGAGACCCTCGGTTGGCTACTCCAGGTGCTCGCGGGTGATCCGGAGCCGGATTCGGCCGAGGCGGCGGCAGAGATCGCGCAGCGGATCGGCAATCGCGTGACCGAAACGGCGTCGGCGGCGACCATCGCCACTACGTACTCCGAAGAAGAGGGATCGCTAATCTTGTCGAGCGATCAGAGAGCGAACGCGATCGTGCTCGACGCATGGATGAGCCACGCGCCTGAGAGCGATCTGGTGCCCAAGTTGGTCCGAGGACTTCTCGACGGCAGGGTGCGCGGGCGCTGGAGCACGACGCAGGAGAATTCGTTCAGCCTGATCGCACTGGACCGTTACTTCCGGACTTACGAGGCGGACGAGCCGAACTTCACCGCCCGCGCGTGGCTGGACGACACCTTCGCCGGCGAAGCGACTTTCCAGGGGCGTAGCGGCGACCGGTCCGAGATCACAGTGCCCTTGGATGTCCTGCCCGAAGAGGGACCGGCCGATCTCCTGCTTTCGAAGGAAGGTCCCGGCCGGCTCTACTACCGTCTCGGTCTGCGGTACGCGCCGGACGATCTTAGCCTCCCGGCCGACGAGCGGGGCTTCTCCGTTCTGCGCGAGTACGAGCCGGTCGACGATCCGGCCGACGTGCGGCGCACCGCGGACGGCGGCTGGGCGATTCGCGCCGGCACGCGTGTCCGGGTCAAACTGCGGCTGGTCGCCCCGTCGCAGCGCTATCACGTGGCGCTCGTTGACCCGCTGCCGGCGGGCCTCGAGGCGCTCAATCCCGAGCTGGCAACGACCGAGGACGTTCCGGCACCGGAAGTCGAAATGGGCTTCGACTCAGCGGTCGAATCGCGCGGCGGAGCGGACATCGCCATGAGCTCGTGGTGGGCCGGGCCATGGTACGAGCACGAAGCCTTCCGCGACCATCAAGTCGAAGTCTTCACCGGCCGCTTGTCCGCCGGGATACACCGCTACGACTACGTGGCTCGCGCTACGACGCGGGGAACGTTCATCGTGCCGCCGGCGAAGGCCGAGGAGATGTACCATCCGGAGATCTTCGGGCGGAGCGGGACGGAGAGGGTGGTGATCGAGTAGGTGGTGCGAACGGTCGGCGGTCGTTCGGCCGGTCAAGTTGATGAAGTTGGGTTACGGCCGAGTCGGAGATTTGGGAGGGATAGAGCCGAGACCGTCGGAACGAGATCTCGGAACGAGAACGTAGCACCGATGTGGAGTTCAATCCGGAGGCGCGGTCTAGGCCGCGCCCGCGGCGTTTGCCAAGAATTCTCGTCGCGCGTCCAGGAACTGCCTCGCGTAATCGATCGCGGCCAGTACGCTGAACGTCGCCGCTATCCAGAAGGCGATGCGTTCGGCCCACTGCCAGCCGATCCCGGCCGCCACCCAAGGACCGGCGAGCATCAGGACGAAGAGGACGAAGAGTGCCGCCGTCGTCCTCTTGCCCCATGCGCGCGAGGCCATGTGCTGGAAGGCCTCCCAGCGCCGCTTTATGACCGCGTACACCGCCGCGATGGCAACCGCGACGTCCCGGGACAGCAGGAGACCGATCTGCCATGGGGCGAGACCGCCGTCTCGCGCTACGACATAGAGTACCGCGAAGACGAAGAGCTTGTCCGCTATCGCATCGAGGATGCCGCCGATCCAACTCGAGCCGTCGTAGCGCCGCGCTATCACGCCATCAGCGAAGTCGCTGAGCCCCGCGATTGCGACGACGGGCAAGTGCGCCGCTGAAGAAATGAGTGGGAATGTGAATGCCAGGGCAAGCCTCAAGATCGTCAATCCATTGACAAGGGTTAGCGACAGCGCACGACGCGAGTTCATTTCGGCAGGTGTCGCTGTCGCAAGCTCATTCGCATTCGCCTCAGATCGCTTACGGTGCGATAACCGCCTGACCCGGAACGTATTCAGTAGGCGTTTCGCCTTCGACAACGTGGTAGAACGCTCCGGCCGGCAGCTGCGCGATCTCCTGTTCGTTGCCACCGGGCCAGTGAATCGTGATATCGGCCGCATCGGCATCGCCGAGACCCAGGTGAATCCGAAAGTCGGATTGAGAGAGGTAGCTGTGCGAGCCGCGCACTTCGCGAAGCAATTCTTTATCGCCAACGCGCGCAACGATTCGGGCTCCAATAGCGGTCCGATTCGAGGAAGCTCCTTCAAGCCAGAGGTTGACGAAGTTGCCGGATGTCGGCGTCATGTTACGGGCGATGGTGGGCGCGCCGTCGTTGTTGGCGACGATGAAGTCCAAGCGGCCATCACCATCGAAGTCGCCGCTGGCGAGGCCGCGGCTGACGTCGCTCACGGCGAGGGCGGAGCCCGCGATTTCGCTGACGTCGACCAAGTTGCCGCCGCCCAGATTCTCGAAGAGCGAGTTCACCTGTTCGAAGTTGACGCCGGAGGCGAATGTTTCGGCGTTATCCCACAAATGGCCGTTCGCGACGAACAGATCCTCGTCGCCGTCATTGTCCGCGTCGAAGAAGTCGATACCCCAGCTGAGTCGATTGCGCGAAGTCATACCGACGCCTATTCGATCTGCAGACTCGCTGTAAATCTTGCCTTCGACTTGAACGTAGATGCTCGTCGGTTCATCCTGGAAGTTCGCGACGCCGATATCCAGGTCGCCATCGCCCTCTAGGTCCGTGACATCGGTGCCCATGCCAGCTTCCTCCTGGCCGGTCGACCCGAACGCGACACCGCTCAGCCGTGCATCTTCCGTCATGTGCCCCTGTCCATCGTTCTTCCACAGTAGATTGCGCGAAATGTCGTTGGCGATGTAAACGTCCTGATCGCCGTCGAGATCGATATCCGTAATCACCATCGCCAGACCCAGGTTGGCGGTGTCGGAGATTCCGGCTTCGGCTCCAAATTCGATGAATGTGCCGTCGCCTGCCCCGCGCAATAGGCGGTCAGGCACGCCGCTTGCGACGTTCGGCGTGCAATAGATGTGCACGTCGTTCGAAAAGCACTTCTCGGCCCCTTCGGGCGTGAAGTCGACGAAACGCTGCAACCACAGGTCGAGCCGGCCATCGTTGTCGACATCGAAGAATCCGGCGCTGGTCCCCCAGCCGCCGTCCGGCGCGATGCCTGAAGCGGCGGTGACGTCCTCGAAGCGCTGGCCCGTGTTTCGGATGAGCATCTCGCCCGAGCCGAAGCCCGTGAAGAAGAGGTCCGTCCAGCCGTCGCCATCGAAGTCGCCGGCCGCGATACCGTTGCCGTAGCCCTCGGTCGGGGTCGGCAGGCCCCATTCTTCCGTCGCGTCCTCAAAAGTGCCGTCGCCGCGATTGATGTAAAGTTGATTCGAGTCCACGGACCTGCGCGGTCGGTCGACGAATCCGCTGTTGACGAAGACGAGGTCCGGAGCGCCGTCGCGATTGACATCGACGACGCCGACCCCGCCACTCATGATTTCCGGCATGAGGCGATCGGGCGAGCGTCCGGCAACGTGCACGTAGTCGACGCCGGATTCGGTCGTGACGTCGTCGAAGCGGATCGAAGTTGTCACTTCGGGAACTGCAGCGTCGGAACCTTCCGCGTTTGAAGTCGACTGAATCCCGACACCTTCCGTGGCTGAGACGGTCCCACCCGAAACAGTCTCAGCGGTAGCGACGCTTTCGACGTCCGCGGGAGCGGTTGCATCGCGATCGCCGTTGCATGCACCGCCGAACAGAATCAGTGCAGCGAGGGCCGCGCAAGTCCAATTACTCATCTGAGTCAGGCATAGTTCTTGGCGCACCACTGCGAAAGAGCGCCATATGGCGGCGTGAACGATTCATTCATGGCAGTCCTCGATCTGAATCGATCGATCACCTATCGATGCGAATTTGTTCGTACCGCGCCATTTCAGCAGCCGCTTCGCGGGCCTTGTCCGGGCGCCCCGTCGCATTGTACAACTCGAGCGCATATTCGTAGATGAGACTCTTGAATCTGTCGTCGACCACCGGCAGAATCTCGTCGATGTACTTTTCGGTCAGCTCGAGGTCGCCTTGCTCCCACGCTTCGATCATCGCGCGTACCTTTGTGTATTGCTGAAGATTCTGGGTCTCCATTTGCGAAACCCCGACATTCATCGCCTCGAGCCGGTCGAAGACCTCCGCGGCGGCTTCGCGGTCGCCGAGCGCCACAAGTGTCCGTCCTAGTCCGTCATACGCTTCTCGCGACACGAGCGAGTCGTCGATTTCAAGTGCTTGCTCGAAGATCGATCGCGCACGGTTCAACTGGCCAGCCTCGAGGAAGATCTTACCACGCAGCGCCAGAGCATCGACCCGTTTGGCGTGAATATATGCATTCCACATGCGGTCGATGTGGCGCGATGCACTTGCGGAGTCGCCTGAGCGATAGAGGCCGAGAGCGGCCCCGTAAGCGACGTCGATGTTGAGCGGATCCTCAACCGCGAGCGGGATGAGAATCGCGTTCGCTTCTTCGACCCGGCCGAGCTTGATATACGTATGTCCCAACATCGTGCGCTCATCGATGTTCAGCGAAGGCAACCCTTCGTACAGCTTGGCCAAGCCTTCCCAATCCTTGCGCCGCGTGAGGGCCAGCTTCAGCTCCGCCACGATCTCGGGGTGGTTGGGCCAGATCGCATGGATGTCACGCAATTCGATCATGTTGCTGTCGCTGACGGTTACAGCGTTCAGAATTTGGTTGTGGATGCGCAGAAGCGCGGCCCGTCCCTGGGGATCGGTCTCGAAGTCTCGTGCGATCTGCCCGGCGCCGGCCACGTCCGTTGCTACCGCTGTGCCTGTTTCAGTGCTGCCGGACGGGAGCTCCGGTGTCCGGCACGCGGCCGTCACGCACAGAACGACGGCTGCTCCCACAGTGGCGATCGTGCTCCGCGTGAACGCCGAGGAGAGGAGCATTGACCTCTTAGGCGTAACGACGGACTCGTTCGACGGTGCGACTTTCAACACATTACCCCCTTAGCCCAAGCCTAAGCCCGGCGACGCGCCGGGAGTCCAGCGATTCGATCGGGGTGGAAACTTCCGGGAACACTAGGTCCAGCCATTTGATCGGTCAAGCTATCGGGCCGAGGCCGCACAACCAACGTACTTCGACTCAGAGACGAGCTTCAGGACCCGGATCGTGTGGCAGGCTGCCGTACGGCGATCGGAAGTTGGCATAAGGCGTCGCAAGGCGAAAGTTGGAGACTCGTGACGTATACACGTCCGCGAACTCCTCCAGCTGGCGTGTGAGGTAGCTCTTGTCATTGCCGGCGCGCATGATCGGCCCCCAGCGGGCGTTGCCGAGCGCGTCCGAGCGTGCCGCCAGCGGTTCGATCAGCGAGTTCAGTTCGCGAAGCTCAAGGCGCACCGCCTCCATGCGTTTACGGAGGAACTCAAGATCCACACGATCGCTTCCGAGAGTCTCGCTCGATCCATCATAAGTTGGACCTTGACCGCCTTCTCCGTTCGTCCCACCCTTCGATTCGACCTCTGCACCGCGAAGATCGAGCCGAGCATGCGACATCGCAACCTCAAGATGCGCCTTTTCCGCCATCAACAGGGCGAGCTTGTCCTGATCGTCGGCAAAGGCGTCGAGCGCTAGTAGCTCGTCTTCGATTTCGCGAAGAATGAGTGCGGTTCGCCAGCGCCTTACACTCTTGCTCGCCAACACGTCCGCGTAGACATGATCGCCAACGAAGAGGATCTCGCTGCCATCGAGCCGCAAGTGGCGTTCGACCATCGCGGCGTTGCCGCCGACGTAGACTCCGCCCGTGGCGATGCCTCCAGGAACGGGCCGCAAAAGCCCGTCATCGTCGACGAGCTCGAAGGCGGGCAGACGATCAGAGCCGAAGAAGTCCGGCTTGTGCGCGGATACAATCACTAGATCGAACAAATCGCGCCAGCTCATACCGTCAGGCAGGTGCGGATCGAGCGCGTAGCCGAGCATGAAGCGCGTGTACGCCCAATCCGAGTTCGTGATGACCATCAGCTTCAGTCCGGCGTTCTTCTGATCGATCAGCGTTGAGCCCAGATCCGGGTCGACTTCGACGAAGCGCTCAGGCCGATTCATGATTTCAGCCTTGAGCTCCCCCTCGAGGTGCGCTTCGTCCAAAGATGAGCTGACCACGTGGTGGAGATCGGCATATCCGAGAACTTCGGGCAAGGCTTGATCGTCCAGGAGATCGACCGCCTGGGCGTACATCGCAGCCTCGGAAATGGAGAAGAGCGTGTTGAGGAAGACGTAGCGCGACTCGGCCGTGTCAACGACCGAGCGCGCGTACGCCTCCTTCTTCTCGTCCGGGGTGAGCGGGCGCGTACCGTGCGCCGCATGCTTCACATAACCAAAGCGGTTCGCCTTGAGAAGGTTGCCCCGTTCGCGATCGATGATCAGGCCGCGATTGACGCTCGAAGGGTCGAAGTCGAGGTCACGAACCGGCCAGCCCCTTGTGACGAGCTTCCGCCGGAGGGACTCGTAAGCGGCCCTTTCCCACGCCTCGACCGCGTAATGGACTAGGGTGTAGTCCATGTCGTAGCCGACGGCGTGGATAGAGCGCAGATTGAGCGATCGATTGCAGAAGATGCTTCGGATCGCCGGCCGAATCGTGTTCAGGTCCTCTGTCCGATCGTCAATCGTTTGACGTATCCACGACGAAAGTGACGCTGGCATTGAGGCGGTACTTCACGATCTGACCGTTCTCCACTATCGCCGTCATCTCCTTGACGTAGAGATGGCGCAAGTTCTTGATCGTCTTCGATGCTTCGGCGACGGCACTGCGCGCCGCGTCTTCCCAGCCGGTTTCAGACTCGGAGATGACTTCGATGACCTTGGCGATCGACATTGTGCTGGCTCCTTTCGATTAGGATGCGTCGGAAACTGCCGCCGGTCCTCTCGACCGACGGAGGAATGAAGGCTTCTGCAACTCGCCTGACCTGTCAAGCGGGTGACAACCCTAAGAAGGAATCATGGCACACTTCGTGCCGGTCGGCCCAGGGTTCGCGCCGAGACAGTCGCGCACCATCTCTCGTACCATAGCCGGGAGCGTGCCGCCCCCCCCCCCCGCCTTCGATTCAATCGAGCACACGTTACGCACATCGACCAGGCCCTTTGGCATAGAATGTGGGTGTCGACGTGGCGCTTCACCGTTCTATCCCCTCATCGCCGCGAATCGATTCGCAATCATGGAGGTGCTCGAATGTCATTCGGTCTCCCTCGATCGTCTGGAATCCCGTCCGATCCGCTTCAAGAACACGCTCCAGCTCGAATCGCTTCCGGCACTCATGGGCTGCGTGCACTACGTATCGCCGCCGGCTTCGGAGCGGCGCTTATCTTTGCTCTCGGATTCGGTGGCGCGCCGACCTCGTCCGTTGTTGCTCAACCTGATCCCGTGACGGCGTGCACTCTCAGCATCGACAAGACGGCGAGTCCACGGCGAGTAGTCCTGGGCGAAGAGGTCGAGATAACGCTTAGCATCGACGCCGACTGCCCATCGATCGGCAGCGGTACGTCCGCGGCCGACATTGTGCTCGTCATAGATCGATCGGCCTCGATGGGCGATCGTGATCTCTTCGAGCCTGCGATCGAGGCCGCCGGCGCCTTCCTAGACGCTATCGACTTCGACACGGCGCAAGTCGGCATCGTCTCCTTCTACATGCCTCCTCTTTCGCTCATTTCACGGGTAACCGTCAACCAGCCGCTTTCCTCCGATGGCGCTCTCGTACGCACCGTTCTGGAGGGGATCCCTCCACCCGATCTCTTCACCGGCGGAACCGATCTCGCAATGGCGGTGACCGGCGCTCAGACCGAGCTGGCGAGTGAGCGCCGTCGGCCCGAAGCGAATCCCGTCATCGTTCTCTTGACCGACGGCGATCACAACGCGCTCTTTGCCGACGATCCGATCGACGCTGCCCAGGACGCCAAAGACGCCGGTACAACGGTCGTCACGGTCGGCGTGGGCGTCGACAGCGGCGGCCGACGGACCCTGACCGACATGGCCAGTCGCCCTGAACTCTTTTTCGAGGCGCCGGGGCCTGAGGATCTCATCGAAATCTATCGCGAGATAGCCGGTTCCATCGCCGCGCCGGGGCGCGTGACGGAACTTGTGGTCAGCGACCTCCTTCCGTCCGAGGTTATGTACGTGGACGGTTCGGCGGTTCCGCCGCCGGACACTCTTTCCGGGACCATCATCACCTGGAATCTCGACGTCCTGCCGACTTCGGGCTGGACTATCCGATACCGCGTCCTCCCTCGAGTTCTCGGTCGCTACGCAACGAACAAGCTTGCATACGTCGACTATCTCGACGCGGGCGGAACAGTGGCGACGAAGGTTTTCCCCGTCCCGGAGATCGAAGTCGTCGAGTCCGATGCTCGAGCGCGCGTCTACATGCCCGCTCTGTATCGAGACTACTGCAAGACAGGCCGTCCGATCGACATAATCCTGGCCATCGACACATCTACGAGTATGTTGGGTGAGAAGTTGGAGCAAGGCTTCGCTGCAGCGCGCGAGTTCGTCAGCTTCCTCGCCATGCCGCCGACGCAGGCCGGACTGATCACTTTCGACGTGCGACCGGAGCTCATCGAGCCCCTGACGAGCGATCGCGCTGCCATTTTGGCGGCGTTGGCCGACGTTCCGGAGACCGCTGAGGGTACTCGTCTCGATCTCGCCGTTGAGTTCGCGATCGGCGAGCTTACCGGTCGACGCCACATCGCGGCCAACGGAAGAATCCTCGTCTTGTTGACGGACGGACGCCAGGCCGACGCTCCAACGGAAGATGCTCTGAACGCGGGCGCGGCGGCACGCCGCGCCGGCGTCACGGTTTTCGGCATCGGTATCGGCGCCGACGTCGATGTTCCGCTGCTGCAAGTGCTCGCCGGCGACCCGTCGCGGGTTTACGTCGCGGATGATGCGGCGGACCTGCGCACGGTCTATCTATCGGTTGCGGGGGCGCTGCCGTGTGAGTGAGCGTCGTCAACCCGGAAGCTACGGTGCCGCCGGCACGGTTTTCGTCGCTTCGATATTCGCGAGCGCCTTCCTGCTCTTCATGATCCAGCCCGTGCTCGCGCGGATGCTGCTGCCTCGCTTCGGAGGGACGCCCGGCGTCTGGAACACGTCGGTCGTCTTCTTTCAATCGGTGCTGCTCCTAGGGTATGTGTACGCGCACTGGGGGCTAAGATTGCTGGGCGCACGCCGCTTCAGCGCTGTGCACGCAGTTGTGCTTGTAAGCTCGCTATTGCTGCTGCCGCCGACACTCGCCACTGCAGCTCCGCCGATCGCGTCAGATTGGCCCGTCGCAGAGTTGCTCGCGTCCCTGTCGGTTACCGCGGCGATCCCGTTCTTTGTGCTATCCACCAACAGCTCGCTCGTTCAGCACTGGTTTGCTATTGGTCGGCGGCACCGCGAACATGATCCGTATCGCCTTTACGCTGCGTCCAACGCCGGTTCGCTCCTGGCGCTTGTCGGCTATCCGTTCGTTATCGAGCCGGTCTGGCGGATCTCAGACCAGGTTTGGATCTGGTCATTCGGCTACGGTTTGTTCGTAGCGACTACGATCGCCTTGATGCTTATGGTCCGCTCCGCTTCCTCCGGGGATGACGAAGTCAACGACGAAGTCGATTCAGGTCGTTCGCACGTTACCGTCGATGGCGAACCGGACGGAGTCGCCGGCCGGCCGCTC
>JBCLES010000038.1:0-27596 GCA_038913135.1 Anaerolineae bacterium
GGCTGGTTGCGTCCGGGTGCATGGCACTTCGCGGAGGCTGAGCGGCAGATACACGGGCAGTGGGATAGGTGTGGCCGTCGCCGTAGTGGTATTCGTCGGCGTCGCAGAGGGCGGTGGCGGGATGTCGGTGGCTGTGGGACTCGCCGTTGGGGTGACGATCGGAGCGCACGGGCCGGTGATGGTCAGGACAGCCGAGGGTGCAAGTAGGGTTCGCGTGAGGCGTGCAGTATCTGTGAGCACGACCTGACCACCGGTGAACGTAGTGCTGATAGGCGTGGTGAGGCCGTCGCGTGGCTTGACGCGATACGTAAGCGTGATCGGCAGACCGTCAGTGCTTGGGGCAGTGAAGAACCATCGGAGACGGCCCGTGGCGGGGTCGTAGTCAGCTGTGGACTTGCCCCGGACTCGTGGGCAGTTGAGGGCTGCGTTGTGAGCCGCAGACTGACGGCGGTGGGGTCAGGATAGTCGATCTCGCATGGCGCTACTGAGAGTGGTTGCCTGGCGCCGCCCGCGGTCCCTGGCGATTTGTCCAGGGTGTCCGGTCGTCCCCGAAGGGCTTGGCCTTTCCGACCGGACCGGTGCCCTGGGCGATCCTTGAGGGACCGCGGTGGTGCCGGTTCATCCTAGATGACTGCCTGCTGCGCCTCGGCGGCCAGCTCAAAGGCCATCGGGCTCTGGTAGCCGAGAGCCGAGTGGCGCCGGCGGCGATTGTAGAAACCCTCGATGTAGGCGAAGATCTCTGCGCTCGCTTCGGCATGCGACCGGAAGATGCGGAGGTCGATCAGCTCGCATTCAGGAGAGGCGAGAAAATTTTCGCACATGGCCTTGTCCAGACAATCTCCCACGCTCCCCATCGTCGGACGGACGCCAGCCTGCTGGCAACGGACCCCGAAGGCAATCGACGTGCACTGGCTCCCCTGGTCGGAGTAATGGATGACGTCGGTCGGCCGTCGCATCGGGAGGGCCATCTCCAGCGCGCTCAGAATGAGCTCGGTGCGTAGATGAGTTTCCATCGCCCATCCCACGATCCGTCGGCTATAGACGTCCAACACCACAGCCAGGTGCAAGAAACCGGCCCACGACGGCACAGACGCTCGATGTCCACTACCCACAGCCGATTCGGCTCCTCAGCGCTGAAGTCGCGATGAACGAGGTCCGGCGCCGGCGCGGCGTCCGGCTCGCGGCGTGTCCCAGGAGGGTTTTTGGGGCGGGCGGCTGACGCCGACCAAGTCGGCGGCCCGTATCAGACGCGCCACCCGCTTGCGCCCGACGTGCTTGTGATCCACCTCGGCCAATTCGACCTGTAAGCGCGGCGCGCTCGACGGCCGTCGGACTCGGCGTGAATACGCCGGATACGTATGGTCAGGTCGGCATCCTCCGTAGCCCGTGCAGAGAGCTCGCGGTCGAACCAAGCGTAGTAGTCGCTGGAGGAGACTTCCAGCACGCCGCACATCAACTTGACCAGGTAGTCAGCCTGGTTGGCCTTCACGAACTCGAATCCCCGGACGGGATCGAGCCGGTCTCCCGTGCGAACCAGGCCGCGGACTTTGCCAAGATATCACGCTCAAGGCGAAGCTGCTTGTTCTCTCGGCGTATCCGGCGCAGCTCGTCGCGCTCCACGGTAGTCAGGCCATCCTCGCGGAGGCCTTCGTCGCGGTCGGCTTGTTTGGCCCAATCGCGGATGCTGTTGATCGACGGCCCGAACTCCACGCTAAGTTCGCGCGGCGTTCGCCCAGCGCGTACGAGAGCGACCATCTGGCGCCGGAACTCGCTCGCGTGCGGCGGATTGGTCTTTGACATCGTGTACCTCCTTCTCCACAAGAGTGAGGATCCCCTCTGAGAAAGGTACAGGGGGCCACGAAACCGGATCAACTCCAGCCTCAACGCTATTGCTCATCATGGGAAGTCGCCCATCTTTACGTTCACACCGCGCGGTTGACCGAAGTGGCATCGGCTCCAGCCTCAAGAATCCCGTGGCCCTGCAACGAGTTCGCGCCCAGTCCAACGGAGACGCCGGTAACCGAGGAGGTGGAGGACCTGCAACGGATAGAGACTGGCCACCCTGGTGTCCACCACGAGCGTCCGAGGACGGTCGGGGTCGCGGCTCACGCCGGGCAAGAGGGGCAGTAGTCGATCGAACTTCAGGCGGCGCAGCATCGCCGACAAACGCAGCCATATGGGGCTCACGGGCCGCGCTATGAAAAAGCCGTCCGACCCGAGAGCCTGATAACGCGGCAGAAGCAGCCGGCCGCTCTCTGGCGCGTTAACTCGGACACCGGCCTCGTTGGCGATCGGTTGGCCCTGCCTGATTCTATCGAGATTTGAAAAACCGGCGATCATTTGGAAGCTCGACAACTGCCGAATCGCATGCCGATACCGCACTTCGAGCACACGGGGTGAACCTCTTCCAAGTCGAGACAGGGCGCCCATTCGCGCCGACAGATCGTCAACGCTTGTCGGCGCAACTACGCCTGCCGAAACCAGGGCCACCCAAAGCACCGCCTCGAGATTGTCGACGGAATCGGGGTCATCGTGCCGACCGCCCTCCACGCCGACAGCGAGCACGCCTAGCAAGTCGAGATAGTCGAGCAGCGCGCCCTCGATTACCTCCTCCAAGCCCAGGATCATCGGCAGGCGGAACGGCGCGGCAAATGCGCGGTTCCGCAGTCGATCGGAGAAGAGCACAAAGGGCGTGCTTCGAGACGAAGTGGTATGCAGGTCGATGACGAAGACAGGGCCGTCGGTCCCATCGACGATCCGTCTGATCTCGGTGCACAATGTTCGCGCGGTCGCATGTTCGTACGGTTCTTCGCCGGCGCCGGAGCCTTCGAGCACTTTCGCGGTAAATGCGCGGTTGAGGTCCACGTCGAGGAAGCGGGTGCCGATTGCCAACGCGACCGGGTTACCCACCAAGCCAACAAAGCGGCCGAGCGCATGAGCGCTTCCAGACGCGAGGCTTGATAGGACTCTCTCAATCGCCGCTGCGCCCGCGGGCTCGTTGCCGTGGATACCGCCGACGGCGATCAACGTCGGCCCTAATCCTTCTGCGCCCCAGCTCCCCACGCGGTGAGGACTGATCCATGCGGTCGTCCCCAGTGCGTTCGAATTCGGAGCGTCGCGGCTCGAAGCTTCTTGAGCCTGCGCAACTTCATTCTGCGCGATAGGACTTGGGGTGTCGATAAATTCAGTCACAAGCTGCGAGTCTAGTCGAGCCCATCCGGACGGTCAACGGACGCCGGCGATGCTGCGGAGACGGAGGATTGATCGACCCACCCATCCTACTACTCCGCCTCGCCTGGAAATGTCGGGTAGTGACGGCGCCGAACCCGACAGATTCAGCGTGGCGGAGTACTACGCGCCTATGCTAACATTCCCGTCGCTCGGAGAGGTCGCATAGTCTGGTCTAGTGCGCACGCTTGGAAAGCGTGTATCCCGTAAGGGATCGGGGGTTCGAATCCCTCCCTCTCCGCCTTCAACCGTAGCGCAGAATGATCTCCGGCACGGCCGTTTTTATCCTTGCAACCGCTCCGATTCGGCCGGCATCGCCTTTGCCTTTGCCGAATTCCTCCGAGATCATTGCCTTCTCCGTGTTTTCAGACGGCAGCTCGGCATCGATCGTCACCCGTCCGCCCCCGGTCAATCGTCCGAAGAGGATTTCTTCGGACAGCGGGCGGCGAACATGCTCGTCGATGATCCGCGACAGCGGGCGTGCCCCGAAGCTTTGATCAAAGCCCAGTTCGCCAAGCGCGTCACGTCCGGCATCCGTCAACTTGATCGAGACGTTGCGGGCGCTCAGATGATCGCTTAGCTCCGCGACCATCTTGTCAACGATGCGGCCCATGACATCGGGCGATAAGGGATTGAATGCAACTCGGGCGTCCAGCCGATTGCGGAACTCCGGACTGAACACGCGCTCGAACGCCGCGTCGTCCTCGTCGCCGCGCCGCCGCTGCTCCCCGAAGCCAAGCGTTCCGCGCTCGAGCTCCCGCGCCCCGACGTTCGAGGTCATGATCAGGATGACGTGTCTGAAGTCGGACGTCTTGCCGTGAGTGTCGGTCAGCGCACCGTGATCCATGATCTGCAAGAGGAGGTTGAAGACATCGGGATGGGCCTTTTCGATCTCGTCGAGCAGTAGGACGGCGTGAGGAGACTTGACGATCGCCTCGGTCAGAAGTCCGCCATTGTCGTGGCCGACGTAGCCCGGCGGCGCGCCTACCAGCCGCGAAACGCTGTGGCGCTCCATGTACTCGCTCATGTCGTAGCGCAGGAAGGCCACGCCGAGCGACTTAGCCAATTGGACCGCAAGCTCGGTCTTACCCACGCCTGTCGGTCCTGTGAAGAGGAATGAACCGACAGGTCGGTCGCGATCACGCAATCCGGCGCGCGATAACTTGATGGCTGAGACAACGTGCTCGATGGCGTGTTCCTGCCCGAAAACAGTCGCCAGCAAGCGCTCCTTGAGGGTACTGAGCTGCTCTCGTTCATCCCCGATCACGCGCTGGGCTGGAATGCCTGCCATCCTTGCCAGCGTGCGCTCGATAGCGCGCACGTCCACTTGCTTCCGCCCGGCCAGCGCCGCTTCCGCCCCTGCTTCGTCTATCAGGTCGATCGCCTTGTCCGGCAATCGGCGGTCACGCAGGTGCCGGGCCGCTAGATCGGAGGCCGCCTTGAGCGCCGACTTGGAATAGTGGACCGCATGATGCGCTTCGTACCTTTCGCGCAGACCTTCGAGGATTTGGCGTGTTTCGTCGGTGCTCGGCTCGTCGACTTCAATCCGTTGGAAACGGCGAGCTAGCGCCCGGTCGCGCTCGAAGTGTTGGCGGTACTCTTCCCAAGTGGTCGCGCCGATCATCTGAAGTCGTCCACGTTCGAGGGCCGGCTTCAACAGGTTGGATGCGTCGAGCGAGCCGCCGCTTGTGCTGCCGGCACCCACGAGTGTGTGGATCTCGTCCACGAAGAGAAGGGGCCGAACCCCTTCGGCGGACTCGAGCGCGGTGAGCACGGACTTCAGGCGCTCCTCGAAATCGCCGCGATAGCGGGTGCCCGCCAACAAAGCGCCAAGATCGAGCTGGTAAATCCTGAGGGCCTTCATCGCAGCGGGCACCCGGCCTTCGGCCACCCTTAGCGCGAGCCCTTCGACCAACGCGGTCTTGCCCACTCCGGGCTCGCCGACGAGGATCGGATTGTTCTTGCGCCGACGCTGCAAGACGTGGAACAGGCGCTGAATCTCAGCGCCGCGGCCGATCAGTGGATCGATTCGACCCAGCTCAGCCAGAGCGACAAGATCGCGCGCGTACGTCTCGAGCGCATCGCCGGCGGCGCCGGTTGACGCAGAATCGCCTTCTCTACGCGGGTGCGTCTCCCCGGGCCGCCGCGATGTGCCATGGGCCAAGTATTCGACTATGGCGAGACGGTCGACGCCATCCGACTCCAGGAAGTAGACGGCGAAGGAATCCTGCTCCTCGAAGAGCGCGACCAGCACGTCGGCGCCTGACACTTCTTCACGACCGGTGCTGTCGCCATGCGCGGCTGCGCGCGCAAGCGTGCGGCGCAGGCCAATCGTCAGATCCGGCTCTAGTTCATCTTCCGATGCCACTTCGGCCGGCAAGTCTTCTTCGAGAAAGCGCTCTAGGCGCACTTTCAATGCTTCGAGATCGCCGCCTGCGCTTTGAACAACTTCGGCGGTCGCTTCGTCGAGCAACAAGGCGTAAAGCAGGTGTTCGAGGCCGGCCTGTGCGTGCCGGCGCCGCCCAGCCTCGCTGAGTGCGACGCTCAACGCGATCTGAAGGTCTTGGGAGATCTTCAACGTGTACGCTTCCCAAGCGCGTCAACGCTTCGCCGGGCCGCATTCGATATTCGAAGTTCCGCATTTTTCACTTTGCGTACGCCTTTGGTCGTCACTCTAATCGTCGTTCTCATCTTGCCGCTCAGGGCCGCCTTCCGGCTCAGCCGTCACGCGCAGCGGCATGCCCTCTTCGCGAGCTTCTTCAGTCACCAATTCTACTTTCGTCTCCGCTGTATCGCGCGGATAGATGCCGGCAATGCCGATCCCTTCATGATGCACCTTGAGCATGACGTGCATCGCTTCAGCGTCGTTCTTGCCGAAGTGGCGCTTGAGCACGTCGATCACGAATTCCATAGTGGTGTAGTCGTCGTTGTGTAGTAAAACTCGCCACCGCCGGGGACGCTGCGCCCGAACGCGCTGTTCGCTCTTGATTGCCTGCTCGTCGCCGAATCTTGGGTCGCCCATGAGCCCAGTCGCAGTGGAATCGCCGCACGTTACGCTCTTCAAGATCCGAAGAGCCGGGAATAGACGTCACGCGGCGACAGGAACGTGCTGTCGCCCTAATTCTAGCGCGCGAGGAAGTTGTGTGCTGCGCTTCGCTCTGACGGCAGCGTCGCTAGCGCAACCCTTACTTCTGCCCCGAATCGGCTAGTACTCCGCCTCGCTGGAAATGTAGGGTAGTGAGGGCGCCGACGTCCGGAGTGTTTGTCGGAGGCACCGGTGGGCTGGGTATAATCACCGCGATCTGAAAACTCTGCGAGCGACATTCCGATTTCTTCTCAGTGTCGAGCTACGTTCAATGCGGAACCGCCCCGGTCAGCCAGTCGGCGAGATTACCCTGTCCGCCAAGTCAACGCGACATCAACCAAACTCTCCTAGGAGCTACGAACGTGGCGCGCACCTTTGTCGAACTTCTCGGTGGCGGCAGTCCCCGATCTTCGGATGCAGCCTGGTTCGTTCCCATTTGGATCAAGCGTATCCGCCTGGTGTCTCCGCTCAGGAGATCTGAGGCGACGCGGTTCTTGGTCTATGCTCTTGCAATCTCCATCGTGCTAAGCGGCTGCTCCGCAGTCGACAACTCCTCGCCTAAGAGTTTAGACACAAACGATTCGGCTGACAGTACTTTAAGGGGCGGGTTCGCCGGGTCTGTCGGCGGCGACTTCGATGCGCCTGGTGTAGCGCCTGGAGAGGTCCCTGATGGAGCGGTGGGCCTGAATGCCGCGGCGATCGCGCGCCAGCTCATCTTCAGCGGCGAAATGGACATCACGGTTCAGGATGTCGAAGCGACATCGAGCGACATCGTTGAATGGATCGCGCAGAGTGGCGGCTTCGTCGAGAGTTCGAGCAGCTCGCAATTCGACGGCCGCCCTAGCATGCACTTCGTCCTCCGAGTGCCAAGCGAAGACTATGACGCTTTGCGGGACCATATAAGGTCCGTCGCGATCCAAGTAGAGTTAGATCAGAGCAGGCGGGTAGATGTTACCTCCCAACATGCCGACTACGGTGCCAAGCTCGAGACCATGCGACTGGCCGAGTCAGAACTCAGGGAGCTGCTCGCCGCTCAGAACGAACGGGGCGGAGACGTCGAAACAGTTCTTTCGATACACCGTGAGCTGCGCGGTCTGAGGACCGAGATCGACGGACTTCAAGCTCAACTCGACGTCCTCGATGAACAGATCGCGCTCTCGACGCTGACCTTAAGCCTGGCCGGCGAGTCTGCGGTATCCGGCGATGGCCGTGCGTGGCGTGTCGGCTCGACCTTCAGGTCGGCCACCCGCGATCTCAACGTGGGTGTCCAACGGTTCTTGGAAGGGCTTGTCTACTTCCTCGTGGCCGTCCTCCCGATAGTCCTCCTGTGGAGCGCGGTTCTGTCGGCGGGCGCCTGGCTGGTCGTGCGAATCGCGCGCATCGCTGGCTTCCGCCGACCTTCAGGGCGCGGTCCCACGAAGCCGTCGCGACGGGACGCAGCACAGGTCGCGTCTAAGGAGGTTGCGGCTAAAGAGGACTCGCCGTCGGAAGACGAGGGGAGCAACTGATCCAAGTCCGCGTGGCCAGCGGCGCTGCATTCGACTCGCGATAGTCGCGACAACGTGACAAGCAGTCCGGTATCCAATTTCGGACACTAACTCCGAATCATTTCCAGCGCTTGGGCCAGCGCTCTGCGGCTGAGCGGATGGCCGCCTGCGGCAGATAGGCCGAGTTCTCTCGCGACGGTGACCGCCGTCGCGGGCGATAGCCCCGCACGACCGAGCAACCCATCGTCCACAAGCACGCTCAGCGATGAACCGGAGGCGATTATCCGCCCTCCATCGATCACCGCGACCTGATCGGCAAGCTCTCCCACAAAGTCGAGGTCGTGCGAGATCACAAGCACAGTGCGACTTGCCTCGCGCAATCCATTCACCAGATCCTTCATGCGCTCGACACCGCGATGGTCCAGCCCGACCGTTGGCTCGTCGAGCGCAACGATCGGCGTCTCGAGCGCAAGCGTCGAGGCGAGCCCGACCCATCGGCGGCCTGCCCGCGTCAGATCGTATGGATGCCGGTTCCGCACCGAGCTAAGCCCGCACTGTTCGAGCGCCCGATCGACAGCGTCGGCAAGCCGCGCCCCTTCCAGGCCCCGGCAGCGTGGTCCGAACGCTACCTCGCGCTCGACGGTCCGCTCGAAAAGCTGATCTTCCGGCCGCTGGAACGCCAGGCTCACCATTCCCGAGCGTTGTGGAGCTGCCAGGCGCGAAACATCGGCGCCCGCCATTGTCGCTTTGCCGCCCGACAACGGGATGAGGCCGACGAGAGCGTGGGCAAGCGACGTCTTCCCCGCTCCATTCGCGCCTATCAGGGCCGTGATCTCACCGGGACGAAGGACGAGGTCGATGCTCCGGAGACATTGCGTGCCGTCCGGGTGGGCTCCCGATACGCCCGTAAACACGACATCGGCGGGTTGAACTTCCGGCTCTACAGGCGGAGATTCGGCATGCGGAGCAAGGCCGAGCGCTGACTCGCCACGCGGCGCCAGGCCGGGCACTAATTCGGCATGCGGCGCAAGGCCGAGCGTTGATTCGGCATGCGGCGCCAGGCCGAGCGTCGCCGATTGGTGCCTGACACCAAGGATCGCATCGCCTGACCCACCCTTCGCGATCCGCGCTGTAAGCGCACGAGTCGAAGGCCCGACACCGTGCGCACCTAGCTCCAGGGCGGCCAACACGTCGGTCGCAGATCCGCGAAGTGCGATCTCGCCCGCGACCAAGACGAGGGCGTGTGGGTTGAACTCGGCGCTGTCGCGGTCAGGGCCGGAGAGAAATACGTCGTCCACCGCGTCCAAACCTTGAGTCGCGATAGCCACCAAAGTGCCCTCTTCCGTCCAAAGCTCACGAATCCGGCGCAAGACGTGTTCGCGCCCTTGGGCGTCGAGGTGCGCAGTCGGCTCATCGAACAGCGCTAGCGTCGGCCGTGCGATGCAGACAGCCTCAAAGGCGACTCTGGCCGCTTCGCCAACCGAGAGCGTTCCTGGATGACGCGCCCGAAGGTGGGCGATTCCAGCGGCCTCCAGGGAGCGATCAACCACTTCGAGCATTGCGGCGCGCGTGACACCTCGGCACTCGAGCGCGATAGCGATCTCTTCGTCAACCCGTGCCCTTGCGCCTGTTAACTGAGCGAGTGGATCGTCCAGAAGGAGAGCGCATCGTTCAAGCCAGGCGTCGGCCACTGCGGTGTGTCGTCTCTGCGTTTGCCGGCCCTGCAAGGGTCGCCCAAGCGATATCCGACCTTGCGATTGTCGCCCTTGCGCATCCCACCCTTCTTCCGGCCCTAGTTCGAGCTTGCTCCCATCGCCAAGGCTTAGCCGCCGATAACCCGAGGCTGTACCGCCCATCCGCTCCGGAACGAGTCCCGCAAGCGCCGCCAGGAGCGTGCTCTTGCCGGCTCCGTCGGACCCTAGGACGATGAGCGGGCGATCGGGGGTGATCGAAAAGTCAATGGACTTGATCGCAGCCTGGTTGGCACCAGGGTGGCGGTATCCGAAACCTTCTACGTCAAGCCGGTGCTCAGTGGCCACCCTCAACGAGCCAGCACGTGCGCGGCTATCACAAGTGCCAGCGCAACAGTGGGCAGCAGTCGCCGCAAGATGCGCTGACGTTTGCTGTCCGGCAAAGCGTAAAGTCGAACCCGCGGTCCGCGAATGCGAGCGCCGCGCAGCTCGAGCGCGATCGCCCGTGTCTCCGCGTCCAGTAAGAGTCCGAGCGCCAGAGGCGACAGAAAGGCCGGCGCCGACTTGAAGCGCGCGAACAGCCCCCTGTTGGTCTCCAGTCCGCGCGCCCGCTGCGCATCCCGGATCGCGGCCGCCCGCCGCTTAGCGGAGGGCAAAGTGTTCATTGCGATCTGAAGGACAAGAACGATATCGGCTGGAACTCGGAGCGACGTCAGTGTCGCTATCGCAGCATCCGCGGATACGGTACTCAGCAGAAAAGCTGCAGCGGCGATAACGACCAGCCATCGGCCGGCGAATCCCCATGCGATTTCGAGACCTTCTCGGGTAAGGCGGAAAGGTCCAAGCGACGCGACAACTGATGTGCCTTCGAACGTGAACAGCCCGTGAATGATGAAAAGCGATATGGCGAGCGGTAGCCACGCCATCGCGACGGTGCGTGACCAGTCGAAGAAAGCCTGCGGCCGAGATCGTGACGCTAGTACTGCGAGCGCTGCAGCGAGCGCCGCAGCCACTGGGGGCACGCCGATCTGGTATCCGCAGCACCAAGGAAGCGCGGCCAGCAGAGAGACGGTGATCGCGGCGCTCGCGCTGGTCAGCGGATGCCAGCCGATTGAGCTAGTGTCAGGATTATGATCGCTGGAGCTCTCAGACAAACGACTGCTGTCGCGTTCAGTCCTCTCGGGTGCGTTTGCCTCTAACGCTTCCTCGTCGCTCAGTCGCTCACCCCGTCACGGGTGCGTCATCCGACGCCGAAATAAAGTGGGCGCCACCCGGATACCGCGCGAGCTGTCGATGTGGGAGAGATCGCAGAACAACCCAGGCCAAAACGAATGTGACGGCCTTATCGAGCGGATCACTCACTATTCCTTGGCCAAGCGCCGCCTGCCAGACGTTCGCTCCCGCCGCCCGAAAGAAAGCGATGAGCATATCGGTCCCGCCGCCGGTCACGCCGCCGAAGACGTACGCGGCTATAGGCGCGCTTACGACCGCGGCTATCAAGCCGGTGCCGATGCCTGACGCGAGAACACGTTCAAGACTCCGCATCCAGCCCTTGGCTGTGAGAATTCCGGCCAGGGCGCCGATCACGGCGGCGGTGATACCGAACGGAATGGCCGTCACACGTTCCGCACTGACGAGCGCCCAGAGCAAATTGGTCAGGCCGCCAGTCAACGCGCCGACGATCGGCCCACCAAGGGCGCCGGCCAGCACTGTACCGACGCTGTCGCCGTACACCGGCAGGCGCAAGCGCGCGATTGTCTCGCCGCCGACGATGTTCAGGACGATAGCAAGAGCCATCAGCACGAGAACGTTGGTGGAGAAGCGCTTGGTCATGGGCAGGTCTCCAATTGATCGTCTCGAGTGAGCGCCGCCGCGAACTCGCGCGGTCCCGTCAAGGTTATCGAACTTGTATACGCCCGACGTGCTGTTAGATCAAAGTCCGTAGTCCCGGATGCTAGTCGGGTCGCAGGTCAGAACCTAGCCAACTCTCGCGCAACGTCGGCAACGAGCCTTCCACCAAAGCCGAACGTATCGACGCCATCAGCCGGTTCATCTGCGTCAGATTGTGCAACGTCGCAAGCCGATGCGCCAGAAGTTCCTTCGATCGGAAGAGGTGGTGCAGGTACGCCCGCGAAAAGTTGGTGCACAGCGCGCAGGGGCAATCCTCGACCACCGGCTTCGGATCTCGGGCGTAGCACGAATTGCGCATGTTGATCCGCTGTCGAGGCAAGAAACGTCCGTCGAGTGTGCGCGCGATCAAGCCCGCATTGCGCGCCATCCTGGTCGGCGAAACGCAATCGAAAGTGTCAATGCCGCGCTCCACGGCCATGAAAATGTCCGGGATCTCACCGATCCCAAGCAGATGGCGCGGCCGACTCTCAGGCAGCATCGGGATAGACCATGCCAGCACGGCGGCCATGTCCTCCTTGGTCCTGCCGAGCGAACCGCCGATAGCGATCCCGTCAAAGGGCATCGCCGCGATTGCCGCCGTGCTTTCGCGACGAAGGTCTTCGAACCAGCCGCCCTGGGTGATCCCATAGAGCGCTTGATGTCCGCCGTGTTGCGGCCCACTCCGCTCGAAAGCGTCGAGCGAACGTTGGGCCCAGCGATGCGTGCGCTCCATCGCTTGGCGCGTGTAGACGTGATCGTGGAGCGGCGAGGTGCATTCGTCGAAGGCGAGCACGATGTCGGCTCCGAGCTTGCGCTGAATCTCGATCGAGCTCTCAGGCGTCAGTCGATGGTCTGATCCATCGAGGTGGCTCTTGAAGCTCACTCCCTCCTCATCGACCTTCATAAGAGCTTTGCCGGCCACCGTCCTACGGACCGCCGCCTCTCCGGGGAACATCGGCGCCACCTTGCCAACGCCGTGCTCAAGCCCCGCTCCAAGGCTGAAAACCTGGAAACCACCCGAATCGGTCATGATCGGCCTGTCCCAGCCCATGAAGCGGTGCAATCCGCCGAGGTCGCTGACAACGTCGGCGCCGGGCCGCAGATACAGGTGATAGGTGTTGGCGAAGATCACGGCCTGATCGGCCGCACGCAGATCGTCCGGATCCAAGGACTTGACCGCCGCGCGCGTGCCGACGGCGACGAATGCCGGCGTGTCGACGACCCCATGCGGGGTGATCAGCCGACCGGTACGCGCAAGACCGTCAGTCCAAAGGGTCTCGAACCCGAAGTTGTCGTGCGGTGCCGAATTGCTCATCGCCTATGCCGCCCCTTGGGCATGCGGACTCGACGATGTCGATGCATGCAGGCCCGCCTGTCGCCGAGATCATGCCACTTTCGGGTCGCTTTCGGCTTCTCTATCCGGCCGATTGCACGATCCGGCACTTGATCAGGCTTCAATACGCGATCGTCCGCACCCTATGATGCGCGCCGAGCGCGCCGTCCGCCGCTTCGACTTCGGCGATATGCCAGAGCCACCAATCAAGCTCGACGCTGTTGACTGAACGCCAGGTCGCACT
The DNA here is from genome assembly GCA_038913135.1 of Anaerolineae bacterium. GTDB lineage: Bacteria > Chloroflexota > Anaerolineae > Epilineales > Epilineaceae > JBCLES01. The sequence continues at coordinate 12,959 of JBCLES010000038.1, forward strand.
GAAAACGCCTCGAAGCGCCTCAACCGCCTGAACGGTGGCGCTCCTAATCTCGATCTCGGCCCTTTCGCCTGCCTGCAGCTCGCCAGCGGCGTCGACCCGTTCGGCGAGAGTCTGCGAGTAGCGCAGGACGCCGACATGACGAAGTAGTTGGGGCACCCTATAGTCGGCGAACGTCGTGAGCACGCCGATGTCGTTAAACTTTCCGAGCCCACTCCCGCCGTACGCTCCCCAAACATCAGCGACGAAGATTTGGGCTCGTTTGTAGAAGCAGACGGTGCTGCCGTCGATATCCACCTGGTCGGCAAAGCCCGGGAAGTCCTTGACTAGACGGCCGACCAGGTCGTCCGCGGAACCGCGTGCGCTGCGAACTAGCTCCGATGCCTTACCGTCATAGAGGTCGGCCAGTGTCTCGCCAAGCCCTCGAATCAATCCGGCTCGCTCTTCGGCATGCCAGACGGGTCGGCCGAACCACTGCGTGATGTCGTCTACGGAAGTTTCGGCAAGACGATCGGCATCGAGGGCCGCCCGATCAGCAACGACGGCGTCACGCAAGCCGATCGACAGGTCGGAGTAGCCTAGTCCCGGATCCGGCCAGAAACAGAAGTTCAAGGCGTCCAGCACCAGCAGGTACTGCGCGGTCAATGGGTTGCCGTCCGAGAAGTGAACGGACGCATCCCAACCAGGTGATTTCGAAGCCTTGCTGAGCCGTCGCGCTAATGCGTCGATCGCTTCGGGATCGATCTTAACGTGTCGCGCGCCGGATACTATCGCGGCCGTAGATTCGCGGACGCATGCGGTCGGCGACCGCCAACCTTGCTTCGAATTCATCATCGGCAGAGAAAGGATCCTCGGCTGGCCGACGCTTCAATTGAAGCGGCTCGGCAACAGAATAACTTCGTTTTGGAGAAACTCGGATTCGTAGCGAATGGTCAGCTGGGTGCCCGGCCGCGCGCAAACTTACGATCCGCGGACTGCTTCGGTCAAGTGCCATGCCGTTTGGATGCGCCTTCGCTGACTCTCATAATGTTCGCTTATGCCCCGCGTTCCTTTGTTTCCGTTGAACACCGTCCTTTTCCCGGGCACGCCCTTGGCGCTCCGTGTCTTCGAGCCTCGCTATCGGCGGATGATCTCGGAATGCATCGAATCGAGCTCGCCTTTCGGCGTAGTTTTGATTCGGGACGGCGACGAGGCGTACGGTCCGCCGGCCGAACCGCATGACGTCGGCTGCCTTGCCTCCATTCAACGCATCGAGACAGTTGATGGCGGTCGGATGAACGTCGTTGCCAAGGGCTGTGATCGCTTCCGCATCGTCGGAACGTCGAAGGATCGCTCGCTACTGATCGGCGACGTCGAGCTGCTGACTCTCACCGAGCCGAATAGGGCCGAAAGGCTGCGCTTGGCGGAAGACGCCCGTGACCTCCACTTGCTGATCAGGCGCTACCTCGACGTCCTCGCCGCCGTAGGAGGTGGGCGCGTGCGCTGTGTAACGCTTCCCACAGAACCGGCCGGCCTGGCATGGCTCGGCGCCTTCTTGCTCCAGATCGCGCAGGCAAGAAAACAGTCGATCCTGGCCTCCAAAGACACTCTCGGTTTATTAGCTTCGGTTCGCGACTTGTACGCACGCGAGTTGCCCCTGCTCAGAATGATCGCTGCGGATGGCGCCGCACCCGTCGCAGAGCCCTTTTCCGGCAATTGACGATGTCCGATGTCGTCCGCCGCATTCCGAGCGGCGTTTCGCTCTACCTCCACGTCCCGTTCTGCGCCCGCAAGTGCCCGTACTGCGATTTCAACACTTACGCAGGCCTTGAATCGCGCTACTCGGACACCGTCTCCGCCCTCTGCGCTGAGATGGAGCGTCGATCGGACGACGCACTTGGGCGCGCGGTTGAAACCGTCTTCATCGGCGGCGGGACGCCGACCGTTCTGTCCGAGGCAGACCTTACCCGCTTGATCGGATCGGTGGCAACGAACTTCAGACTTGCCCCGGGTGCCGAAATGACGTGCGAAGCCAACCCCGGATCCGCAGACCGCGCCAAGTTCGCGGTCCTTCGCTCCCTAGGGGTCAATCGGATCAGCATCGGCGTTCAGAGCTTCCAACCGGATGAGCTGCGTTTCCTAGGCCGCGTTCACGACGTCGATGACGCCACTCGCGCTTTCGACGCCGCCCGCGCGGCCGGCTTCGACAACGTGAGCCTAGACCTGATGTTCGGCTTGCCTGACCAACCGCTTTCAGCCTGGCAGTCGACGCTCCGAACGGCGCTCGCATTAGGACCGGATCACATCAGCCTGTACAGCCTGATCGTCGAACCGGGCACGCCCCTGGCCACATGGGTCGCGAGCGGTACCGTAGGCGCCCCGGACGAAGACGAGGCGGCGCTTCACTACGAAGCGGCGATCGAACTCATGGCGAAGGCGGGGTACCGGCACTACGAGGTATCGAATTGGGCGCGCGACTTCGGCACCGTTGCCGGCTTCGAGTCCCGGCACAACCTTGTGTACTGGCGGAACGGCGATTGGATCGGCATCGGCCCGGGCGCGCACGGTCACAGCCGCTCGCTAGCGCCTAGCGGTGAGGATTACTCGGAGCGACGGTATGGCAACCTTCGCCCGGTCGACGGCTATGTCGCGCGCGTGCGGGCCGGCTCGCCTCTGGCCGACGTCGACGAAGCGATCGACCCGGCTACGGCCCGCGGCGAGTCGATGATGCTCGGGCTACGGCTGGTCGAAGAGGGCGTGGACAGAGACCGATTCCGATCACTCCACGGGATGGACCCGACCGAGGCGTTCGGCGCCGAAATCGACGAGCTAGCGGATTGGGGACTGCTCGAAGTTCAACCGGACCGAATTCGTCTGACCGAGCGCGGGCTCTTTCTCGGCAATCAGGTCTTCGAACGCTTTGTGGGTTCGGTAGAATCGTGCTGAACGAGGCCGCTACGACTGGAATGCTGATCGGCAAAGCGATGACCGTGCCGTTGCCGGAATCAGCGTCACACGAGACGTACCAGGACTTCATCGGGCACTGTCCTTCGTAGATCCGGAAACTCGTCTAGTAGCCGCGCTATATCGGCCAAATCCTTCTGGCGCTTGCTTGGCCGACGAGTCACGTCCTGGACCGCCCACACCTTGCCGGCAAGGACATCGGCAGGAGCTGCGACGGGGAGTTGTAGGCCCAGCACGCTTCTTATCTCCGCGCGTTCGACCATGGGGGAGTAACGCGGATCGGTCTGGAACTGAACTCGCAGATCAGAACCAGGGACGGAGATGTTCAGGCTGTGGCGAAAACGTTGGACTGTAAACTCATCAGCCAGCAGCGGCTCCAGCGCAGCCAAGTCAGCGGCCGCGACAGCAAGGTCCAGGTCCAAGCTCACGAGTGGATCTACGTATGCGTTGATGGCCTGGCCACCGATCACGCAGTATCGAACACTGTGCGCGTCGAGCAGGGCGAGCAATCGCTCCAGCAGGTTCGAAGCATCCATCGTGATTGTTTTCCAGAACTCAAGGGATTGCATGGTCGTCGGAAGATAGCACACTCAAGTCACTGACACCGACCTCGTCCCTACCATGCTGCGCCGGCAGAACTTTGGAAACCGCATCATGCGCTACGGCCCTGAATCTACCCCAATCAGCCCATTCGCCTTCGAGAGAGCCGAGGTCGGCGGCGATGTCGCTAAGCCCTTCAGCGGACGTCCATCGGAAGGCCGTTATCTGCTCCGCGTCGTCTTCCGGCCGAGGTACTAGTGAGGCGCCGACGTTGATGATGAAGGCGTAAGAAACAAAGTGGATCTGGTCGCCATTGTGGGAGAACGTGTAACGCAGTCGGCCGATATAGCGAGGTTGGCTTGCATTGAAGCCAGTTTCCTCGGCCAACTCCCGCGACACCGCTGCTTCGAGCGGCTCGTCGCCGTCGATACCACCCGTCAGCATTCGCCATGAGCCTGACGGATAGAACGCTTTGGTATGCAGGAGCACGTCGCCAACATCCCGACGGATGACCAGAATGACTTCGCCCGGCCGCTTGGGACCACCAGCGCCAGTCGAGCGCCAATGCGCGAACTCTTTTTCGCCCCAGTCGAAGTCGCGGCGGACGTCGAATGCGGCAGGAGTCTCGGCCTGCAAGCGCGCGACTTCGAGCGAACGTGGATCGTCGGCTGCATTTCGAGTCGACGCGCTATCGACGCTTCCGTCCGAGATCGATCCTGCAGCGCCGCGTGAAAGTGCATCTTCGGAAACGCTTTCAGGCTGTTGGGCGACCCGTGACCGCCGGTTGGCGATCGCGTCGTCAAGCGTCGACTTCTCAACCGGATCGGCGCGCCGGCAAACGAAAAGCAGAATGCTCGCCATGTTCGAAGGCAGCCACTTCACAAGCGGCACGAGCAGGCGGCTTGGGTGTCGGAGCACGCCGAGCCAACCTGACAGCCCCACGGGAAAGTGGCCCAGCTCCTCGTAGCCTCGCACTTCGACGACTGCGAGCCCGCCCGCCTCGAGCACTCGGGTCCACTGGCCGCGAGTGCCGTAGCGCTGGATCGGTTGGCCGTCGTCAGCTACGTCGCCGGTTCGCCAAGCGTGGAGTACGTTCCAGCGCAGCCCGAATGTGTTGGGTACGTGCAAACAGACCAGGCCGTCATCCTTCAAGACGCGCGCCATCTCGGCGGCGCCCTGCACTGGGTTGTCGTAGTGCTCGAGGCTGCCCATGTTTGTCACACGGTCGAAGAATCCGTCGGGGAATGGCAAGGCTTCGCCGTTAGCGGTATGCAGGCCGATCGACCCTTCACCGCATTGCGCGGCCGCGCTCCGGCCTGTTCGCAATGCGACTTCAGAAAGATCGACGCCGTGCGCTTCCAATCCGCGCTCGGCCGCGTGGCGCACCATCTCCGCCTCTCCGCAAGCGACGTCGAGTAGGCGCATACCGGCGCGCGCATCAACCAGGTCCAGAATCCATTCCCAGAGCCGATCCGGGTGCCGGATGCCGACGTCAGAGTAAATCGCGTTGTAAGCCGCGCGGGTCGAGCCGTCGACATGTCGGATCTCGACCAGGCCCATCAGCGGATCTCGATCGACGTCGCTTTCTTCGCGCTCGCTCATTCCATGACCTCGCTCTTCCGGAGCAAACATTGCAACTTGACGTCGGACCGGCCGACCAAAGTCTTTCATCGACCAGTTCCGCATAGGGGCGCGGATTATAATCCCCGGCACGGGGGCGCATAGCGGCCTACGAACTCGAACGGTTGGGCGTAGCGCCGCGTCCAAGCGTCCCAGGAACGCGGAACCGCGCGTGAACCGGAGCGAACTCATGTCTGACGGGCCGACGTTCATTCCGCTCAGCGAAGCCCGCGGAGCGCCATTCCCGCCGCACGAAGAGGCGTTTGAGCGATCTCGCGTCTTCGCGGACGAAGTATGGCGACGGCGCACCGTGCGCGACTACTCGGATCAAGAAGTACCGCGTGCTGTGATCGAGCAGGCGATCCGTGCGGCCGGTTCCGCACCCAGTGGCGCCAACCTGCAGCCATGGCATTTCGTCGCGATATCGGACCCGGAGATTAAGCGCCGGATCCGCGAAGCGGCCGAGGCTGAGGAGCGCGACTTCTACACAAAGCGCGCGCCGCCCGAGTGGCTTGCGGCACTGGCGGCGCTCGGTACGGACGAGCACAAACCCTTCCTTGAGATCGCACCCTGGCTCATCGCTGTCTTCGCGCAGAGCACGGGGCCGGGCGCGGATGGGCGGCCTGTCAAAAACTACTACGTCAGCGAGTCGGTTGGCATCGCGACCGGCCTTCTCATAACGGCGCTCCATATGGCCGGCTTGGTCACCCTGACGCATACACCGAGCCCGATGGCCTTCCTCCGGGAAATCCTCGGGAGGCCCGACAACGAGCGGGCGTACTTGCTCTTGGTGACAGGTTACCCGGCCGACGATGCCCGGGTGCCGGATATCGAGCGCAAGCCTGCGCACGAGATCTCGACTTTTCTGGAAGAGCACTCTTGACCGCCTAGAGAAGCGTCGGAAGTGCCAGGCGCACCAAGTCGTCATCAGAGCTAACATGGACGCGAGCCTGATCGCAGTCTAATGGCTTGGGCTCGCGCCAACGATCACGTTGAACGCGACAACGCCTCACATCGCTAGCACCTCACCGCCCGTCAACGAGATTCGAGCGCAAAGACGCTCTAGGAGAAAGGCCATGGACCGCTACCGCATCGCCCCGGGCACCGGGCTCGACCTGCGCACTTTCCCCACCGACGAAGCGGAGGCCGTGCGCGGCGTAAAGGACACAGCGGTCCGGGAGACGAAGACTCTCAACGAGCGCATCGAGCTCTTTCAGGAGCTGCTTTTCGCCGAAGGCAAGCATCGGCTTCTCGTCGTCCTACAGGCCATGGACAGCGGCGGCAAGGACGGAACGATCCGCCATGTATTCGAACACGTGAACCCTCAAGGCGTGCACGTAGTGCCGTTCAAAGTACCGACGCCGCCCGAACTTGCCCACGACTTTTTGTGGAGGATCCATCCACACGTTCCCGGCAACGGGATGATCACAATCTTCAATCGAAGCCACTACGAAGACGTGCTTGTGGTCCGTGTTCGGTCTTTAGTCCCGGAAACAACGTGGCGCAAGCGTTACGAGCACATCCGCGCGTTCGAACAGATGTTGTTGGACGAGGGTACGACAATCCTGAAGTTCATGCTTCACATTTCACCTGAGCATCAGGCCGAGAGCCTTCAATCTCGGCTAGACGAGCCCCACAAACGGTGGAAGTTCAAGCTAGGTGACCTGGATGAGCGCCTGCTCTGGCCGGATTACATGGCGGCCTATCAGGAGGCAATCGAGCAGACCAGCACGGAGTCTGCGCCTTGGTACGTAGTTCCCGCCGATCGCAAATGGTATCGGAATCTCGTGATCAGCCGGGTCATCGTCAACGCGTTCGAAAGGCTGGATATGAAGCTGCCGCCGGGCGAAGTCGAAGATCCCGAGTCCGTCGTCATTCCCGAAATTCCTTGGACCACGCCTTGATGTGCTACTGGCTCATTCCCCTTTAGCCCCGTAGAACACAAGATAGCTCTGCATGTCGATTCGGCCGTCGAATGTCTCGCCGGCGAAGACGTCCGGGACAAATGGCTCACCGTCGAGCAATCCCTGATAGGTGATTGTATTGGTCACGCCTCGCGTTATGCTGCTCGTTATGTCGACGCGCCATGGCGGCACATCTTGACCAGGACACCACCCGGCCCGCCCGTACGCCCACGAGCCATATTGATTCGGGACGACGCCTTCGCTCACTTTATTGGCACAGACAAAGAAGTTCTCCGCGATCGACGCCCCTTCCGGATGCGCCTTCACGTACTCGGTGCCGTTTACCGTGAAGTGGTGCGTGTGATTGCAGAATTCAGCGCAGTTGAGCGTGTCCTTCGCAAAGCCGTGGCCGGTTATCAGGGCAGCGATCTCAATCCGCTCGGCCCACTCCGGGACCACGAAGTCGACAGGTGAATATTTGTCGTTGTAGTCGGCATCGAACGTGCCGCCCGTAAAGAGCGGAACCACCTCGCGCGGCGCGTCGGGCAGCCCACGCCGGATCAGGCGGAAGGTCATGTCGAGCGCATAGTTCTGGACCGTCCAGAACTGGATCCGCTGCGGTCCGCCCTCGAGCAGGTGCGGCAGGATCGGGGTCAGGTCGCTCACCCACCGGCCCTCGCGCCGATACGCCGTGATCCAGCGCCCGATCTCAAGCCCGCAACTCTCGTCGTCAGGGTTATCGCATAGATACATGTGAACTAGGTAGTCCCACGCGCCGCAATTCGCATCCACGTGGTCGACGCAAGCCATCATGAGTTCGACTTCGAACCGGTCGAAGTCGGCCATCGACTCGGCATCGGGGAGCACGATGTCGGCAGTCGAGCGCTTGCCCGCCCAGCTCGGATCGTTGGCCCACTCGTGTTCGAAGACAGGTATCTCCAACACGTCGTCTTCGGCTTCGAGCCGGGCATCGAGATCGCGCTCGTAGGCCAACCACTCGGCTTCCCAGAGGATGTTCTGCAGCGGATCGGTCGCTTCGAAGCTGTACGGCATGCTCCCCGTTTCCCGCGGCCTGCCCTTGTGGTCGATTGCGATCGAATCTTTGCCGATCAGAAGGGGCGTGAAGCTGGCGAGCACTTCGGTTCCGCCCGCGAGGAGTTCGCTCAGCTCAAGCCCAGCATCACGATCGATCATGATCGCCGGTATACCTGGACTTACGTCGCAAGGCGAAGGCGCGGCGCAACCCATCGCGATCTTGTCGCGCACGTCGGTGTAGATGACGGCCGCGACAGCGCCAAAGTGCGCGGCGTTAGCCACCTTGTCGTAGAAAGGGCAGACGCCGCGCTCGATCAACGCGACCTTGCCCGTCAGATCCACCGCCGGCGCGGTCGGCTCACCTTCCGCGTCGGAGCAGGCGAGGGTACCACCGGAAGCGTCGCCAGGTGCGCCATAAGCCGCCAACGCGACCCCTTCGATGGTCACCGATGTTATCGGCGGCAGCCATTCTGCGCTTCCCTCCGATTCCAGAGTGCGAGCGTGCATACCGCCGCCGTCTTCCCAACGCACCGAAAGAGGGGCTCCGTAGCCACCCCAATCCATGATCAAGCGCGCAAGAGGCGCTTCCGCGGCGTCAAGCGCCTCGACGGTCGTCGCGACGAAGTGAATTCGGTCGCCCCACTCGGCTCTGTCGCCACGCGCTTCCAACCGCGTCCGGACAGCCGCCTCGAACGCGGCGAACGCGTCTTCGGTGCCCGCGTAACGCATGAAGACGAATTCGATGCCAGTCGGGCTGGAGTCGAGGAAGTGATCGAGCTTGGCCGGGTCCATCTCGAACCGCGAGCGCGACCTCGATGAGAGCGGATGGGAGGCCATCACGATCGTCGGCGGACCGGCGGTGCCGCCGAGCGAGATCGTCCCGCCGTGCGTCAGCTCCAACCGCGTGGGCTCGAGCACCCCTAGGGGATAGACACGCGGCCATGGCCGGCGAAGATCCGAAACCGCGGCGTCTTTCAGGATGAGCGGTAGGTACGCGATCCGGTCCCTGGTCGGTGGCGTACCGCCCTGATAAATTCGGGCCCCGCCATCATTCACGGGGGCGGCTTTGAGCGCGACCACGGGGGCCAGCGCGACTTCGGGATCGAGCGCGACCTCCGGACCAAGCGCGATCACGGGAGCCAGCGCGACCATCGCCATAGCGAGACCGAGCGCGGCCGCAGCCGCCAAGTACGGAAGTCGGAAGCCGTTCGACGCTCGATCCATGGTTAAGCCACCTCCGCCAAGTATGCCGCCAGAATATCCCGCGCCGCCTGTAAGTCGCCGACATCGACCATTTCTGCCACCGTGTGGATGTAGCGCGTCCCGACCACGATCCCGATCGCCCGCGCCCCTGCCGCCGCCTGCTGCGCCGCAGCTCCATCCTGACCACCCTGCGCCAGGATCGTGCGTTGGCACGGGATGCCTTTGGCTTCGGCCAATGCCTCGAACTGCGCGACAAGACCGACATCCGCGATGAACGACGAGTCTTTGACGTGCAAACCGAAGCCCTCGCCTTGGACCGTGACGCGATCGTGTTCCATCACGCATGGCGTGTCGCAGGCCAATGTGACGTCAAGGCCTATCCCGATATCCGGCCGAACGGCATACGAGCTGACGCGAGCGCCTCGCAGCCCGACTTCCTCTTGCACGGTGAACACGACGACGATTTCCGCGGAATGGTGACCTCCGCCGGCGTCGAGCGCGCGGATCGACTCGATGCCGAGCCAGCACGCCACCCTATTGTCAAGCGCCTTGGAGACCACCTTCTCGCCAACGCGGATGCAAGGCTCTTCGAGCACAACGAAGTCGCCGATCTTCACTTTCTTGGCGACGACTTTGCCGGGCAGGCCGACGTCGATACAGAAGGCGCGGACTTCCGGTATCTTCTTTCGCTCTTCGGCCGAAGCGACGTGGACTGGTTTGCCTGTGTGATTCATGACACCCAGTAGATCACCATCTTCGGTGCAGACCCGCACGCGGCGAGAGAAAAGGTGCCGTGGGTCGAAGCCGCCCACCGGATCGATCCAGATAAAGCCCTTCTTGTCGATATGAGAGACTAGAAAGCCGATCTCGTCCATATGGGCCAGGAGCATCACGCGGGTCGGCGACAGAGAAGGCTCTCCATCCTTCGGCCGGGGCGCACGGCGGCAAATGAGTGAGCCGAGCGCATCGGTTTGCACATCGTCGAAAAGTCCGTCGATCTCGCGCTCGATCAGATCTCGAACCCGACCCTCTCGACCGGGCACGCCCGGTGTTTCGCACAATGCCTTCAACAATTCGAAGTTCACGCCTGATCTCCATTGATCGACGATGAGCACCATCCCCGTTCTCGCCTTATACCACATTCGGCTCTGATTGCGGTAGCGCTCGGAGGAGTGTGGATCGAGGCAGTCTGTCCTCCAAGGCGAAGGCGAAGGGTCACGACCTTGAACTGTCGGCGTTCTGTATCTTCGATTCTCTTGACCAAGTCGCGCGCCCGAATCACGATATCCCAGCGTGCCGCGCCCACCGCCATCGAGGTGTTAGTGATGATCGTTCCACGTCGAGTCTCGGACCCGCTTTTGGCCGAATGTCTCGGCAATCCGGTCGCCCACAACGAGCTGGGCAGACTGTGCGATGCCGTTGGCGGTCGGCCGGCCGGCGGACCGGCGGCTGCGCACGCCGAAGAGTGGGCCTTCGACCTCTTCACGAAGTGGGGCCTAGAGGGCGTGCGATTTGAGTCCTTCCCGATCCGTGCGTGGACTCGTGGACCGCTAACGGTTAGTGCGCTGGCCCCTTCGAAGTGGTCGATCATCGCCATGGCACACGGCCAGTGTCCGGCAAAGGCCGATGTCGAAGCGCCCGTGCTCGACTTGGGGCACGGCGAGGTCGACGATTACAACGAGGCCGGCGAGTCGGTTCTGGGCAAGATCATTCTCTGCGACGAAGGTGTGCGTGTAGGCCGGCGCGTCCTTCACAGGACCGAAAAGCTGAAACTGGCGGTCGAACACGGCGCCGCGGGCCTGGTGATCCTTAGTTCAGCCAGCGGCGGTCTACCGCGCACCGGCACGTGCTACCGCACAGAGGCTCCGATTCCGAGCCTTGGCATTTCGAGCGAAGACGGATTGCGCTTGCGCCGCATGCTCGAAGGCGGCGAACGGCCCGTCGTCGGAATCAAGATGGAGAACGGGTTTCACGATGCCGAAGGGCGTAACGTGCTGGCCGAAATCCCCGGAACCGATGCGCCAGACGAAGTCGTCCTTGCCGGCGCGCACCTGGACAGTTGGGACGTGGCCCAGGGAGCGACCGACAACGGTCTAGGTTCGGCGATCGTTCTGGAAATGGCCCGCGCGCTGGCCGCGCTTCAAGAGCGGCCGCGGCGCACCATCCGCTTCGCGCTTTGGGCGGCGGAAGAAATCGGTTTGCTGGGTTCGAATCACTACGCGGCGGCGCGGACGTCCGAACTCAGTGACCATGTCGCGGTCATGAACTTCGACATGACCGGCGATCCGCACGGCTTCTGGAGCCCTGGTCGCGAAGGCCCCGACGCGCTGCTCGATGGTCTTTCGACGCAACTTGCCGGCCTTGGGATGAAGCGGGAGAGGACTTCGAAGGCGGGCCTGCATAGCGATCACCAACCGTTCATGCTCGAGGGCGTGCCGACCGTCGGACTTCAGGCGACCCTTCCCAACGATGCCGGCCGCTACTATCACAGCGTGGGCGACACGTTCGAGAAGGTGTCTCTTCCAGCCCTCGCCAGAGCCGCGGCGGTTGGCGCGCACACACTGTGGGCGATCGCGGACGCTCCCCAGCGGCCGTGGCCCCGACTTTCCCCACAAGAGGTCAGAAAGATGATCGACGCGGCCGACCTGTACGGCGCGTTGCAAGCCGAAGGCTATGACGGGCCGGCGATGCAGGTCTAGTTGAGCTCGCGCGACTGGGAGACGCACTTGGGCGGGATCGCACGCTGGCGGGTTCGCACGGTGGCGCGAGCGGCAGGCAAGATCGTCGAGCATGTTGTCACTTTGCCGCGTCGATTTGATCCAACAAGAAACACTTCCGAGTTTTCACTCCAACACAGGATGCCATTCCAGTGACCGACCCAAGATTCGACAAGTTGGCGCAGCTTCTGATCGGCCATTCCACCTCACTTCACGCAGGAGAGCACTTGCTGATCGAGGCCTTCGACCTGCCGCGGGAGATGACGATCGCCCTGGTGCGCGCCGCGCGCGATGTCGGCGGCCTCCCGCATGTCGTCACGCGTGACACGCGGGTCGAGCGTGCGCTCTTGGAAGGGGCCGCTAACGAAGCGCTCGATGTGCTGGCCGCCAACGACCTCCATCGAATGCGCTCCATGGACGCATACATCGGCATCCGAGGCTCGGCGAACGTATCAGAAATGGCGGGAGTCGCACCCGACAAGCTGAAGCAATTCGGCCAGCGCTACTCCAAGCCGGTTCACTTCGAGGAGCGGGTCAACAACACCAAGTGGTGCGTCCTGCGTTGGCCGACGCCGAGCATGGCGCAGCTTGCGCAGATGAGCACCGAAGCGTTCGAGGACTTCTACTTCCGGGTTTGCACGCTGGATTATTCGCGGATGGCCAAGGCTATGGCGCCTCTAGTGTCTCGGATGGAGGCGGCAGAAAGTGTGCACATTCAAGGACCAGGCGATACAGACCTCCGGTTCTCGATCAAGGATATTCCTGTGATTCCATGCGCCGGAGAAAAGAACATCCCGGATGGCGAATGCTTCACGGCGCCGGTCAAGGACAGCGTAGAGGGCGTGATCCATTACAACACGCCGACGCTCTACCACGGCAACACATTCGAGAATGTCCGGCTGCGCTTCGAGAAGGGGCGGGTGGTCGAATGGAGCGCCGACACGGGCGAGGAGCACCTGTCCGACGTCTTCGGTACGGACGAGGGGGCGCGCTACGTCGGGGAGTTCTCGTTGGGCTTCAACCCGTCTATCGAGCGCGCGATGAAGGACATTCTGTTCGACGAAAAGATCGCCGGTTCGCTGCACTTCACGCCCGGTCAGGCATATGAGGAAGCCGATAACGGCAATCGATCCGAAGTCCATTGGGATCTCGTCTTGATCCAGCGGCCGGAGGCGGGCGGCGGTACGATCAGCTTTGACGGCGAGGTCATCCGCCGCGACGGACTGTTCGTGGTCGACGATCTGGCCGGCCTGAATCCGGAAGCGCTCGGGGCCGGCTGATGGACTCCGGTTGGGAAGAGTACTTCCAGGCCAACAAGGCGATGTGGGACGAGCGCGTCCCGATCCACGTGGCGAGCCGTTTCTACGACGTCGATGGTTTCCGAGCCGGCGCGCATACGCTGCGCGACTTCGAGCGCGAAGCGCTGGGCGACGTCGCGGGCCGATCGTTCATCCATCTCCAGTGCCACTTCGGCCTCGACACTTTGTCGTGGGCACGGCTCGGCGCGAACGTGACGGGTCTCGACTTCTCAGTCCCGGCGATCGAGGCGGCGCGCGCGTTGGCGGCCGAACACGCACTTCCGGCGCACTTCGTCGAGGGCAACGTGTACGACGCGCCCGCCCTTTTGGGCCGGCGCTTCGACATCGTTTACACGGGCCTCGGAGCGCTGTGCTGGCTGCCGGACATCGAGGGCTGGGCGGATGTGATCGCCGCCCTCGTCGAGCCTGGGGGCACCGTCTACGTGGTGGAGTTCCACCCGCTCTCGGACATCATGGCTGACGACGACCTGCGCATCGAGCGCCCGTACTTCCAGGGCCAGGAGCCGACCCGCTGGGACGAGGCGGGCACCTACGCCGACCTCAAGGCCGAGACGGAGTTCAACGTCAGCTACGAATGGGCGAAGCCCATCAGCCATGTGATCGATGCGCTCGTCCGGCGCGGCCTGGTGCTCGAACGCTTCGAGGAATACGACTACACCCTCTTCCCGCGTTGGCCGTTTCTGGAGCAGCACGAGGGCGAGATCTACCGGCTGCCGGCGGATCGTCCGTCGGTGCCGCTCATGTACGCGGTGCGGTTGCGGGCTGGGTGAGGTCGAACGGCTACTCGGGGAGGGCGTTGTGCAGCTGTTCGAAGAAGCGCACGTCGGCGCATTGGGGTCCTCGGTGATTGAGTCTTAGTGTTTGACAGACTCTAGGCGTTCTCGGTCAGCTCGGATCGGCAGTCAGGGTACTCGCTGACGGCCGGGGTGGGTCAAGCCTTCGGCGTTGAGGTGGGTCAATTCTCGAGCGTTGGGTACAGCGGTCGCAAGGCCACGAGGTCGCCGTCGACCATCCCCAGGCCAGGCGCTTGTAGCCGGTCAGCGGATGCTCCAGCGCATGGCCGCGCACCGAGGAGCTATAACCAAAAGTTGTGGATCGGCCCGAAGGCCTGACGGCCTGATGGCCTGATGGCCGATCTGGACGACAAGCGTCGCGGGCGTGTTGATGTCTGGCATGTTGTCGCCCTAGTCGGATTATGTCGAGCATCGTGTCGCTCTCCGCCGAGACAGTTAAATAGAGCGCCTTGTCTGGATGTTCGACACCGTCGGGTTTCCGATGGTTCCCCTTGGTCTGCGAGCCGCTCGAACGCTCGGACGCGTCCAGTATAACACCGTTCGTCTCTGCGACGGACACCCAATTT
>JBCLES010000039.1:0-27426 GCA_038913135.1 Anaerolineae bacterium
ATGCATATAGGCGGTACGGTTGCGCAGGCACTGCGCCAGCCGCTGATCCTGGGCTACATCGTAGCCGGGATACTCGTAGGTCCCTCCACGGGGGGCATCACCGTCACCGACATGCATGATATCGAGCTGCTCGCTGAGATCGGTGTCGCGCTTCTTCTCTTTGCGCTCGGCATTGAGTTTTCCATAAGTGAACTGCGGCCGGTTCGCAAGATCGCTTTGATCGGCACCCCGATCCAGATCTTGCTTTGCGTCGCGCTTGGGTCGGCGATGGGCCGCCTGCTTGGGATGGGATGGACGGTCTCGGAATCACTTTGGTTCGGCTCCATGATCGCCTTGTCCAGCACCATGGTGACGCTGAAGACCCTCCAGCACTTCGGCCTGATTGGTACACTCTCCTCTCGCGTCATGATCGGGATACTCTTAGCCCAGGACCTGGCCTTCGTGCCACTGATGATCGCGTTGCCAAAATTGACCAATCTTCAGGGCAGCGTCGAGTCTCTAGCGTGGATTGCGCTCCGCGCAGCGATCTTTTTCGTCGTGATGTTGGTGGCCGGCACCCGACTGATCCCGATGCTGCTTGCATGGGTCGCACGGCGCAATTCGCGAGAGCTCTTCGTGCTTTTCAACATTGCCGTCGCGCTCGGTGTGGCATATGCAACTTATCGATTTGGGCTGTCGTTCGCTTTCGGCGCATTCATTGCGGGCATGGTTCTCAGCGAATCGCCGTACAGCCACCAGGCGCTGGGCGATATCATCCCGTTCCGCGATCTTTTCGGACTCCTGTTCTTCGCCTCGGTTGGGATGCTCTTCGATCCAACCTATCTGACTTCCCATCTAGGACTTGTGGCGACGGTTGTCGCGATAATCGCCGTCGGGAAGGGCCTGATTCTCGGGCTGTTGACAAAGGCCTTTGGCTACCACAACGTCGTGCCGTTGGCGGTCGGGCTCACGCTCTTTCAGGTAGGCGAGTTTTCCTTCGTGCTGGCGCGTGTCGGTCTCAAAACCGGATCGATTTCAGAGGAACTCTACGGGCTCACGTTCACCACCGCTGTCATCACGATGGCTATGACACCCCTTGTAGCGTCAACCATCGGTCCGATCTACACTCGGTTCCGGTCTAGATTTCCTTCTCGACCGCCGATCGTCGCCAATCTCGGCAGCCATGGCCTGCAGGATCACATCATTCTCGCAGGCAGCGGGCGTGCCGGGTGGCTTATGGCTGAAGTGCTGAGGGAGGTGGACGCGGAGTTCATCGTCATCGAGCTGGATCACCGTAGATTTGACGATTGCGTAGCCGCTGGATTCCCAGTGCTTTTCGGCGACGCAGGGTACAGCAACGTCCTCGAAGCAGCCGGCATCGGGTCTGCAAAGCTGCTGATCAGCACTGTGCCCGCCCCCGAAACGACTCGCAGGATGCTGTCGCATGTCGCGAGTATCGAGCAAGACGTACATGTCATCGTCAGGGCTACGACCGTCGAGGAAATGTTGGCTTTGCAGCGTGAAACAATCGTGCACGCCGTCGTTCAGCCTGAACTTGAGGCAGGTATATCGATGCTTCGCTATGCGCTGGAGCACGCCGGTCTTCCAACGATTGACATTCAAGGATTGGTAGCCAACATTCAGCATGAGCAAAACTACGTGCGTAGGATGAGCTCCCGGTAGTCAGTCATCGTGGGAGCAGACTGGGCGCCTGTCCCGGATGAGACGTTGGCTGGATACTGGAGCAGCGAGACTCGACTTTGTGGCCAGCGCCGGGGACTCAAACCGAGTATCGCTGCTAACATTCCCGCTCGTTGGCTTCATGTGCATTTCTAAGAGGATCGAGAGACCATGCCCATCGTGCGAGTCGCCCGATATGTCCACCTTCGCAATGCCAGGTTGCTAGCCCTTGGAATCGCCGCGGGCCTCGTTGCGCTCGGAAGCGTAACCTCTGGTTCGGCCGGGACATCGGTTGCCGCACCTGCGGAATTGCCGGTAGGCGCCTGGACCACCTTCGCCAACGGTGATGACATCCTCAATCTCGCTTGGGACGATGGTGTGCTCTGGGCGGGGACCCGCGCCGGCGGACTGGTCCGCTGGCAAGACGGAACGGCGGAACGCTATCTTCGGCCGCAGTCGCCCATAGGCGGCAACACCGTGTACGACGTGGAGGTCGATCAAGACGGCAGGGTCTGGTTGGCCACGAATGGCGGACTGAGCGTCCTTGCCGATGGCGGTACCGCCACAAAGGCCGATGACATCTGGCACACATATACGATTGACAACACGTTCAGCGGCCTCCCGTCGGACGAAGTACGAGCGATCGCTGTCGATGGGGCAACAGTCTGGGTCGGCAGTTCTCAAATCCAAGATCCCATAACCGAGGAATGGAGCGGCGGCGGACTTGCGCGCCTGGACACCAAGGGGACCGCTACGCAGACCGACGATACTTGGGCGCCCGTACAGAGCTTCGAGAGCACATACTTCTCTTCGCCAACCGGTGACGACAAGGTCGGACTCGTATCGGACACGATCAACGACATCGCGGTCAATTCCGCAGGCAACGTCTGGGTGGCGACTTCGCCCCACTGGCGTCTCGAACGACAGCAGGTCGGGGAAGAGACGCGCACGATTTGGACGCGCGGGCACGGCGGGATTTCCTACGTCGACACCAAGGGTACTTTCGATCCCGCGGATGACACTTGGACGGCCGCCGATTGCGAGGAGATGGAGGAAAGCGTTACCTGTGCTGTCCAGGCGATCGAAATCGACGCCGAAGGGATAGCCTGGTCGGCGATCGGCGGCCGAGGCGTCATGTACCATCGGAGCACGGATCGAGTGATCCCTGACGAACGCTCGCGCCGCTATAACTCTACCGTAGGCGGGACGAGCGATTTCATCGAGGCCATCGCCTTTGGTCCCGCGGACGATCCGGCGCTGAAGAACACACTTTTCTTGGCGACCCGTGACGGCGGGCTAAGCGTCATCGACCACCGCGGTACGCTCCGCAACTTCGACGACGATCTTTGGGATTTCGATCGCGGAGCACCGTTCACCACCGTCGACGGCTTGGCGCGCGATCGCGTGCAGGCGGTGGTTATCGGCGGCGGCAAGATCTGGATCGGGACAGGGGCTTATCGCGGCACTGGCGGAGGCATCCATGCGATCGACCTCGCTGACTTGACGGTCGGTCCCGCTCTGAAGACTCCCGGCGGTCCACCGACGAACTTCATCACGGACATTGACTTCGGCGAGGCCGGCAGCGCCTGGGAGGACCACGTGTGGGTGGCCACGGGCAGCCGGAATCAGCAGTTGATCGGCGTTGGCGTCGTCGATTTGGACACTCGCGGAACCTATGAAGTGAGTGACGACGTGTGGACCAACTACACCACTTTGAGCACTGACTCCGACGGCGCTGCGCCATGGACGGGCCTGTTGGGAGACAATGTGTATGCGCTGGCCGTCCAAGGCGATCGCATTTGGTTCGGAAGCGTCGAATCGCAGTGGTCGCGCCCTGACCCCGACAAACCAGGCGCTTATCTCGACGGCGGGCTGACCGTGTACAGCGGCGGGAATTGGACAGGAAGAACGGTGGCGAACACCGGCGGACCCGAAGCCGGTCTTCGGGCGGCCAGCGTCGGTGCTCTCGAGGTCGGTTGCGGCGGCGAATTGTGGGTCGGCACGGGCATGCTGTCTTCTTCAGGCGCCGGCGTAGATGTATTGACTCCGGGCGCTTCCGTCCACGTGCGCACCGGCGACACATGGGTGCCCCACAGTTACGGGGGCAAGGCTTCCAAGGACTCGATCCCCTCGCGGCACATCACGGGCATCTCAGCCGATTGCGCCAGTGGGACCGTGTGGGTCTCGGGCGCGCACCATCTTCGTCTGCCGGTGGGCGGTTCGCCGGGCGGAGTGCAGGAAGGCGGCGGCGCGGCGCGCTTCGATCTCGACACAGGTACGTGGACGCGATACGACACGCGCGACGGACTCGAGAGCTATGCGCAAGGTGAGATTCAGGCCGAAGCCATGAGCGTCCTCGCCGGACCCGGAGGGGTCGGGCTTGTCGGTACATATGGCACGCGCACGCTGACTACAGCGGACCTTATCAACACTAAGCCCTGGTGGACTGCCGTCCTCAACACCTTCGAGGGCGCTGCGTGGCGACACGACCTGTTCGAGCATGCTGGTCGAATCAGTTCGATCGCGCGCGACAATGAAGGCAGGCTTTGGCTGGCAACCTCGCGCGGCGGCGCGGCGCGTGAGGCTCTGGATCCCGAAAGTTGGCGCGCCGATCTGACGCTCGGCGGCCTGTACGTTCTTGACTCGGGAGCGTGGGCACGACTCGATGTCGCGGCTGCCGGCGTTCCATCCAACGATCTGTCTGTCGTCCGCATAGCGCCTTACGGCGATGTGTGGGTCGGGAGCGAAGGCGGAGGCCTGGCACGCTTCCGTCCAGGCGCCGAGCCACCGACGCCGACGGCGACGGGGTCCGGAGTCCGCCCCACCGTGACTTCGACTCGCCTGCCCACTGCTGTCCGGACTCCAACGCCGTTCGAAAGCACTCCCACCACCGGACCTACTACAAACACGCCGCGGCCGCTGGGGGAAAATCAAATCTATCTGGCGGTTGTCGCACGTAACAGCTCACTGGCGACGATAGTCGATCGGATCTACATGGCGGTTGTCGTTCGCAATTGGTGAAAGTAGAAGACGATAACTGGACATAAGGTGCTGATTCGCGCGACATAAGAATGGTCGAGCGGGCGCCCATCTGCTAGAATTCAGCCTTGTTCGGCGGCCGCCATCGAGGTGTGCCCACGCCCGAGGAATGCGCGGATGGACATCGGCCGAGTCCAGCTCGTCGACATCGAGAAGGAGATGCGCGAGGCGTATTTGGCCTACGCCATGAGCGTCATCACCGCCCGCGCGCTACCGGATGTCCGCGACGGATTGAAGCCTGTCCAGCGCCGGATCCTCTACACGATGTACGACAATGGACTCCGTCCGGATCGCCCTTATAAGAAGAGCGCCGCGACCGTCGGCGATGTCCTCGGCAAGTACCATCCGCACGGCGACTCGGCGGTCTACGACGCTATGGTGCGATTGGCGCAGGACTTTTCGCTACGCTATCCGCTGATCGATGGGCAGGGCAACTTCGGCTCGATCGATGGCGATCCGGCAGCTGCCTATCGATACACTGAGGCCCGGCCGGCGGCACTTGCGATGGAGCTCCTGGCCGACATCGACCAGGACACAGTCGACACCCAGCCCAACTTCGACGATTCGCGCACGGAGCCTGTCGTCCTACCATCGCGGATCCCTAACCTGCTTATCAACGGTGCAAGCGGCATCGCGGTCGGGATGGCGACGAACCTGCCGCCGCACAATCTAGGCGAAATTTGCGACGCCCTGCTCTTCATGATCGAAAACTACGCTGCCGTAGACGACATCACGCCCGAGCAGCTCCGTGAGTTCGTTCCTGGTCCTGACTTCCCAACCGGGGGCAAGATCGTCGGCATCGACGGGATAACTAGCGCCTACGCTACCGGTCGGGGCCGCGTCATCATGCGCGCCAAGGCGGAGTTCGAAGAGAGCGAAGACGGCCAGATGGCCATCGTCGTGACCGAGATTCCTTATCAGGTCAATCGATCAACGCTCATCGAGCGCATCGCCGAACTCGCGCGTGCCAAGCGGATCGACACGCTGCGCGATCTTCGCGACGAATCCGACCGAGACGGCATGCGGATCGTCATGGAACTCAAACGCGGCGCCGATCCGCACTCGACGCTGAACAAGCTATACAAGTTCAGCCAGCTCCAGCATACCTTCGGCATCAACGCTCTCGCGCTGGTCGATGGCCATCCGACCATGCTGCCCTTGAAGCGAATGCTCGTCTACTACATCGAGCATCGACGCGAGGTGATCCGCCGCCGCTCCGAACATGAGCTGGAACGAGCGCGCCACCGTCAGCATGTCCTCGAGGGCTTATTGCGGGCCATCGGGGATCTCGACGCCGTGATCGACATCATCCGCAAGTCGCGCGACGCCTCTCACGCCCGTGATCGCTTGATGGAACGCTTCGACCTGTCCGAGATCCAGGCACAGGCCATCCTCGACATGCAGTTGCGGCGCCTCGCAGCGCTCGAGAGCCAGCGCATCCAGGACGAACATCGGGAAGTGACGGAGCGCATCGGCTACTTGGAAGCACTCTTGGGCGACGACGCCAAGATCCTGGCTGTCATTCGCGAAGATCTGACCGAACTCAAGGAGAAGTATGCCGATCCTCGACGAACTGAGATCATTCAGGGCGACCACGAACTGACCGACGCGGACCTGGTCGCCGACGAAGACGTGCTCATCTCGATCACCGAGCGCGGCTACATCAAGCGCGTCTTGGCCGATACGTATCGGGCGCAGCATCGGGGCGGCCGTGGAATCATCGGCGCTAGAACACGTGAAGAGGACGAAGTCCGTGATCTCGCACTTGCGAGCACGCGCGACCGATTGCTCTTCTTCACCGATCGCGGACGAGTCTATCAACTGCCGGCGTGGCGAGTGCCGGCTTCCGGCCGCGAGGCCGCCGGAACCCCGCTTATCAACCTCATCCAGCTCGAAGGCGGAGAGCGGGTTACCGTTATGCTCGCCGCGTCGGAGTGGCAGTTCGAGCACGGCAGCCACTTGGTGATGGTCACCCGCAAAGGCCGAATCAAGCGGACGAAGCTTGCCGACTACGACGGTGTTCGTCCTAGCGGCCTGATCGCGATCAACCTGCGCGAAGGCGACGAACTCGCCTGGGTGAAGATCACGTCGGGCGAAGATGACGTAATCCTAATCTCGCGACACGGTATGGCGCTTCGCTTCCGCGAAGGCCTGGTGCGACCACAAGGCAGAGTCGCTTCCGGCGTCGGCGCAATGCGCCTCAGGAAGGGCGATGCGCTGGCCGGCGTCGACATCGTGCGACCGGATGCCGACCTGTTCGTGGTCACGACGCGCGGCTACGGCAAGCGAACCCCGCTCGACGCGTATCGGACGATGGGCCGTAACAACCAAGGTGTCCAAACGATCGACATCAAACGTCGCGACGAACTCGGCGAAATCGCAGACGCGCGCGTTGTCGACGATGGCGGCGAGATCACTCTGATCAGCGACCACGGAATCGTGATGCGCACCACCACCGACGGTATATCCCGAATGGGGCGCTCAACGCGCGGAGTCCGGGTCATGAATCTTGACGAGGGCCAGCAAGTGGCATCGCTCGCCTACATGCGGATTCGTCGAAATCCCGAATCGGGTGAAGACATGGATGCGACTAGCGAAGGCGAAAGCGCGATCGACTACGGCGACGACTCCGATGAAGATCGAACGGAATCGATCACCTTGACCTGATAACTTGCCACATTGCGGGTCGCGGGCGTCAACCCACTTATGACCACAGTAAGGGTGGCGTCGGGCGGCACCTCAGTTGCTTCGATGGTCGCAAAACCATTGTGGCTGGCCTCGACGCGCTCGACGCGTATCGGCTCACCTTGGCCCTGATCGACGATTAGCTGGAGCCCCCAGACCTGCGGCAGTCGCGGATCGATTTCGAGCCAGCCGACCGGTGTCCAGCCCGCGGTCGCCGACTTGGAGCCAGTCTCTTGATCCACACCATCGATGACGATGCGCAGGTCCTCGGCCGCGACGCCGGCTAGGCTGACCGCGTCATCCGTGATTACGTCGAGCGAGAGGATCACGTCGCTGCCCGCGAATGGGCTGAGGTCGACTCTGTCCATCACCCAGCCGTTGCTGTCGCCGGTAAGGCCTTCGCCTAAGTTGTTGCCGTTAGGGTCGGCATCCGTCGTACGGCGGCTGTCCAAAGTGCGCCACGTGGCTCCGCCGTCGACCGAAGCGGTGTAGTAGGCATAGTCCCAATTCTCTTCGAGTTCATACCACAACCTGAGATCGAGCCAGGCCTCAGCCGCACCGGATAGGTCGACTTGGCGCTCGAGCCGGCTGTGCATGCCGTCGGCTTGGTTTGACCACCAGACGGCCGGTGCATCCGGCTCGACGCTCTCCGACTCGTAAGAGAGACCAGGATCGATCAGTGCTGAATCAAATCCCGCACCTTGTTCCTTCGCATCATCGGTGTCGGGATCGTTGTTGGGATCGGGGTATGGGTCAGCCGTCGAAGCGCCGGCCGGCCGTTGACGCTCGGGCGGGGGATAGCCGCCGCCCGATCCACTCGATGGCGAATCCCCGGCACTGTTGGCACTGTCGGCGCTGCCGGCATCTTCGTCTAGACCGGGATAGCCACCGGCCGCGCCGAGCGCCGTTTCGAGCGCGAGTGGGTCCAGCAGCCCGACGGCTGCCGCACCCTTGAAATCGAGTTTCAGCCGCCCGTCGCGCACGAGTCCGGTCACGTCCCAATAGTCCGCCCCGTACTGGTTCACCGAGTCGCGCGTTCCGCGCTGGTTCAAGGGCTCGGGCCGTACGGATCTGGGAAGGTCGCGCTGGTACGTCCATCGCCGACTGTTTCCCGTGCTATCGTCGCGCCTTGTGCTTCCGAATGCATTTGCCACCACCCAATCGAGGAAGAGATCGTCGAATGAGGGCGTGCTGTCGCCGGACATTGCCTCCATGTCATCGACCGTTTGCGTGGCAGTCGCCACGCCGCCCTCGAAGTCCGCGGGATTTGTCGCCTCAGCAAGCGCATTTTTTCCCAAGGCAACCGAGGCGACCGCCGCCTCGATTCCGCTGGCGCCGTTTTGAGGCGCTTCGACGATCGCTCGCAGCACTGGGTCGCCGTAACGATCTTGAAGGTATGCGATGAAGAGATACGAAGCGGCGTATTGGGCACTGTTCGTTTGAGCGGTCGGCTGCCAACCGGTCAATTGGATGTCAGGCTGGCCGAGGTATGCCTCACCGTGCTGTGCGCCATAGCCTACAAGATGCGGCGCCACCTCTGACAACCCTTCGTTGACCCAAGTCGGCTCTGCGCGATCGTAGTTCCAATGGATCATGTGTTGGAATTCGTGCGCCAACAGCGCTAGGTATTCATCAGTCCCTGGCCGGAAGACGCTCAAGTTAATGTAGAACATTTCGCGAGCGTTGGAGTAGGGGTCGACCAGCGAGCTCACCTCATCCGAGCTCGAGAAAAAGCCGGCGATACCTGGCACCGGCTCGTGGTGAAGAATGTGGATACGCGGGTCATGATCGACTCCGGGAGACCACTCCGACCCGAAAGCTGCGCGAAGTCCAGGGTAAATGTGCTCGGAGAAGCGCAATACGCCGGCCTCGAGAGCATCGGCGTCGAACGTCTGCCCGCGTTGCACCCAGACGGCTGCTACGTCGGTCATCAGCTCTAGTTCGGCGTCGATTTCGAGGTAGCGCTGGTTCACGATGTCGTGCACGAAGAAGCGCATTGTATCGCCCACGACTTCAGGCGGGCGCGGTTCTTCGAGGGTGCGCGCGGCATCGATCTCATCCGGTGCTATCCGACCGAAGCGAGCCGCGAGTGCAACCAGGTCGCGTTCGGGAGGGGCCGCGCGCAGTGCGTCGAGCGTTGCTTCACGCTCTACGCTCTGGTCTGTGATCGTCTCGGATCGCCCACGCCATTCGCGGATCCCCAGCACCAACAGCAGCGCGATGATGCCGAGCGCGCCAATTGCGAGAAGCGAGACGGGCAGGCGCGCAGACGCGGGCAATGGTGCGTCTTGCGCTATAGGCGTTGGATCAGGTGGCAGCGGCGTGTCGTCGGAAGCGTCGGAGTGCGGGTCGAACGTCATCCCGGCCCGCCGGACCACGTGTCTAGAACGACGTCGAGCTCCAGGATTTCTTCCTCGCGCTCGACGGTGAGCCGTACGCGATCACCAGCGCGATAGCGCCACATGATGTCGGTCAAGGCGTGGTCGAGATCGAGTGGGATGCCGTCGATCGCGACGATACGATCATCCTCCCGCAATCCGGCCCGCGCGCCGGCACCGCCGATCGGAACTTCGACGACCAGGGCGCCGGAGCCGCGGGCCATACCGGAAATGCGAGCGAAGTCGGGGTCGATCGTGCGGAAGCCGACGCCGAGGCTGGCGCGAAGCTCACCGTCGATCCACTCGTCGGCCAGCGCTTGCACCACGTTGCTGGGCACCGCGAAGCCGAGTCCCTGAAATTCGGTACCTTGACTCCGACGCAAAACGGCGGTGTTCAACCCCACGACCCGGCCGGAGAAGTCGATCAGCGGCCCGCCCGAATTCCCGCTGTTGATCGCCGCGTCGGTCTGGATGAGAGGCGTGGCGTTGATGTCCTGTTCGAAAGTGCGCCAGGTGAAGACATCGAACGAGCGGGTGGTGATGTTGCGGTTCAGCCCGGCGATGATCCCGCTGGTGACCGAGTTCTGATACTCGGTCCCGAGCGGACTGCCGATCGCGACAACGCCCATTCCCGGTTCGAGCAGAATAGAGTCGGCGAGTGGAGCGACCGCCGGCAACTCGATGCCCTCCGGCAGCTTCAAGATGGCGATGTCGTAGGCTCTCTCGGAGCGTACCACCACAGCTTCGGCCCGCCGGCCATCCAGAAAGACGACCTCTATCGAGCGAGCGTTCTCGATGACGTGGTTGTTTGTCGCGACGTAACCGCGAGCGTCGAAGATTACTCCGGATCCGCTGGTGATCGGCTCGAGCCTCATCGGCGAAGAAAGGCTACGCCGAGCATGCTGAAGGTTCCAGATAGTGACTACGGCGGGCCTTGTCGCGCGGACGACGTGGAGCAAACGATCGTCCGCGCCGGACCCGATGGCATCGCTTGACGCGAGGGCATCGTTCCGAACGGCTGAGCCGTCCGAATCGGTGATCGCAGCCCCGGAGAAAACGGCCAAACCCGATGCCATCGCAAGGAAGGCCGCGAAAGCGCCGGCCAGGGCTCCGGCTATAGTGCCGTAGAGTATCGCATTGCGGTTCTGATGACTGCCGAACTGAAGGCTGCCGGATGTGCCGCCTCCGCCGCCCGCGTTCGCCGGTCCTTGCCCCGAACTTCGGATAGCCCAACTGTTGACGCCCGAACCTCTGTCGATCGGCGACAAGGGTGCTTCTTGCCCGCGATCGGAACGGCGCTTGCGATAGGTATCGGTGAGGCGATCGCCGAACGGGTCGCCGTTCATGTCGTCTCAGCCAGGGGGACGGTCAGCGTGACGCGTGTGCCTTCGCCCTCGTCACTTTCGATCACGACCTCGCCGCTGTGCGCGGCCGCGATCTGGTGAACGATCGAAAGCCCAAGTCCCGCGCCTCCGCCGGAACCCGACTGACGCGAACGCGCTTTATCGACACGGTAGAAGCGATCGAAGAGATGAGAAAGGTGTTCCGCGGGAATGCCAGGGCCGTTGTCGGCGACCACTATTCGCGCCTTAGTTTCATCTCGATGCAGCGCGAGCTCGATCGTCGTACCTTTAGGAGTGTGTTTGAGCGCGTTTGAGACCAGGTTGAGGATGAGCTGCTTCAGTCGGTCGCGTTCGCCGATGATCACCGCTGTATCATCGTGCGTCAGCACGACGGGGTGAGAGTCACGTGCCAGCATCTGGGCCTGTTGAAACACATCAAGCAAGAGCTCATGCAGCTCGATCGGCTCGCGGAGCATATCCGGTACGGCGCCCGCCTCGGCTCGGGCAAGGAGCAGGAGGTCGTCGATCATGCGCGACATCCGCTTCGATTCCTCCCTCACCGCGATGAGAGCCTCGGGATCCATCTGGCCCGTGCGCTCCATCAGTTCGACCTCGCCGCGAATCGTCGTAAGCGGCGTGCGCAATTCGTGCGAGACGTCGGCAAGCAGGCGGCGCTGACGTTCGAACATGCACTCAATCCGATCGAGCATCTCGTTGATCGTGACTCCGAGCCGGCCGATCTCGTCACTCGAGCCTCGGAGCTGGATCCGACGTCCAAGATCCTGCTCCCGATTGATCCGCTCCGCCGTACGCGAGATGGCGCCTATGGGCGCGATGGCCGTCTGAGCCAGAGCAGCGCCGGTCAGGAGCGACATGCCGACGGCGAAGAGCGTGCCGAGCGCGAGCAGATTGGCGAGTTGGGCCATCGTAGAGTCGTATGGCTCGAGCGTCGTCAAGATCTGGATCACCGCGGCAAGTCGTCCCTCGTGGAACACGGGCCGACTGTACACATAATACGATTCATCCGCGGTGTTCAATCGCTCGACATGCTCGCGTCCGTTTGACGCCGCAAGCATCACCACACGGTTGAACAGGAGCCGTCCGCCGCTCGTTATCTCGTTGTTGGATGCGAATACAGGCTGCCCCCGGTAGTCGAAGAGCCTTACGCCGATCCCAGGATGGCGGAATGGATCGAAGCTCTCTTCGAGGATTCCGGATTCGACGACCGCCTTTCCCATGAAGTCGTAGCGTCGCAGCACTCGTTGCTGCAATGGAACGCCTTCCAGGCGGCGAAAGACTATTTCCTGTACCTGGGCAGCCCTCTGCTGACTTGATCGCGCGATCTCGGCCATGTATTGGTGTCCGAAGAACCAATAGACGACCAGGCTGAAGACCACGAGCATAGTCGCGAGTACGGCCGTAAAGGTCAGGGTCAGCCGCCAGCGGAGCGAAAGCGGCTGCGGTCGAGAAAGTTTGCGGACGGCGCCGTCGGCCCTGTCGGTGCGATCGGTGGCTCCGTTGGAGGCCGCGGACTTCGAAAAACGACCGCCTAGCCACTCCGTGGGGATCGATGGCAAGCTCACGGGGTAGGTTCCCTAAGCGCATAGCCTACACCGCGGGCAGTATGGAGGAGCCGCGGTTCATCTGCCGCCTCCATCTTCATCCGCAAATAGCGCACATAGACCTCGATGATGTTGCTCTCGCCTCCGAAGTCATACTCCCACACGGTCTCGAATATTTGATCGCGGGTCAAGACCTGTCGCGGGTGGCGCAGGAAGAAGTGCAGAAGGTCGTATTCCTTGGCGGTGAGATCGAAAATGCGGGCGCCGCGCTTGGCCTGACGAGTGCCGGTATCAAGCTCCAGATCCTCGAAGCGCAAGATCTCGGGGTGTCCGCCAACACTCGGCGTGCTGCGCCGGAGCAGAGCCCTGATGCGCGCGATCAGCTCTTCGAACGCGAACGGCTTAGGCATGTAATCATCGGCGCCGGCATCGAGCCCAGCGACGCGATCGGGCACGGATTCCTTCGCCGTCAGCATGAGGATGGGGACATCTAAAGAAGCCGCGCGTAGACGCTTGCAGACTTCCATACCGTCCATCTCGGGGAGCATTAGATCAAGGATGACCAGGTCGGGCATGCGATCACGCGCCTGAGCCAATCCGTCCGTCCCTGTATGTGCCATCTCGGCGTCGAAGCCTTCGAAGATCAGACCACGCCGGAGCATGTTGGCGATACGTTCATCGTCTTCGACGATCAGAATGCGTTCAGTCATCGTACGGCTCCAAAGTTTCGGCGGTGGTGGAGCGCGCAGAACCCCGCGGTCGCGCCGAACCCCGCGGTCGCGCCGACACTAGATTATATAGGCCTTTGCGGCGTGAGTTCGAGCGGCCGCTGAAGCCGGGCGATGGTAGCAAGGGAGGGTGAGGGGGGGATGAGAGCGCGGCTAGCTCACGGCGGTGCGATGGTTCGACCGGCCACGACGATTAACGGTTTGCGAGAACCTGCCCGTACACGCCCTCGACCGCTCTAGCTGAGATCTCCCAAGTGAACCGCGCCGCCCGCTCCGGACCGCGTCCGGCCAATTTCGCCCGCAAGCCCTCGTCGTCGACCAAGCGCACCAACGCGACCCGCCACGCCGCCTCGTCGCCCGGCGGGACCAGAAGAGCCGCATCCCCGACCACCTCCGGTAAGCTCGACGCGTCGGCGACCGCTGAAGGTACGCCGCAGGCCAGCGCCTCGAGCGGGGGCAAGCCGAAGCCCTCGTACACGCTCGGAAAGGCGAAGGCGTGGGCCAGACTGTAGAGTGCCGGCAGGTCAGCGTCCGCGACGAAGCCGATCAGGCGAATGTCCGCCCCGGAGGCGCGCGCCGCGTCCGCGGCCTCCATGATCGGGCCGGTGCGCCAGCCGCGGCCGCCGGCGATCACAAGCGAACGTCCATTACTTACCGAAAGTTCGGACGCGAAAGCTCGGATTAGGGTAGGCCAGTCCTTGCGCGGCTCGAGCGTCCCGACACCGAGGATGAACGGCCTATCCAGGCCGAACCGACCGCGAACTTCGTCGAGCGCTTTAGGGTCGTCAACCCGCCGCATCGAAGCGTCGACGCCGCCGTAAACGACGCTTACGCGCTCGGGCTCGATCCCGAGCAATTCGATGACGTCGGTGCGCGTGCATTCGGAATCGGTGAGCACGTGCGCGGCCGCGCGCACGGAGCGCGGGAGCGCGCGTGCAAGGAACCGCGCCAGGGACGGTTCCGCCCGCTCCGGATGTCGGAGGAAACTCAGATCGTGGATCGTCACGACCGGCAGGGCCGAGCGCGTCGGTGGTGCTAGGAAGTCGGTGGCATGGTAGATGTCGGCCGGCCCACTCCACCGTTCTACCGGGATCGGCAAGCCGAACCGGTGCCACATACGGGTGTGCCATTCGGCAGGAAAGCCGCTCACACGGACGCGGGTGGAGTCGCTGACATGGGGGCGCTGTGCAGCGTCGAGCACATGGTCGAGTATCTCGTCGAGCGGCTGGTCGAGCGCTTCATTCTCGAGTCGGTCCGACACAAACAGCGTGTAATCAAACGCCCCGCGCTGGATAAGTGCTCGGCCGAGTTCGCGCGTGAAGCGGCCGATGCCGGCCGTTTGCCGGACGGCGGGTGTCCAATCGAAGACGATGCGGGGTCGGAGCTGCGATACGGTACGGTGCCTGGACCCGGTCAGGGTCCCGTGCCCGCGATCGCCGTCGGAACCCGATCCTTTCGCGACGCTTGCCGGGGATTCACCGCGCTCGCCGTTCACTTCGTCCGCGGGCTGAGCACGAAGACGATCGCACCGCCGACGAGCAGGCTGAGATAACTGATTGTCCGATAGAGCAAGGTCAGCGCAATAGCGGCCGACGCGTCGAAACCGCGCAAGCTGATCGCGCCGATCAGGACGAATTCGAAGCCCAGGCCGCCCGGAGTAGCCGGGATAACCGTGATGAATGCCTGGAGAAGGCTGAAGAAGATGACGAGCGCCGGTCCGAGCTCCAGCCCGAGCGCTCGCCCTGTCATCCAGAAGCTCGCCCCTTCGGCCGTCCATGCCAAGATCGAAAGCGCTCCGAGCGTGGGAAACCGTCCGAAGGACAGGACAAGCGATTCGGCGAAGTGGCTGTAGAGCGCGGCAAGCCGATCCGGAAGCAGTCGCTCCACATGGACGCCCCAGCGGGCGAGCGCAAGCATGCCCAGAAAGAGGACGACGACGAGTGCCGCTCCGAGCGCGAAGAGCCGGGCGAGCGTGCAGCCGAGCGCTCCGGTTCCGCCGCCAGTGACGACAGCCCCGCCCGTGTCGACCGCCTCGCCCGCGCCCACCACACCACCGGAGAGGCACTCCCGGAGGCCGCCCTCGACGCCTAGCGCCAGGACGTCGCCGTACGTCAGGAAGCCGGTCGAGACCATGAAGATGACCAAGACGATCATGTCGAGCGCCCGCTCGGCGACGACTGTCCCCATGCCGCGCGAGAAGCGGACCCCGCCGGTTCGCCTGAGCAGCCAGCCGCGATACGCGTCGCCGAGCTTGGCCGGCACAAGGGTGTTGATGAACCAGGAGAGGTAGATTATCTCGGCGAGCACGGCGTTCGAGGGCAGTCGTTGTGCATCCTCGCTAGAGTTTTCGAGCAGCAGCCGCCAGCGGAACGCGCGGATCGGGAAGCTGAGGTAGTAAGTCGCGAGCGCGGCTGCATACCAGCCGAGATGGGCCGAAGAAAGCATCTCGCGCGCGTCCCGGAGCGTGCCGGGATCTTGCAGCCACAGAGTGACGCCGATCAAAGCGACCGCGATCGCGAGCGAAGCAAGTGTTCGCGCGCTCGTGAGGCGTCGCCAGGGCGAGGGCGGTCGTACGGCATCGAGATCCGGACCGCCGGCGTCGGAATCGCGGAGGAGGCGCTTTTCACGGTCGGAGTCGGTGTCGCCCGCGCCCCCGATGTCGCCGATCAGGTCGAGATCAGAATCGCCGTCGGTGTCGCCCCCGACGTCGCCGATATGGTCGCTGCCTGAACCGCCGTCGGTTTCGCTCTTCCGGTCGTCGTTCTCAGCCACGTGCTCGAATCCCGAGAGTGAGCCCGACGAGCAGTCCGACGTGGGTCGGCATCTCGTGGACCCACACGTTGTCGAAGAGACCGTGCACCGACGCCGAAGCGATCGCGCCGGCCAGACCGAGGCCGAGCGCCCGTTCGAACGATGAGCCGGCGAAGAGAGCGGACCGGAGGGTGACAGCGACGATCGCGGCGATCAACGCGAGATATCCCGCCAGTCCGGCGAGCCCGGTTTCGGCTAGCGCGTGGAGGTAGTAATTGTGGGCGTGGCCTAGCGGCTCCGACCAGCGGGGCAGCCGGTGGTCGGTATAGGCGAGTTCGTAGTGGCCGGGACCCTGGCCGAACCACGGCCGCTGTGCCCACATCGATCGCGCCGCTTCCCAGTGCGCCAGCCGCTCTATGGTCGCGAAGTTCGCGTCGTTCACCTCAGCTTCGGCGACGTCCAGCGCCGCGGCACCCTCGGCGATGCTTCCGAGCCGATCGGATACACCGGACGGAATGGGGATCGGGGCATCGAGGATCGCGGCGGCCAAGGCGGCGACGAGCACGAGGTAGAGGGCCGCGGTCGCGGGAATTCGAGTGCGGCGTGACCTGGACCCTGCCACACCGGACGTCTCGCTGCGCCGCAAGGACGTCGGGGTCGGCCGCCGTAGGAGCCCCTCGATCCACAGGCAGGCCATCGCCGCGCCGGCCGCCGCGCCGGCGAGCCACGCGCCACGCGACCAAGATAGGGCGAGCCCGACGAGGCAGAGCCCGGCCGTGATGAGACCAAGCCCGGCGATGGACCACGAGAACGAGCCCGATGTCGAAGTCGCGGTTGGCCGTGTGCGAGCGGCGATGATCCGCGAATCAAAGCCCGATGTCGACGAGGGCGCGGGCTTACGAAGGCGGGCTGTCGCGTCTGCCTCCAATCGCGGCCCGCTCCGATCAAGTTCCTCAGGATTGCTCGTCGGCGAGGCAGACGCACGGCCACCGTGCCACGGCAGCACACGCTCGATGACGAGCGCCGCTCCCAACGGCCAGATGAGGTTCATGTAGCCGCCGAATGGATTAGGTTGACCGAAGGTCCCGTGCGCGCGGAACAATCGCCCGCCGAGGACCGCGAAAGCTTCAGGTCCGACTCCTGTCGACGCCATCCAAAGCGCAACCGCCGCCTGAGATGCGCCGGCAAGGAGCAGCGAGGCGGCAAGCCAGCGGCCCCTCGCGACCAAGAGACCTACCCGGCGATTGCGCAATCCACCAGTGATAGCGCTCGCGAGCGCGACCGCCACGCCGAACTCCGCCCAGCGTGCGGCCTCGAGGATTGAAGCTTCGAGCGACGGTGCCCGCCACGCGGACACGCACAAGGCTATCGAATAGGCGAAGAGTCCGGCCCAGAGCACGCCGTCGAGTCGCGCGCCTTGCCTTCGCCCGGCCGGCCGATCGCGGTCGAGGCTCGCGGGCAGTGCGCCAGGACGCCGCCAGATCGGCCGGCCCCAATCAAGTCCCGCGAGCGCTCGACCGCACACGACTAGGGCGGTCCAAGCCAGCAAGAGCGGTGTCGAAGTGAGCGCTCCGGGCCCAAGGGGAATGGCTATAACGGAGCCGAACGGCACGCTCAGTGCGATGAGACCGAGTCCGATGATCGGACACGCGACGATCGCAGCCGCGACAATGCATGCAAGTGCGATCCCCAGCGCTTCGAGCGGCGCGAAGGCTATCGTGCCGACTAGGAACGCGATTGCGATCCCACCGAATGCATTTGCGACCGTCGGAAACGAAGGCCGGTCGCTATCTCCAAAGATCCGACGAGAACTCGAGGGCCCGCTGCGTCGGGCGGCTCCGGCCGCCCGACTCATCGCGTTAGCTCGGTCCGGAACCAGTCGACGGTGCGCGACATTCCGTCGTTGAGATCGACTTGTGGCTCCCAACCTAGGAGCGCGCGCGCGCGGCTGATGTCCGGGCAGCGCCGCGCAGGGTCTCCGGTACGCTCGGCGGGCATCGACATCGTGATGAGGCCGGCCTGATTGTCGGTCAGGTCGTTAATGAGTTCGGCGAATTGGCGGATTGTCATTTCGCCGGGATTGCCGATGTTCACGGGGCCGTCGGCGTCGGAACTATGAAGGCGGACGATTCCTTCGACCAGGTCGTCGACATAACAGAAGGAACGCGTTTGCGATCCTTCGCCATGGAGCGTCAAAGGCTCGCCGCGGAGCGCTTGGCCGAGAAAGCTCGGGACCACGCGTCCGTCGTCGAGGCGCATCCGGGGGCCATAGGTGTTGAAGATGCGGACGATCCGGACCTCGATGCCGTGTATACGGTGGTAGGCCATCGTGATCGCTTCGGCGAAGCGCTTCGACTCGTCGTAGGCGCCGCGCGGGCCCAGGGAGTCGACGTTCCCGTTGTAGTCCTCAGTCTGGGGGTGGACGAGCGGATCGCCGTAAATCTCAGACGTGGAGGCCAAGAGGAATCGCGCACCCTTGGCGCGTGCCATCCCTAGCGCGTGATAGGTCCCGAGCGAATTCACTTTCAGGATCTGAATCGGCAGCTTGAGGAAATCGGATGGGCTTGCAGGCGAGGCAAGATGAGCGATCCGATCTACGGGACCGTCAATGAACAGCGGCTCCGAGATATCGTGCTGGATAAATGTGAAGCGGGAGTCGCCGATATGCTGCGCAATGTTGCGCCGCCGGCCCGTGACGAGATTGTCGACCACCACCACCTCGTGGCCATCCGCCATGTGGCGGTCGACGAGATGTGAGCCTACGAAGCCGGCGCCGCCGGTGATCACGATCCGCATGGACCTTACTCCATCGATAGTCCAACGCACGCCGGATGCCGGGCGGCTCGCAACGCGCCGGAACGTCCTGCGGGCGCGCGGTCCGAGGATAGTGCAGGGGGTGGGAGGGGTCAACGAGACAGGGTATGGTCAACTATACTCACACGAACTCACCGGTCGACGATGCGCCTACACCGTTCAGTATTCGGGCGCAGCCCGACGGCAACCCAACTGAACAGCATCGATCGTCGGTGTAACGTAAGGGAACGTCGAAAGACACGCCGTCGTCAGGCTTCTCTTGACCGTCGTCAGGCTTCGCCGATCTAGTTCCGCGTCCAATCGCAGAAGGCTACTAATGGCCGACATCAATCCCTTCGACCGCGTCCGCCGCCTCCGCGAGGCCGATCGACGCCGCGAGCACGACTCCGGCACGGATCGCACGCCGCCGGGCCAGGTCCTGACCTCGAAGTTTCCAGTCCTGACTTATGGGCGAGCGCCGAGCGTCGCGCCGGAAGATTGGCGGCTCCGGCTTTTCGGCAAGGTCGAGGCGGAGATCGAACTGGATTGGGACGGCCTGCGCGCACTCGAATCCGAGACGCAAACGCACGACATCCACTGCGTCACCCGCTGGAGCAAGCTCGACACTGCCTGGACCGGCGTGCCCTTCCGCGTGGTCCACGAGATGGTTCAGCCACTCCCGGCCGCGGACCATGTCATGCTTCACGCAATGGGTGGGTACACGACGAACATGCGGCTGGACGAGATGCTCGACGAAAGCGTCCTGATCGCCTTCGCCTACGAGGGCGAGCCTATCCCCCGTGATCACGGCGGTCCCGTGCGCCTAATCGTACCCAAGCTCTACTTCTGGAAGAGCGCGAAGTGGCTGTCCGGAATCGAGTACATGGTCGGCAACAAGCCGGGCTTTTGGGAGGAGAACGGATATCACATGCACGGTGACCCGTGGGACGAGGAGCGGTTCAGTTAGCACGAATGTGCTGCCAAGCCTTGCATCTTCAAGATTCTCGCCGATGAACGACTCCCAACGACGTGAACGACAACCGGTATCGCTCTCGGTCGTATCCCCGCACGCCGAAGCCATCCTCGCCGCCCACTGCTACCAGGGCGCGTCGAACGATTGCGCGCCGTTCGCTGCCGCGATGGTGCTGAACGGCGTCCTCGGAGCCGATGTCGATCCTATCGGCCTGGCGCGCGAACTCGACCGGCCGCGGCCTCGCGGTCTTGCAGGCCTCCTACCCCTCTTCCGCCGCGTCCCGCGCTCGGCGACCTTCCCCTGGGGTGTGGTCGACGCGCTCCGTGAGCACGGGCGCCACTCCGACGCCGCGATCGAAGTTGGGTGGCGGGTTCTCGCCGGCCCCGACGCGCTTCTGGCCGGGCTTGCCCGCGGCGAGCTACTCTTGCCCTATGTGGGCGGATTCCGTCCACGACCCTGGGGACATGTCGTAGTCCTCATAGGGTGGGATGCTAAACTCGGCTGGGGCGTGGCCGATCCGCAGCGACCAACGGACGAGATTTTCTGGATTCCTGACGAACTTTTCCGTAAACGGCGCCGCGCGATGGCCGGATTGGTGGTCATCGCCCACCTTCGCTCGATACCCTCGCTGAACAGCGCCCCCTGATCCGGAACAACTCCATCTATCGGGAGCACGCCCAATGACCACCTCCGACGGCTTTTACCTCGGCGAACATGTCGATCCCTCGAATTCCGAACGCACGGGCGACCGGATGGTGCTCGACCCGGACGGATTGACGACGCACGGCATCATCGTCGGCATGACCGGCTCCGGGAAGACCGGGCTCGGGGTCGTTCTGCTCGAGGAGGCGGCGCGTGCCGGGCTGCCGACCCTCATCATCGACCCGAAGGGCGACATGGGGAACCTGGCACTTCGCTTTCCGGACCTAACAGCCGCGGAGTTCAGACCGTGGGTCACCGAGGAAGAAGCCAAGCGGGCCGGGACTGACGTCGACACGTTCGCCGTCGACCAGTCCGAGTTGTGGTCGAAGGGGCTTGCTGATTGGGGCTTGGGCGGCGGCGACATTCGTGCGCTTCGAAACGCGGCCGACGTCACCATCTATACCCCAGGATCGAGCGCCGGAGTTCCCGTGAACGTCCTGGGGTCGCTCGCCGCTCCCAGCGTCGACTACGATGCCAACGCCGAAATTCTTGGCGACGAGATTGAAGGTCTTGTCCTCGGTTTGCTGCGACTCGCCGGCATCGAGGCCGATCCGATCACTAGCCACGAGCACATCCTCCTTGCGAGCATCGTCCAGCACATGTGGCGCAACGGTCACGGCCTCGACCTAGCGACGCTGATCGGCCTCGTTCAGCGCCCGCCCATGAGGCGGCTCGGGGTTTTCGATGTCGAGAGTTTCTACCCGCAGGAGGAGAGGCAAAGGCTCGCCTTGCGCCTGAATGGACTGGTCGCCGCGCCGTCGTTTGCCGCATGGCTCGGAGGAATGCCGCTCGACATCCCCAGCCTGCTGTGGACCCAGAAAGGTGAGCCACGCGCCGCGATCTTCACGCTTTCGCACCTCAACGAGAACGAACGCCAATTCGTCGTGACTCTGCTCCTTTCCAAGGTTGCGACATGGATGCATTCGCTGCAGGGCACTGGCGATCTGCGCGCACTGATCTACATGGACGAAGTCTTCGGCTACGCGCCGCCTACGGCCGAGCCGCCATCGAAGAAGCCGATCCTCACGCTGCTGAAGCAGGCGCGCGCATTCGGCATCGGGTTGGTCCTTGCGACGCAGAACCCGGTGGATCTCGACTACAAAGCGATCTCGAACGCCGGCACTTGGTTTATCGGGCGCTTGCAGACCGAACGTGATCGCAATCGGCTCCTCGACGGGATGTCGCTGGACAGCGGGATTGACAAAGGCGACCTCGACAACAGGATTGCCGGGTTGGCCAAGCGCCAATTCGTCGTTCACCGGAGCGGAGCCGAGCCCGCGATCTTCCAAACGCGGTGGAGCATGTCCTACCTGCGCGGTCCGCTTTCACGCAACGAAATTTCGTCGCTCCGGCCGGAGTGGGCGGATGGGCTCGGGACTTCGACCGTCGATGCGACCGGCCAAACAGGAGCCGGGACATCGGCCGCCCGCGCCGGCGGCGGTGGATCGGACGACAGCGGCGCAGGTGCCCGAGACGACGCGCACTCCACTCGAAATGGCTCCATCGCGGCCACGCCGTCCGAATCGGGAGATCGCGGACGAGTCAAGTCGGCACTTGCAAGCGACGAAAGCGTGGTCGCGCCGACAGTCGCGAGCGGTGTGGAGGTCCGCTATCTCGACGCCGCCGCCCCCTGGGCGGACGCGATCGGTGCAAAGCCTGGTGGGAACCGGCTGCAGGCCGGCCTCGTCGCGCGCGTACGTTTGGTGTTCGATGAACTGAACGCAGGCGTCGATCATCGCGAAGAGTGGGAAGCGGTCATCTTCCCCCTGGCTGAGACATTTGATCCGCGAGAGGCGCGAAGCGTCGACTACGATGCGCGCGATTTCGAACCGGCCCCTCCGCGCGGCGCGACGTACGTGTTGCCCGTCGCGCCGATCAACACTGCCTCATTCTTCCGGTCGGCCGAGACGGCTCTTAAGAACGCACTGCATGCGGATCGGACCGTCGAAGTCTTCCGCAACGCTGAGCTGAAAGCCTACTCGCGTGTGGGTGAGGCGAAGGAGGACTTCGCCCTGCGCTGCGATTCGCTGGCCGAAGACGGCGCGGATGCGGAGGCTTCAAAGCTTCGCGAGCAGTTCGAAACGAAGCTCCGCCGAATCCAGACTCAGATCCGCCAAGTCGAACGCAAGGTCGAGGAGCTGGACGAAGAG
Source organism: Anaerolineae bacterium (assembly GCA_038913135.1). Lineage (GTDB taxonomy): Bacteria > Chloroflexota > Anaerolineae > Epilineales > Epilineaceae > JBCLES01. The sequence goes on from JBCLES010000039.1 coordinate 22,764, forward strand.
ACGTCGGCGCGCGGACGCGATGAGATCCTGACTGGGGCTGGCGCCGTTCTTTCCGCCTTCCTCGGTGGCCGGAGCAGGACGAGGAGCCTTGCGACCGGCATCAGCGGAGCATCGCGCCGCCGCAGAATGACTTCAGCGGCCAAGAATCGCCTCGAGACGGCCGTCGACAAGTTCGAGCTTCTCTCCGCGGAGATGCAGGCTCTCGAGGATGAGTTGGCCGAGACCCTCGTGGACATCGACCTTCGCTGGAGTGACAGGGCTCAAGAGATCGAGGTGATGGAGATAGGCTTGGAGAAGACCGATATCACGGTGGAAGAAATCGCTTTGGTATGGGTGCCGACAAGCTGAGAAAGCAGCGTTCAGCACGCTCGAGCATTCCTGCTCTAGGTGCGTCGGTACTTCGGTCGGTAGCCGATCCTGACAGATTCAGCGTGGCCCTAAGCCGAAGAGGAGCGATCCGCCCAGGACCCTAGTCCCGTAGTGGTTTGCATCTCGCTCAAGTCTGCGATAATCTCGCTGCCGGGGTGGGTGTCATTGGATGCGCATCCGACACGGAACGAGGAGGAAAGAACGTGCCTGACTTCAGCAGCCTCAATTGGTTGGCCATTTTGGTGTCCACGCTCATCTACTTCGCGATGAGTTGGGCGTGGTATGGCCCGGTATTCGGGAAGAAGTGGGCCGACGGCATGGGCTACTCAGACCCGAATATGAAACCGGAGCCGAAACACTTCATCGTGACCTTAGGAGGGTACTTTATCCTTGTCACGGCGCTCGCCGGCGCACTGCATTCCTTGGGTGCAGCCGGCATGGGCTCGGTTGCCCTCAGCACTTCTATTCCAGTCGCAGCATGGCTGTGGTTCGGCTTTATCGCGTCGACAACACTGGTTGGCGCGATCTGGGATACGCGCCCGCTATCGGTGTGGGGGATCAACGCAAGTCTGAGTTTGGTCGGCATGATCGTTGCGTCGATAGTCCTCACGATGTGGCCCGCCTAACCCTTCTGACGTGAAGTCGTCAACTCCACGGCCACTCGTTGCCCCGACTGTTACGTCTGAGCTCGACTTCGCCCAGGTGGCGTAACCGGGTTGCGGAGGTCACAGCGAACCGCATCGCGAAACCGGGGCGGCTTGAATAGCCGTGACCGAACGAACGGCAGGCTAAGGAAGGTCAAGACAATGAACTGGTCTCGAAGGTTATTCTATCTGGCGGGAATACCAGTGATTGTGACCGCGCTGTCGGCCTGCTCTGGCAACTCCGAAGGGGCGGACCAACCGCGGGACTCAGCCGGCGCGAACCCCGACTCCGGGCCGGTACAAAATGCCGACACCGGACCGATGAAGAACTCCGATGGTTACTTCGACATTACCGGGGAACAGCTCTCGGCCATGCTCCCTGAACACGATTTCACCCTCGTCAACGTGCATGTACCGTACGAGGGCGACATCCCCGATACCGATGTCACGATTCCCTTTGATCAGATCACGAGCCGCATCGACAGTCTTCCCGAAAAGGACGCGCCGATCATCTTGTACTGCCGAAGCGGCCGCATGAGCGCGGAAGCCGCTGCCGCGCTGGCCGACCAAGGCTACACGAACGTGATGGAATTGGACGGAGGATTCGACGCGTGGCGCGCAGAAGGAAATGCGTTCATCGAACCTTGAACTTATGAAGTGGAGATAACTTGCGTACACAGGCAGAGAATGTCGTCCCGATCCGGCGCGTGGAACGTCACGAAGGGGGCATCCGGGAAGACACCCCGGGGGTCTTGGTCGACGCGTATCGCACCGAGAACTACCTGGTTGTAGTGGCTAGTCTCCCCGGTCGACACGCGGACCAGATAACCGTCGAGCTGGCGGCCGGAGAGCTCCGACTCTCGTCGGATGCGCTACCAGGCGAACAGGCTGTCGGGGATGACCGAGAGTACCTTCGCCAAGAACTTCCCGCCGGCCGGCTGTTTCGTAGCCTCGAGCTGCCGGACTGGGGACTCTCTCTGGATGACGCTGAAGCTCATTTCGCAGATGGAGTTCTGACCGTAAATGTCCCAACCGAGGAGCGTGTCGGCGACAGAAAGCGCCTGCGCGGCGAAGATCCCTCCCGATAGATCGCGGATGCAAAGTCTGATTCACAGACATCGAGGGCAGCGCCACGCTGTGGGAGCGGGACGGCGAGGCGATGCGAGCGGCGATGGCGCTTTCTGTCGCCCTGCTCACACTCCATGGATCGCGAGCGAGATGCCCGTCGAGCCCATGTGGAAGTCGGTCGACCAACAAACCTCGACGTCCCGCAGCCGCATGAGCGACAAGCCGATCGCATCGGTGAGCGTGAGGCGTTGGTCAGAGACCTGCCTCAGCAGTGTGGTCGCTTGTTCGACATCGGCCGTCTTGGTATCGAGCACCTCGAGTGGCTCCATTTCCTCGATCAGGGACAGGAATTGAAGCGCCCGATACGTATCATATCTGCGAAGAAACCACGCGTGCCCCTCCGCGACGACCTGAACGGACGTGACTAACGAGGGCGGATCGTCGAAGAGCCTGCGGAATAGGTCGTGATAGGAATCGGAGCGGTCAACAAACGCGATGAAGGCTGAAGTGTCGACGTACGCTTCACCCTTTGTGCCCATACACAACCTCATCGATGTGCTGACTGGACTCTGGATCGCCCGTCACAATCATGCCGGCGAAACGCATCCAAGGCTTCGAAGCATCGACGGGGAGGATCGAGCGGAGCGACCGTCGGAGAAGCTCGGCGAGCGAAATGCCGAGTCGGCGGGCCTCAAGCTTAGCCGCCTCATACTCCTCTTCGGACAAGCTCACCTGAGTTCGAATCATGATAACAGTTTAGCACGAATTGATATCACGGGCGTCCCCCGCTTTCTTTGATTATTCACTCAGGAATTCGTTGACCAGCACGACGTGTTCGGGAAACCGATCCAGAAGCGTGTCATCGGACGGCTATTCTAGTACCGCACAACTGTAGTACTAAGTGGCACATACCGGCTCGGCTTGGAGAACTAGGGCGATCAAAGAAGAGGCGGGCGAGGCCTCATGGCCCCGCCCGCTCTTCATCCCAACGCCATCCAATCCCCATCCAATCCAGAACCAACTGCCAACCGACGGCACCGGAGCGTCCCGGCGAGCAGTCTTTACTCCCCGACGACTTGGACGATAGCCTCGAAGCCCTCCGGGTCTCGGACCGCGATATCGGCCAGCATTTTGCGGTCGATACCGACGCCTGCGACTCGAAGACCGCTCATGAATCGGCTGTACGACAGGCCGTGCTGGCGTGCAGCTGCATTGATCCGCTGCACCCAGAGGCGACGGAAGTCACGCTTCTTGCGGCGCCGATCGCGATATGCGTGGGCGCGCGCCATTGTGACGGCTTCGTTGGCTCGACGGAATAGGCGGCGACGGCCTTGGTTATAGCCCCTCGCCGCTCTGAGAATCTTTCGGTGGCGACGCGCAGTGCGCGGTCCGCCCTTGACTCGGGACATCCCTCAGCTCCCCTATCGCTTCCACAGGCCGGGCGCCAAGCGCTTCACGCGCTTGATGCTGCCCTTGTGGGTGACAATCATATATTCGTCGAAGAGCCGGCGCACCCGCTTTGACTTCTTGCGGCGCAAGTGGCTCTTTCCGATCTTAGTCCTCATGAGCTTGCCCGTGGCCGTAACCTTGAACCGCCTGGCCGTGGACTTGTGTGTTTTCATTTTTGGCATGTTTCAACCTTCTTCGTGTCTATACACGTCTCAGTTCTATACACGTCTCAGCGAGGCGCAAGAACCATCAGGAGTGAACGGCCTTCCATATTTGGTCTCTGTTCTACCTCGGCGATGTCTTCGAGTAACGCCGCGACTTCCTTGAGCTGCTCGAGTGCGATCTCTGGATGCGTGATCTCGCGGCCGCGGAATTGGATACGGACCTTTACCTTCATGCCCTTCTCGAGAAAGTTCCTTGCGCGCTTAAGCTTGAAGCCCGCATGGTGGTCGCTCGTCTTAGGGCGGAGACGGATCTCCTTGATCTCCACGGTCTTCTGAGCACGTTGAGCTTCACGCTGCTTCTTCGTTTGCTCGTAGTACCACTTTCCAAAGTCGAGTATCCGGCAAACCGGCGGATCCGCCTGGGGTGCCACCTCGACCAGATCGAGACCGCGCTCGCGCGCAGCATTCAACGCGTCACGCAGCGCCAGAACACCAAGCTGTTCGCCTGCTTCATCGACCACGCGCACCTTTGGCGCCGTGATCTCTTCGTTGCTCCGTTGCCGATTAACTCTTGGCGGCTCCGGACGTCGTTTGCCCCTGCCTCTGGCGATATCTACACCTCGCTAGTCGTTCTCGATGTACTATCGATCCGAAACACAAAAGGGCGAGACTCAGGCGACCCTGCCCGAAGCCCCGTCACTGGGCGTGAGTATAACGCGGGGAAGCGGGCTGCGTCAAGGCTTTGGCCGCGGGTACGGCGACCGTAATCGTTCACTGACCCATGGACCGACGCCGAACGGCTGGCGGGTCAGCCGTTGCCGGGGCCACTTTCAGCGACCGCGGTGCCGGATGGAACGAACGGAAGATCCGCCGTTGCGAGCGTGAACGGAGCGCTTGAGCGCGTTGCTCCAATTGTCACCCCTCAGATTGACATTTCTTGTAGGGCGGATGCTCGTGTCGGGTGACATT
>JBCLES010000040.1:0-26844 GCA_038913135.1 Anaerolineae bacterium
CGTTGCTCAGATCCACGCTCGAGGGGGAAGGCCGGATGTCACACTTGGTACATCGCCGAAGGAGTGTACGGTGTCGAATCGGCGTGTTTGCAAACACAATGATCTACGGAGTGACCTTACTCGGCACGGTCAGCTGTGAGAGTAGCGCCCGGAACCAAGGAGCAGTTGACCTGGAGCCGGGAAGCGCCGCCAGCGTGAGCGTATCCGAGGATGGTACTTCGGATGCACCCGCGCTGGCGGACTTGCTTTCCACACCTGAGCCCGATTTCGGCGAACTACCCAATAGCCCTTGGTTCATCGACGTCGCCGCGGCGTCCGGGTTGACGTTCACCCATGAAGCGGGCATGAGCCCGGCCAAACACATGCCGGAGACGTTGAGCGGAGGGGCCGGCTTCGCGGATCTAAACGGCGACGGCTGGCTCGACGTTTACATGGTCCAGGGTGGAGCATTGGAACCAGAGGAAGGTGCCCAGCGACCGCCGAACGCCCTCTTTTTCGGCAAAGGCGACGGCACATTCACCGACGCAACCAAAGGCTCGGGGGCAGGAGACACCGGCTACGGCATGGGCGTGTGCTTCGGCGACGTGGACAACGACAGCGATGTCGACATGCACGTGACTAACTTCGGCCCCGACGTCCTTCTCCGGAACAACGGCGACGGCACGTTTGAGGATGTTACGCTTGCGGCCGGCATCGACAACCCTGAATGGTCCTCAAGCTGCGCCTTCGCCGATTACGATCGCGACGGCTGTCTTGACCTATATGTCGCCAACTATGTCGCCTATTCGACCGACGGGGGCGTTGTTTGCGGCTCACCCGGTCAACCTGCCTATTGTCATCCGGACGCTTTCGACGGTGTGCCCGACGTCTTGTATCACAATCGATGCGATGGAACGTTCGAGATTGTCACCGCGGTCGCCGGAGTGAGAAACGCGGATCCTCGCCAGAGTAAGGGTCTTGGTGTGATATGGCTGGACTTCGACGACGATGGTTGGATGGACATCTACGTGGCCAACGACTCGACGCGCAACTTCCTCTATCGCAACGAGACTGACGGTACGTTCTCAGAAGCTGGCCTCACTTTTGGCGGAGCATTCAATGCACAAGGCGAGACCGAAGCCGGCATGGGCGTCGACGCTGGCGATACGGACGGCGACGGACTTGAAGACATATTTCTCACGCACTTAGACTTCGAGACAAACACTCTTTACAGGAACTCAGTCGGAGGTTTCTTGACCGACGTTACAGACGCGGTCGGCGTAGGCCCCCCGAGCATGTTGAAAGTGGGCTTCGGAACCCATCTGTTCGACTTGGACAGCGATCGCGACCTGGACATCTTTGTCGCTAACGGCCACATTATCGACAACATCAAGACGTTAAATCCGTCGTCGTCCTTCGAGCAATCGGCTCAGATCCTCATCAATGATGGCGACGGTAACTTCGTCGATGCATCCGCGAGGGCAGGACCGTACTTCCAATCGGCTTTTGTCGGGCGCGGGTCCGCGCTCGGCGACTTTGACAACGATGGAGACCCGGATGTGCTCGTCGTCAACCTCGACGGGCCGGCGGTTCTTCTGCGCAACGATGTCGGGCAGGCGGTACCGACGCTTAGCTTGCGCCTCCTGACAGACACCGGGAGAGACGCCATCGGTGCACGCGTACGACTGATCGCAGGCGGCCGCACTTCGGTTGCGATCGTGCGGAGCGCGCGCAGTTACTTGTCAGGCTCGGATCCGCGGATTCACTTCGGCCTTGGCGGCGATGCCGCAGCCCTGGAGAGGGTGGAGATCCGCTGGCCGAACGGCACCGAACAGACGATCCCCGCCGCCGAGCTGCTTCTTGACGAACTCAACATCATCCAGCAGACGGAAGACGATGGATCGTAACACCTGCCTTTGGATAGCCGGACTTACACTCGCCTTCGCAGCGGTGGCCTGTGACCGCGGCGCGACCGGCGATGGAGCCACAACAACTGCCAGCGGCCCCGGCGTCGATTCGAACTCGAGCTCACAATCCATCCTGCTCCAGGCCGACGCCCTCGTGCTGCAAGGCCGAACCGACGAGGCTATCGCGCTCGCGAACGGCATATTGACGCCTGAGCCGAACGAACCAGGCGCTCATCGACTACTCGGGCAAGCTTATGCCGCGAGAGATGACCTGAATCTTGCCGGTACGCACCTGGAGAGAGCGCTCGAGATCAACCCGAACGACGATCGTGCCCTGTCTACGCTGGCGGATGTCAAGGCCCGCGGCGGAGATCCAGGCGCGGCGATCCACCTCTATGGCCGCTTTCTCGAACTGCGTCCTGATGATCTGATTACACGCCTCGCACTCGGCCGCTTGCTCCTGGACGCAGGGCGAGTTGAGGAGGCTGCGCCGCACATCGAAGCCGCGGCCGAGAGGCCTTCCGCCGCAGCGTACACCTCTCTCGGTCGCTTGCGTGTAGCACAGGATCGCGGCGATCAGGCGGAGACCGCCTTGCGGCAGGCGATCGACATCGATAGGCTTGACGTCGAGGCGCTCCAGGCGCTCGGCCAGCATTTGATCGAAAGCGGTCGCGAGATCGAAGGACGCGCCGTACTCGAGCACCAGGCCGACGTGAGCGCGGCTCTCGACCAGGTGAAGTTCTACGAGAATTCGAGCCGAATGGCAGGCGCAAGCTCGGGCAATTTGGTCCTTCTTGGTCAAGCGTTGCTCGCGGCCGGTGAGATCCAGAAAGCCGCTGATTTGTTCGGCTCGGCTGTGCAAAGCGATCCGGATTCGGCCGACGCTGCATTGAGTCTGGCTGAGGTCTATGCCCTAAACGGCGAAACCGATGCAGCCACACAGTGGATCGTCCACGCGTTGCGCGTCACTCCCGAGGATGGCCGGGCGCATCGTGACATGGCCGTCGCAAGAATCATCGAAGGGCAGGCCGACCTTGCCGCGGCGTCAATCGATCGATCGCAACGTGCCGGCGAGTGGGACGTCGAGGATCATCGGCTCATCGGCAAGGCGTATCTGAAGGCCGACATGGCTGACTTAGCCCATACCAGTTTCACCGCGGCGCTTGCGATAGGTCCCGACGATGTCGAGCTCTTGGTGCTCGATGGAATGGCGCGCCTTCCGAATGACCCTGAAGGTTCGGCCGCTGCTTTCTCCCGCGCCCGCGAGCTTCGGCCCTATTTGGCCGGGCCCGCGATGGCGCATGGCGTGGCGCTGTATCTGCTCGATGACCCCGAGGCCGGTGACGCCGCGTTCATCGCGGCGCTCGAGCGGCGCGTCCCAGGTGACGCGATCATCGTTGGAATCGAGATGGTGCGCGAATGGCTGTCCGCTCGCCCAGGCGTTGGAAGGCCCGTGGCGCGATTTGCGGAGCTCGAAGCTTCCGAGGCGAATCCGTCGCCCTGATAGCGAAACAAAATTATGAGAGCGTGGGATGGGCGCATCTACGTCGAACCTTCAATTCATACAAGAAGTATTTCCGTCCGAACTGGCCGAAATCCGGGCCCGTCGTGAGACGCTCGGGACCGATGTGACAGGCACGGACTCGCCCGGACCGCCCTCAGCCGAGCGGGGACTCGTCGGTCTCGCTTTGTCCGGAGGAGGGATTCGCTCGGCGACTTTCGGACTCGGTGTGGTCGAAGTGCTCCATATGCGCGGTCTGTTTCGCCTTATCGACTACCTGTCGACTGTATCCGGCGGCGGTTACCTCGGCTCTTTCTGTATGCGCTCAACCTCCAAGGCGTGAGCGATGCAGACCTCACGGGGCGAGGAACGGACTTCTGCATCTTCTCGAAGCGGTGGAGCGGAGGACCAAGGACCGGATACTGCGATACCCGTGCGTTAGAAGTTGCGGATCGCCATCTCGATCTTGGAACGGCGATGGCGATCTCCGGCGCGGCCGCTGCGCCGAACATGGGCCGTGTGACGGTGCGCCAGCTCGTCATGATCCTGACGTTTCTCAACATCCGACTTGGCTTTTGGCTCCCGAACCCTGGCGCGCTGGATCGGAAAACGATCAGGCGACGGCTTGCCTACATCCTCGGTGTAGGGCCACGGTTTCTGCTCTTGGAAGCATTCAGCCGACTCAATGCGAACAAGACTTTCGTCAATGTTTCGGATGGCGGCCATATCGAGTATAGTGCGATCTACGAGCTCCTCCGTCGGCGCTGCCGCACGATAATCGCGGTCGACGGGGAGCGAGATGCCGCACTGCGGTTTTCCGGACTTGTCCGCCTGATTCGCTACGCCCGCATCGACATGGGCATCCGGATCGACATCGACCTGAACGCGATCCGCCGCGCTGAAAGCGGTCTCAGCAGACGCCACTGGACACTCGGGACCATCGATTGCGGCGGTGGTGAGACAGGAAGACTGATCTACATCAAGCTCTCCATCACCGGCGACGAGAATGCCTACATCACCGACTTTGCCGCCCACAATCCGAGCTTCCCGCATCAGTCCACCGCGGATCAGTTCTTCAAAGAGGACCAATTCGAGGCTTATCGAGCGCTCGGCTATCACGCTGCGCGCCACCTCTTTCTCGAAGGCGACGCGATCGATGAAACCGTAGCGACGATGGAGCGCGAATTGGGGAGCTGAGCAGCGAGCGGCAGGCATCGTCCATGCGATGTCCGGCGCGAAGAGCGGGACTTTCGTGCCATCATCGACGCGCTGGACGGACGCTTGAGATCGTCTTGTGTTCGCATGCGCAACGGGGCTAGACTCCGCGCACCAGTTCCTGAGCTCGCACACATCGCAACGCGGGCTCCATGAGCTATCCGGAAGTGAATTGGCGCGACACCGAGCGCCGAGCGGGCTGAGGAGGTTCTGGATGGGCCGGAGCGTATCCCGACGAATACGGCGGTGGTCATCGAACTGACCGACGGCACCCAGGCCGTCGAGATAGATCGCCTTCTGGGATCTGGCCGGCATAGCCGAGCGTCTGATCCTACATGAGGGCTGGGTCCACGTGGCGGCGGAGATGGGTGGATTGCAGATGGTCCGACAGGACTAGGCCCGAGCCGCTCCCGCCCCGCCGCAGCAGTTCAGCGCCCGATTAACCCTTGTCCCCATGAGCATAAATAACTATACTCACCCAAGGTGATACCCATTCCCCGCGTGCGTTTGCGAACACAGTTCTAGATCGCGCGCGGCGCAAATTCAGGGCATTTCCGGCCTCGGCCCAGCGCCGCCGCGAGTTCGCCGGACAGTCCCAAGGGAGCAGCAACAGTGGCAACAGCGACCGCGACCGTCGAGGATCTCGCCCGACAGATGTACAAGTACGGCTTCACTTCGGATATCGAGGCCGACCAGCTGCCGCCAGGCCTGAACGAGGACATCATCCGCTTCATCTCGTCCAAAAAGAACGAGCCGGAGTGGATGACCAAGTGGCGGCTGAAGGCTTATCGGCACTGGCTCACGATGACCGAGCCGACGTGGCCGAACGTCCGCTACACACCGATCGACTATCAATCGATCTCCTACTACTCGGCGCCTAAGAGCCTGGCTGACGGACCGAAGAGCCTTGACGAGGTCGATCCGGCGCTCCTGGCGACCTACAAGAAGCTCGGCATTCCTCTCGAAGAGCAGATGTTGCTCGCCGGAGTGGCCGTCGACGCCGTTTTCGACAGCGTCTCGGTGGCGACGACGTTCAAGGACAAGCTCGCCGCTCAGGGGATCATCTTCGGCCCGATAAGCGAAGCCATCCAGGAACACCCGGAGCTGGTCCGAAAGTACATCGGCTCGGTCGTGCCGCAGACGGACAACTATTTCGCGGCCTTGAACAGCGCGGTCTTCACGGACGGCTCCTTCGTTTACATTCCGAAAGGCGTGCGCTGCCCGCTCGAACTCTCCACCTACTTCCGCATCAACGCGGCCAGCACAGGCCAATTCGAGCGGACGTTGATCATCGCCGACGAAGGCAGCTACGTCAGCTACCTCGAGGGCTGCACGGCGCCGATGCGCGACGAGAACCAATTGCACGCCGCCGTCGTCGAACTGATCGCCCACACGGACGCCGAGATCAAGTACTCGACGGTCCAGAATTGGTATCCGGGCGACGAGGAAGGCAAGGGCGGCATCTTCAACTTCGTCACCAAGCGCGGTAGCTGTGAAGGTGATCGGGCGAAGATTTCATGGACGCAGGTCGAGACAGGATCGGCCATCACATGGAAGTATCCGAGTTGCATACTCAAGGGCGACGACTCGATCGGCGAGTTCTACTCGGTAGCAGTTACCAACAACTACCAGCAGGCTGACACCGGCACAAAGATGATCCACCTCGGCAAGAACACGAAGAGCACGATCATCTCGAAGGGAATCTCGGCGGGCCGGGGTCAGAATACATATCGCGGCCTGGTCAAGATCGGCAAGAACGCCGACGGCGCCCGCAACTATTCGCAATGCGACTCGATGTTGATCGGCGACCGCTGTGGGGCGCACACCTTCCCGTACATCGAGGTTGCGAATCCGACGGGGCAGGTGGAGCATGAAGCGTCGACATCCAAGATAGGCGAAGACCAGCTCTTCTACTGCAAGGCCCGCGGCCTGTCCGAAGAGGACGCGATCTCGATGATCGTCAACGGCTTCTGCAAAGAGGTCTTTAAGGAGCTGCCGATGGAATTCGCGGTCGAAGCGCAAAAGCTCCTTAGTGTCAGCCTCGAAGGTAGCGTCGGATGAGCTTCAGGGCAGGCCTTGGTACTCCTTCGCCGGACGATCCTCACGACACCGTGTAGCGCCACATCGTGCAATAGCGCGTAAACATAAGCGGAGATTCGAACACATGGCATTTCTGGAGATATCTGATCTGCACGTTTCGGTCGAGGACAACGAGATCCTCAAGGGTCTCAATCTCTCGATCGGTTTGGGCGAGGTGCATGCGATCATGGGGCCGAACGGCTCGGGCAAGAGCACGTTGGCCCAGGTCATCGCGGGCCATGATGCCTACGAAGTGACCAAGGGGACCATCGAGTTCGACGGAGGAGACCTCTTCGAGCTGAGCGCCGATGAGAGGGCGCGCGAAGGCATCTTCCTGGCGTTCCAGTATCCGGTCGAGATCCCCGGTGTCCCGAACACTTACTTCTTACGCGAAGCGTACAACGCGATGCGGGTACACCACGGCGAGAAGCCGCTCGATCCGATGGCCTTCATCGCGTACATCAAGCCGCACATGGAGCGGCTGGACGTGGATCGCGAGATGCTCAAGCGCTCTGTGAACGTCGGCTTCTCCGGCGGCGAGAAGAAGCGTAACGAGATCTTCCAGATGTCGGTGTTGCAGCCACGCCTTGCGGTCCTCGACGAAACGGATTCCGGCCTTGACATCGACGCCCTGCAGAAAGTTGCCGAAGGCGTGAACAGCCTTCGCAGCCCGGACCGAAGCTTCATCATCGTGACCCACTACCAGCGCCTTCTTAACTTCATCGTGCCGGACTTCGTGCATGTGATCGTCGACGGGCGGATTGTGAAGTCCGGGGGCAAGGAGCTGGCGCTGGAGCTCGAGGATGAGGGCTATGCCTCTTTCGAGTCGCTGGCGAGCGAATCCAACGGTACGACCGCTGCGATCGTATCGCCCGCATCGCCCGCATCGCTCGCATCGCCCGCATCGCTCGCATCGCTCGCATCGCCCGCCTCGAACGGCGCTTAGACGATGACTTCGACGAACGATTCGATGTCCACGCCGCCCAGGCCACCAGAGCCGTCTTCTCCGCGTAATCGCCCTACACGTACGAGCGGATCGACACCGTCGGTTGCGTCCGGGCCGAACAGCCCTGCGAATCCCGTCACCGGCGGCACTCCGGCACTCGGTGCTCAGCCGTGGCTCGACGCCTTCGATGCTCGCATCGGACTACTGTCGTCCAACGGCAGATCGTGGTTAGGACCGCTGCGCCGCAAGGCGATCGGGCACGTTGCGGAACGCGGCTTCCCGGGTCAGCGCGAGGAGGATTGGCGTCACACGCCGCTGCGAGCGCTGCTTGCTCAGCGTTTCACGCCGGCAAAGAGTACCGTGATGAGCGCGGAAGCGGTGGCGCGGCTCGAAGAGCTGAGCTTGGATGGTGTCGGCGCGCATCGGTTGGTCTTCGTCAATGGCGCTTTGAACGCCGAACACACTCGGATCGGCGAGCCGCCTGAAGGCGTTAGGTTAATGAGCCTTGCGAAGGCGATCGACACTGAGTCCGCGCTGGTTGAACCTCATCTGGCCCGACTGGCTTTGTCGGAGGACCATGCTTTCATCGCGCTGAACACGGCATTCATGGTGGACGGCGCGTTCATTCACCTGCCGAAAGGCGCCCAGATCGAAGCGCCGATCCACATCGTCCATTTGCAGATCGTGGACGATTTCAACGGCGACGGCGGCAGTGTTGATGACTCTCGGAGTCGAGGGGCCGGTGGCGAGGTCGATCCCGATCTAGCTGGCGGCGTCGGTGTCAGTGTCGATGGCTCTGTCGTGGGTGGTCGTGATGGCGATGTCGTCGTCCTTCCGGCGATCTTCCCCCGCACGCTTATCGTCGCGGGCGCCGGAAGTTCGGTGCATGTTATCGAGACCTACGCGGGGATCGATGGCGGGGCGTATCTGACAAGCGCGGTTACTGAAACCGTCGTGGGCGAAGGTGCGGACGTGCGCTGGACAAAGCGTCAGGAAGAGGCTACGGGCGGTTACCACATCGGCCGATTCAACGGCCGCCAAATCGGACCGAGCACTTTGGCGACGCACAACATCGCGCTAGGTGGACGGCTTGTGCGGAACGAATTCGCGATCGTCGTCGATGCCGAGAACTGTGAGACGCTTCTTGACGGGCTTTACATGGCTAGAGGCAGCCAGCACATCGAGAATCGGACGCGGTTGGACCACGCAAAGCCGAATTGTCACTCCGAGGAACACTACAAGGGCATCCTTGACGATCACTCGACGGCGGTCTTCGCGGGCCGAATCTACGTTCACCAGGACGCGCAGAAGACGGACGCCTTCCAAGAAAACAGTTGCCTGCTGTTATCGCGCGATGCCAGGGTCTTCACGCAGCCGCAGCTCGAGATCTTCGCCGACGACGTGAAGTGCACCCATGGCGCGACGGTCGGCGAACTCGACCAGCAACAGCTTTTCTACCTGCGCGCGCGCGGTCTTGATCCGGCTGAGGCACATGGCATCCTCACGTACGGCTACGCCAACGAGATCGTCGAAAGCATCGGCATCGAGCCGCTCCAGGTCCAGCTCGAGGCACTGATCCGCGCTCGGGTTAGGGCGAGCCACTCGCCGGTCGTTGCGGACGGCGATTGAGATCGTCGATGTCTGATCTTCTCGATCTCTACCAGCAGGTCATCGTCGACCACGCCAAGAGCCCGCGCAACACTGGGGTCCTCGAAGGCGAGGGCGTGCGCCTCGAGGCAGCCTACAACCCGCTTTGCGGGGATCGGGTGACGGTCTATTTGGACATCGGAGAAGACGGGGTCTTGCAGGACATCGCATTTGAAGGCGAGGGCTGCGCGATCAGTCAAGCGTCGGCTTCTCTCATGACCGAGCTTGTCAAGGGCCTGAGCGTGCCGGAGGCCATCGAGCGTTTTGAGGCCTTCCGGAAGCTGGTGACCGAGGAGGGCACGGTGGACGACGACGCCCTGGAGCGGCTCGGCAGCGCAGCGGCCCTTGAAGGCGTGCGCGACTACCCAATGCGCGTGAAGTGCGCCACCTTGGCTTGGCATGCGCTGCGGGTGCTGTTGGGGGAGGCGGAGGGGCGCGTCGAAGTCTGAGAGTCCGGTCGTGCGCGCGATGGGCTTGCACCTTCAGAGCGGTGCGCGAATGGTCACTATCCCAGCATCTCGCCTAGAATCTCCGCGAGCACTTCCCGCGAGAACTGTACTAGTCTCTTACTTCGCAGCTCCTCGTGAAGGGCACCCAAGGTGTCGGAGTCGGCGGATGTGAGTATCCCCCACAATGCTTGCCGCGCGGCTCTGCGCTCCAGTCCTGCTGTATCCGTGATCCTGTCTCGGGACAGAAGCTCCAACTCTGGGTAAAGCCGAACTTCGAAATCTTCCCTGTCCGCATAGCCGGCGAAGTCGAGATCAAAGACCAAGCGATTCTCAGGCGTGACGTGAGGTACTCGCGGGTCGTAAAGGCGGATCTTGCGCCCATCGGTTACGATTCCCCATCTGACGCCGAGTACGGAAGCATATTTGACGACCTGTGCAGCTTCCTTCGCTCCTAATGGGGCACCTAGTCGCTTCGCCTCTACGACGGCTACGGGCCGCCCGCCGCAGCGAAGGACGTAGTCAGCGAAGTCGCCCGATTCCACCGGAGCATCGAACTCAATGTCGTCGAAGTCCGCATAGCCCAGCGCTTCCAGCTGCCGGTTTATGAGGTGCGCGCGCGTTCCTGCTTCACTCAACTTCTGCCCCGATGCACCGGCAACAACGGCCTTCAGCCGTTCGGCCTCGGCATAGACGCGATCAAGGAGGGCACTTGGTTCAAAGGGCGACTTGGGCGCAGCCGTTGAGTTCGAGAGCTGTGGCTTCACCAATGGTCGGGAGGTCGACTTCTGACGTTCCTTCGAAACGGTGGCTCGTTTCTTTCGTTCTCCCGACCCATGCCTGCTCGCAACGATCAGATCGAAGTCTTCGCTGATCATTGCCTGAATACCAGCCATGAACATAGCCTTGGGATTAGTGGCTGCCGCCGTTGTCATCGACCACACAGCCTCAATCCCTAAAGGGTGTTGCCAGGTTTCCGCCTCTCTGAATGCTACGCCGCCTGTCCAGGATCCCGGGTAGCGAGCAGCCTCGTCCCTCGACCACTCATGAACGCCGGCTGAGAGTACGGCGTGGCCAATAAATTCCTTTTCGGGAGCGCCGACGAACACAAGGACACGGTCTCCGTCGCGAAGCAGATCACGATTGGGGGTGCGATCGCCGATTCCCCAGAGTCTAAGGCGGAGAAGTTGGGCTGCCTGTTCGCGCAGTGGGCGGTCCCTTGCGGCGTTCTTGCGAGTGAAGTTGAAAAGGTAGTTGGCCACAGACTCACCCCCACGGAATGTTGTCGCCCCGGATCGCTGTGACGGAGCCTCACGACCATTTTCTTGAAGGCGTGTCGGCACCACCTCGCGACGCTGGATATGCCCTGTGAAGAATAGGAATCGCGCATTAGCGCCCATAAGGGGTAGCGGCACGGACCGCACGGCTCATCAAAGTCGAGCACCTGCAATCGTGGCACCCTTGCCAGGCATGGGGCTTTCTGCCAGTTTACCCCACCAAAGCGACCGGCGCCAGAAGTCGCAAACCTGTCGCCATCGTGGCGCGAACCCTCTTCCGCTCCGCGTCATCCTCCGCGACACTGTCGTGCGGAGGATCCGACCCATGCCCGAAATCACCAACCCGCATGACCTCTTCTTTCGCGAAATGTTCGGCCAGTCCGAAATCGCCGCCGACTTCTTGGCGCACTACCTCCCGCCGTCCGTTGCCGAGCGATTGGATCTTCGGCGCCTAGCGCCCCAGCCCGATTCGTTCGTCGACTCCGATCTTCGCGCCAGCCACAGCGACCTATTGCTTCGCGTCGGTTTGCAAGGCGGGGGCGAAGCGTGGGTCTACGTCCTCATCGAGCACAAGAGCTATGTCGAACCACTGGTGACGGTTCAACTTCTGCGCTACATAGTCCGAATCTGGGAACGCGACGCCCGCGACGGCCGCAGCATCCCGTTGCCCGTCATCCCGATCGTGCTCTATCACGGCCGGCAGCCCTGGCGCGCACCAACTCGCCTAAGCGATCTCTTCGACGGCCCTGACGAGCTGCGCGCCTATTGGCCTGAGCTTCAAGTCGTTCTCATCGATCTGACGACCTACTCCGAGTCCGACATAGTCGGCGAGGTTCGACTGCGGGTGGCAATGCTCTTGATGCGGGCGATTTACCAACGGGATCTGCTGGAACAGCTGCCACGAATCTTTGCGCTGCTCCGGGAGATCGGGGAGCAAGCGACGCTTCTGGACGTGCTGCGAGTCGTGCTAAGCTACATCGCCCAGTCAGGCGCGGCGGTGACGACGACAGAGTTGAAGCACGCCGTCGAGGTGTCTTTGAAGGAACCAGGAGGTGAAAGCATGACAACGCTTGTGGAAGAGTGGCTCGAGCAGGGTCGTCAGGAAGGACTGGAACAGGGGCTGGAAAAGGGGCTGGAGAAGGGGCTGCAGGAAGGTCTCCACGAGGGAATTCGCGAGGCCATCCTGCTCAGCCTATCAGAACGATTTGGCGAGACCAGCCCCGATGTGGCCGCCTTGATGTCTGAGATCCGAGCGTTCGAGGACTCCGGGACTGGGACCCTACGCTCCATCCTCCGCGCCGTTGCTGCGGGCCGGTCGATTGCTGAGATTCGACAGAAGTTGGGTTAGTCAGTATTCACACCCACGTTTTCCGCCCCAATGCACGCCTGAAGCAGGTTGTCCAAATTGCAGCGTTCCGGCGCTTCCCGCAGCGAGACCAGCTCGTGACAAACCCGCGAGCGTTTAGGATCGGCGACTCGGACACATAGGTGGCGAGCAGATGATCCGAAGGGGCTGGCAACGAGTTGGTCGCATTGAAGCGGCGCAGGACGCGGCCGGCGATCGCGCATGGTCTATGCCGAAGCCCCACTTTGCCCTCATCGACGCCGCCGCTCTCATCGCCCTTTTCGTAGCCTCGGTCGCCGTTCGTGCCCCATACCTGCAGCTGATCCCGCGCTATACCGACGAGGTGCGACGGGTCATTTGGTCGCTGCGGATCCTGGAAGGCGGATTCTGGCCGCTGGTTTACAAGAACGGTTACAACGGCGCGCTGATGATCTACCTCGACGCCGCCGCGCTCGCTGTGCACCTTGACCCTGCGACGCCGCGGTGGGTCGCCGCTTTGGTCGCCAGCCTGGCGCCACCTGCGCTCTACATGCTTGGGCGCGAGTTGCATAGCCGTCTGGCGGGCGCGGTCGCGGGAGCGCTCCTGTCCACCTCGTTCGTGCCGGTCGTCGTCTTCGGGCACCTTCCGTGGGCTATCACGCTGGCGGCCACGCTGGTTGTGTTCGGACTCTGGCTGGTTGTCCGCGCCGAACGTCGACGAAGCGCACGTTCGTTACTGCTCGGAGCGGCGATCCTTGGACTAGCCGTTCAGACGCACCCTTTGTCCGTGATCATTCTGCCCGGTGTCGGTTTGTGGCTGACCGTATCATCCCGTCGGGTTGGCTGGCCGGGCCGACGCCTCATCGCTGCCGGTCTTGCTGTCGGGGCTCTCGCTATCGCGCCGCTGATCCTTCACCACGCGCTTGTTATCGCGCGTGACGGCCGGATCGAGTTCACATCGACGAGCGATCTGCGCGATGAGGGCCTCGTGCTTGCCAACTACCCCGAGGGCGCAAGGGCGCTCGGCATTAGCTTGGTCGACGTGCTGGCCGCGCAAGAGCACCACGAAGATCGTCCGCGCGGACGTGATCCTTTCGCGTGGCTCGTCGTCGTCCTGGCGATATTGGCGCTCGGGCTCACCGCTTGGCGCGGCCCACGTTTGGCCGCCTTCGCCACCGTCAGCGGCCTCGCGATCCTGCCATTGCTGGTGCAGACGTACAACTTCCCGCTCAGCATGCGCTACACGGGCCTGCTGCTGCCGACCATCTATCTAGCAGTCGGCTGCGCGCTGGCCGCGGCATGGCAACGTCCGCGCCAACGCACGCTCATGGCCGCGACCGGCGTTACTCTGGCTGGGCTCGTAGCGTTCGTCACTTTGGTGCCGCTCGCCCGCATCAACTTGTACTACGCACAGGAAGTGAGTCGCGGGGGGACTAATCAGACGATTCTCGCCCTCGTGGAAGCCACGCGTGAGCGCTGGTCCGCACAAGGTAGCAATCGGCCGGCGGTCATCATGGACGACGAAATCGACGCCAAGTACCCGGCCAGCGGCAACATCAGCCGCGCACTCGAGATGTTGCTCGGGCTCCACGGTGTGCCGATAGACAAGGCTTCCACGCCTGAGCAGCTTGACGAGTCCCTGTCAGAGTCCATCGGGCCTCGCCTCGTGATCTCATCCGATGCAATGCGCGCGGCCGCCGGCATGGGCGGCGCGCTTGTAGGCGTCGCCGACGCCTATGTGCCGCCCGGGGGTGATGGCGACGGCTTCGGTTTGTACGAGTGGCGAGGGCCGGCGACGGGCGACAGCGTTCCCTAGCGACTTGCGGATGAGGGCGTGAGCCAATGCGTGGGCGGGTGAGCGAGGTTCCGCACGTGCCAGCTCCCACTCGCTCCCACTCGCTCTGTCACTTTCGCTCTGTCAATCCGGCTCGCTCTCTCGCTAACTCCACACCCGCACCCGACCCCGCACTCCCTTTCCCTCGCCTTCATTCATCCAGAACCTTCCGATCCTCGATCTCCCAAGCATAGTCCAACACGTGCCATGCCAGGCGCCGCACGAAGCAGCTTTCTCGACCGCTCGAGTTCGGCAGCGTCCATCGGCCGCGCGTCGCTAGACGCCGGCATGTCTGGAGCGCCGAAGTCTGTCGTCGCATTGCCTTCGAAGCGCTCGACAACGACGAATTCGGAGGCGTCGGAAGGCGCGTGAAAGCGGATTCCTGTGTCCTCCAGCACGCGCCCGTAGCGCGGTCCGGCTTCGACCAAATATTGCAGGGCCGACGACTCATCGCGTCCACTGCGGCTCCAGCCGGGCCATTCGATGGCGGTGGCGAATGTGCGCTTCTTGCCGACTTCCAGGTAGACGTCGATCGGATTGCTGGAGGCAGGCATGAGGGCTCCTTGTCGTCAGCAGGTACAAACCATGGAGGTCCGAACCCGAAGCGAATCCTTCGGCGTGCGCAACAAGGACATGTCCGAGACCGCTTCCGCGATAGTCGGGGGAAACCGCCAGTGATCGAAGAAGACCGAACTCATGGTGGATCTCGACCCCGACGACACCCGCGAGTACGCCGCCGCTGCGAACACCGAAGAAGTGTACCGGAGCGCCGTCAAGCAGATCAGCGATGGGCAAGTCACACGCCGACAGAAGCGCCTCGACCTCGGGGTTGAAGGTGATCGACTTCATTCGGCTCTCCTTCAAAAGGCTCCTTCGGCCGCTCGCCCTGCGCCGACCTTTCCGGTCACCCCGCTTGAGACGCACACAATCACCTCGCCGGCCCCCCTTCCAACACAACCGTCCCGAATGACCTCGGATCCGACCATGAGCGCGAAGGGCTACTAGCGATCATCGTGAGTTGCGCCGGCTCCGGACTGTCGTTGTCGCTCACATTCAGCGACATGCCCACGGCCATACCGCCTACAGGGCGGGTTTCGAGAACTGCCCACGGGATCGCCGCCTCGACGCTGTAGCCGTCGGGGAGCCGAGCGGCGGCGACCTCAATGTTCGTCTCTAGGTTCAAGCCCGCGTTTCCCGGCCGCCAGACCCACCACTCCGGCCCGCGCTCTTCGAAGTCGCCAGGCGAAAGCCCGATCTGCCAATCGTCGATGTCGTAGGTTGAACGGTCCCAGTCACCATATAGGTCCATGTCGAGCTGGAGTTCAAGGCTATCGCCCAGGTGCAGCCGATCGCCGCTCGAAGGCTGCGAGAAGACATCGTCGAATACTCGGACTGCGACGAACAATGCTTGCGAATTCCAGCCGAGCAGCATACGGCCGCTCAGATCGCCTCCGCCCTCCCAATGTTCCAGCCCGAAGACGACCGACGCGAACTCAACCGGCGTGCCCCGCTGATCGTCCAGTTGCCCGTCGATGTTCGGCGAGCGCGGCATGTATGATGCCTGCCAGACCGGATTGCCTGCGCGAACGCGGGGCGTCGGCGCCGGTGAAGCGCCGGCCGGCTCGACCTCGGCCTCACTCGCGATCGACGACATTGGAACCGGGGACGGCGCTGCCGCGGGAGGTGCGCCAGCTCCGACGGGGACAACTTCAGTCGCCGTAGACTGCTCGCCCGAAGCGCCGGAGCCTGACCCGCTCGCTTCGCCGGCCGCCCCCGCCTGTTCAGCGACGCCATCAGCGCCGCCCGGCCGATCGCCTCGGTTGACGATCATCAAGCCAAGCCCGGTGACGGTCACCATCGCCGTCAGCCCCAGCAGCCATGCGGCCCAACGTCGTCGCGGTGCAAGGAGATCGGCCACATTGAGGCTCTCAACCGGAGTGCCGCAACTCGGGCAATACCAACTCGCGCCCCGGATCCGATGGTTGCAGCGCGGGCATCTCATCTGTGGCAGGCCTTCGGGCAGTCGGCGTTGAGCGGCCTCACGTCATGCCGCGCGGATCGAGGAGCCGGTCCAGCTCTTCGGCTGAAAGATCGGTCATCTCGCGCGCGACGTCCTTGACGCGGCGCCCTTCGGCATAGGCGCGCTTAGCGATCTTGGCCGCTAGGTCGTAGCCGATCACCGGGTTGAGCGCCGTGACCAAAATCGGATTCCTTTCGACCAGCTCGGCGATTCGCGGCTCGTTGACCGTGAAATCCGCGATCGCTTTGTCTGCAAGCACTCGCGCCGCGCCCGCTAGGAACGCGATCGACTCCAGCAGATTGCGCGCGATGACCGGCAGCATGACCGAAAGTTGGAAGTTCGCAGCCTGACCTGCGACCGTGATCGCCATGTGGTTGCCCATCACCTGCGCGGCGACCATCGCGACCGCCTCAGGGATCACCGGATTGATCTTGCCCGGCATGATGCTCGAACCAGGTTGTAGAGACGGCAGCGTAATCTCCGCGAAGCCCGCTTGCGGACCGGAGTTCATCCAGCGCAGATCGTTAGCGATCTTCATGAGGCTCACGGCCGCCGCATTTAGCGCCCCGCTCACCGCTACTGCGGTGTCCGAGCTCGCCTGGGCCATGAAGTGGTCCGGCGCTTCGACGAAGGGAAACCCCGTGAGCGCCGCCAAGCGGGCCGCGACGGCCTTACCGAAACCTTGCGGCGTGTTTATGCCCGTTCCGACCGCCGTCCCGCCGATAGCCAGCTGCGAAAGCTCCGGCTGGAGCGCCGCGATCCGATCGCGCGCGGCCACGATCTGACTCGCCCAAGCCCCAATCTCCTGGCCCAGGGTGACCGGCATCGCGTCCATCAGATGCGTTCGCCCTGTCTTGACGACGCCGTCGAGCCCACCCGCACGACCGCGGAGCATCGCGGCTAAGTGATTGAGGGCTGGGATCAGCTCTTCGTCGATCGTGAGACAGGCCGAAAGGTGGACCGCGCTCGGGATCACGTCGTTGGACGACTGGCCCATGTTTACGTGATCGTTGGGATGCACCGGCGACTTCGACCCCAGAGGATGCCCGAACGTTCGATTCGCGACGTTCGCGATCACCTCGTTGGCGTTCATGTTCGTCGACGTGCCGGAACCGGTCTGGAAGATGTCGATAGGAAACTGAGCGTCGTGCTCGCCGTCGACGATAGCCTGGGCCGCGGCTTCGATCGCGTCGGCCAGCTCGTCGTCCAGCAGACCCAGCTCGCGATTCACGCCGGCCGCGGCAAGCTTGATCAGGCCGAGGGCACGCAAGAAGCGGCGGTCGAAGGTCAGGCCGCTGATCGGAAAATTGTCGACGGCGCGCTGGGTTTGTGCTCCGAAGAGCGCGCCGATCGGCACCTGCACTTCTCCCATGGAGTCGTTCTCTGTCCGCGTCTCTTCGCTCATGCTCGCTGCTCGCTCTCTGCATTTAGCCTGGTGGTCTTTGAGGATAGGAGGGGGCTACAGGGCGGTCAACGAATCGGGGCTCGACGAGTTCTCGATTCACGCGAGCCCGAGTTCATCAGTACCCACCACCTCTGGCCACCCGCTTCCCCTTCTTGGAGCCGTCGCTACATCAGTTGAGGCCGAACATCGCCCGCGCCTCACCGAGCGCATGTATCAGCACATCAACATCTTCGGACGTGTTATAAACCTGGAAACTCGCCCTGGCCGATGCCGACACGCCCAACCGAGCGTGCAGCGGCATCGTGCAGTGATGGCCGGCGCGCACCGCGACGCCGTGGCGGTCCAGAATCGTCGCCAGGTCGTGGGCATGGACGCCTTCGACCGCGAAAGCGACTGCCGCGATGCGATCCGAGCGCGGTCCCAGGAGCTTCAGCCCTGGCACGTCGGAGAGTCGCTCGATGGCCAGATTGACCAGCGCCGTGTCATGCGCCGCAACGCGCTCCATCCCGAGCGCATCGAGATAGCGGACCCCTTCAGCCAAGCCGATCGCCTGCGCGATCGGTGGGGTGCCTGCTTCGAATTTTTGCGGCACCTCGGCCCATGTGCTCGCCTCGCGAGTTACCGTTCGGATCATGCCGCCCCCGCCTTGCCACGGCGGCATCGCATCCAAAAGCTCACGCCGCGCCCACAGGACGCCTATACCGGTCGGCCCGAGCATCTTGTGCCCGCTGAAGGCTACGAAGTCCACGCCGAGCGCACCGACATCGACCGGCATATGGGGCACGCTTTGCGCCGCATCGATGAGAAACTTCGCGCCGACGGCGTGCGCCGCGGCTGCTATTTCAGCCACCGGATTGATCGTGCCCAGAACGTTCGAGACGTGTACACAGGCGACGAGCTTTACCCGTCTGTCAAGTAGTGCGAACAGTGCGTCGAGATCGAGCAGTCCATCGTCCGTAATCGGCGCCCAACGCAACTCGACGCCGCGCCGCTCGGCTAGGAGGTGCCACGGCACGATATTCGAGTGGTGCTCCATGTCGGTCAGGACGATGGCGTCCCCCGGCTCAAGGCCGGCGCCGAATGAGCCCGCCACCAGGTTGATCGCCTCTGTAGTGCCGCGCGTGAACACCACCTCGGCCGGCTCCGCGGCGCCGATGAAGCCGGCGATCGTAGCCCGCGCCTGCTCGTAATGCTCGCTCGACTCCTCCGAAAGCACATAAACGCCGCGGTGTACATTCGCATGGTGCAGACGGGCGTGCTCGGCGACCGCCTGGATAACAGCCTCCGGCGACTGACTCGAACCGGCGCTGTCCAAGTAGACGAGTCGGTGGCCGTGGATTAGACGATCGAAGATAGGGAAGTCCGCGCGGATCGTCGCACCGTCAATCGGCGGGCGAATGGCGTGCCCGTCATCGGGAGTCTTGTCGACTGCGTCGCGGTTCGGGCGGATGATCGTCGAATTGCTCATTTGAGCTCTCCCTTGAGCCGAGCTACCGACCCTACGATCGGAATGTTGTTGATTCGATCACTCAGAATCGAATCGCAAGCGCAGATCTGCTGGCTATGCTGGAGTCAGACAACACGAGGGCGGACCGTCTCCGGCCCGCCCTTGCGCTCTTCGCCCCGTACGTGTCGAACCAGGTAGGCCCGGGCTCGATTGGTGTGCGTAGTTGGGTGATCAGCAGCCGCAGCCGGAGCCGCAACCGCCGCCCTCGGCGCCTGCGTGCTCCTTTTCGGCGGACTCGCCGGCCGGCCTGAAGGAACTGCCGCAGCCGCACGACGCGACGGCGTTCGGATTCTCAATCTTGAATCCGCCGCCCATGAGGCTGTCGACGAAGTCAACCGTTGCGCCTTGAAGATGTGCGATGCTCACAGGATCGATTACCACGTTCATCCCTTCGCTGACGAAGGAGTAGTCGTCATCTTCGACCTGAGTCTCGAAGGCCATGCCGTATTGCAGTCCCGAACAACCGCCGCCGCTGACGAACACGCGGAGACTGGCGTCGGGTAGCCCCTTCTGCTCGAGGACTTCGGCGAGCTTAATAGCCGCGGAAGGACTCAGAGCTACCGGAACGAAATCGGTCATCGGACGCACATCTTCGCGCGCCTCAGTCATTGTTTGAACGCCCATTGTCTGAACGCTGGTGTCTTCACGGATCATCAGCGGATATCTCCTCTGTCATGGATCACGGCCGATTGGATTACCGGCATCCAACGCTCAGAGGATTTTATCACATTACCGATGCACGACCAACGTGGCGCAGGCACACCTCGATTCCCCGGTCCGTTGACCGTCTCACTCGACCTTAACTATACTACCGGAAGCATGCAGACCACTCGACGTCAGATCCTTGGGTTGCTGCGCGATAACGGTGATGCGGGCGTAGAAGAGCTCGCTCTGCACGTTGGCCTCGCGCCCGTGACCGTGCGCCATCACGTTAGCATCTTGCTTGAAGGCGGCGAGATCGGTTATCGGTCGGATCCTCTGGGCCGGGGACGCCCGCGGCATAAGTACTTTCTGACGGAAGCAGGACGTGAAGCGATCGCGCCCGATCGTGTTCCCAGCTACGACCTACTCGCCGGTCGACTCCTCGACGCCATGCGCGACGGCGATCGCGGCGCGACCCAGCGCTTCTTCGCTGATATGGCGCGCGATTTGACGGCTAAGCGTCAATCAGAACTCGTCGGTCAGCCCATCGAGGTTCGGCTCGACGCTGTAACCACCGCCCTCTCCGAGATCGGCTTCGACATGCGGTGGGAACGCGACGGTGATGACTACCTCATCCGTGAGCTCGCTTGCCCTTATGGCTCGCTGAGCCATGACCATGCCGAAGTGTGTGCCATGGATCACGCGATGATCGGGCGTATCGTGAACGGCGAAGTGCGGCGCGAACAATGGCGAGTTGACGGCGCTATGCAATGCGTTTACCGAGTGATCCCAAGCGGGGACTCCGGCTGAACGCAGGTTACCCGTGGCGCTGATATCGCGGCCGGCGGATGACGCTGCGACCTTGGCCCTCGGAGCTATCGGCGGTGCGCTCGCCGGCGGAGCCGCGCTCGCCGTCTTGGTAGCCGGCTCAGTTATCTCGGGTCGCGAGCCGGTCGTCCCCGCCAATGCTATCGGCGCATGGCTGGTCCGCTGGCTCCAATCGGCGGATCCGTCTGCCCTCGAAAACATGTACGCCGATGCAACCATCACCGGCGTCGTGAGCGCCATCGTCTTGGGCGCCGCTGTCGGCGCACCGCTCGCCGCTTGGATCGCACGTTACCCGGACGACCATCCCGTCGCCTGGGGCTTGATGGCCGGGATAGGGCTGTGGGCGCTCACCCGGTGGGTCGTCGCTCCCGGCCTTGACCCCATTCTGGTGCGCCCTGGCGCCGCGATCGGGGGTTGGACGCTAGCCGCCGCGCATGTTGCGTATGGACTCTTTATCGGCGCTTGGCTCAACGCGGTGTTCGACGAGTCCCCCAGGACTCTCGCCGAGCCGCCTTTCTCCCCGTAACGCCTAGCTGCGCGCTGCGTCGTGACCCTGGAAAGGGTTCGCTTTTTGACATCGGATCCGGCTTTTCTCCAGCTCCGTACCTCCCCCTCAGCACTTCCCCCTCGGCGCGTCAACGCCCCGACAGTGAGTCTTCCTATGCCGCCTCGACCCCCCTCGACCTCGGCCGGCGACCCAGCGTCGCGAACGATCCATCCAGCAGCGGCGACCAGTATGGCCGTCGCTCTCTTCGCCATGCTCTCGGCTGCTTCGATCCTCTACGTGGCCGGCATTCACACACCCCGCGCCGGGGCGGAAAGCCCGTGGCGCCGGGTGACGGACGGCCTTTGGGGTGACAGTGTCTTCGAGCTCTTGTTCATCGGCAATCCGACCACCGGTACGCGGACGCATTTGATGCACTCCGTAGGCTTCGGAATCTACTGGGCCGGCATCTCAGCCGATGATTGGGTGGCATCGCCCGCAAATCCGGATCGCCCGAGCCAAACCGTGAGAGCCCTTGCTCTTGGCCGCGGTGATCCCGAGGGCATGACGGCATATGCCGGCCTTCAAAGTTCGCCGCAGTTCGCGAAGACGGTGGATGGCGGCCGATCCTGGACCACGGAGCCGGGTCCGGAGGGACCATCCAAGATCGACTTGTTAGAGACGACGACGAGCGGCCGCGTTTACGCTGCCGAGGCTAGCGGTTTCACGCTGTGGACGTCGACGGATCAAGGACATGAGTGGACGACACATACCGGTGTGATCGGACCGCTCGAGCCGGTTGATGATCTCTTCGCCGAGCCTGCGGATGCCGTGATCTACCTCCAGTCCGAGGGGCGACTCTTCAAGTCGATCGACGTGCCGAACGCCTGGACGGAAGTGCTTGGTCCGATCGTCACCAATCCGATGACTGCGACGATGACGGTCGAGATGGCGACCGCTGGGCCTCGAGGACGCCTCTTCGCGGTCGGTCACCTTGCAGGCGTGCGCCGACTTGCGGCAAGTGAGGACCGCGGCGCCACATGGAAGGCGATGACCTGGCCGGAAGGCGCGACGGGCGAGCCAAAGGCGATCGGCTCAGGCGAGATCTCATTCGGCGAAGTTGGAGTCTGGCTGGGACTCGACGACGGAACGGTGTGGCGGTCGGCGAACGACGGCAGGACTTGGTCGCTCGTAGCGACGCTCCCCACATCGGTCTCCACTATCGCGGTCGACCCGGACAATCGGATGGTATACGCCGGCTCGGACGGCCTCGGTCTGCACCGCATTTCCCCGACCGAGCTTCAGACGGGCGCAGTGCCGGCGGAGATTCTCTCGGTGAGCGCGCCACTCTATGAATCTGATTCGCGTGTTTGGGCACTCGCCCGCATCACGCCGGTACGCAACGATCCTCTCGGCGGCCTTAGGCCCTCGTTGAGCGTCTTCTTTAGATCGGACGACGCCGGCGAGTCTTGGGTCCGGCAAGTCATAACTGAAGTACTCGGCAGCCGTCTGTTCACGTCCACCGAGTTCGTAGTGGATCGAACGTTCTATATCGGTCCCTGGAAGTCGTCAGACGGCGGATTCTCGTGGGGTAAACTCGGTAAGGTTCCGGCCTTCGGCGGCGAAGCCCCACACATCATCGCCACCGGACCGGTGACGATCACCGAGCCGACGCTCTACGGGATCACTGAACCATACATTGACGGACGCGGCGGCAGCGGGCTCCACTACAGTAACGATGGCGGCGCGACGTGGACAATGGCCGACGATTCGGTCAGCGGCATCGTGCACGCGGCGATCTCCTCGGGTTTCCCAACCGATTCGATGGCGCTCTTCGTCACCGACCGCGGGATTGTTTATCGCACGGAGGACACATTGGACTTTGGGGAGGTGAGCAGAGTTCGGCTCATCGCCGGTCAGGGCAACGTCCACGCGCTGGAGATGGGCGATGAGTTCGTGCGCGACGGAATGCTCGCGATGTCGGTCGAAGACAACTCCTCGTCCGATCGCGCCAACATTTATATCTCGAACGATCGCGGCAATTCGTGGGAGCTCCGCCCCGACGGCGTCGATCGTGCCGCACGGCCGAGGGCGATCGCCATCTCGCCCCAGTTCCGCTCGGATAGGACTATCTTCGCGGGGACGGCAGGGCTGCGGGTCGATCCGCCGTGGCCGGCGCTCTTCGCAAGCGACAGCGCGGGCCTCGATTGGTTTGCCGAGCTCCTGCTCCCCGTCCCGTACGCCGTCAGCGACATCGAATGGGCAGGCCAGGCGGTGGGCGGACGTCTCTTCGCCGCGGCCGGTAGGGCGGGCATGTGGGTGCGCGACGTAGACGGCAGCCCGATAGGCGCGGTGCTGCCAACCTCCGCGCCGCCGACGTCCGGCCCCGGCACCGGCACAGTCCCGCCGGCGAGCGAGACCCCGGATGGCACGCCGGGCACGCCCCCCCCGACCGGGACCTCGACGGAGGATCCGACGGCCGGCCCGGGCACCCCCGGTACAACTACACCTGAGACCCCAGGAACGCCAGGGTCCCCCGGGACCCCCGGGACCCCTGAGCCGACGGTATCGGTCGAACCATCGGATACGCCGCCCAACCCGACGTCGACCGACGTGCCTATAACACCTCCGACAGCGACCCGGACACCGCAAACGACGATCTACCTGCCGGTCCTTTCGCGGCGGTGGTGAGCGGGCGGAGTGTGGATCGAACGGAGTGACGGGAAGTGAATACGAGGACCGGCCGTCGTACCGACAACGCCGAGCTACCTTCGAACCGGCCGTCTGGTGGCTCGACCTCGACCCTCTACCTCGGGCTCGGCTCGAATCTTGGAGATCGCGAGGGCGTGCTTCACGAGGCGATATCGCGTCTGTGCGAACATCTCGAAATCAAGGCCGTTTCACCTTGGTACGAGACAATGCCGGTTGGAAAAATCGATCAGCCCGACTTCCTGAACCTGGTGCTCGAAGCGCGCACCGGTCTGACACCGCGCGAGGTGATCGACCTGGTGCTGGCGGTGGAGCGTGCACTGGGGCGACAGCGCCGGATGGTGGGCGATCTGCCGAGCGACGAGGCCGGGATCGGATCAGGCGACGGGGAGCTCAATGGACCACGCATCATCGACATCGACCTTTTGCTCTATGGCCGCGAGGTCGTCGATGAGCCCGGCGTGCAGGTGCCGCACCCGCGGCTCCACGAACGTGCCTTCGTCCTAGTGCCATTTGCCGATGTCGCCCCAACGCTTGTCCACCCGACTCTCGGCCGATCGATCGCCGAACTGCTCGACTCGCTAACCGCCGAAGCCCGAAGCGGCGTCAGACGCTTTGAGCGCTCGACCGACACTTTCGGATTTATATAGCGGGCGGATGGTCGCTGGTCGAGCTGCAGCGGCGATCGAAGTCGAGTGTTTCAGAATGGTGGTTGCACTTAGTCCAAGTCATGATCCAGCGTCGGCCCTATGCGCCCCGCCCGCGCCGAGCCGTCGTGAAAAGCCCGGATTGCATCCAGGTGGGCCTGTCCGGCCCAAAGCAAGGGAAAGCGATTTCGCTCAGCGGAAAGCGCCTCTTCATAAGGGAGTTCGAGGCCATCGCGGAGCAGGCCCTTGATTGCGCGCACTGTGGCCGGATCAATGTAGGCGATTCGCCCGGCGAGTTCGCGTGCGGCGGTCAAGGTATCGCCGGTGGGCACGACTTCGTGCGCCAGGCCCAAGGCGAGGAGCGCTTCGGAATCGAGCGGCCTTGCGTCGATTAGAATCTCGATGGCACGCGCGTAACCGACCAGCCGCAGCAATCGCTGCCCTCCGCCCCAGCCAGGGATCAGGGCGAGCCGCCTATGGACAAGGCCGAAACGGACGCCTTCGGATACGATCCGCAGGTCGCAGGCGAGCGCGATCTCGGCGCCTCCGCCGAGAGCATGCCCCTCGATGGCCGCGATAACGGGCACCGGCAGTCGTTCGAGCGTGCGTAGTGCGTCACCCATGGTCGTCGCGAGCCACGCGCCGTCCGCTTCGGTCGTTGCGTCCCTTAAATCGTCCTGGTCCCCGCCACTGCAGAACGCTTCCGACCCGGCGGCGGTGATGATGACTGCGCGGATGACGTCCTCTGAGGACGCGAGCGTGTCCATCACTTCAGCGAAAGCGTGGATTGTCGCGCGGTCCAACGCGTTATGGGCCGCTTGACGATCGATCGTGATCGTGACGACGCCCGATTCGTCGGTCTCGGAGTGGAGGGTCTTGAAATCGTTCATGAGAGTTCGACCGCAGGATGGGCTGCGATTGGTCGAGCCGCGCGCCGTGTGGCTTGTATTGGCGGCAGAGGTTGCTGTCGAGCAATCGCAGCGAGGATAGGCCGCAAATCGCTCATGGTTTCTGTGGCGAGAGACGGCCACGGATGATACGATGCGGCCGGTCTGTGAGCGAGCGGCAGTCCGCAAGCCTGAGCGGCGCGGGTTCGCGGTAAAGGCTGCAAGGCAGGGGAGGTTTCGGATGTGCGACTGGGTGTAGGTTCGAGTGGCTCGCGATTGCGCGTGACCACAAGTTGGAATTCGGTTGGGTAAAGTGATCGGAGTAGGGTCGATGAGGATCGAACGCTATCACCTCGGTCTGCCTATCTGGAGCCACAAGCCGTGGTCCGGATCGCTCTTCACGCGCGACGCCAAGCCGCACGACTTCTTAGTGGAGTACGCGTCCGTTTTCAACGCGGTCGAGGGCAATTCCACGTTTTACGGACTACCTTCGTCGGATACGGTCGAGCGGTGGCGAGATGATACGCCGCCCGCCTTCCACTTCTGCTTCAAGCTTCCGCGTTCGATAACGCATGAGCGGGGGCTGATCGGCGCCGGACCTGAGACGCGCGATACGTTTGCCCGCTTGGCGCCTCTTGGCCCGCGAATCGGCCCATACATGATCCAGCTCCCGCCGACTTTTGGTCCGGCCGACCTACCGACTCTTGAACGCTATCTCGTCTCGCTTCCCGCTGGATTCGCCTTTGCGGTCGAGGCGCGCCATGAGGGCTTCTTCAGCGGCGGCACAGACGAACGGGCGCTCGACGCTCTCCTGGCGGAACAGGGTGCCAGTCGGATCATATTCGACACACGCGGTCTGCGCTCCGCCGACCCGCGCTTGCCCGGCGTGGCCGATGCTCAGCGCCGCAAGCCATGGCTCCCGGTCCGCCACGATGCGCCGGGCCAGCGCCCGATAGTGCGCTACGTCGCCCACCCTGAAGTGAAGCGTAACCTGACATGGCTAGCGGATTGGGCGGACGTGGTCGCGGCATGGATCTCGGCCGGCCGAGAGCCGTACGTCTTCATCCACGCCCCGGACGAAACGGACGCTCCGGCCATCGCGCGCGCGTTCCATATGCTTGTAGCCGACCGAACCGAGGTTGGGGAGATGCCACCGTGGCTGGGCGAGAACGAGCCGCCACCGCCGGAGCAGCTGTCGTTGTTCGGGGAGTGAGGGGTGCGATGGCGCTTCTACACGATCTCCAAGCGATGTGTTTCAGGGCGACTGACTGTAACTTGGGACGTACACACGGCAAGGAGGGATGGGCGTGACCAAAATCGGTCCGGAAATCCTTACCGGGCGAATCTCACGCGAAGGCGCGAAGGACGCGAAGGTAGGCCTCGCTGAAAGGAAGTCCCTTCGCGGCTTCGCGTGAGGCTGGAGATGGTCGCCGGACAGATTTTGGCCACACCCAGGAGGGATAGATACCATGAGAAGGCCAGCCGTCCGGTGAGCGCAGTATCCTTGGGTTCTGCAGGACATCTAAAGCGGGCTCGAAGCCCAGACCCACAGGAGGCTGA
>JBCLES010000041.1:0-26664 GCA_038913135.1 Anaerolineae bacterium
CCTGGCCTATGCTGCCTGATGGCCAAAGTCGAGCTAAAGGAACGGCCGATTTCAGCGCCGGCAACCAGCGAATGTATCGGTGGCCGAACCCGACAGATTCAGCGTGGCGGAGTACTACGTTCGCGCTTACAAATCGGCTAGAATCGCGTCCCGGTATCGATCAGCAAACAGAACATGGAGGATGTACCGACAATGAACGGTGTCGAATCGATGCGCAGCGCGTTCCGAGCCGCCCGCTTCTGGTATGACGGCACGGTGGCGGACGTGACTGAAGAGCAGGAGACCTTCGCCCCGCCCGGCAAGGCCCATAACATCGCCGCACTCGCTGCCCATGTGAATCAGGCCGAGGATTGGATGATCAACGGCCTGCTTCAGGGTAAGCCGACCGTTTGGCAAAGCGGAGGTTGGGAGGACCGGCTAGGCATTCCAAACATCGCGCGGCTTCAGGACGATATTACGATCGAGACTCGGGGAAGCGTCGAGGCGATCAAGCCTTACAGCGAAGCCGTGAAGGCATCGACGGAGCAGTACTTAGACGGCTTGACGGATCAGGACCTTGATCGCGAGATCGACATGTCGTCCTTCGGCATGGGGCCCATGCGCTTAGGCGACGTGCTCACAAATTTCGCTTTAGGCAACACGTTCGCACACACCGGCGAAATCTCGACTATCAAGGGCATCCAGGGCGCGAAAGGCTATCCGTTCTAGTACTCCGCCTCGCTGGAAATATCGGGTTCGGCCGCCGAGGCGTATCGAACCTTGGTCGGTCGTCAAGGTCCGATACGCCTCGCGCGAATCATCCAGCCCGACGCCGTCGTTCCACGTGAGCGGCGCAAGAAACCCGTCGACTCAAGCCTGGAATCGATCGCGAAGAGCACTTTCGGTGGAGCGGAGAGGATCTCGCTTCGGGCTAGGCGACTGAGCGCGTTCGCCGTCCGTGGGATGTGCGCGGCAGTAAACACGGCAGGCCGTTGAATGAAGTTATCGTAGAAGCGCCCGAACAATATGCCCGAGCCGACAGAGATCTCCACGGCAAAACCCGCATTCACTAGCAGCGATTCGATGCCCGGGCGATCGTAGCGCCTGACATGTCCGACCATGCGATCAACAGCTCCGAGGCGCTCCGCTCCCGCCGGGACTGTCGTCACGAGCACCCCGGACGAGGAAAGGATGCGCGCGATCTCAGCCGCCGCCGCCCGGTCGTCGGCGACGTGCTCGAGGACTTCGCCCGCGGTGGCGCCAACGAAGTCGCAACTCCGAAGCGGTATAGCGGTGACGTCCGCGACAAAGAGATGAGTCCGATCGCCGGTGCCTGCGTTCCACGCCCGCCGACGGGCCGTTCTGACGCGATCACGATCCCGATCGAAACCGAAGACTACCCTGGGCGCTGGTTCAGCGGCGACGGCGTCGGAACTGTATCCATCCGGACTCGCCGGGACTACGAGGGTCGAGCTCGCGTTCGCCGATAGCGCCGTCGGTGCTTCATCGCCTGCATATCTCAGGCTCGCCAGCTTCACGACCAAAGTGCCGTTCCCGCATCCCGCATCGAGCAGCCGCCCTGCGGGCGCGGCCGCGAGGACCTCGCGCGCAAGGTGCTCCGTTCTCCACCTGTGCCTTGGTCCCTCGAGTCGCGGCGGATCGGACCGATTCACAGCGAGTTCGAGAGCCGCGACAAGGCTGTTTCCGAGGACCGCGGGCGAGAAACGCGACGCCCAGGCCGCACGTCCCGTGTATGCCATTATCCTTCGGCGCGCGGGATCATCGGCAAGCGCTCGGATCGCCTCGGCGAGGGCCGCTGGATCGCTGGCCGGCACGATCTCAACCTCGGCCGGCATCGCTCCCTCGACCGCCAAGAGTTCTCGGACCGCCTGCGTGTCCGCCGTGATTACCGGTCGACCGGCCGCAAGAGCAGCATAAACCTTGAACGGGACGACCAGTCGCGCCTTCGGCTGATCGCCGAAGATGCCAAGGCAAATGTCGGCTGTCGCCAGGTGGTCGCGCGCGAGTCGTTCGACCGGCATCCATGTTTCTATGAAGCGGACGTTCGGAAGCGCGAGATCGGCGGCCAGAGCCTTCGCGGCGGCCAACATCTGCCCGACACCGACAAGCTCGAAGTAGAGGTCGGCGCGATCCCGCAGCCTATCCGCCGCGTGGAGCACGATCTCGATGCCGTGCAGCGGGATGTATTGGCCCGCATAGACGATCCGAAGCGGCTCAGCTTTCGCTGAGCGTCCTTGATAGACCCCGACGATTTCGGCGATCAAGGCTGGGGCTCCTGCCGGTACTATCGACACGCGGCTTGGATCAAGCCCCACCTCGTGCTCAAGCGCAGCGGCATGCGCCGCCGTGTCGACCAATACGTGATCGGCCAAGGCGAAGAGCCGACGCTCGATGAGGTTCAGAGCCCGCATCCGGATGCCGTTCGGCGGAATCAGCCCCCGATCGCGCACGGTCTCGCCTATCGATACGAGCGGGTCGAAGACGAGCGCGGCGCCGAGCTGGTCGGCGATCAGCCGCGCGAGCGGCATGTCTAGATGGCCGGTGCTTCCCACAAAGACGGCGTGGATAGGACCCGCCGTACGTCGAAGCGCGCGCGCGCGTCTCATGAGCTTCCACTCCGCGACAATGAGGCGCGCAACCGTCACCGAAAGTCCAACGACTCCCGCGATGCGATTCCTGCCCGCCTCGACCCCACCCGCACGCCGTACCGCACGCAGCTTGTCGTCGGTGTCGCGCCAGAGCGGCACATGGCATTCGACAATCTCGACACCGGCTGCGCGCAGGGCGTCGGCGACAATCGCGTTGCGACCGACATCGCGGTCGAATGTCCCGAAGTGGAGAATACGCACTCGATTACCCTGGGGGTCACGTTCCGGACGGGGTGAACGACGATCGCTCCGATCAACAAAGGTCCTGTGCTGCCGGCGCGCGACTACGCTGCAGCGCCGCTCGGACTATGACGTCGAACACTGTCGCCGGCTACGCCGAGTCCGGCTCACACCTGCCGGCGGCATTGAAATCTCAATCTCGCGGTTGAGCGCTTCAGGGCACGAGCGACCTCAGAGCGCCGTCCGCCTTACGATCAGGTCGGCGAGTAAGCCGATCACGGCGACCTGCAGGCCTGAGACTATCAGAGCGAGAGTCGTGCTGGGCATCGACGGCATGTAGAAGGTTTCCGCGCCGAGAACGACACGCCAAAAAATGTCGTAGACGAAGTACTTGAGCGTCCCGCCCACGGTCAGGAGGATGGAGAGCGGAAGGAAGATCTTGAGCGGATTGAAGTACATGACCGTGCGGATGACCAGCGATAGGTAGTTGTAACTATCCCGCAGCGGGTGGAAGGTGGAGCGTCCGACCCGCGGGAAATAGTCGATGGGCAGCCACTTCACGACGAAATCCGCGCTCAGGAACGCGATCGTTATGGTGCTCACCCACGAGTGCGAACTGGGGAGGATCGGCAGGAAGCGACGGGTCTCATCGCGTCGC
Source organism: Anaerolineae bacterium (assembly GCA_038913135.1). GTDB lineage: Bacteria > Chloroflexota > Anaerolineae > Epilineales > Epilineaceae > JBCLES01. The sequence continues at coordinate 3,487 of JBCLES010000041.1, forward strand.
TGAACTCGCAATCCCGAGTTCAGGTCAGGGATGCGCGACCCTGTCATATACTCGGCGAGCTTGCGGATGAAGGCCTTGGCCGGAATCCGGAGGAAGCGTAACGTCCCAGCCTCGACCCGCCGCGCGCCGATCACCATGTCGGCGCCATTTTCCATCATCGCGAGCATCTCGGGCAGGCGGTTGACCGGGTAAGTCCTGTCCGCGTCCGTAAATGCGACGATGTGCCCCCGCGCCGCCCGCACTCCGGTCGTGCGCGCGGCACCGTTGCCACGGTTGTGCGCATGCGCGATGGTGCGAGCGAACGGCCTCGTGGCGGCGATCTCCGCCGTCCGATCCGTCGACCCATCGTCGATCACCAGGATCTCCCACGTCATTCCGCTGGCATCAAGCGCCGCCCTGAGGTCGTCGAGTTCGTCGCCGATAGCGGCCTCCTCGTTGAATGCGGGGACGATCATCGACACTGCTGGCACGACTTCGGCCGCTTGGTTCGAGCCTTCCAGGTTCTCTACGGTCCGCTGTTCGACTTCTCTATCGTTCACCGTATCACCATTCCGAGTAGTTCGATCGCCGCTGATTGGATCGTCACTGCGTAGCGTGTCTTCCTTCATCGCGACAGCTCCTCGGAAATACTAACACGCGACCGTTGGTCGCGTGAGCCGCACGCCGCGGACGTGACATAGGGACGGATCGGAGTGCTCATGGCTTTCGTCCCAAGCACTCGGAGAATTTGCCGGCGCATCTCTGACGCACCAATTTGAGACTATCCGACAATGAACTATTGGAACCCCGGCCAGATCACCCAACCTATTGCCGCCAGGTCGAGCCAGAAGGCCAGTGCGGCAAGAACCAGCGGTCCGCGCCCCGGTGCTATCCGCTCCGCGAGCGCGGCCGTGGGCAGCGCTATCGGGAGCAGGGCTGGAATCAAGTAGCGGCCTTGCGGCTGCTTGTGAGCCTCCGCTCCGGCGACCGAACCGACGATCGCGGCGGCCACGGCGATGATCGCTCCGACGGCGCAGAGACGGAAGAAACGCGCCGCGTCTTGATCCCTGACCAGCCATTTGGGCGCGAAAAGCGCGGCCGCGCAACCCGCAATCGCCGCCAGCGTCAGCAGAGCAGCGAGACCGTAGTGCACGCTTCCGGGCCACAGAGTGAGCCAGCCATATCCGCCCCATGCGCTCCTAAAGGTGAATGCGAGAGCACTAACGCCGCGCTCGAGCGCAGCTCCCGGCGCCTTGATCCCCGCCCGCGTCGCATGCAGCAGGCGTTCGGCCGATGTGTAGCGCATGAGCGATTCGACCCAGACCGTGCCGCGCCGCGTCGGTGTCTCCGCGCCGCCGTTTATGTCCATCGCCACGCCGTCGAGCCGAAGAGTCACCTCATCGGCATCGATCGCGCCGACCCCGCCGATGGTTCCGTCGCCCGGCACGATCGCGATCCGGATGCCCTCCAAGTCCGTGGCGATCACTCCTCTGACCGACACCTGTTGCCACGTCCCATCAGCGGGCAAATCGACCAACTCGGCCAGCCAAACATCCGCCCCGCCGTCGACGACGAGCGACGCGCGGGTCGGCGCGTCCGAGGCCATGTCCTCATTCACATCGGTCGAGATCCCGACGGGCGCGTCGGAGTCCATGGCTTCGCGCGCATCAGTCGAGATCCCGGCCGTCGCCCCTAAGTCCATGCCTTCGCGCCCATCAATCGACGTCTCGACCGGAGATCGTCGGATCCAGGCCGAGGCCGCGATGCGCCGGCCGACGTTCGGCGCCGGTGCGGATGCGGATGCAGCCGCGATCTCGACGAAGCGCTCGATGTAGTGCCAGCCATCAGGCGCGGCGTCGAAGATCCGCAGCCCCCATCCACCTTCACGCGCCGCGGAAGCCGAGCGGACGTCGCCCCATGGCGTGCCGGCGACCTTCCAGCCCGCGGCATCGCCTCGCCGTACGGTGAGGCCGAGTCCTAAGGCCGCTACGACGAAGAGAGCGATGCCGAGTGAAACACGAGCGGACCTGCGCCCTCGGCCGGTCGATGTGCGATTCCTCGAGGCCAACAGCTCGGCCATAACGGCGAGAGGCACGACGAAGAGCGCCGTTCGTTTTGCCGCGGCCGCCAGGAAAACCAGCACCCAGGCGGTCAACGCCGGCTTCGGCACCCATACCCGACTCTTGCGTTCGGCAATGCCATCCGAGCGAGCGCCGGAGTCGCCGCCCATCAAGGCAAACCGCCGCTCTGTCACGGCCAACCACGCCGCGACAAGAGTTGCCGCAACTAGGTCCGGACTCACGATCGAGCCCGCGAAGCCGACCATCGGGCCGACGACTACGAGCGCGGCAACCGCCGACGCCGCGTGCCGCGGGAGTACTCGCGCCGCAACACGCCAGGCGATCAGCGCCAGAATCAGGACGAGTGCGATCGAAACTAGGCGTAGACGGCGCAGAGCCACCGCTACGTCGCCATCGGGCACGACGGCCAACGCGGCGGCGTACGGCAGGTAGCCTATCGGCGTCTCATCACCGCGCTGCGCGACTTCGGTGCCAAGTCGCGGGACATCCTCGAAGCGGGCGGCATCAAGTGGCGGGACCTTCGAAGCCGTGTAACGGTAGAAGGAGTGCTCCCGGAGCGATCTAACGATCGGCGCCTGAGCCGCCGTACCGTTGTGAACGCTTCGGTCGGGCGCCAGACCGGCGATCGCCGCCGCACGGGAGGAAAGCAGAAGCGCGTACTCAAAGTGTCCCGGCTCGTCGGTTCCCTGCCAAGCCGGGATGATCGCGACAAGGATCAAGCCGCGCGCGAGCACGTAGGCCAGAAGCGCCGCCAACATCGCATTGATTTGCCGCCCGCGCGGTGTTATCATGATCGGTCGTTCACGCTTTCCGCGGCTCTGCCTGCATTTCCCGGACCGGAGGTTCGTCGATGTTCTACCAGTACCCCAACTTCCCGCCAGGCGCCTTTGACGATGACCGACTGGAGCGCATCGAGCGGATTGCCCACGGTCTTGCCAAGGCGGGTATCGTCCAATTGAAGCGTAAGGTGATCGAATTCGAGCTGCCCGGCGGTGAGAGAGTATCGGGCGACATCGCCCCTACGGGCTTTACCGTATACCTCGGCGGCTTCGACTGGGTGACGTATCCCTCCCCGCCGCAACTGCTTCTCAAGTTCCCGCAGTTCATTCCGATGCCGGCGTCCAGCCGCTCGCACGGCGACGATATGTCGCAACTCGAAGCTCCCTTGATCCTGCCGCGCGCGCTGGACGTTGATCCGTTGGACGTTGATCCGTTGGACGTTGATCCGTTGGTCTTGGATCTGTTGTACGTTGAGCCGCTGATTCAGCTCGAGGACGAAGAAGAGTAGTCGTCGCGAAAAGACCGGTCGCAGTCGAAAGGTGCATGGCGAACACGCCCTAGTGTCGCGTGCGAAGCGCCGCCCGCAAGGCGGAAAAGGGCGTTTTTACCAGAATCCAAGCATCGCCTGCGATTGAACGCCTGGCGATGTAATCTAGATCCAATCGGACCATCGCGTCGAAATCCGCCGTCCCTCGCGCCGACACTTGCCAAAGCCCCGTGATGCCCGGCGTCACGGCAAGCCTTCCGTGATGCCACTCCTTCCAGAGTTGGACTTCATACGGCAGGGCGGGGCGCGGCCCGACCAGACTCATATCGCCCATCAAAACGTTGAGCAGCTGCGGCAGCTCATCGAGCCCGGTCGCGCGCAGCACGCGGCCGACGCGCGTGATGCGCGGATCGTCCATAGGGCTCAGCCACGCCGCGCCGGCGCCTCGCTCTAGCCCAAGTATGAGGCGGCGAACCGTTTCCATGTGAAGGGTCGGGTCGGAATCAGCCGCCATCGAGCGCAGCTTCCACATCCGAAACGAATTTCCGTAGCGGCCGATCCTGAGTTGGCGAATGAAGGCGGGACCGGGGGAATCGAGCCGTACGAGCAGCGCCAGCACCGCGACGAGCGGCGTGCAAAGGATCAAGACAAGGCCTGCGAGCAATATGTCAAAGATGCGTTTCGACAACATCGATGGCATATCGGTCGATGCGGCCGCCAGTTCGAACTCGCCCGACATCAGCCGCCGCCGGCGGCGAAGATCACGTAGATCGGATCCGTACCGAACGGCACATGGGTCACTCCATCGGCCACCCCGTCGGCACTATCCCGAACCAGCACCCGATTCCCTAGGAAATGGATTCGCTCGACCGAATCCGCGGGTATCGCGAGCACCTCGGCCGGACCGACGCTCCACGCGACCACAATGCGCTCAGCGCCGCGGCGAAAAGTGTAGACCTCACCCGAAGCGCCGTAAGTAGGCGCGCCCTCGACCGTGACCGCACCGCCGAGCACATCGCGCGCCAGGCGATACGCGCTGAACGACTCTTTGCGGCCGAGGTCGCCGTCGACCAGGCCGCGGAGCGGGTCGACGGTCCCTTCGACGTCATCGAGGTGATACCACACCACCGCACGTACCCCGCCGGCCATCGCTTGCGAATAGAGCTGCGGGACGTAGCGCGCCTGATCGCGCGGACTCGTCGGCGGATACGACTCGTCAGCATGGCTCCAAGTGCCGGCCTCGGTCACCAGGATCGGCTTGTCCAGACCGTATGTCAGGAGCTTGGCACGTGCCGCCAGCGTCTTGCCGAGAACTCCGGGACCCCATTCGGCCCACCTCGCCGCGAAAATGGGATAAAAGTGGATGTTAAAGTCATCGAAGTAAGGTCCGCCGCCGGCGGCCAAGACATCGTCGATGAAGTTGAGGTCGAACGGATCGCCCCACGACGGGACCGGCTCCCAGGCCACTCCACCGAAGACGACACGCGCCTCGGGGCTGGTCAGCTTGATCACGGGATAGACGCGCTTTAGCATAAGCGCGTATTGGTCGCCCCGATCGCCCCACCAGCCCCAACCCCTGCCCTGCCGCGCGAGCGCGAGGCTTCGGTTATCCGGCTCGTTGTAGAGCTCCCAATGCCGGATGACAGGAGAACCGGGCGCATCGGAAACGCCGTCGCCGTCGTAGCGTTCGACGGCAGCGGCCATGAACTCGGCCAAGGTGTCGAGATCGTGCACCGGCCCGCCCGGCACGTCCGCCGCCCACGGCGGATTGCCCGACATCTCCGCGATGATCCGCAGTCCTCGCTCCGACGCATGAGTAATGATCGGATCGTAGTGCCTCCAGTCGTATGTCGGTGGGCTGGTGCGCACCGGTTCGACTTCGTCCCAGTAAAGGAAGGTCCGATACCAAGCCGCTCCAACCTCCACCGCGGTGTCTATCAGCGCAGTATCGCGGAAGCGAAGCTCTGAAACTTGAACGCCGAAAATGGGGTCGGCATGGGCTTCGAGGCGATGTGTGATCGGCAAGTAAATCTTGACGTCGGCGCGTGTCGGCGTCGGGGGCGAGGTGGGCGGCGGTGTGTTCGTCAGGGTTGGCGTGCTGGTCGGGGGAGCGAAGTCCGTCGCGGTGGCTGTGGCTGAAGCGGTCGGCGTCGCCGTTTCGGAAGGGATCGCAGATGCCGTCGGAATGTCGGTCGGAGTAACAGTCGACGTCGAAGTCGTGGTCTGCGTCGACGTTATCGTGACATCGGCCGTCGAAGTCATGGTCGGCGTGCTGGTCGACGTCGACGTTATGGTGGGCAGCGCGGTCAGGGACGGGTCGCTTGTCGACGTCGGAGTTATCGACGCTGTGGCCGTCATCGTCACGGTCGCGGTGATAGTCGTCGTCGGAAGAGTTGTGATCACGTCGGTCGCCAGCAAGATAGCGCGGTCGGAAGCGGCGCCGGGGTCGGCTTTCAACGCATCCTCTTGCCGGGTAACCGGACGCGTCGATGCCTTGGACGGCGACAGCGACGACAGCGACGACGTCTGCGACAGCGCCGAAAACTTCGACAGCGCGGTAAGCGATACATAGGACGTCACGATCGCGAAGAGCGTGAGCGACGCGATGATTATCGCGGGTCGAGTCCGATGTTCGCGCCCACTGGAGCGGATCAACTCGGACCGGCTGAAATCATCGCCCATGTCGCCTATTCTCCGATCATGCATCGGCCCAGTCACATTCCCACGCAGGCCTCAAAGCCAGTGTTTGCGTTCTTCAACCAATTCGTCTCCAGCTGCCTGCGATCGACCATCCGCACTTTGCCCCTTCTTCTTCGCCGCCATTCGTTCGATCAGGGCGACGTAGCGCGGCGCGACCTCATTCCACGCAAACTGCGCCCCGAATGTTTCGTCGGCCCGGCGCACCATCCTTCGCCGGCGCTCAGGATCTGCAATCACGACGCGCAAGGCCCTCGCAAGGTCACGCGGGTCACCAGGCGCCACATAGCACACCGCATCCGGGTCGAAGTATGCCTCGACGGCCGGCGTGCGCGCCACGATAGCGGGAATGCCGAGCGCCACGTACTCCATGAGCTTCGTAGGCACGACGAGGTCGGTGAACGGATCGCTCCGATTGGCGACCACACCGACGGTCGCACTTGCAACGACTCGGGGTACGTCCTCGAGCGCGACCCGCCCGGTGAAGGTCACGCGCTCCGCGATATCGAGCTCGGAAGCCAGTAGGTCGAGCGCAGCGCGCTCCGGCCCGTCCCCGATCACGACGAGATCGGCTTCCGGCACTTCGACCATGGCGCGTAGCAGCACATCGAAGCCGTAACGATCGACCAACGTGCCGTGGCTGACGACGATCGGCCTCAGCGCCCGCTCTTCGACGCTTCGACGCGCATCAGGACCGAAGAGCACCGGATCGGCGACGTTCATGACGATCGTGAAGCGCTTCCGATCAGCTCCGCGCGCCGCGTAGCGCTCCAGGCAGGGTTTGCTTACGGCCAGCGCGTGATCGGCGAAGCGGATCGCTCGTTGCTCCACCCATCCGAGAAGCCTGGGTAGCGGTTGGTCCATCGCGACGCCAAACTTGGATGCGTAAAGCTCCGGCATGAGTTCGTGCAGGTCGAGCAAGACGGCCGCGCCGCGCCAACGCGCGACGATGGCGGCAAAGACGAGGGCGTCCGGCAGCGTATTGACCTGCACTATGTCGTAGGGCCGCCGGAGCGATCTCGCGGCGATCGTCAGTGCTGCCAGCGCGAAAAACGCGCCGTACTCAAACAGATAACGGACGAACCCACGCCTCAGATGCTGAACTGGAAGCCGCGTAACCGCGACCCCGCCGATGGTCTCACGCCGCACCTGCTCCGGCTCATACGCGCAGATAACTTCGACACTATGCCCGGCTGCGACAAGCGCTCCGGCTTCGCGGCGAACCCGCGGATCGCCGGGGTAGCCGGCGTGTCTGATGACGAGGATGCGGAGCGGAGCGTTCGATGGAGTGCTCATGCTCCTGCTCCTGGCGATCCATCCGCACCCTGCGTCGCTTCACACCAGATCGACCAGACCCGGTCGGCGATCGCATCCGAATCGTAGACGGCTAGCGCCGCCCCTGCGTCGACCTTCGCACCGGTCGCGCTGAAAACGAGCGCCTGCTCGAGTGCTCGGGCGAGATTGGAGGCGAGCGTGCTGTCGTCGTTGGAGGCGAGCGTGCTCTCGTCGTTGGAGGCTGCGGCAGGCGCGGCCGACCCCGGCAACGAGGGCGTCGGAGTGGATGCCTTGGATTCCCTGCGCGTGCTGGCCGCTGAAGTCGCGGAGAGAGTACTCTCCGAAAAACCCACCACCGCGCATCCCGGAAGCCCTTCGAGGAGCGACCGGACGTCGCCGACATCGGTGCTGACCACCGGCAGGCCGCATGCAAGCGCCTCTCGCACGACGAGCGGACTGCCCTCGGCGGTGGAAGTCAGGACGAGCACATCAGCGGCTTGCAGCCAGGTCGGCACCTCTGCGTGTGGTCGGCCGGAAATCACCAAGAGCCGGGTGTGCGGATCGCGATCGCTTGCATTGCCATCGCCGCCGGACCGTCCGCCCGTGCCGATTCGACCGGCGCTGTCGGTTCGGCCGGCGTCGACTGCACCGCTCGCGAACCCAATCCGCTCGATCGCCGCCCGCGCCAGCCACAGCCGCTTCTCGGGCCGATCCGTCCCTGCCCATGCGACAAGCGCGCCGTGCGACGGAAGACCGAGTTGTGCTCGGGCGGCCGCCCGATCGCCCGGCCGGAAGCGCCCGCGATCGATGCCGCATGGAACGATGTCGATCGCGGCGAGCCCGGCCCGCGGAGCGCCGTCGAATGGTTCGGCCGAGCCGACTTGGTCGATCGAAGCTGCCGGTTCGACTGTGTCGGCCCCGGCGCTCGAGCCGCCGAGTCTCTCTGCCAGCGCCGGACTCGTGACGAGAGTCCGATCCGCCCGCGCGCTCACCCATCGGCAAAGCGGCGCCTGCCAGCCTTCGAGCACCTCGATGCCGTGGTGCGTCACCAAGAGCGGCCGATCCGGCCGGCGCGCGCCGGCGAGGATGGCGGCGAATCCGGCCAATGCATGGTGCGCGTGGACCAGAACGTACCGCCGGTCAGAGCGTGCGAGCATACGCCGCAATCGGAGCACACCGAAGGCGTACGCCAGCCGATTCCGCCGCCCGTCGATGATGCAGACATCGATCGCGCGGATTCCGGTTGAGCGGGAATTGGTCAGGCGGGCATCGATCGCGCGGGCATCGGTCGCGGGGATGTCGGTCGCGGGGACGTCGGTCGCGGGGACGTCAGTCGCGCCGACGCCCGCCTGCCCGGAAAGCGCCGCATCGACAATCCGTGCGCGAAGCGCTTCGACCTGATCACGGACGAAGACGCCGAAGGCTGGATCGTCTTCGGTCGGCCACATGTTGGTGACGATGAGGGCGCGAGACTCGACGGTGACGCGCGGTGAAGGGCTCATCGGTCCCGTGCTATCGATAACGTCGATGAGCGCTCGCTCCGACCCAGCCGCCAAACCACCCCCGCCCATACGAAGACCGGGATCGATACGAGCGGATCCTCGAGGGCGGGCGAAAAGGCGGCGAAGACAGCCGCAGCGACCAAGGCGCCGACGCCCCCGTACGCCATCGCACGAACGAAGCCGCTCGCCCCCCGCCCTCCACTCGACAGCGCAGCGGCACGACCACCCAGAGCCGCCCGCCCTCCTTCCAACGTCGCACAGGCACGGCCACCCTGAGCCCCCCGCCCGCCACTCGACAGCGCACCCACCCCAGCACGCCGAGCCCCCCGACCGCATACCACCATCGCCGACCCAAAAACGCCAAGGTACGCCAAAGCTCCGAGCAGCCCTATCTCCGCGGGCAAGCGCGCCCAAAAGAGGTCGAGCGGCTCGTGGATGCCGTCTAGCGGCAGCACCCGATACGCCTCGTGGACGGGACTCCCGAAGCGCTGAGCGACGGCGCCGCCAAAGCGGCCCGGCCCGACACCGAGCAGTGGATTGTCGGCCGTGATCTCGGCGCTCTTCAGCGCGGCGTACACCCGATACTCGCCGCGGAACGCCCAACCCGTGAAGCCTGCGCCGAAGTCGTGCCAGCCGGCCGTCACGCCTGCCAACCGGCGCGCCATCTCGGCGCGCAAAATGGGCGACACGAAATAGCTGAGGCCGCCTACGATCGCGAGAGCCGAGCCGAGTGAGGCGGCCGCGCCAAGCGCTCGCCGCCGCCGTGTGACCAAGGCGACGACGATCGCCGCGACGGACGCCGCGATCCACGATTCGCGCGATGCTGATGCGAGTAGTCCGGCCAAGCAGCACAGGGCGACGACCCGCATCTGCCGCCGCTCCGCCCAGCGACCGCCGACCTCGGCCGCGCTGGCGAGCGAAAGCGCGAGCACCCCGCCGAGGACCGTGACGTGCCCAAGCGCATTGTGATGCGAAAACGGCCCGGGCGCCTTCACGCCAAGCCAGGTCTCGAAATACTCGGCGCGCCCCGTGATCGCGAACACCGCCTCGCCGCCCACCCGCTGAGCAACGCCGACGAGCGCCGCGGCCGCCGCCAGCATCGCAAGACCGCCAGCGACCCGCCGGACCCCTTCGTCGCCGAGTGATACCCGCGACGCGAGCTGGAAGGCCAGCGGCCCCTTGAGCAGCGCGAGCATTCCGAGCGTAGCGATCATCAGGGGCACGCCGGCCGAAACGGCTGAAGCGAGCATGATGGCTGCGAGAGCGAGGAGCGGAAGGTCGAGGGGGGTGCGGGCGAGTGCAATTCGGGCTCGCAATCGCGGCGCGGAGGCGAGCGCAGCTCGGGGTCGAGGCGTGCGGTCCGAAACGCCGCCACGCATACATTCTCGCATCACGGTCGCGAACACTCCAACGAGCCCCGCTAAGAGGAGCGCCTCGTCGCCGTATCTTGCGGCGCCCAGTCCACCGTCGACGATCACGTCCTGAACCAGAACGAGAGCTAGGAGCGCCGCCAGAAGAAATCCCGGCGCCATCATCGCCACCCCGATCGCGACGATTGCGCCGCCCGCCAGCAGAGCGCCGAGCGCATCGAGGTGGGCCGCAAGCGCGGCGGCAACTCCGGCGACGACCGGCACCATTTTCGGTCCGCGCCAAGGCGGCAGGCGTCGCGGCCGTCGCACCAGCCGTCCGGTCGATCGCAGGATGCCTGTCGGGCGAGCAGCTCGGATCATGTTGCGCTCACGGCGCGTCCGCGGAGAAGCGGCAACGCCAAGATCAAGACCGCTAGACTGTACGCCGCCGCTGCGGCGATCGAGACAGCTCCCCCATCGCGCACCGCCCAACCTATGGATCCGGAGGCGACGACCGCGATCGCGGTCGTGACCGCCGCCGAATGCCAGCCCAAGCCGTAGCGGCTAGCGGCGGCGCGGATCGGCACTAACGCGGTCGGAAGAGAGCCAAGGGCCAGGCCCGCGGCCGCTCCCAGAGCGCCGAAAGGCGGGACCAGGAGTGCCCACGCGATCAGGCTCGTAATCAATCCAAGGACTCCGCTCAAGTTCACGATCGCGATACCGTCCGCGCCCGAAAGCGAGACTATCGCAGGCACGGCGAGTCCCAGGCACCAAGCGGCCACGATTACAAACGCAAGCGGATAGGCCGCCGCCTCGAAGGCCTCCCCAAAGGCCAGACCGAGGATCGCTGGACCGGCGACGATGAGTCCGCCGGCGATAAGAGCAAGCCCGAGCGCGATCGCTTGCGATGCGGCCGCCGCCTGCGCTCCAAAGCGCAAGGTGTCGCCGCGTCCATGAGCGCCTGCCAGCGTCGGAAAAAGCGCTAGCTCGACCGCGCGCGGGATGAGCATGACCGGTCCGAAAAAGACGAGGGCCGCCTGGAGAAGCCCGACTTCTCCGGCCCCATAAGCCATGCCGAGAGCGATAGGGACCAAGCGCAGACGGGCGATGGAGGCGCCTGTTCCGATGCTCGCATGGGCGGCGTATGCGGCCATGCCCATGCCCCGCGACGAAGCGCCGACCGGTTCGACCCGATTCGACACGGCACCAGGCGCAGCGCCGGCTTTCGTCAAGTCGCTCTGAACCATATCGCCCTCACTCGTGAAGATGGTCTTCGCCATGCCGCCCTCAACCGTGGTAGCGGTTTTCGCGACATCGCCCTTCGTCGAGCTGCTCGTCGTCAAGCCGCCCTTCGTCAATCCACTCGCGGTGATCGCCATCAGCGTCGGCGCGGCGAGCAATATGAAGATCACATCCGCGACAATAAACGGCGCGACGAGCGCGGTCCGTGCTTCGGAAGGTGCCGAGACCAGCCAGGCGAGGGCGGCGAGGAACCCCACGCCAGCCATCACCTCGAAGCGAGCGTATGCTCTGGCGCGGTCGAAGCCGTAGAGCAGCGCCTTAAGGCCGATGTACATCGCCTCGATGACGGCCAGCAAGAGAGCGGGCGCTACCTCCACCGCCGGCAAACCGATCCTTGGCGCCCATGTCGCGTGCGTCAGAAGTCCGAGCGCGGCGATACAGGCGCTCATCGCTACAAGGAGCAGAAGGCCGCCCCAAGCGGCGCGACGCATTCCAGCAAGGTCGCCGGACGCCCGACGCGCGGCCGTGAAACGCGTGATGGCCGGAACCAGCCCTGATCCGGCGAGTTGGGGCACCCCAAGCCCGACAGCCAGTGCAAGCCCGGCATGCCCAAGCACCTCGTCGCCGAAAGTCCGACCAACAACCACTCCGTGGAGCGCAAGGCTCCCTCCCACCATGCCTATGGCGGCAAGGCTGGCAAGCGTGTCGCCGGTCAAAGGGCCATGGCGCCATCGCCTCCGCACGGTGGTGGGGCCGTCCGCGCTCATAATGTCTCCGGATCCGCCCGCATGTCGCTCGATCTACCCTCATATCTCCCGATCTGACCGCATGTCGCTCGATCTACCCTCATGTCTCCCGATCTACCCCCATGCCTCCCGATCTACCCCCATGCCTCCCGAACCGCCCGCATTTCGCTCGATCTAACCTCGCGCCCCCGAAACCGGCGACCTTAGTGCGAGCGCCGCTCCCGCGAGCAAGCCGAGAATGAGCGCCGCAAGCACGCGCCGAATGAGCGGCCCGACGTCGATTCCTGCTGGTGGAACTGCAGCTGCGGCCAGCCGGAGCTCGGGCCGCGATGTTGCGGCGGCGGCCTCGACCTCCGCTTCGCGCCGTCCGAGGGTTTGAAGACGCTCACCGACCAGATCGCGCTGCCGTTCCAGATCGACCTGCTGATGGCTAACCGCGGCCAGCGCAGATCGCGCTTCTGCCAGTCGTTCCGGCAGCCCTGCCGCCTCGCGCGATGCAGCGTCCCGCGCGTCCGCAGCTTCGAGCGCGAGGGCCCGAAGGTCCGCGGCACTCGGCGCATCGCCGAAGGAGGTGTCGAAGCGGAGTGAAATGCCACCGCCCTCGGTCCCGTCAGCCGCTCCATCGACTCCACTGGTCAGCGTCTTTAAGCGCAAGATCATGAGGGCGAGCGCCTCGTCCGTTCCACTCACCCCGCCGCTCTCGAGCCGCTCTGCCAGTCGATCAGCGTCGCGCGCGACGTCATCCAGCCGGTCGCGGCGCCCGAGTAGCGAACGATATCGGGCGTCGAGCGCGGTGACTTCGGCCGAGCGGGCGTCGATGGCGGCACTGGCATGAAATGCCTCCAATGCTGACTCGGACTGCTCGAGGATTGCCCGTGCCGTCGCCTTGGCGGCGGGAAGACCTGGGACGGCGGCAGCGTCGACATCGGAATCTACCCCAGGGTCGAGCGTCAAATCGATTGTCGATCCGCCCGTCGCCCCGACTAATTCCTCCATCCGCCGACTGAAAACGTCAGCCCATGTATTCGCGATGTCGGCGGCGAGCGACGGATCGTCTGACCGTGCCTCTATGACCAGTAGCGTTCCCTCCGCCGCGGCGAGCACGCGCACACGCCTTCGCAGAGCGGCCGCCGTCCACGCGGAGGGCACCCGGTCACCAAGGGCGGCTCGGACGCGGCCCGCGATATCGTCTGTCACCGCGAGTTCCGGATACGTGCGGATCGAGCCGATGCGATACGGGAAAGTCGGATCGACGGGGGCGGCCCGGAAGCGTTCGTCGAAGGCCAATGTCGCATCGGGCCGTGTGAGCGCAAGCGTCGCCTGAGCGGAGTAATGTGCGCCGTCCAACCACCACAACGCCGTGGCCGTCAGGGCGGCGGCAAAGCCTGCGATGGCAACAGTCCGCCATCCACGGCGGAAGCGGTCCAGCAACTCAGGCCAGTCGGCGAAGTCGCCGGCCGACGTCTGGCGCCCAATGTATTGAGCGTCGCCACGTTCACCTGCACTGTCATCATCGTGAACATCGCCGAGGTCGTCGGCGTCGTAAGGTTCGTTCGGGTGGGAGGTCAACGGACAATCCCCTGTGGATGGCGAGTGCCTTCGCGGCGGGATTGTGTCGGGCGGAAGGGGGGCGGGTCAAGGGGAGGATGACTGGACGGGCCGACGCAGTGGCCGCGATTCGTTGTTTTGGCGGCGACAAAGGGCCTCACATGAAGTCCACCCCAAAGCCTGATCCTTGCCGCGATGCCGTGGCCCCGCTCGACACCCTCGACCCATCGCGGCTCCGCCGGCGAGCTCCGCCATCGGGCGCGGGCCCACCGCCGGCACCGACGCTCACGTACCTCGGCGGCAAGCCCGGAGCTTTGGCTTCCATAACCGGCGGATCCAAGTCCGCAGAGAACCGCGGCGTAACCCGATACCCACCTTCCCACGGCGCCCGCTCCGCCGACTGGCCGATTATCCCGATCACCGATCGCCATTCGCCGCGCTGCACCCATGGCTTCTTCAAACCGGTGGCCGGGCGGACTACTACCCGCGCGGGGCCGCTTCCATCGTCGAGCGTGAACGAGACCGATGAGAAGTTCACTACCCGGCCGCCCAAGTGGATCAGTCGGCCTTCGAGCGCTTCGCCGACATCGCCCGTGCCGGCCGGGATCGCGTCGACCTCGCCGCCGACGCCGTCCCACCATGAGTCCCCCGGCTGATCGAGCACTACTTGACGCTCTCCGCGAAAGTCCGCGATCTTGCCTATCGCCGCTACCGGATCGCCCAAGACGAATGGCAGGTGCTTGTGGTCGGCGCGGCGCAGGTAGAGCTTTACGCCACCGTTTTCGTCGCCTATATAGAACTCGCGATGCCCGAAGACACCGGGCGGCGCCGTCACGCGGCCGCGAACCACAACGCTCGTCCGCCGGCCGATAGATCCCACGTCGGCGAGAGCGACGGAGAAGCGCACGTCCTTCTCAGTCCGATTCGAACCCCTCCGTCCGGTCCAGCCCAGCTCCGCTTTCTTCGCTTCCCAAGCGACGTCGGCGGGATGCGGCTCGCCCGGCGCGAGCGGCCGATTGGGCTTGCCCGGCGTGACCGCCCAAACGGACGACCATGCTCCGGAGCCAGTCTCGGCACTTCCATCGCTTGCGCCGACATCTTCCCCGATATCAGTTCGGCTCCACGACCGATCGTAGATCGGCCCGTCGGTCCAACTGAAGCGATCGGCCTCTACCCCGTCCGGCCGGACGAGCCGCACGGTGTCCGCCCCGTTGTCGAGCGCGATGCCCGACGTCGTGCGATAAACAGCCCGGTATGCACCGGATCCAAGTCGGTCACCCCGCTCGAACCGGTGCTCCCAGCCGTCGGTTTCGCCATCCGCAATCACCCAGCGCCCTAAGTCGATGGCGAAGGCGGCCGGATTGTGGATTTCGATGAACTCGTCCAGGTGGCCGGGTTCGCCGTCGCCATCCCAATCGATGTTCGACGGGGAGGGCATTATCTCGGAGATAAGAAGGGGCGAGGGGCCTTCGTGCACTTCGCCCTGGCGCCCTGGCGACGGCGCCGGCTGTATCCACCAATCGTCGGCTGAATCCGTATCCAGGTCACTAGGCAAGCGCTCGACGCTCGAACCCGGCGGGCCATGCGGCACCGCCGGGTCGAAGGCGTCGAGGCTCGAGCCCCAACTCACCGCGTCCACATCGGCTCCGGTCGGACCGCGAAGTCGGACCACGTCGCCGCCGTTCGCCAGACCGTTCCCGATCCGCCCATCGCCTATAGCTAGCGCGCTCACCCCCGCGTCGCCCAGATCAGCGGCGAGATCGAGCGTCGCCGCGATCACGAGATAGCCGCGCGCAGGCATTACGGCTGCGCCGGGCAGCGCATCCCATGCCCCCGAATCTCCGATCTCCCAACCGAGCAGCGCAATGGGCGTGTCGCTCGCATTGTAAAGTTCAATCCATTCGTGCGCGGCGTCGAGCCCGGCCTCGATCGGGTCGAAGAGAACTTCCGACACGAGGATCGGCAGGAAGATTGGCGGAGGTACCGTGCCGGGCGGGACGATCGTCGGCGGCGGCGGGGTAGTCGGAGCGGCTGTCGGACTACCGGGTGCGCCTGGTGTCGGCTCCGCGGTCGGCAAAGTCGCGCTCGGGAGCGGAGGGGTCGAGCCGTCCGGAGTGTCGATCGGGGTCGGCGTAGCGATCGAGGTCGGAGTGCCCGACGGATCGGTCGGATCCGGAGGCGGGCTCGTGGTGGACACGGGAGGCGGACCGCCTTCGCGATTAGGCCCGCCAGGTGAAGGCACAAGTCCATCGACCCAAGGCCCGGAGCCGTCGCCGTCGCGCGCCCAGCTCAGATCGGGCGCCGAGCGTTTGTATTCGGCCACATCGACTTCCGTGCCGCCCGGCGTCAGCAGCCGCACGGCGTCGCCTCCGTTGTTCAATGAGACGCCGGTCTCGTTCTTGAAGTACGCGCGATGCCCGCGGGCGGGAAGTGGCGGGGCGTCGGGGAGGATGAATGGAGGAGAGCCGGCGTCGGCGACATCGTCGAGTTGCCACCCACGAAGATCCACCGCCGTGTCCCCGGCGTTGTACAGCTCAATCCACTCATCGTCCGGCCCGGCAGCTCCGTCGCCGTCCCAATCGATGTCGCGCGGAGCGGCTAGGTACTCGTTGAGCACCACGCGCGCTCCTGGCGCCAGCGTCGGGGGCGGGACGGAGGTCGGGACCGCTGTCGGCCGCTCCGCGGTCCCCGCCCTTCCGGGCGAGGGCGCGGGCTGGTCGACCCAATCCGACGCCACGTCGGTATCCAAACCCGCGGGCACGCGTTCCAGGCTGTGCCCAGCCTCGACTAAAGGAACGGACGGGTCGAACGCAGTGGCATCGCTGCCATAACTTAGTGCATCGACCTCAACGCCCTCCGGATCGAGAAGCCGGACCAAATCGCCGTCGTTGCCCAGCCCGTTCCCAATGCGGCCGACAGTCACGATGGCCCCTTCGAAGTCAGGAAACAGTTCCGGGAAGCCTTCCCCGGCGACGACGAGGAAGCCGCCGGGCGGTATCGACGCTTCAGGCAGGACGGTCTCCGCGCGAAGGTCCGCGATACGCCACCCGGTGAGCGCGATTTCCCCGCCCCCGCGATTGTGGAGCTCGACCCACTCGTACTTACTCTCGGTCCCCGGCGGGGCTGGATCGTACTGAACCTCGTTGAGAACAATCCCCCCCTGCGCGGATCGCCCCATCAGGTCCGACGCCTCAACCCCGCCGGTCGCATAGAACAGGCACGCCGAAGCGAGCACCACCTGGCACCACGTTTTTCGCGACATCGATCACCCCCCTTGGCTGCCGCCCGGAACGGACCAGGCGACGACGGCGAGAGCAGACTACGGGATAGACGGATGCCACGCAGGGGGTTGGCGCCACGGCACGGACTAAGGTGCGACCACCTAGCGACAAGGATCCCAAAGCCCCGTTTTCCCGCACCGTCAGCATCCGGTCAGCTCTAGGACTGACGGGCGTCGGCTCCACGTCCTCGTCGTGGCGGTTGCCCGGCACACCAGGGTCAAGCAGAGCTTCCGGCGAGGCCGTAGACTGGTGTTCGTAACTCAAGCGATGCGCCCGCCCGGACACACATGCCCGGGCACCACCAGAAACGAAGGAGTTTCAAATGCGCCGCACGATCCAGACCCTCATGGCCCTCAGCATCACTTTCGGCGCCTTTGCCACTCTCGGAACCAGCGCTTCCGCCAACGTGGCGGAAGATTATCAAGACGACATGTACGAGTTCGTGCCGGTCCTCAGGAATTGGATCGCCGAGATCGAGCAGATTGCCGAGCGAGCCGTAGCTAAGCCCAGCGACGCCTGTTCCGAGGAAGTTGTCGAGCTCAGCGATCGCGGCGCCGGAATGGCACGCGATCTGGTAGGCACGATCCCACCGGCCGCGCTCGAAGACGCTCACTCCGAATTGATCAACGCCTTCTTCTCTATCGCGAACACCGCCGCAAACGGCTGCGCTGTCGGCGCCGGCCTCGGTAACGAGATCACTGACGAACTCGAAGCCGCAACCGACGCACTGCGCAGGATCGGCTACTTCGCCAGCCGCGCACCAGGCATCGCGATCGAACTACCCGTACCGCCGGTGACGGGCAACTAATATCCCGGCGCATCCACAGTGAAGCCGGTGGGGAAACCCGCCGGCTTCACTGCTTAAGGGTCGATCTTCTGGTAGGATTCGGTATCATTCGAGCAATTTCACACTTCGAGAAGAATTCTGATCGGGGCGTCGAACTTTCGATCTCGGAGATCCGCCACGCACATGAGTCGACCCGACCACTACGCTAGGCACGCCGGCGCGAAGAGCATCTCGCGCTTTTCCTCGCGCTTATCGGGCATGTGCTGGTCCGCTATGGAACGCGGGGCAATTCTTCTGATCGTCATCGCGCTCTGCACTGCGATCGCGGTGGGCGACGCAAGCCCTTTCGCGAATCCGGCGGGTCTCGCCTCAGCCTCCTTGCCCGCGCAGGGCGCGGCCGAGCCCGCGGCAAACCCAGCCCAGGCAACTCCTCCTGCGGATCATACGCCGGTCAGTACCATAGATCCGGGCGCGACGCCAGAAGCCGAAACGGGTGCAGCGGACTCAGGCGAGACGATCGAAGGCGAAGAGATCGCACCCACCGACACCTTCGACCCCACCAACCCATTCGATCTGACCAACCCCGGCACGTCGATCAACGCCGCCGCCGCGTCTCCATATGGCCTACTCCTGCCCGACAGTGAGTTCGTGTATGGCCCGACCCTTTACGGATTCGACACGGTCGAATTCGTCAATTCCAAAGCCGGATTCCTGTCACGCCATCTCGAGATCGTCGAAGGCCAAACGCTGATCGGCGGTCAGATCGTGGAACGCGTTGCCCTCGATTACAGCCTTGGTCCCCGTATGCTCCTCACCATTATTGAGCTCCGGAGCGGATGGGTCACTCAGGCACAGCCGGCATTGACCACCGATCCGCTTAAAACAGGAGCCGGCGGGGGACCCTCAGCACTGTACAACGGGCTCGTCGAAGCCGCCGAGGTACTCCAGACGCTCTACTACGCCAACCGTCTGGATGACGTGCGCACCTTCCCACTTGGCGACGGTCAAAGTGTCACATTGATCGCGCGCAATCCGGGCACGTGGGCGATTTCGGCATGGCTATCCCGCGGCGTCAACGCCGAAACATGGGGCGGCCTGGAGGCCCAGAGCCGCTTCTGGACCGCGTGGGCCGGACTATTCGGCGACGATCCGTATGCCAATCAAACGACGGAGATACTGCCGCCCGGCGCCTTGCGTTCGCCGCTTCGGCTTCCGTTCACCGACGGTGCGATCTGGTACTTCGCCGAAGGTCCCACGAGTCCACGCGGCGCCGGCGCCGCTAGGGCATCCGTCGCCTTCGCTCCGCCACCTGCTCAAGCCGGCGGCTGCTTGCAGAGCTTCGAGCCCGTTCTAGCCGTGGCCGGCGGCAATGTCATCCGCTCGGAAGATCGCGGTGTGGTACTGGATCTCGATACGGACGAGTTCGAGGGCAGCGGCTGGAACATAGTCTACCGTCACATCAACCCAGAAGGCCGCGTAGGGGCCGGAACTCGGGTGAGCGCCGGCGACCTGCTCGGCTATCCGGCATGCATCGACGGCGAAGCCGGACTCAACCGTGTCCGCATTGCGCGCAAATACCACGGCGAATGGATACCGGCCGACCGGGCAGACTCACCTTGGGTGATGGGCGGCTGGATCATCACGCAGGGCGCGCTTCCAGGTCAAGGGTCGATGACCCTCCCGGGCCTCGCACAGCGTCAGAACTCGTTGATCAAAAGCGACCCGGTCAACGGGATCGCGGCTCTACCGGGCCGCTGATGTACCTATATCAGCTGTTCCGCCGGCTTCGGCGGTTCAGACTCTACTTCTTCCTCTTCGCCGGTGCGCTCGGCATGGTATTCGCCATCTTCGGCACGGACATCCTCGGCGTTTTCGTTCGGAAATGCGAGTCGCCGCCGCGGTTTGAGGCCGGCGTGCCGGCCTCGGTCCGGGCGGAGATCGAGACGCTTTTCGCCAACGATCTCCTCTTTTGCCCGGAACCTACAGATCCGATCGCCGGATTGAACGGACCCATCTACTGGGGCACCGACGGCATGCGGAGCGTGCTTTTCTTCCAGTCCGATGACCTCACCGGCGTTGGTGTTACCGAATACATCTTCGGCGAAAACTTCCTCGTCCTGCCGTTAGGCGACAGCCCTCCGATCGGTTACGGACTGCTCGGCAGCGGGCAGCCGATCTACCGGAACGAAGCGCCAATGCAGGAGGAAGGGCCGCGCCCGAAATACTTCTATCGCAGAGACGGCGCCCCCCAGACGACCGATCTTCGAGTTTCGATATCGGTCCGGGGCGAACGATCGCCCGACGACCGCCTGATCGGCGGCGGCGACCCTTTCGATGACATCGAACGCATTTGGAATCGCCTGCGGGGAGTTCAGCTGGAGACGACGAGCGGGAGGAGCGGCAGGTCGCACGTCGTGTTCCCGATTTTGTCGAACGATTGGGAGCCCTTGGTCCGACGCGCAATTGCGCCCGAGTTGGCAAACGAAGTGGGCGGGGCGTCTATCGAGCAACTATCGGCGGCTGACCTTGCTGAGCCCATCGTCTTCCAGCGCGTCGGAGGTCTCTTGGGCACCAGTATGTGGATCGCGGGCGTCGACATCGACATCAGTCCGACGCCCGCACTAGCGCTCGTCGCGCCGGGTGGCGAGACGATATCGCCGCTCAAGTCGTCGGTCTGGACATCCGGGCGGGCACTGAACACCCCGCTCGCGCTTTACGCTTTCGATCCTCTTCCGACCGACACACAGTTCGAAGCGCGCTACTGGCACTCCGCTTCGGCGGCGGACACGAGCCCGCCGGATCTGACGTGGTCGGTCACCTTCCCGTGAGTTCGGACTTCGACCTCGACCCTGATCTCGAAACGCTCCTCGCGAACGCCATAGAGATAGCGCGCGCGGCCGGCGATATGATCCGCGAGCGTCACGCGGAGTTCGTCGCCGGTGGCGCCACGGGCGAGCGCCAGAAGGGTCACGAGCACAATCTGGTAACTGCCGTAGACCTCGAATCCGAAAGGCTGATCGTCGGTCGGATCGAAGCGCTATACCCGGACCACGGCATCCGATCCGAAGAAGGCGCGATCCCGCTTCCGTCGGGCGGACCCGGGAAACCGACTTGGGTGATCGACCCGCTCGACGGGACGAACAACTTCGCCCACGGCTATCCAGTCTTCGCGGTGAACATCGCTATCATGGCGGGCGACCAGATCCTCGTCGGGGTTACATACGACCCACTGCGCGACGAACTCTTCTGCGCGGGCGAAGGACGCGGGGCGACTCTGAACGGACGAACGATCAGGGTCTCGGGTCGCTCGACGCTCGGGGAGTCGATCATCGCGACCGGCTTCCCGTACGACAAGGCGACCAACCCGGACAACAACGTGCCGCAGTTCAACGCCGTCGTCCCGCATGTGCGCGGAATCCGCCGTTCCGGCTCGGCGGCACTGGACTTGGCGTACGTCGCGGCAGGCCGACTCGACGCCTATTGGGAGCACGGCACCGCGGCCTGGGACGTCGCAGCCGGTATTCTGCTGGTCCGTGAGGCGGGCGGAACGGTCACGGACTACGATAGCGGCGAACCGACCGTAGACCACGGCCGCTTCGTCGCTTCAAATGGGCGCGTGCATTCGGCGCTCCTCGAGGCGCTGCGCGGAGCCGCTCACTCGACGTTGCTGGAGGGCCAGCCTGGGGATCAGCAGGGGTCAAGCGCCCCGATATGATCGAGCTGTCGCCGGCCGCACGCCACTTTCTGGACCTCGCGATCGGGGAAGGGGTCGCTCTCGAGATCGACGCCGAGCCGGCAGCCGACGTTCGCGCAGCCTTAGACTCGGTCGCAAAACGCGCAAGCGATCCGCACGAGGCGCGGCCGATCCCTGAAGATCTCGGCCGAATCCTCCTCGCGCTGTCGAAGTTGCGTCGCACCCGCACCGCACTCGTTGCCGGAGCAGCGCCGGGTGCGTCGTCGCTCTGGATAGCCGCAGGGCTCCGCAATCCTGGCGGTCGTCTGATCGCCATCGAGCGCGACTCGGGAAAGCGGACTGCTCTGCAGGCGACGCTGCGCAAGGTCGATGCCCCGATTGAGATCGAGTTGGGCGACGTCGCAAACGTGCTGCCGCGCTTGAAGGGCCGCTTCGACATCGTCTTCGTCGATACGACTCCCGCCGATCGGGCCGCACACGTCGATATGTTGATCGACCGCTGCCGCCCAGGCGCGCTGGTCATTTCGAGAACTCCGGCTGAGCCGACGGGCGCCACGTCGCTTGCTGCGACGAACGCGGTCTTGCGCACTCACCCGTCGATCGTCGCGACGGCGACGATTGGGCTGCTGACGCTGGCGCTGGTCAAGGGTGAAGACTGACCTCGCCAGCCGCCGACCTACGTTTCTTCTCGTCCTCGAGAAGTCGCGCGTGCGCCCCTTTCCAGAGCTCGGCGGAGCGCGTGAACTGCGACACACCAACGTCCGCGAAGCGCGGCGCCAAGCGCGCTAGGACAACCGGCAGGCGCATCCAGTCCCCGACCACAATGAGGTTGGCCATCCGATCGGCCATCCGATCCGCCCACTCCCAATCCGCGCGAAGCCGATCGGCCTTGATGTAGTAGTGCCTCTTGTCCCACGCTGTCGCGGAGCGCTCGACGCCGGCGCTGATCTCGCGCAAAGAGTGGACGATCAACGCGGCGAGGTCTTGCGCCTCGTCGTCGAGCTCGCGCTTCTGCATGAGTCGCTTGAGCGCCTCGGCTATGGTCCGGCGCCAGCGTTGACGCTGCGAGCCGGTGCTGTCGGTGTTGATTAGGCGACCCATGCGTCGTCCCGCGGTGCGCTCGAGCGCGTCCGATCGATCTCGCGATTGCCCGAACAGGCGTTCGAGAGTTTAAGGCGCGTCTTCGAGACGGTCAAGCCCCGATCACGTCATCTTTAGGTGGTCGGATTCGACCGGGATCGGGATCTTGAACCGAGTCGAACAGGGCGGTCTTGATCTTGTGCCATGGCTATATCGCCGTTCCGACGAGGGCGCCGATGCCCGCTGTCAGCGCCATCGCGAGCGCACCCCAGAACGTGACGCCCATCGTCGCTCTGGTGACGTTCGCACCTCCGGCTCTGGCGCCTACGGCCCCAAGCAGAGCCAGGAACAACAAAGAGGCAATCGAGACGATAGGCACAAGCAGCGACACCGGAGAGACGATCACCATCAACAGCGGCATCGCGGCGCCAATGGCGAAAGTCCCGGCGGAAGTCAGGGCCGCCTGGATCGGGCGCGCTGTCGTCATCTTGGAAATGCCGAGTTCATCCCGGGCGTGGGCGCCGAGCGCGTCCTTGGCCATGAGCTGATCGGCCACAATCAGCGCCAGTTCGTGCTCAACACCGCGCTGCACATAAATCTGAGCCAATTCATCGCGCTCGAAAGCAGGCTGGCTTATAAGTTCCGCCCGC
>JBCLES010000042.1:0-26416 GCA_038913135.1 Anaerolineae bacterium
GACCTCATGAGGGAGCGCGAAGGGCCGCTGGCGTTTGTAATTGATCATTGGTACTCGCGAAGCAAGATGGCGTATTGTAATTTCAGCAGCTCAGAATCAGACCACCCTCCGCACTTGAGGGTTAGCTACCCGCAGGCGGTGCAAAGGATTTTTGTTCCCGTGACACACAAAGAAGAGATTTGGAGATAAGCGTCCAGCGAAGCTGCGCCTCAAACCGACAAGTTCAACGACCATCGCATGCCGGCGTATCTTGACACTCCCACGGGAGGTACGCCATGCCTCAGCAATTGCCAAATGGTAACTACTCAGCCGGCTGAGGCCGGGCGAGCGAGGAACGTCGTGGGATCGGGAGCAGGCGGCCTCGTTGCTGGCGGAGTACGAGAAGGCGAGCGACGGTGGGAAATCGGAACGAGCGTTCGCGGAGCGCCATGGGGTGGCGCGCACGACGTTGCGGAGTTGGCGGGAGCAGAAGTCGAGTCTGGATGGGGAGCCGGCGCTGGCGGAGTTTTTCGAGAGTCCAGCGGGGCTGGCGTTCATCCACCGATTGTTGACGCTGGTGCACTTGATCTTCTGTCAGGCGGGTCCGTGCGGGGTGGACCGGGTAAGCCTGCTGATGAAGCTGTCCGGCCTCGCGGCGTTCGCGGGCAGCTCGCACGGGACCCAGAACAATATGTCGGTGGCGATGCGTCGGGAGATCAAGGCCTCCGGACACGCGCAGCGCGCGAAGCTGGCGCCGGGGATGCGGGAGCGAGAGATCATGATCGCGGCCGATGAAACCTGGTTGACGGAGATGTGTCTGGTCGGGATGGAGCCGCGTTCGAACTTCATCCTGGCTGAAGAGTATGCCGCTTCGCGCGACGGCGAGACGTGGCAGACCGCGATCGAGGAGGCGATGGGGGGACTGCCGGTGACGATCATCGGCGTGGCGGCCGATGAAGGGGCTGGCCATACTCTGGAAGTTGTCGATCAAGAGCCTGGACGCTACTTCGGGCGAAAGCCGATGTGGGCGAGGCAAACGCGTGAGAACGGAGTACGCTTCGATCAGCGCCGGCGCTGGAATGATCAACTCTGAACCGAGACGGCTGACTGTCGCCAGAGCGGAAACCGCAGCATCGTTGTGCACATGTAGTGCCGAAAGCGCGGCTACGATGACGCTGGTATCCAGTGCATGTATCCGGTTCATCGTTTTCCGGGAAACTCGTCTCCCCGCTCTTCCTGAACTTGCCGAAGCTGCCGGCGAGTCGCTTCGACGTCCTCTTCAGTCAATGGAAGACCCGGTTCAAGTGGCACCGCGACGTAGATACCACTCCGTTCCTCAATTCGCATGGCGTTCGGCCGGGGGCGCAGTTCGATCGCCCCGTCGTCCAACAGCCGAATCTCAAGCTGATCGGTAGCAGTGATACCGGCCGCTTCTCGAATGGACTTGGGAATCACGAGCCGACCGGCAACATCGATCGATACAACTGTACCATTCCGCATACCATCGATAATACCATAGCCATTGGCGTAATTGCAGGAAGGTCCTCAACGCGTCGCAAGCTCGTCCGGAATGTGGCGCGCACTCCCTACGCTTCGGTACCGTATCGACAATGCTTTAAAGCATGCCATCGTTCCTTAGCCGTGTCCCACGCTCACCACGCCGCGCGATCGCCCGGCGGTTGCTCGGCCACCGCGCGCTCGGCCACCGCTCGCCTGTTCGACGTTCACCCGGGCGACGCTCTGCCGGCCGGCGTTCGCTCGATCATCGCATCGAGC
Source organism: Anaerolineae bacterium (assembly GCA_038913135.1). GTDB lineage: Bacteria > Chloroflexota > Anaerolineae > Epilineales > Epilineaceae > JBCLES01. Next base: position 1,756 of record JBCLES010000042.1, read on the forward strand.
CCACGATCGCAGTCCTCGGCGCCCTCGTCCTCATCGCCCTATTCGCCCGCGCCGTTCTCCCGAACTCGGACTTCGCACTCGCCGGAGGGCGCTTTGGTTCCGGACCGCCCCGCGATGCAGAACGGACAAGCGTCGTCGATGTGGTGGACGGCGATACGGTCGTCGTCGACGGCGGGCGTCACGTACGCGTTCTCGGGATCGATACGCCCGAGACCGTACACCCAGATCTCGATGGACCACAGCCGTTCGGCCTGGAAGCATCTGCTCGTCTGAGTGAGCTAGTCGATGGCCGGCGCGTCGCCCTGGAGAGCGACTTAGCCGATGCCGACCATTACGGCCGCTCGCTACGCCACGTATGGATCGGCCGCCGTCTGGCCGCCGAAGTCCTGATCCGTGAGGGTCTCGGCCACGCCCTCATCATCCCACCCAACACGCGGCACGCCGACCGCCTGCGCGAAGCCGAGAGGAATGCGAGGGAGGCCGATCGCGGCCTGTGGTCCATGCCGCGCCCTGAGTCGCCCGACATCTTCGAGACGCCGTGGGCAGCGGGACCCGGCACGTCGGTCGATTCTCGATGAGCAATCCCGTACCTTTCGGCCCAGTGGATTCGACACAGGAGCCCACCACCCTCGGCCAAGTCGATTCGACGCACGAACCCGCTTTGTCCGATCAACTCGATTCGGCTGTCCGCTCCGATGCTCCGGCGCCTCCAACTTCGTCTCCTACCTCGTCTCCTACTGGAACTCCAACCCTTCTCTCTGGCCCCTACGCCTTCATACCGCTCGACGAAGTCGCCCTCCTCGACCCCGATTACCTGCTCGACCTTGTCCGCGAGGGCGTCGGCGAAAGTGAGCTCCGCGCCGAGGCCGCTAGAGCGCTGGCTGCGCGCGATCGCTTGCCGCCCGCCCGGATCGCCCGCACCCTTGCGCTCGCCACGATCAGGCGGATCGGGTCGCCTCGCCCTCCGCCACGCCCATGGGCGGCTGTGTTCGGCCTCGGCATTGCTGTTGTCGCCGTCGTCGCCTTTCTCGGCCGGTCACCGAGTGTCATTGAGGTGTTCGCCGCTTTGCCGTCGCGCGCGCTTGATGTTCTAACCGCAGACCCGGCATCGACCGCTCAGGTCAGTGTAGACCGTGGCTCGGATGCTCAGGTTAGTGTGGACCGTGGCTCGGATGCGCACGAAAGCGGCGGCGACGGCAATTCTGCGCCCGGCGCCTTCGCCGACTCCACCGGCACGGGCGGCGCAGGCAGGTCGCCGGCGGAAACAACGGCTTCGAGGCAGTCTCCGGCAAGCGGCCAATTGGGTAACGCGGGCTCGCCGGGGTCGCCGGGATCGCCGGCCGGAGGTCCGTCAATCTCGGACACCGCATCGATCCGCTCGAACGCGGGAGCCGGAAGCTCGGCGCAACCCTGCGGCGCTCGGATTCCGGGCGCGATCCCGGCCGAGTCGGTCGAAGACTTCGTCGACACGCACCAGTCGGTCGAGTTCGAGGTCGTGGGTACCAAGGACACGGGTCGCGTGACCTTCCTCAATTCACATGACCCATACCAAGGCTACTTCTATGTCGCAATCTTCCCAGATGATTACCCGTCGTTCCCCGAACCACCAGCGCTGTTTTTCCGTGGATCGTGCGTGGTGGTTCGGGGAACTATCGAGCGTTATCGCGGTACGCCGCAGATCGTGCTCCGCGATCCAGATGACGTCAGGGTTGTGCCGGAGCCGTGAGGCTCCAGGACGAAGCCTCGCCGGCGCTCGACATCGACCAGCGCGGATAGGCGCTTGGCCGAGCCGACGGAGGCTGAGAATCTGACAACGGCCATGTAGGCACGCGATCGAGCGCGCCGTGGAAGCCCGTCGGCCCAACGCCGAATCGTGGCGTCAACTGGATGCTGTCGAGCGAGCTCTCGACATTGGTCGCCCTGTCCGCAATCGCCGTCGACGGATGCACCGGCCCTGCGTCGGCTACCAGTCCGGCGCGATTAGAGCTCGCGAACGGCAAGAAGATCTTCGTGCCGCCCTCGCTCGGATCGGGGCCTGGGCCCGGGCCGCCCGGCTCGAAGCCCGCCGTCTGGCTGATGATCGAATGGCCGTTCGGCGTCTGCATCGTAGCCCGGACGCCGACTACATCCGCCATCGACCAGTCCGCGCGGGTCGGCACGTCGAGCGCCGTGAAGAGCCATCGCCCACCGGCGTCCGCCGTCAAGTCGATGCTCACCGCGCCACCCGAGGCGAAGCGGAGCGAAAGGACGACGTCGCGGCCGGCCGGGCCGTTGCCGACGATCTCGCTGCTGCCCTCCGACCAGTCGAAGAGCAGGGTCTCGACCGGGATCTCGGGCGTCTCGCCCGCCGCTTGCAGCACGACGGTGTCGCCGACCTGGCTTACGACCGGCTCGCCTTCGCCGTCGACAAAGCGGGCGTCGAAGGCGCCGTTCTCGTCCGCACGAACCACCGCGCGCGCCTTTTCCGTGCCGTCCGAAGCGCGAAGGATCACTACAACGTCCTCGAGCGTGTTCGTTCGACCCGTCACCCGATCCGTAAGGAGGTAGATTTCGGCAAGGGCGCGGTAGAACTGACGGAACCAGCGGTGGTCGCTCTCCGCGTAGAACGCGATCTCGACGCCGCTACCGGGGGCGCTGAAGAACGGTGGGATGAATTGGTTGATCGTGCCGTCCTCCGCCGTGCTCCCCGGGATCGCGAAGGCGAAGTTGAAGTTGAGGATGCCCGGCTCCTGTTGAGCTGCGCAGGGCACGGCCGGAAGCACGGAATACTGAGCGTTTGCGGGTCCGGTGCCGCTCAGGAGTCCGACTTCCCAGTTCGGAGTAAGGTCGAGCGTGCCCAGCTCGATTTCGGGCTCCATCTCACCAAGATCGGCCGCCACTCGATTCGTAGCCGCGCTCCTGACTGACATGCCTTCCGTGTCGCGCAACACCGAGCTGAAGTAGCCGTCGAAGCGCGACGTCGGTGCGGCGTTTGCCAGAGCAACGCTCGCGGCGTCACTCAGATCGAGCGCGAGTTCCGCCCGCTTGTCGCCGAAACCGCAGGCGTTGGGGCCGGAATGCTCGGCATTCAAGATGGGTTCGGTGTCGGTGCGCAGCGCGTAATGGCCGTTCTCCGGCCGATAGATCGCCGCCACTTGCGTACCGGGCTTTACATCGACCGACGGCACGAAGTCGGCCGTCCAAGTTCCGCCGGCGGAAATCGCGGGCCATGCCTGAGCAATGCCGAAAGTGGATGGGCGGGCGTAAGTTTCGGTCGCGATCAAGATCAAAGTGCCGCCGGGAGTAGCCTGCCCATCGATGACATTCGTGTCGACGGCCTGGTCGATTTCCAGCAGCGGCACGACCAGTTCGAGAACGTCGAGTTCCGGATCGATCGCTTCTGCTTTGATGATGTCGCCCGGCTGCAACACGATCCTGTTGAAGCTTTCATCGAAGAAGATCGCGAAGAACGCGCCGCTGGCGTCGCTCCCCATGACGTCCGAGTACAACGTCTCGCCGCCCCGTGTGAGCGTCAAGAAGATCTCGTTGTTGGGTCCTGACGAACCCAATAGAAGCGATTGGTCGAGGTCGACGAGCAAACCTGGCGCGATTATGAAGTTGAGGAGCATGTGCTCTCGTTGCGCCACGCCAAGCTGGATCTGATCGCCGTACTTCAGGTCGAGTTGGCCGCTGAAGTTGTAGACGAAGCGCCCGTCGCCGTCCGAGGTGGTTTCGGCGATTAGGTCGATGCTCGGCGGCATCTGGGATACCCACATCGTGATGTCCGAGTTCGCCGAAGTCTGGCCCGATATCGTGTTGGCGTCGACGAAGACGACCGCATCGATGGGTGGGATCTCGAGCTCGAAGACATCGTCAGCCACCGTCATCCGCAGGGTGTCGCCCGGACGCATGTCCACCGGCGTTCCAGTGATATCGGAGACGCTCATGAAGAAGATGTCGCCGACCGCGTTTACACCCGCTCCGATGATCACCACGCCACCGCCGAACGACCGCGTCACGGCGTCGGCGACGACTGTGCCGTCCGGTGCGAGCAGCTCGGCCGTCACCAGCCGTCCGAAAGCGCCGCTGCCAAGGATGAAGCTGCCCTGAAGGGTGTTGCCGACACTCACCGAAAGTCGTGCCGCCGCCCATGACGTGTAGAAGGCGTTGCCGTGAAGCGGCGTGATCGAGACGGTGCCGCCCGAAGGACGCTGCAGGTCGAGCGTCCCAACCAACGACGCGCTGTAAGCACCGGATGCGTCCGCTTCTTCCATAAAGGTCTCGATCTCACCGTCGGCGGTCGAGACATCTACCTGAACCACGGCGCCCGGTTCGGTAAGGCCGGAGATCGTCTCGGCGTCCGTGTCCGGGATCGCGCTCAAGTCGGGCACGCGCATCGGGGTCGGATCGCCCTCCACGAATGCCAGCTCCACCGTATCGCCCGGCTCCGGCACCTGAAGATCGGCCGGATCACCGCTGAACGCGCCGCCCAGCCAGATGAAGTACTCACCTTGGGCGTCGGCTTGGGTGGGGAACATCGACTTGAGATCGCCGCTAGCGGCGCGCAAGGTCACCGTGACCGTCTGTCCGGGTGTCGCGAAGCCCTGGCCGATCGGTAGATGGACCGGAATTCGTGCCTTCGGGAGCACGGCTATCGCGGAGACGTTGATGCCGGGGGCAGCCGCATAGGCCACCGACACTCGCCAACCCGCTGATAAGTCGAATGAGCCGCCGACAGGGATCGAGTACATCCCGTCGGCTCCGCTCATGCCGGATACCTCCGCCGACCCGCCGTCGATAGAATCGGCGTTCAGTCGCAATGCGGAATCCGCCGGGGCAGTGCCGCTCACGGTGTCGGATGCGGGATTGACCTCGATTGTCATCGCTTTGAGCGCCGTTTCGAGCGAGCGGGCAATCTCGACCTGGCCGCCACTCCGGGTGATGCGGACCGTGTCGCCGGCCGTAAGGATGATCGAGCCACCCGCACCTGGACCCGGCCCAGGGCCGAATCCGCCGCCACCTAAGCTGATCGACCAATCCGCTCCTTCGATAACCTTCGTCGGCCCAAAGGCCCGAGGATCCTCGCCGTCGCGCTCGACCGTCACTTCGACCATCGTGCCCGGAGTGGAAGAGCCGCTTACGCCGCTGGTTCCGATTCGAATTTCCGCCGCGAGAGCGGCTACGTCAGCCGAAATGACGTGACCTTCACCGGTCGTCATTTCCACGGAGCCGCTTACGCCGCCTTCCACCAGGCCAAGGGAATCCGTGAGATCCAATGCGAATGCGCCCGAAATGTCGACCGCCACGCTCGCTTCAAAGGAGGTCGGAGTGCCGGTCGACGCAAGATCGACTTCGACCGTCGCACCGGCTGGACCGACGCCCACCAGGCGCGAACCGTCGAGATCGATCTCGGCGCCGAAAGACGGGACAACGTAGTCGAGCGGTTCCGCTCCGGACTGTGAGAGCGTCAAGGTGTCGCCCGGCTCGATCGGAGTTCCAGCGGCGCCGAAATCGAAAATCCCGGGACCGGCTGAGAATGTGACGTTGGCACTGCCTTCGCCGTCGGCCGCACCAAAGCCGATGGCCTTGACCGCACCCCCGGCATCCCGCAATTCGGCCGTGACCGGCGCGAACGGGAGGGTCGTGTACTCGAGCGAGCTGTCGTACATCGTGAAGGACAGCGTAGGTCCGGCGCCTGTTTGCGCGAACGCGCGGCCGGAATTCGACGGGCTTGCAGTCTGCGAGTCGCCGGGCGAAAGCGACGGACCGGAGATGGTGGCAATTGCAAGCAAAATGCTCGCACCGATAACGGAAAGCAGGCGACGCATGGCTCCTCCTCGCGAGGGCAGTGTGGGGGTCTGGAACAGGACGAAGTCGGGTTCGACTTTCCGGGGCGGCCTTACGCAGCCGAACTTGGAACGGTTTCACTCGATATTGTTTGACTCGGTAGTGTTTCATTCGATGGCGACGCACAATATTCTCGAATCAAACTCGCCGCACGAACCTACCCGCCAGCCACCAAATCAGCAGCGCATGATACATGAAGCCAATGACCAACACGGGCCATGGACTAGCCCCAGCCACGCTGCCGACGCCGGCGGTGCCCGTTGCACCACTGATTCGCCAAAAGGCCTCAGCGGGCCAGTACGAAGGCAAGAATCCGAACAGCCAGCGCCACGGAGGCGCCACGAACCAGGCCACGACAGGGCCGAGGAGCAGGAAGCCAAGGCCCTTCATGAGCGCCAGCCCCTCGACTTTGTTGCCCGCGAAGGCTGCCAAGAAAAGCATGGCCAGAGGCGCCTCGACCGCCGATAAGATTGCCACCGGCAGGATGTCGATGCTCGGCGGGACGACCAATCCCACGATCCAGATGACGAAGAACATGAAAAGCGCCGATACGATCGTAGGGAACGCCGCACGATAGATGGCGTAGTGTGTGGTCGGCAATGGGGTGACGCGGAGCGCAGCCAACGAGCCTTCGTCACGTTCGTCGAGCAGCAAGAGGCCTACGACTGCGCCTAGCAGGATGGGTGTCGCCGCGACCGCGAAGCTGCTCGCGATGAGCGGATAGTACGGCGTCAAATCGAGCGTTCCTTCGAGAGTCCTTTCGAGGATTGGCAGCGTCCAGCGGACTACGAAGGCGAGCGTGATCGCATAGATCGATATGAACGCCATCAGCGGTTCGCGCCGGATGTTCCGAAGGTCTGCCAGCGCGAGGGCGGCGACGCCGCGGGCGCCGCGAGCGCTGGGAGAAGTCGACGCGAACTCCGCGGTTACAGATCGGTCCGCCGACACAGACCGGTCCGCCGACACGGACCGGCCCGCTGACACGGACCGGCCCGCTGACTCAGATCGGACTGACGGGTCGTCGCTGTCGGACTTCGAAGCCACCAATGCGCTCGTCTTCGACGCGTTGGTGAGCGCCCCATTCGAACGCGTTTCAACTGCCGCGTCTCTCTCCGCCCCGCCTTTCTCGCGCCGACGCGCGAATCGGTGAATCTCGCCTTTCGCCCAAACGAATACCAGTCCTGTCCACAGCATCGAACCTAAGATCCCGTATGCCCATTCGAGCGCAGAGAGCGGTTCGAACATGCCGCCCAGAAGCGTGAGCGGCGGCATCGTGGGAAGCGCCCACATAAGGGCCGGCTGCCATATGCCGTAGAAGTGAAAAAGTGGGATGCCGGCGATCAAGAGGAGCGGCGCCGCCGGGAAGATGTAATCGGTGATCGACCGGAATCGGGCGGCATACGCTACGCCGGCAAGCAAATGCATTGGCGCCGCGAATCCGAGGCCAAGCGCGAGTGCAAGCCAATTGAAGTCGGGGCCGTGAGCGACAAGCGTGATCACTGCGCCGATCAGCACGCTGACAGCAGTCAGCGGAACCGCTCGAGAGATGAGATCTCGGCCAGGGCTCAGCGGCATTACCTTGAGCGCATCGAGCACGTGATCTTCGTTCTCCAGAAAGAGCATGCCCGTCAGGAGGTAGAAGCCGAAAATCGCTGTGTCGCCCAGCAGGATCCCGGGCAGCAGACGCGACATCGCCTCGTCCGGGAGCAGCCAGAGGATGGCCGCCCAGACAATGGTTACAAAGATCGCGGCCGCCATGATTCCGTAGCGCCACTGCAGGCGGGCCTGCCAAGCGGTGAGACTGAGAAGGGCGCTCACGTCAGAGTCCTGCCGGTGACGGCTATGAAGACCTGTTCTAGGGTCGCCTCTTCCGTATGCATTGTCTCGAAGTCCGACTTCGAACTGAGGAGATTGGCAAAGCCCGAGTCCTCGCTTAGGCCGTCGAGCCCGAATTCGACCCTTGCCAGCGCGCCGGCGTCTCGGTACTCGACAACCACCCGCCTTTGGCCGTGCCCAAGTTTCAGGGCGCGCGGGGTGTCGATGACCGAAAGCTCGCCGTCGACCATGAACGCGACCCGATCGCAAAGGGTGTCTGCTACCCGCATGTCGTGGGTGGTGAGGAAAACGGTCGCGCCGGCTTCCCGACGCGCGACGATCAGGTCCATGATGTGCCGCGCGTTGACGGGATCCATGCCGCTAGTCGGCTCGTCGAGAAATAGAAGCTCCGGCCGGTTGATCAGCGCCCTGACCACGTTGAGCCGCATGTGCATGCCCTTCGAGAACTCCCCGACGCGCGTGTCGGCGGCATCGCCGAGGCCGACCAGCTCCAGCAGCGCCATCGGCTCCTCGGTTTCGCCGGAGTAGAGCGCCCGAAATAGCCGCATGTTCTCGAGCGCCGTCAGTTTCCGATAATTGCTTGGCAGCTCGAATGACACACCGACGCGCTCGAAGTAATCGTGCCCCCAATCCTTGATCTCGCGATCGAAGACGCGCGCCCGGCCTTCGTATTTCCGGAGCAGCCGCGTCAACACTTTCTGTGTCGTGCTCTTGCCCGCCCCGCTTGGCCCGAGAAAGCCGAAGATTTCGCCACGACGTACGTCGAAGGCGATATTCCGCACAGCCGCTCGTTCGGCGCCCGGATAGCGATAGGTCAGGTCGGAGACGTGGATGATCCAGTCGGTCGGGTCATCGGACATCGGAGGATCTCCTGGAGATGATCAGGCGACAAAGCGGTCGAGCGAGACGGTGTCATTCGGAAAACTCTGGAGCAACCGACCGTCCAGCGTCACCAGCGGAACGTTCAATTCGCGCGCAAGGGCGACGAATTCGCAGTCATATGCAGAACATCCGCTTTCGGATGCGATCGCGAGCACACCGGGCGATGGTAGCTCGTACTCTCGGCCATTCATGAGCAGAAGTGCCTTGCCCATGATTACTACCGCGTCTGCCAAGTCCAGTCGACCGCTTTTCATATAGGTGGCAAGGACGTTGCGGAACTCGCTGCGCCACAACGCAGGCGCGACCCATTCGGGATCGCGCCTCAAAACAGACTCAGCCATTTCGGACTGCTCGCTTGAAAGAAAAAGCGAGGCCACGATGTTGGTATCGACGACGATCATCGCCTGCCGTGAGCCTTACCGGCCCTAAGCTCCTCGTCGCCGATGATGTAATCTGCCGTGCGCTCGCGGAGCAAACGCGCCTCTTCGAGCAAAGCGTCGGTATCGAGCGGCCGACTGCCGACAACCTGCTCGAGGATCACGATGATCTGGCTATTGATACTCCTGCGATTCGCTTCAGCCAGCTCGCGCACTCGATCATAGATAGCTACTGGGATGTTCTTCACGGTTATACTTGGCATTCTCCGTTCTCCTTGCGGTGCATTTCGCAACCATTATGCAACAATGCACTGCCTGTGTAAACGGTGAAGTTGAGTGGATCCCTGCACTCAGCGTCGGCCGCGCGTCGGGTGTTAGGCAGCGCTCCGCCCGATTGGGGCGACGCCGGCAACTCCGCCGAGCGCTACACTTCCCGCCATGTCTATCTTGGAAGATACGGGCCGATCGTGGCGCCTGCGCTGGATCGCGGCTGGTGTGCTCGCCTTTGTGGTGCTCGCCGCGAGCCTCCGGATGGTCGCTCCGGGCGACGATGCACTCGAGGAGATGCCAGGCTCAGTCGTCGAGCAAGGCGCGGGCGCTGACGACGGCGCGCGAGATGTGATCGAACGGCAGGGCGCGGGCGCTTCGGATGAGTCGGACAGCGGCGAATTGGCCTCGAGCGGGGCCGATGCTCAGCCCGTGGATTCAAGCGGTGCGAGCGGCGCCGAAGGCTCGGGCATCACGCTCGATTCGAGCGCCGCCGACCTCGATCCACTGGCCGCAGACGCCGCTCGACGTGCCGATTCGGGCCTCGCCCCTCGCACACCGTTTGATCGTGCTCGGGCTCTCGAAGTCGGCGGCTGGGTCGAGGGCGCTCGAACGGAATTCCTCGCGATCGCCGCGGCATCGCCCAACTCGACCGAAGGTCGAGTGGCCGCGGTGTCGGCAGCGCGTTTGGCAATCGCCGCCGATGAGCCCAAGGCTGCGCTCGACGCGCTCGCTGCTTTCAGCGCCACGCTGGCTGGCGGTGTTTCGAATGACATTGGCCGCGGCCAGATACAAGATGCGGATCAAGGTCAGGGTCCGGGCCAAAACCAAGACTCGGATCAAGATCAGGGTCCGGGCGAGATTCAAGACTCGGATCGAGATCAGGATCTGGGCCAAGCCCAAACCGATGCCCAAGTCCACGACCAGGCCACCGCCCTCGCCGAGTGGCCGCCCGAGGCCGACTACCACCTAGCCGCAGCACTCGCGGAGCTTGGACAGGCCCAGCCCGCAGCGACATCTTTCGCCCGCTACGCCGCGGCGGTCCCCGCGCTGGCCGATTTGGCCCATCGTGCAGCCGGTGACGCCCTCTTGGAAGCGGGCCTTGCGGCCGAGGCGGCAGACGCATACGCGCTTGCACTTGCCGTGCCCGCGCCGTCATCGAGCAGCGTCCTTTCGGCCATCAAGCTGGGCAACGCCCGGCTGCGGCTTGGCGACCAGGATGCCGCAATCGAAGCTTACGCCGATGCGGAGCAGCGAGCCGAGATAGATGTTGAGCGTGCGCAGGCATTTGCGGGCATGGTAGCCGCGCATGTGGACGCGGGACGGACGGACGAGGCTAACGCCGTCCGTCGTCGGCTAGTCCAAGAGCTGCTCGGCACCGCTACCGCCCGCGCTTCGCTCGAGCGCTTGCGGGAAGCCGGGATCCCGGCGCCGCCGGAAGAAGCGGCAGCGGTCCTCGAGGCCGCGGGCGAGCATGTTGCGGCGCTGGTATCGATACAGTTGGCGATCGACGCGCGCACTGCCGCCGGCTCTTCGACGCCGTCCGACTGGAACCTGCTCGCCCTCCGAACAGAGCTCGCGCTCGACGACTTCGAAGCCGTCTATACGCGCGCGGATGCGCTTGTTGCATCCGGCGCGTCAGGCGCTCGAGCGGCCGAGGTCGCCATGCTCCGCGCGCGCGCGCTCGACGAGCAAGACCGCGATTCCGAAGCGGCGGCAGCGTTTCTCGAACTTACGAACGCATATCCGAGTTCCCCGGAGGCCGTTGGGGCATTGTGGCGCCGGACATCCTTGGTCGAAGATCTCGAAGGCGTGATTGCCGGGGCGGACGCGCACGCGCTCTTCGCTGCCCGCTTCCCCGGCGACTACCGGTCGCACGACGCCGCGTTCCGCGCCGGCTGGCTGAATTGGAATTCCGGCCGACTCGATGCCGCTTTACAAACGTGGTCGGCGCTTGCCGGCAACTCGAGCGCACCTCCGTCCCAGCGAGCAAGGGCCGAATACTGGCTCGGCCGGATCGCAGCCGAGCGGGAAGGACCCGTCGCAGCGGCCGTGCGCTGGCGCTCCGCCATCGAACATGAGCCGGAGAGCTTCCACGCCCTGCTCGCGGCCGAGCGTCTTGGCGAGCCTGCGCTCCCGGCGCCGGCCGGGACCACAGCGGACACGGCAACCGCGATCGGCGCATGGCTCGCGACGTGGTCATCGGGAGTCGATCAGCAACGTTTCCAGGCGAACATAGCCGCCGTAACAACGCAAACCATGGTCGCCCGCGGCGAGGCACTTCTCCGTCTGGGCGAAGGCCGCGCCGCCCGACGTGCGCTTAGGGCTTACTTGAGCCAGATAAACGGTGACGCCGCCCGATTGGCGGCGCTTGCGATCTACGCCGAGTCCGTTGACCTGCCCGATATCGCTATCCCCGCGGCCGCCGAGGCGCTTCGGCTCGCGCCGCCGGGCCTTCGTCAGACAGCTCCGTCGGCTCTCCGGCGATTGATCTATCCGCTTGGCGACGCTGCACTGATTCGAGCCGAAGCTCGAGCCCACGGCTTGCCGCCGGCGCTCATGTTCGCTCTTGTGTGGCAGGAGAGCCGCTTCGACCCGGGCGCTATCTCATCGGCCGGAGCGCGCGGGCTCACCCAGGTCATGCCGGCCACCGGCGCCGATATCGCGGACCGGCTCGGCGACATCGGTTATGATCCGGAACAGCTTCACCGGCCGCATGTCTCGGCGCGGTACGGTGCGTGGTACCTTTCGGAACAGCTGTCGAACTTGGCCGACGATCAGCGCGTCGCACTGGCCGCATACAACGGCGGCCCCGGCAACGCTCGCCGCTGGCTGGAAGCTAGCGCCGGCGATCTGGACGCCTTCGTCGAATCAATTCATCTTTCCGAGACGCGGCGTTACCTGCCGGCGGTGATCACGGCCCGTGCATGGTACGAACGGCTCGATCCGGCCGACGCGCAACCCTAATCTAGGAGGCTGTAGTGACCGACCTCCCCGCCTCGTCCGAACCGCCCGACTCGCCCGCCGCCGACGATTCACCCGACGCCCCGCCGGATTCCGCCTACGCGGAGGCCGCCCGGTTTCGTCTTGAGCTTCGCCGCCACTCAAACGCATACTATGTCCTCGACTCGCCCGAGGTCACTGACGCAGAGTACGACGCGCTGTATCTGCGCCTTGTGGCCATCGAAGCGGCGCATCCCGCGCTGATCACGCCGGATTCGCCCACGCAACGGGTCGGTTCACCGCCTGCCGACGGCTTCGCCAAGGTGCGGCACTCCGAATCGATGCTGTCGCTGGACAACGCTTTCAATCGCGACGACGTGCTGGCTTGGGGCGAGCGCGTGCAGCGCCGGTTGGGCGACGACGTGGCGCTTGACGAAGTCGCCTTTATCGTCGAGCCGAAGGTGGACGGCGTGGCCATAGCGCTGACCTATGTCGAAGGACGTCTTGTCCGAGCCGCGACGCGAGGGGATGGGGTAGTCGGTGAAGACGTGACGCCGAACGCGCGCGCGCTTCAGGGGATTCCGCTTCGCCTTCCGCCGACCGACGCACCGTTGCCATCCGGCATTTCGCTGCCGCCGGCGCTCGAAGTTCGCGGCGAGATTTACTATCCGCTCGACGCTTTCGAACGCCTGAACGCCCGACAGCGTGCCGCGGGAGAGCCGGAGTACATCCACCCCCGCAACACCGCCTCCGGCAGCTTGCGCCAGATCGATCCGACGGTGACGGCTTCGCGCCCATTGCGCCTTATCGCCTACGGAGTGCCGAATCCGCATGATCTTGGCGTCGACAGCCAATCCGGGCTGCTGGCGGCGCTGCGCGCACTCGGCCTCCCGACCGCCTCTGACAGCCGCCGCTTCGATTCGCTCTTGGTAGCCATTGACTACGCCGAGGACTGGCTCGCCAAGCGTAGTGTTCTCAACTATCTGGCCGACGGCGTCGTGATCAAGGTCGACGACCTTTCGCTCCAGGAGGAACTCGGCTCCGTCTCCCACCATCCGCGCTGGGCGATCGCGCTCAAGGCCCCGAGCGAGGAGACGACGACAACGGTCGAGGCCATCGGGGTCCGTGTCGGGCGGACCGGACGGCTTGTCCCGCACGCCACGCTCACCCCCGTGCAGATCGGCGGTGTGACCGTCAGTCAGGCAACCCTGCACAACGAGGACTATGTAACCGAGCGCGACATCCGCATCGGTGACACGGTCCTTGTCAGGCGTGCGGGCGACGTCATCCCGCAGGTCCTTTCGGTGGTGAAGGACCTCAGGCCTAAGGACGCAAAGGAATGGGGGATGCCGACCACATGTCCCGTATGCGGCGAACTGGTCAACCGCGCGGCGGGTGAGTCCGACACATATTGCGAGAATGCTGCCTGTCCGGCGCAGCTCATCCGCCACGTCGAGCACTTCGTCAGCCGCGGCGCGATGGACATCGAGGGCCTTGGCTCAAAGCTTTCATATCTCTTTGTCGAGGATGGGATGATTTCGGATGTCGCCGACATTTTCTCGCTTCAAGTCGAAGACTTCGAGGGCCGCGAGGGCTTCGCCGAAAAGCGCGTCGATAATCTCCTCGCGGCCATCGACGCGGCCAGGTCGCGTCCGCTAAGCCGGCTACTGGTCGGCCTGGGCATTCGGCATGTCGGCGGCACCGTCGCGACGGCGCTCGCGCGTTACTTCGGTACACTCGACGCGTTGGAAGCGGCCGACGAAGAGGCGCTGTTGGCCGTCGAGGGCGTCGGGCCCGAAATCGGGGCTTCGGTGCGCGCTTGGTTCGACCTGCCGCGAAACGCGGCTCTCATCGTAAAGCTGAAGGCGGCCGGAGTCCGATTAGACTCGGACTTCACGGCAGGAGGGGCCGCAGGGTCCGACAGCGATGGTGCCGCGGGCCCCCTGACCGACAAGCGCCTCGTTCTTACAGGCACGTTGCCGAACCTCACCCGGAGCGAAGCGAAGGCCATGATCGAGGCGGCTGGCGGAACGGTTGTCGGCAGCGTCAGCGCTAAGACCGACTACGTGGTCGCCGGCGAGGCGCCCGGCTCAAAGCTGGACAAGGCGCGCTCGCTCGGCGTCACGTTGCTGGACGAGGCGGAACTGAAAGCGATCGTCGAGAGCGACCCTTCCTCATCCGCAGACTTGGATTGAGGTCAGGCGGCCGACGGATCAGCCGTCGCCGCCCTCGTCCTCTCCTTCGCCCCCATCCTCCGGCGGTACGGTTGGCTCCGGCGTCGGATCCGGAATCACAGTGCCTAGGGCGCGCAAGTACTCGCGTTCAAGAATTGGCTCGAAATCCACGTAGTCGAGGAAGCCAGGAATGGTTTCCTGGTGATTATCGCTGATCAAGTACAGCGTTGGGGTGACTTCAACTCCGGATTCGCGTGCCTGCTGTTGCAACGAAGCGACTATCGCGCGGTAATCGTGCGACTTGACGCACTCTGCGAACGCCGCCGAATCATCGACGACCGGCGATCCGATCTCGATGAGCTTGGCCGTCGTCGCCTCCTCGTCCTCCGGGTCGATATCGGCCAGGTCGCGGAAGGCGCCGTAAATGGCGTCATGCATCTCCCAATAACGATCCTGCTCGCCCGCACAATGAGCCGCCTCGGAGCCAATCAGTCCCGGGAAGCCGTGGCTCGGCAACGGGAAGTCGATGAAGATCATCTTCAGCTTGCCGGTCTGAATGTAGTTTTCGTCGACTTCTGGGAGGGTATCCATCGCGAAGCTACGGCAATACGGGCACGCGTAGTCCGAGAAGTCATACAGCGTCAACGGGGCATCCGGATCGCCCTTGGTCGGCGGTTCGAAGGACTGCGCGAGCGCGAGTACCGTGGGATTGGCCGTCGGCGCTTCGGCGGCTGCATCCGCCGCTTCGGTTCCCGTGGCGGCATCGCCTTCGGTCGACACTTCCGTACCGTCGGCCGGGTCATCGGTTTCGTCGACAGTGCTATCGGTTTCGTCGACCGCTGTTTCGTCCACCGCCTCGGTCGCGCCGTCGGTTGCCCCGTCGGGCGTGGAGGATGACTCGTCGCCGCCGCCCCCGCACGCCGAAAGCGTGAGAAGCAGAGCGAGTAGGGGTAGCCAGAGTAGTCGCGTCATGGGGGTGGTCTCCTGGAGGAGCGGAACCGGCATTATACCGGAGGGCCGGAAGGTGACCACGCTTGGCTCGACTGCCGTTATCCAGAATTCGTTCGCCCTGACGCCTGTTCGATCAGGCAGCCCGATCAAGAGCCGCTCGATCGATCAGCGCAAAGTCAGCAATCGAAACGCCCAGGGGGACCTTCGAGCGGGCCCGCAAGAGGAATACCGTTCGCAACGTCGAACGCGCTCCATACGTCATATGCTATACTCGGCGGCACGCCCGCCCCGCCTCTGAAGGGCCGAATGTATGCCGTGCGACAGCGCGGCCGGTTCCAATACAAAGCACGCGCGGATGAAAGCGCTAAGGATGTTTAGAGATGGCCGATAATACCCAAGTCAAGCATGAAAGTGATCTTCAAGACAGTGATCGATTGAGCAATGATCAGGACAATGGTCGTGCTGTCGACGGGCAGAATGTTTCGTCCGCCGCCGACACCCGCGTCATCGAGATCGGCTGGCAGGTCGTCATTCTGCCGGTAGCGCTCGCGCTGGTCGTCTGGATCGGGTGGCAAGCCGGGCGCATGATCGCCGTCGCGCGGCTGCCCGAAGCGCCGATCGCCGCAAGCGCCCCTGCGACCAACAATGTGGCCCAAGACGGCTCGGTGATCCTTTCGCCGGACGGGCAGGGCGGACCTGTCACTATCGACCTTGGCGGCGGAGCGCAGCAAATCGCTCCTCAGCAGCGGATGGACCCGAACGCGATCTATCCGATCGCCGAGCGCTTCCACCCCTTGAAGGATCAGCCGGCGCCGGACTTCACCATGCGCTTGCTCGGCACGGATGAGGAGGTGTCGCTCAGCGACTTCCAAGGCCAGCCGGTGTTGATCAATTTCTGGGCAACTTGGTGCCCGCCATGCCGCGCTGAGATGCCGTGGATCGAGAGCATCTACCAGAAGTACAAGGACGCTGGCTTGGTCGTGCTCGCCGTCGACGCGGGCGAGAAGGTGCCGCCGAGTATGGTCGAAGAGACCGTTCAGCGCTACGTGACGGGTTCGCAGCTGACCTTCCCGGTCCTTTTGGGCGACAACACGTATGACGTGCAGCGCGAGTACTCCGTTTACGGTTTGCCCGGAACGGTGCTCGTCACTCCGGAAGGTACCATCGCCGAGTACCATTCGGGCATGTACCCCAACGAGGCGACTCTCGAGGATCGGATCAAGGGGATCATGCCGGGCATGGAGCCGCAGGGTCCAGGGTCGGGACCGGGTGCAGGAACGGACGGCCCCTAAGTCGGGTCCGCCTGCAGAGCCTCGATCACCGCATCCGCGAACGCTTGCGTCGTCGCATCACCGCCCAGGTCGCGCGTCCGGATTGGGCCGGCGAGCGCCGAAGATACCGCGCGGTCGAGCGCCTTGGCTTCCGGTAAGTGGCCTAGGTGCTCGAGCATCATCATCCCTGACAAGATCAGCGCCGTTGGGTTAGCGATCCCTTGGCCGGCGATGTCGGGCGCCGTGCCGTGGACCGCCTCGAATACCGCTGCGCTGCTGCCGATGTTTCCCGAAGGGGCCAGTCCGAGACCGCCGACGAGGCCGGCCGCCAAGTCGCTCATGATGTCGCCGTAAAGGTTGTCCATCACCATTACGTCGAAGCGTTCCGGCTCCATGACGAGCTTCATGCACATGGCGTCGACGATACCTTCGTCGTAGCTGATGTCGGGGAAGTCCTTGGCCTCCTGCCGCACGCATTCGAGGAAGAGTCCGTCCGACACCTTCATGATGTTGGCCTTGTGCACGGCCGTGACGCGCCGGCGTCCGTCACGCCGTGCGAGCTCGAACGCGAAGCGACCTATGCGGCGCGACGCGACCTCCGTGACGATCTTGATCGATTCGGCGACGCCCGGCACGATCATGTGCTCGATACCGGAATAGAGGCCCTCTGTGTTTTCACGCACCACGATCAAGTCGACGCCTTCGAAGCGCGGCTGCTTGCCGGCGACCTTACGCGATCGGATGGGCCTCACGTTGGCGTACAGGTCGAGTTCCTTGCGGATCGCCACGTTGGCTGATCGATAGCCGGAAGCGATTGGTGTGGCCAGCGGGCCCTTCAGGGCTACGCCGTTTCTCTGAATCGCGTCCAGAGTTTCGCGCGGCAAGGCGTCGTCGAAGAGGTCATGGGCGGCGGCGCCGGCCGTCGCATCCTCCCACTCGAATTCGACGCCTGTAGCTTCCAGGACGCGTACGGTCGCACCGACGATCTCCGGGCCGATCCCGTCACCTTGGATCAGCGTCACGCGATGGGCGGTCAACTTGGGCTCGGATCCGACCCGGTGGCTCTCCGACGGCCGAGCGCGTTGGCGGTCACCTCGCGGGTCAGGATCTCCTCGATCAGCCGCCGCTCGTAACGCTCGGCGATGGTCTCGCGCGGCCGAAGCAGGACGTAGATCATGAGCCCAATGATGTTCAGCCCGACGACGAGCACCAAGCTCAGGATCCGCGCGAGCCCGTCCCGGCTCCTTGCAGAGATGTCGCGCCAAGTCCAGACGGCGAGGCTGAAGAGCAGCAATGCTCCGACGCCGCCGCATACCATGGAGACGAGTTGGATCAATGCAGTGGTGTCGTCTGAAAACTCGGGCAGTATGGACATCTCGGCGACCTGTGGGCGAAGTGCGCGCACTGACGAGACTCGCGCATGGCGGTCAGGGATTATAAATGGCGGCCCGGCCGGACGCCAGCGGCCGCGGGGCCACCGATTTCGGGCCGCGAAAGCGACACTTCGGCGCCGATGCCTGCCTCCGACGATCTCTGCCGATCAGAGCGGATCCGGTTGCCGGCCACTCAGCATACCGTCCTCACCAGTTTGGAACGGCGTTTGGGCGATAGCTATAATCGACTCCCACCGCCTTCCGTAATGCCGGTAATAATCGGCGAGGAGCCTCGCGGATGATCCAGGTCAAGGTCGAGAGCATCCGGGTGAGCTTGATCAACCAGAATCGCCTCGTTGTGTTGCGCGAGCTAGAGGGACCGCGGTACCTCGCGATCTGGATCGGCCCGTTCGAGGCCGAGGCGATAACGATCGGGCTCAAGGGCACGGACATCGATCGCCCGCTCACGCATGACTTGCTGCGCGGCGCGATCGAACAGTTGGATGCACAGATCGAGCGGGTCGTGATCAACGATCTCCAGGAGGACACGTTCTTCGCTCGAATCGTGATCGCGCGCGGAGGGGGTGACGAAGAGGACTTGGAGATCGATGCCCGGCCAAGCGACGCGATCGCGCTCGCCGTCCGCGCCGACGTTGCCATCTTTGTCGCGAGGACTGTCATGGACACAGCGGGTCAAACGCCTTCCGAGGAAGAGTCGGAGACCACGCCCATGAGTTCGCATTCGGACGGCGGCGACGGCGCCGACGATGACGAAGGTGGGCTCGACCTCTTCCGCGATTTCATCGAAGGCCTTGAAATGGGCGGGCACGGCGAGGAAGAGGAGTCCGAAGGCGGTAATTGAGCGCCGAATCGCTTACGCTCCACAGTTGCCGAGTACCCCACACCACGCGCACGATCCGCATGTCCCGCACACCGCGCACATCGTTTTCCCGGCGTCGACCAAGCCGCCGCCCGACGCTCGTAGCGAACACCACCCGCCCGACGCCCACGGCCAACGCAACCAGCCGGACACCTAACGACGAGCCCAGATGTCAGCCGACGAACGCATCGCCCCTTCGAACGTCGAAGCCGAGCAGGCCGTGCTCGGCGCCATGCTCATGGATTCCACCGCGGTACCGCATGTGGTTTCCTTGCTCAAAACGGACGACTTCTTTAGGCCATCGCACCGGACGATATTCGGCGCGATGGTCGACCTGTTTCGGCGCGGCGAGGCGATCGACAACCTTACGGTCGGATCGGAACTTGAGCGGGTCGGACAGATCGACGCGGTCGGCGGCAAGGCGTATCTCACCGAGCTGATCGAGCGCACTCCGATCGCGGAGTACGTCGAGAATTACGCGTCGTTGGTCGAGCGGACGGCGTTGCAGCGGCGGATGATCGACGCGGCGGGCAAGATCGCCCAAGTGGCTTGGGCAGATGACGCGGATACGATCGAGGAGACCATCGACAGGGTCGAGGCCACACTCTTCGATGCGCTCGGCGAAAGGCAACGCCGCGATCTGCGCTCTCTGCGCTCCATCCTCGACGCCTACTTCGAGAAGATCGAGGACATCCAGGCCGATCGCGAGCAGATGCTGGGCACACCGACGGGCTTCGCGGATCTCGACCGCCTCCTCGGCGGCCTCCAGCCGGCGGATATGTGCGTGGTGGCGGGCCGACCGGGAATGGGCAAGACGAGCTGGCTGCTGACGGTCGCGTCCGAGCTCGCGATCGGGCGCGGCAAGACGGTAGCCATCTTCAGCCTCGAGATGAGTTCCGAGCAGCTCGCGCAGCGCATGCTATCGGGAAAAACGGGCATCGCGTCGAAGGATCTGCGCCTGGGAAAGATCCGCGACGACGAGCTGGAACTGCTGGTCAGGGCTATCGGCGAATTGTCGAGCGCGCCCTTGTACATCGACGACACTCCGGGCATTTCGCCGTTCGAGCTGCGCGCCAAAGTGCGGCGGCTCGCGGCGGAGCGGCATGTGGATTTGGTGATCGTCGACTACCTGCAGCTCATGAACGGCGGCCGCCGTTCTGAGAATCGGGTGCAGGAGATCAGCTTCATATCGCGCAGCCTTAAGGGCATGGCGCGCGAATTGAACTTGCCGGTGATCGCAGCCAGCCAGCTTTCCCGCGCCGTCGAAAGCCGCGCCGACCGTCGCCCTCAGCTTTCTGATCTACGCGAATCTGGCGCAATCGAGCAGGATTCCGACATCGTCCTCTTCTTGTACCGCGACGTGGTCTACAACGAGGACACGGAGAAGAAGAACATCGCGGAAGTGAATGTGGCCAAGCACCGCCACGGTCCGACGGGCCTGGTGGAACTCGTCTTCATCCCGCACGAGACGCGCTTCGCCGATCTGGCCGCAGTATCGGAGAGCGAGCCGTCGGTATGGTGAAGGCATGGGGTGCGACTTGGGGTGCGGCTTGATGGGTCGGGGTGGGAGGGGGTCAGGATAGTGGCGCCGAATCCTGAGGCGGGTTATCCCGACAAGGCCCGAAGGACACAGGTGCCGGACCTCTTCTTCAGCCGCGATCTTGTTGCGTTGGACGACCCGGCGGCCTTGAAAGTACTGCTGCACGTGATGTGGCGCGTGGGTCGTCGCGAACGTGGGGAGCCGGCGGCGGTGCGCGAGGACGATGTGGCTGCGGACCCGGGGCTTCGACGAGGGTTGGCGGCGATCGGTGTGGCGGAAGCTCGGCTTGGAGCGACGGCGCGCGGTGCGTGCGACGAGCTTGCCCGGCGCGGGCTGCTCATCCGGGCGAATGTCGCGGGCGACGGGGCTGCTGGTCGAGGTCCGGAAACGTGGTTCATGATCAACGACACCGACGGACGGGCGCTCCACGAGCGGCTGGCGCGGGGCGAGCGCCTGTTGCCGGATCTGCCGTCAGCGGCGGTGCCGGATGCGGGCCATGGCGAAGTAGGGGAGGCGGTGCATTCGGGTCCCGGCGCTGGTATCTTCGAGCTCTACGAGGCGAACTTCGGTATGCTGACGCCGCTCCTGGCCGAAGAGCTACGGGATGCGGCGGCCACCTATCCGCCGGAGTGGGTCGAGGATGCGTTTCGCGCGGCGCTTGCTAACAACGCGCGCAAGTGGTCATATGTACGGGCGATCTTGGAACGGTGGGCACGCGATGGACGCGACGGAGAGGCTGATGGAGTCGATCGGCGACGTGATCGGACCGCTGCGCGATCGGATCGAGAAGACCCGTACGGCGCGTGGGTCAAGCGCTGAGGCGGACCGGGGCGGGAACGGTAAGGGGTCGAGCGGGCAGGACGACGGCGGTGAAGGAGTCCATGGCACCGGTGCCCGATCGAGACGATCGAGGTCGTCCGGCGGCGGGATGAATGGTGGAGCCGGTGGGTCTGATGGATCGAGTGGGTCCGGTGGTGGCGGCGGTGACAGCGGCGGACGGGGGAGGCGGGACGGCGGGTCGAGCGGTTCAGGGCCGGGCGATCCGGACTGCCCGCGCTGCGGCGGCCTTGGCTGGCTGCGGCGTGACGTCGAGGTCGGCCATCCGGAGTTCGGGCGTGCCGTGGCTTGCGAGTGCATCGCGGACGACCTAGCGCGCCAGCGGCTTTCGCGCGTAAAGGAAGCGTCGAACATCACGGCGCTCGACGAGATGCGCTTCGAGCGCTTCCGGACGGACGCGCCAGGCAATTCGGCGGACGCGGTGCGCACGCTGGAAACGGCTTATCGTGTTGCGCGAGCGTTCGCGGAAGATCCAACGGGCTGGCTTGTGCTGCACGGCGGCTACGGCAGCGGCAAGACCCATCTGGCGGCGGCTGTAGTCAACGCGCGTTTGGCCCAAGGCTCGCCGGCGCTCTTCGTCGTAGTGCCTGACCTGCTCGACCACCTGCGCGGGGCCTTTGCGCCGGGCTCGGAGTCGAGCTACGACGAACGCTTCGAGGCGGTGAAGAGCGCGCCGCTCTTGGTGCTGGACGATCTAGGCACGCAGGCGCCGACGGCATGGGCGGCGGAAAAGCTCTTCCAGCTGCTGAACCATCGCTACACGCACCGCTTGCCGACGGTTATCACGACGAACCATCCGCCCGAAGCGCTCGACGACCGGCTCCGATCGCGCCTTGGCCACTTCGATGTGGTCCGGGTGATCGAGATGAACGCGCTCGACTATCGGGGCGGGCTTTCGCCGGACGACATAACGATCTCCAGCCTGCATCACTACGCGGACATGACGTTCAACACTTGGGACGGCCGGGTCGGCGAGTTGAGGCGTGAGACTGCCGAGAACCTCCACCGGGCCTTCGGCACGGCGCGCGAATTCAGCGACGAGCCGATGGGCTGGCTGGTCCTCCTAGGCGACCACGGCAGCGGCAAGACGCATCTGGCGGCGGCGATCGCGAACGCGCGCATCGCGGCGGGCGGGGCGGCGCTATTCGTCGTCGTGCCGGATCTGCTCGACCACCTGCGCGCAACGTTCAGCCCATCGAGCCGCGTGGCCTACGACAAGCGTTTCGAAGAAGTCCGCTCCACCCCGCTCCTGGTCCTAGACGACCTCGGCACGGAGAGCGCGACGCCATGGGCGCGCGAGAAGCTGTACCAGATCCTCAATCACCGTTACGCGGCCCGCCTCCCGACGGTCATAACGACGGCCGGCACGCTGTCCGACGTCGACCCGCGCCTGCGCGCTCGGATGCTGGACAGCCGACGATGCCTGGTCTTCGAGATCCTTGCGCCGCCGTTCAACGGGTTGGTGGGGGGAGGCGGCAGCGGCGGCGGTAGCGGTGGGGTCGGGAGTGCGAGTGGTACAGGTCGATCGGGGCGAAGTGGGAGCGCGCGTGTCGGCGGGAGCGCTAGAACGCGACGAAGTGGGAGTGCGCCGGGAGTGGGGCGATAGGGGCGGGGGGCGAGCGATTCGGGCCTTGAACGTCGCGATCGCGGCGCCGCGGCGGATCCTGATCTTCAAGCCGTGCTGCATCGGCGACGTCCTCATGGCCACGCCGCTCGCCGCGGCTCTGAAGGCAGAGTGGCCGGACGCCGAGATCGAATGGGCGGTCGCGGAACACGCTCGGCCTGCGCTGGAGGGCAACCCACATCTTGCCGGATTGATCGATGCGAGCGGCTGCTTTCGCGGGAGCCTGAGAGCCCGGGACGTCGTCCGCTTGGTGATCGCGATCCGACGAAAGAGATATGACGCAGCCTTTATCCCTGATCGATCACCCGTCTCGGCATTGATTCCGATGCTGGCCGGAGTTCGGGTCCGGGTCGGATTGGACGGCGGTAGTGGGCGGGGTTGGGCGCACACGGTGCGTGTCCCGACATCGCCGGTAGATCCGAGGCCGGAGCGCGAGATCTATCTTGCGCTCGCGCGGGCGGTGGGAGTGGATGCGAATCCGACAGGCGGGCGGCCCGTGTTCGTGCCGTCGGAAGGGGATCGGGCGGCGGCGGTGGGGGTGTTGGGGGCGCCGACAGATGATCGGCCGGTCGTCGTGATCCATCCGGCAGGGGGCGAGAATCCGGGGATGACGCTTCGGGAGAAGCGCTGGCCCGTGGAGCGATTTGGGGAGCTGGCGAGGTGGATCGTTGAAAGGGGTTGGCGCGTTGTGCTGGTAGGTGGGCCAGCAGATCGCGAGATAGGGGCGGCGATTGTAAGGGCGGCACTCGGGGATGCTGGGGATCTCGGGGACCGTAGGATCCTCGATCATACCGGACGGCTGTCGCTAGGTGGGACGGCAGCGGTCATCGAGACGTGCGACGCCTTTGTGGGAAACGACAGTGGGATCGCGCACCTTGCGGCGGCGGTCGGCACGTCCGTGGTAGTGATCTTCGGTCCGACGGATGCGACTCGGTATGGGCCGGCGCCGGGAGCGGGGGTGGCGGTTACGGCGGGATCGGAGGAGTTGGCGGGCGGGGCGGACACGGTGATTGGGGCGGGCAGTGGCTTGGGCGGCGGCTCTGGCAGAGGCACGGGCAGTGACTCGGGCGGTGGTTCGGGCACTGGCTCGGGCAGCGCGCCTACTCTTGAGGGCGGCTCACTCCGAGCGCTGGCCGGATCGACGGCGATCCACAACGTGACGGTCGAGGCGGTTTGGTCGGCGCTCCAGGCGATCCTCGATGGCGGCGACGTGGGCGGAGGTCAGGTAGGGTTGTAACAAGGGCAAGCGCGCGACGCGACCGCCGGTATTGGCCGATGGACCGATGGTACGGGGCAAGGCGATAGAAACGACGAGGGCCGGGCATCGCGCCCGGCCCTCGTGATTCTTCGACTTCTGTGTTTGATCCGAGGCTAACTTTCACCTGGTCAAGTGATCGTGAAGTTGCGGTGGTTAGTCGCGGTCGCGACCGCCGCCTCGACCACCGCGGTTACTGCGACTGGTCTCGCTTCGACCGGTGCTTTCGCCGAAGCCGCCGTCGCCGAAGCCGCCGTCACCGAAACCGCCGCCTCCGAAGCTACCGGGGGCACCTGCACCACGCTTTGGCTTGGTGGCGCGAAGGGCGCGTCGACGGGCGCGGCGCTCGGCCTTCTTCTGGGCGAGACGTCGCTCTTCACTAGGCGGGGTGAACCATCGCTTGCGGCGATACGTGCTGAGGATGCGCGACTTAGCGACTTCCTTGCGGAAGCGCTTCATCAGTCCCTCGAACGACTCGCCGGGACGCGTGTCAACTGACATTTGGATATCACCCCCTTCCTCGGCTGGTCGCCGAACGGTCATGATAGGGCTGTAGAGAGATCTCGGCAAGGAACTGGGGCGGATTTCCGCGGGTTGTAAGCACCGCTCGAGAATTGACCCGCCG